>NZ_JBIAVG010000002.1:0-650861 GCF_042893955.1 Streptosporangium sp. NPDC001559
GTCTCTACTCGGCATCAGACCTCACCGCCTACGCCCTCAGCACCGGCGCATTCCCACAAAAGATCAACTCGGCGAGTTAATCATCTGCAAGCCCTTAGGGGGCCGACCATGGTCGCTGTGCAACGCCGGTGTGGGGTAGGCGGCTGCGGAAGCCGGGGCCGGGCGACGGGTGCGGCGCCCATCGCCATGGGTGATCTTGATGTGCTTCCTGTTGCGTTTCGGTACCGGTTTCGGAGAAGTAATTTTTCGATCACGTTGAGTTGTCGCCTGGGGGTGGTGGCATCCCTGTGTGTGGGAGTCGGCGAGGGGTGACTGTTCCTTTGCCCCGGCGACCTTTCCGGCGGGCTCTGCCCCCGGAGGGCGGGGGCAGAGCCTGTCATACACCGTCAGCAGGTCGGTTCGAGGCAGCGCGTTCTCGTGGTCGCACGGTCCGGGAGCGTGCGACTCGGAGAAGGCCCGGCGTTCAGCCGATCCGGCGCAGGGCCTCGGCCAGGCTGGACAGGCCGACCGGGCCGAGTTCAAGGGCGGAGGTGTGCCAGCGGCGCAGGTCGAAGGCGGCGCCCAGGCGCGTCCTGGCCTCCTGCCTGGCTGCCAGCCAGGCCCGCTCGCCGAGCTTGTAGGAGATCGCCTGGCCGGGCCAGCCGAAGTAGCGGACGATCTCGGCGTGGATCCGGTGCGGTTCGCACCTGCCCCGCTCGCCCAGCACCTCGCAGGCCTTGGCGAAGGTCCACCGCGACCCGTCGGGCAGCGGCAGGTCCAGGTGGACGCCGATGTCCACGACGACCCTGGCCGCCCGGAGCGCCGACCCGGCGAGCATGCCGAGGCGGGTGCCCGGCTCGGTGAACCAGCCCAGCTCGTCGGCCAGCCGTTCGGCGTACAGCGCCCAGCCCTCCCCGTGCCCGCTCACCCAGGAGTTCCTGCCGAAGCGGGACAGGCTCTCCCCGGCCACCTTGGTCGCGCCGAACTGCAGATGGTGCCCGGGAACGCCCTCGTGGAAGACCGTGGTCAGCTCCGGCCAGGTCTCGAACCGGTTCCTGTCCCCGCTGACCGGCCACCACGTACGGCCCGGCCGCGACAGGTCCTCACTCGGCGAGGTGTAGTAGGGAGCCCCCGAGGAGGAGCCGACGGCCAGCGTGACGTCCACCCGGCGCAGCGGCTCGGCGATGTCGAAGTGGGTGCCTTGCAGCCTCTCGATCGCCCTGTCGTGGCGTTCCTGAAGCCAGTCGCGGTAGGCGTCGCGCCCCACGACGTACTGGGTGTCGTTGAGGATCTCCGTCGCCTCCTCGACCGAGGCACCCGCCTTGACCCGGTCGGCCTCGACGGCGAGCTCGGTCTCGATGCGTTCGAGTTCGGCCCAGCCCCACTCGTAGGCGTCGACCAGGTCGATGTCGGCGCCCAGGCTGATCCTCGCGGCCGCCGCGTAGCGCTCCGCGCCCACCGCGTCGGCCTCCTCGGCCATGGGCGCGTAGTCGTCACGCAGGTAGCGGGCGATCCGCGCGTAGGCGGCGTGGGCGGCGGCGACCCCCCTGGCCAGCTCCTGTCGCACCGGCCCGTCGCCGTACCGGGCGAGCAGCGGATTGTGGGTGCCGCCGTCGGCCAGCAGCCGGGCCTGGGTCGCCGACTCCAGCGCCTGGCGGCGGGCCGCCCGCAGTCCCCTGGACAGGCCGGTCTCCAGGCTCGTCCGCCAGCCGTCCAGCATCTCGGGCATCGCCGACAGCCTGGCCGCCACGTCACGCCACTCGTCGTCGGTGCCGTTCGGCAGGAGGTCCACGCTGTCACGCAGGTCGTTGACGAGCCCGAAAGGCGCCTGCACCGCGCGCAGCGGCTCGCCGAGCTCGTGCCAGGCGCGTTCGGCCTCAAGACGTTCACGCAGATGGGCGGCCGCCCGCACGTCCGCCTCGCCCTGGGGGCGCAGGGCGGAGAGCTTGGTCAATGTCTCGCTGATCAGGGCGGCCCGCGCGGCGTGGCCGTCCGGGCCGTAGTCCGACGCGGCGGCGAACTCGACGGCGATGCCCGCCGCTCCGGCGGCGACCGGGTCGAGCGCCGCCGAACGCGAAACATATTCATCACAAAGAGAGAAAATGGGACTGGTCACGCGGGAACTTTAACCAACCTGACCTGCGGCTAATCGCCTGGCACATAACGTCCTGACCCTTATAAGAGGAAGCTATCCCCTGTGGTGGCGGCGCGTTATACCCTCCATATGAAATAGGTTATATCTCCTAGGAAATGGCCTTTATCGCCTCCAGAAAGAGCGGCGTTTTCCGGTACGGCCCAGCTCCTCCAGCCCTTCGAGCGTCTCGCGCCACAGGTCCTCCACGTCCCCGCCCGCCCGGAGCCGTGCGACCAGGGCCTCAAGCCCGGCGTGACCGCCCAGGGAGACCGCCAGGGCGGCGAGCCTGCCCGCCAGGTCCTCCAGATGACGCAGCCGGTCGGCGGCGGGCAGGGAGGCCGCCTCCCGCAGCCCGCGCAGCTCCCCGGCGAGCAGCTCACCGAGCGGCGCGGGCGCGGGAGGAGCCACCGGGGCTGGCCTGGCGAGCCGGGGGCGGGGGCCGGGCGCGGCGACGCGTGGAGCGACGGAGCGCGGAGCGGCGGCGCCCGGTGCGGGAGGCGGGACGGGGGCGCCCCCGAAGCTCGCCGCCGCGAACCCGGGCGCGGCGCTCATGGGGGCGGCCATCCCGGTCAGCGACATCGGCGCCGCCAGGGGAGGCGGCTGCTCCCACCCGCTGGGTGGCTCGACCGGCTGGATCACCCGGTGCCCGGGGCCGCCCTCGGCCACCACCCGGCTGTCGACCGCGACGAACGCGGTGAACCGGCAGAGCACGCCGTGTCTCAGGGAGACCGCGACGATCTCCTCCTCCAGCGAGTGGTCTCCGGCGGCGTAGCGGTCCTCGAGCGCCCGCAGGCGCTCCCGCGCCCAGATCGCCCGGGTCGCCCCGGTGGCCGGGCCGTCCGCCACGCTCCCCGCGACCCGCCGCCGCCAGGCGTGCCCGGCGGCGTCGGTCCCCCGTACGGCCAGCGAGCCTTCGGCGGCGCCCCGGTAGCGTCCCCTGACGACGAGCGGGACCCCCGGGTAGAGCGAGTCGAGACGGCTGACGCCGTCCGGGAGCAGGCCGAGCCCGTCGGCCTCCAGGGACAGGCCGGTGACCAGGGGAGAGCCGATCCTGCGGTGGATGTGCTCCATGGCCTCGTCGAGCCTGTCCTCCGACTCGACCAGCTCGCACCGGCCCGAGCCGATCCCGGCCAGCCTGCTCAGGAACCCGGCGTTGACCGCCCTGTCGATGCCGACCGTGTGCACCCGCGTCCCGGCCAGGCGGGGGGCGAGCCGTTCCAGGATCTGGTCCTCGTTGCCGACCTGGCCGTCGGTGACGAGCACCAGGACACGATCTCTCTCATCTCTCTCGCCTTTCCCGCCGGAGGCGAGCAGGCCGGCCGCCCGTTCGAGGGGGGCCAGCATCTCGGTGCCGCCCCGCGCCTCAAGACGGGCCAGGTGCTCGACCGCGCGGTAACGGTTGCGGTCGCTCGCCTCGGACAACCCCTCGCCCAGCCCCTCGGGGCCCTCGACGACGGTGTCGAAGGACAGCACCGCGAACCGGTCACCGGTGGTGAGCGTGTCGACGATGCGGGCCGCCGCGCGCCGGGCCGCGACCATCTTCCAGCCGGTCATGCTGCCCGAGCGGTCCAGCACCAGCACGACGTCCTTCGCCCTGCCCGCGACCTGGGCCGGGCCGGGCACGACGGTCAGCGTGAACGTGCCCTCCCCCGAACCGCCCTCGGGGTCTTTCCCGGGGTCGGGGACCAGGGCCAGCGAGGTCGAGGCGTCGAAGGTCAGGCGCAGGACGAAGTCGCGGTCGAGACGCTCGCCGGGGCGCAGCCGTACGGTGTGTCCCTCCTCCTGGACCACGTGCAGGCTGGAGCGGATCTCGCGCAGGTCGAGACCGGCGGGGTCGATGGAGACGGCCAGCGACAGACGGACCGGGTCGGGGAATCCTGGCAGCAGCACCGGGGGTGTGATCCGGGAGGCGTCGGGCACCGCGTCGGTGTCGCAGGCCCAGCCGTCGCCCGCCCGTTCACCGTCGAGCGGGGCGCCCGGGATGTAACGGGGAGCGACGACCAGCGGGAAGCGGAAGGTCGCCGCGCCGTCCTCGTAGGGGAGCGGCTGGTCGAGCCCGAGGCGTACGGTGACCCGCTCGCCGGGCACGATGTTGCCGACCCTGATGGTGAAGACGTCGGGCCGGTCCTCCTCGGCGATCGCGGCCCGCCTGCCCTCGGCGACGGCCTGGTCGTAGTCGGCCCTGGCCTGGCCGCGCTCCTTCAGGACGCCCTCGACGACCCGGCCGTCGGCCTCCATCGTGAAGGAGGTGACGGCGGCCCGGTCGGGCAGCGGGAAGACGTAGGTCGCCTCAAGCGCCACCTCGTGCGGGTTGCGGAAGGTCTGGACGACCTCGACCCCCGCGGCGAGGCCGCAGACGCCCGCGGTCACCTCGACGCTCTCCAGCGGCAGATTGCCCCGGTCGGTGACGAGGGCCCCGAGACCGGCGCCGGGGACCGGCTCGCACTCCTCGGGGCGTAGCGCCGTGATCTCGGTGATCATGGTTGGTTCCCTCCGTGATCGGGGTTGTCGGGGATGTCGAGGACGAGGCCGTGCCCGCGCAGCACCGCCAGGAGCGTCTCCGCGGCGGCGCCGATGTCGGCGAGCGCGCCGGGGGAGAGGGGACGTCCGCCGTCGAGCAGCAGCGTCACCCCGGGGGCCAGCCGTACGCCGTTGACCTGGGCGGGGGCGGGCCGTACCCGCGGCTGAGGCCGTGACTGGGATTGCGACCGGGGCTGTGGCCGGGGGGCGGATGCCCTGGGTGGTTCGGCCCAGAACCTCGGGCGCGCGCCTCCGCCGCCCGGAGAGCCCGGAGGAGAGCCCGAAGAGTCCGGAGAGCTCAGGGATGCCGGCGAGGGGAGGTCGGCGACGGCCTCAAGGGTCTGGTCGCTCGCCCCGGCCAGCTCGGCCTGGATCTCGGCGATGGTCAGCCCCTCGGCCTGGCGGCGTTTGACGGCGACGAGCTGGAGCAGGTGACGCCTGCCGTACAGGGCCACGCGGCCCCGGCGGGACGCGGGCGGGTCGAGCAGGCCGATCGTGGCGTACCACCGGATGAGGCGTTCGTTGGGCACGTCTCTGACCCGCCCGTTGAGCTGGGCGGTCGGGGACAGCGCCGCGGAGGCCCGCTCCGCCAGCTCACCGATGGTCCATTCCATATGACGATAGTGACACTGTCACAATGACAGTGTCAACATAAGGGCCATATTGATGGGTAGGGACGTTCCCGTACAAAACGGAAACCGATCCTGCAAGCAGGGGGAGGACACCACATGTCCGCGATCACCAGTTCGCTCAAGGGCGAGGACAAGAAGGTCGTCATCACCGCGCTCCAGGGCGCGCTCGTGGATCTTCTGGAGCTGTCACTGCTGGGCAAGCAGGCCCACTGGAACGTGATCGGCCATCATTTCCGCTCGCTGCACCTGCAGCTCGACGAGATCGTCGCCTCGGCCAGGGAGTACGCCGACACCGTCGCCGAACGGGCGGTCGCCCTCGGAGGCAACCCCGACGGGCGCGCCTCGACGCTCGCCAAGACCAGCGAGCTGCCGGAACTGGAGGCCGGTTACATCAACGACGGCAAGGTCGTCGCCGCGATGACGGACATCCTCGGATCGATCATCCGCAGGATGCGTGAGCGCGTCGAGGCGACCGAGAAGGCCGATCCGGTGACCCAGGACATCTTCATCGAGATCACCCAGAAACTGGAGGAGCAGCACTGGATGATCGAGGCCCAGCGCTAGGACCTGCTCTGTGGGTCGCCGCCCGGGCGGCCGCGGTAGGCGTGAAGACCCACGAAGCAGGTGCCGCATCCGCTCGGGGGCGTTCCGGACCGTCGTGGCCGGGGCGCCCCCGTGTCACAGGAAGTCGGCCCGGTTCGCGCTCGCCCACTCGGCGAACTCGCGGGCGGGGTGGCCGGTGATCCGTTCGACGGTGTTGGTGACGGGTGCGGGAACACCGACGGCCGAGGCGGTCACCTCAAGGAGTGTCCGCAGGACCGGCTCGGGCATCCGGGGGGCGCGCCGTCCGAGCGCCTGCTCCACGGTCAACTCCTCCACCTCGACGGACGCGCCGACGGCCTCGCCGAGGACCGCGACGACCTCACGCAGGCGCATCGACCGGGGGCCGGTGAGCACCTGCCTCCGGCTCCGGTGCGCCTCCTCGGTGAGCAGGTGCGCGGCCACCTCGGCGACGTCGTCGATGTGGACGGGGTTGACCCGCGCGTCGGGATGGGCGATGCCGACCCGTCCGGTGGCGCGGATCTCCCCGGCCCAGTCGCGGCGGGCGTTGGTGGCCAGCCAGCTCGGATACAGCACGGTGTGCCGCAGGCCGGATTCCTCCAGTGCCCGCTCGACCGCCCGATGGGCGAGGCCGATGGGCCGGTCGTACTCCCCGGCCTCGTAGGAGGCGGGGGAGGACAGCAGCACGACGTGCCGGACACCCGCCTCGGCGGCGATCCTCAGGAAGGCGCCGACCTCGCCCCTGGTGGGGTAGAGGAACATCGTCTCGACGTCCCGCAGGGCCTCTTCGGCGCCGCGCGGGTCGGTGACGTCCAGTTCGGCGGTCTCGGCGCCCTCGGGCGGCCGCAGCGCGGAGGCGTCCCTGGCCGAGCCGCGCACCCGGTGGCCATCCCCGGCGAGCAGGGTGACAAGACGGCCGCCGATGTTGCCCCGGGCGCCGGTGACGAGGATGGTCATGATCGATTCCCCCTGGCTCGTGGCCGTTCCCGGCTACGATGGATTTGCTTTGGAAGCCAAATATCTTTGGTCGCAAAGGTAATTTGGGAGGGGTGGGGCGTGTCAAGTGGAGACGAGGGGCCCGGGCTGGACGTCGACGACGCGATCCGGGCGTTACTGCTGCTCATGCCGCGCATGGTCGGGCGGGTGAAACGACTGCCGGTCCCCGAGCCGCTCCAGTCGCTCGCGCTGGGGCCACGGCATCTGTCGCTGCTGTCCTACCTGCTGTTCGACGGGCCGATGACGGTGAACGAGCTGGCCGCGCGTCTTGAGGTCGCGCCGACGACGGTGAGCCTGATGGTCGGTGAGCTGAGCCGCAAGGGCGTCCTGGAGCGGCGCGAGGACGACGACGACCGGCGCCGCAGGATCGTCAGCATCGCCGCGGCCGGTCGCCCGGTGATCGACGACTGGCTGGCCAGAGGGGCCGTCGCCTGGCGCAGGGCACTCGAACCGCTCACCCCGGAACAGCGCCGGATGTTCCTCGACACCCTGGGCGCCTACCAGCGCGCCGTCGAGGAACTGTCGTGACCGGGTGGCCGGTAATGTGACAACTGTGGCAATGGGTAACGCGGCTCGCAGACTCGCCCCGCTGGGTGGGCCGCTGCTGGTCGCCGCCGTCCTGTGCGGGCTGATCGTCATGCACGGGGTGCAGCCCTCGCCCGGCCCGGCGCCCGCCCCGAGCGTCCTGACCATGGGGCTCGGCCACGCCTCCGGCGCCGGTGCCCCGATGTCGGACCCCTCCCACGAAAGTCACATGGGCGGCCAGGTCTGCCTGGCCTTCCTGCTCACCGGAGCGGCACTCCTGCTCCTCGCCGCCGTGGCGGTTCTCGGCCGGCCGGTGCCGACGCGGGCCCGCCCGCTCGTTCGCGGGCTGCCACGCGGGCCCACCGCCCGACCCAGAGGACCGACCCTCGCCCAGCTTTGCGTGATCCGGGTGTAGAAGCCGCACTCGGCGGTCCGTTCCGGCCGTCGAGCGCCGACTTCTCATTCACCTTGTTGAACACGGAGGGTGTTCGTCATGAAGCGCATCGTCATTCCCGCACTCGTTCTCGCGGCGGCCGGTCTGTCGGCCACCGGCTGCGGCTCCGCCGGGCGCACCGCGCTCGCCATGGACTCCGCCCCGGCCGCGCCGGCGGCCGCCACTCCGGCCGCCGACCACAACGGCAAGGACGTCATGTTCGCCCAGATGATGATCCCCCACCACCGCCAGGCGGTGGAGATGGCGAAGCTGGCCGAGGGCCGGGCCGCGAGCGGCCAGGTCAAGGACCTGGCCGGGAAGATCGAGGCGGCCCAGGAGCCGGAGATCCGGACGATGAGCGGCTGGCTCACCGCCTGGGGCGCGCAGGTGCCGGGTGAGCAGGGCACGCCCATGGACCACGACATGCCCGGCATGATGTCCGGCCAGGCCATGGAGGAGCTCAAGGGGCTCAAGGGCGCCGCCTTCGACAGGGCGTTCCTGACGATGATGATCCAGCACCACGAGGGCGCCGTCGCCATGGCCAGGCAGGAGCAGGCGGAAGGCGTCCACGAACCGGCCCGGCGGATGGCCGCCGACATCGTCGACGGCCAGTCGGCGGAGATCGCCACGATGAGGCGGCTGTTGCGGTAACCCCGGCGGCCCGGGCGCCCGCCGCGCAACCCGTACGGCGGGCGCCTCGCTCGGATCAGGGCGTGGGATAATTCTGCAGGTCAGGCAGCTTCGCCTGTTTCCCCCCTGACCGAGTGACAGGGGGAGCGGCATGGACATCATTCCTCGGGCGGTCGTCATCCCCAAGGAGACCGACCACCTCGAACAGGGCAAGTACGGCCCCGTCTTCCCGAGGACCCCGGCGTGCTACGGGTTCACGATCATCGCCGACGTCAAACCGGGGCGGGCCGGGGCGATCAGGGACCACGGCCACACCCTGGCCAGGGCGCTGGAGGCCGACCCGTACCTGCTGGCCCCGCTCAAACTGCACTACCTGCGCTGGGTGCTCTTCGACGACGACACGCGCTTCATGTACCAGGGGATCTTCGACACCGACTTCGACAAGTACACCGAGGACGCCGTCGCGCTGTTCACCATGTCGGGGGTGAGCACGGCCTTCGAGAACCTTGAGGGCTTCCCCGAGGACTGGCGGACCAACCCCGAGGCGTTCGTCAGGTTCGTCCGCGAGCACCACTGCCCGAGCTTCGTCGAGTACGGGGAGTACCCCTACGTCACCGCCGACGAGATCAAGAAGGCGCTGCGGATCAAGAGCGCCCTGTCGGAGGTGCTCGACCAGATGCAGTGAGACCCGAGCCGTGAGCCGCCAGAGCGGGCCGGGCGCCACGCGTGTCCCGCCGTACAGGGGAGACGAGATGAGCCGGTCGACGACCGCACGCACCTACAACCAGAACCACGTGCCGCGTCCGTACACCCCCGGCGGGCAGCGGGTGAGCGTCTACGTCTCGTGGAGCTATCCGGCGGAGGCGGGCAGGAACCCGGCCGAGCTGGACAACCGCTTCTCCACGATGACCGAGGTCCGGCGGACGGCCTGGCCCGCCTACGAGGACCCGAAGTGGTCCGACCCGCTGCGCTTCCAGCAGGGCGTCGCCGGATCCCTTGAGCTGTTCTTCTGGGGCTGGCTGCCGTTCCAGCAGTTCGCCCAGGAGGTCACCGGGCACCCGGTGCCGGTGTACCAGCGCGTCGACCAGGCGGGTTTCCCCACCCCGCTGGACGAGCGGGTGCTGGCCGACACCGACACCCTGCTGGTGTTCGGACTGGACCACATGATCACCGGGCAGGAACCGGCGCCCGAGGAGATCGAGGCGGTACGGGCCTTCCTCGCCAGGGAGGGGACCCGCCTGGTGCTGGGACCGCACCACGACGTCGGGGCCTCCGACGACCTGGCCGTGCGTGACAGGGAGCACCGCCACCACGGCGACCCCCTGGTGCCCCGGCAGCAACGCTTCGCCCGATATCTGCGTTCCTTGATGGGAGAGCTCGGCATACCGGTGGAGAACCGGTACGGCCTGCGCCCCGCGGTGAGCGGGCCCAAGCAGATCGCGCCGCTGTCCGTCGCCAGGGACCTGGACACCGGAGGGTGGCTGGAGGGGGTGACCACCCTCAACTTCCACATGCATCTGCCGCACTACGCCGTGACGACCGACGACCCGGACGTCGTCCGCGTGCTGGGCAGGCAGCCGATCGACCTGTCGCGGCCGGCGCACCCCTTCACCGAGGAGGGCAACACCGAGTTCGACGTGGTCCTGTGGATGCCCCCGGGCGGGGAACGGGCCGGTGACGTGCTGCTGGCCGACTCCACGGTCTTCAGCTCGCTGTTCGGCGGCGACGAGAGCCTGCGCGCCTTCTGGAGGAACGTCGTCACACACCGGAGGGGGACATGACCGGGCGGGCGGGGGCCGTACTCGAACTCGACGACATCCAGCGCGGGGTGCTCAGCCCCCGGCCGAGCCCGTACGCGGCGACCTACGTCCTGTTCCGCGTGGACGAGCGCGCGCACGGACGGGAGCTGATGCGGCGCCTCAGCACGGCGGTCACCTCGGCCGCCGACACGACCAGCCCTCTGGGGGAGACCTGGGTCAGCGTCGCGCTCACCCACCACGGCCTGGCGGCGCTCGGGGTGCCGAGGGAGTCGCTGGAGACCTTCTCCTGGGAGTTCCGGCAGGGGATGGCCGCCCGCGCCCGCGCGCTGGGCGACGTCGGGGAGAGCGCCCCGGAGAACTGGGAGACCCCGCTGGGCACCTCCGAGGTCCACGTGGTGCTGGTGGCCCTCGCCCCCGACGCCGCGCGGCTGGAGGCGGCCCTCGATCGCGCCCGGCCCGCCTACCACGCCCTGCCGGGCGTCACGGCGATCTGGCGGCAGGACTGTCACGCGCTGTCCACCGAGACCGAGCCGTTCGGCTACCGCGACGGCATCAGTCACCCGGCCGTCGAAGGCAGCGGCGTCGCCGGGTCCAACAGCCTGGAGGCGCCGCTCAGGGCCGGGGAGTTCGTGCTCGGATACCCCGACGAACTGGGTGGTCTCCAGGTCCCGCAGCCCGAGGTGCTGGGGCGCAACGGCAGCTACGCGGTCTTCCGCAAGCTTCACCAGCGCGTCGCCGCGTTCCGGCGTTACCTGCGTGACAACGCGGCCGATCCGGCGGACGAGGAGTGGCTGGCGGCGAAGATCATGGGCCGCTGGCGCAGCGGCGCCCCGCTGGCGCTCAGTCCCGGCCACGACGATCCCGGTCTCGGCGCCGATCCCCTCCGCAACAACGTCTTCGGCTACGAGCGGGACGACCCGGCGGGGTTCACCACTCCCGGCGGCTGTCACATCCGCAGGGGCAATCCCCGCGACGCGGCGGTGGCGGGCGTGCCGAGGCTGCACCGGATGATCCGGCGCGGCACCGCCTACGGCCCGCCGCTGCCCGAAGGGGTACTGGAGGACGACGAGGCCGACCGCGGGCTGATGTTCGCCTTCATCGGGGCGCATCTCGGCAGGCAGTTCGAGTTCGTCCAGTCCGAGTGGATGAACGACGGCGTCTTCTTCGGCGGGGGCGGCGCGCGTGACCCGGTCGTCGGCTCCGGCGACGGCCCAGGTGACGGCTCCGGCGACTTCACGATTCCCCGCAGGCCGCTGCGGCGCTGCCTGAGAGGACTGCCACGGTTCGTGGTCACACGCGGCGGTGAGTACTGCTTCATGCCCTCGCTGAGCGCCCTGCGCTGGCTGGGCGAGCTCGGCGACTGACGCACGGCGCAGGACCGGAGGTTCCATGAACGCGCTGCAGTCGCTGTTCAACGCGATCACCGTGATCTTCATCGCGGTCACCATGTTCGCCGGGGGTCTGGCGACCACGTTGTCCGCCCTGCGGGCGGTCCTCACCGACCTGCGGTTGCTCGCGTCGGCCCTGCTGGCCAACCTGGTGGCCGTCCCGTTGCTCGGCTGGGGCCTCGCGGAGCTGTTCGCCCTGCCCACCGCGGGTTTCATCGCCCTGATCCTGGTCGCGGCCTCCCCGGGAGGGCCGTTCGGGGCGAAGCTGAGCGTGGTGCAGAAGGGGGACGTGAGCGCGGGCACGGCGACGCAGGTGCTGCTGGCCGCGGTGGCGAGCCTCACCTTCGGCCCGATGAGCACGGCCGTCCTCAGCGTGGCCGACGTCGGCGCCAGGATCTCCCTGGACGTCGCCGCGCTGGTGCGGACCGTGGCCGTCCTGCAGCTGGTGCCGTTCGCCGTCGGGCTGGTGGTGCGTCACTGCGCGCGCTCCACGGCGCGCTCGTGGCACCCGGTCGCCGCCCTGGTGTCGAACGTGACGTTCCTGATGGTGCTGGCCGGCATGCTGCTGGGCAGCTGGCACGACGTCGTCGCGCTGCTGGGCTCGCGCACCCTGCTCGCGGGATTCGTCCTGGCCGGGGCCGCGTTCGCCGTCGGCACCCTGCTGGCCACCGGGCCGTCCGCGCGCCGTACCACCATGGGGTGCGTCACGGCGGTGCGCAACGTGGGACCTCCGCTGGCCGCCGTCGGGATCGCCTTCGACGACGCGCAGGCCGTCCTGGGAGCGCTCGCCGCGGTGCTGATCAGCGGTCTGGTGGCGGTCCTGCCGATCGCCGCGGTGCTCGGTCACCGGCGCGGCGACGCCCCCTGAGGAACCGAAGGGTCAGAGCAGGCGCTCCAGGAAGACCATGACCGTCATGGTGACGATGCCGGCGACGATCAGATCGACGGACCAGCGCAGATTGCGGTGCTTGGTACGGGCCACTCTGGCGATCCACAGGGCGTCGGTCGCCAGGAACAGCTCGTAGTCCGAGGTCTCGGTGTTCATCCGCTCGATCAGGGCCTGTGGTGTCGGCGCGTCGGCGTAGTCGAGGATCCGCAGCCCACCGCGCCTGGAGGACAGCGGGCGGATGGTGAACAGGATCAGTGTGACCGCCACGGACAGCAGGATCAGCGCCAGGACGACACCGAAACGCCCGATGCCGGGAAAGCGGGCCGGGCCGGTGAGGATGAGGGTGACGAGCACGCCGTAGGCGACGCCCGCCCATGACAGCAGCAGGCCCGCTCTTTTCTCGCTCGCGCTGATCAGCTCGGCGCGGGCGGCGACGACGGCGGCGTCGAGCCGTTCCCTGAGGAGCGGGGACATGGACGTGTGTTCCGCGCGGCTGCCGTTCCCGGAGCGACCACTGGACGTCACCGGTTCGTGGGTCATGCCTCCCCTTTTCTCCGTCTGGCTCCGGGGGTGCGAACGGGCATGTGTCGGGTTTCAACCACTGTAGGAGGGGGTGAAGGGGGCGATGTCCACGTCGCGGTAAAGCGTTCGTGCGGCCCAAGGCATGAAACGCGACGGCCTTGAGCTGTCGCGGACCCCTCGGAGCCTGGAATGCCCGGTTTTGTATGGCCTCACTGATCGGCAGGCCGGGCGGCCATTCCTGGAACCTCGCTTCTCGATTCGGCCGGCGCCGGAGTGTGAATGACGACCGAACGCCGTGGAGGTTTCTTTACGCTCCCATGTCAATGCCGAGCGTGACCGTTGGTGCGGTGGTAGCGTGACATTGCCTTCGGAAAAGCGCAAGCTTACGAAACAAAATAGTTGAGAATATCCGCATTTACCTGGAATTGGTCCCATAAGGGAAACGATCGCCAAAGGAGAGTGAGATGGCCGCGAAGAGAGGGCCGACGCTGCGGGCGCAGTGGCTCGGAAAGCACCTGAAGGAGTACCGCGACGCGGCCGGGCTGACGCTCAGGCAGGCGGGCGACCACCTTCAGCGTGACGCGGCGACCATCAGCCGCCTTGAGTCGGGCATCATCCCGGCACGGGTGTCCGACGTCATGGCCCTGCTCAACCTGTACGAGATCGACGACGAGCGGATCCGCGACGGGCTCGAACAGCTCAGCCGTGACATCTGGCGCAAGGGCTGGTGGGACGGCTTCTCCGCCGACTCCCTCGGCGGCATGCTCGACCACGCCTGGCTGGAGACCCGGGCCAAGGCCGTCTACTCCTACGCGGCGATGGTCGTCCCCGGCCTCCTCCAGACCCGTGACTACGCCTCGGCGATCATCACGGCGGGAGCCACGGAGGCCTCCGCCCGTCAGGTCGAGCAGTGGATCGCGTTCCGGATGGCCCGGCAGGACGTGCTCGACGGGGAGGCGCCGCCGAAGCTGATGATCGTCCTCGACGAGGGCGTGCTTCACCGCGCGGTCGGCGGCCCGAATGTGATGCGTGCTCAGCTGGAGCGCCTTTTCGAGGCCGCCTCCAGGCCGAATGTGATCCTTCAGGTCCTGCCGTTCGCGGTCGGGGCGCACGCCGGAGTGGACGGCGCCTTCACGGTTTTCCGCATGCCCGAGCCCTACTCCGACGTGACATACACGGAGACCAGGGGAGGGGCCGTCTACACCGAGTCGGACGGTGCGGAAAACTTCGTCCAGGCGTACGATCTGCTGCTGAACGCCGCGCTTACCCCGGATGATTCCGCGACCGTTATCAAGAATGCGGTCGACCGATTCAAATGAGACGACAGGGAGAAGCAGATGATCACCCCCGAGGAACTGTCGGGTGTCGCCTGGCGCATCAGCTCGAAGAGCCCCGACACCGGCGGTCAGTGCGTGGAGGCCGGGCCGCTGGCGGACGGCAGCGGCCGGGTGGCGGTGCGGCACAGCCGCCGCCGCGACGCCGAGGTGATCGTCTACACCCGCGCCGAATGGCAGGCGTTCGTCGGCGGCGTCAAGAACGGTGAGTTCGACTTCCCGGTCTCCTGAACGGTGCCTGACGGCGGCGCTCCTCGCCCTGGCCGGACTCCCAGGAGACGAAGGACTCGGCCGGGCGGTACGGCGCGGGCGAGTCGCGGACGTCAAGGCCTCGCGGAACTCCTGAGCCACTCCTGCCGGGTGATCGCGTACTCGACCTCGCCGTGCTCGCTGCCGGGAAGCGGTTCGTCCCACTCCAGGTGGAACGTGCGGACGTGCCGCATGCCGACCGAGGCCATCGTCGCGCGGGAGGCGGCGTTGACCGCCATCGTCTCGGCGAAGACACGGTTCAGCCCGAGGTCCTCGAAGCCGTGCCGGAGCAACTCCCGTGCGCCCTCGCTTGCCAGGCCCTGACGCCAGTGGCGGCGCAGGAGGCGGTAGCCGAGTTCGGCCTGCCCCTCGACCGGGCCCTGGTCGGCCCGCTGTGGTGGTTCGAGGATCCACCAGCCGACGAACCGCCCGTCCACGGAACCGGCCCAGAACCCCAGGCCCGGCACCCGGTCCGCGGCGGCGAGCCGTTTGCGGTGGAAGCGCTCGACCTCCTCGCGGGTACGGGCCCGGCCTTCGAGATAACGCATGACCTCGGGGTCGGAGTCGAGTTCCACCTCGTCCTCAAGGTGCTCGTCGGCCAGCGGGACAAGAAGGATGCGGCCGGTGCGCAACGTCGCCTGAGACATGGAGGGCATTATCCCCGACGCTATCCGGCCATGAGGGCCGAGATCGCGAGGGCGAGCAGGGCGGCGGGCAGGAGGATCGAGGCGATGAGGACGGTCCGGCGGGCGGCCACGTAGCCGACCGGCACGAGGCCGTCCCGGCGCGGTGACACCCGCCACGGCCTGCGGGGGTCGGCGGTCACCGGGCGCCCCTCGGGCAGTTCGTCCGGTACGGCCAGCGGCAGGTCGACCAGCCAGGCGACCAGCCGGGCGACGGCCACGGCGTCGGAGGGAAGGCCCGACGCCAGGTAGCGGGTCTCGCCCGCCATGGAGGACAGCTCCCTGACCATGTTGCCCAGGCCCATCATGCGGAGCCAGCCGGACACCTCACCGGTCCCCGGACCGACCTCCCGGCCGACGCCCGTCCGCACCAGCAGGTCGGCCTTGCTGACGACGACCGCTACCCGCCGCTGCCCGCCCCCGCCGGGACGGGAGGCGAGCTCGGCGCGCACCCGCTGGAAGGTGTCGGCCGGGTCCTCCGAGGAGAAGGAGACCCCGGCCGCGGTGAGCATGTCGCGTTCGGCCGTGGTCAGGCCGCCCCGCACGAGGGGCAGCGCGAACGGGTCGACGACCAGGACCATCCGCTCCCCGTGCGTCAGGTAGCCCATCGCCTCGACCGCGGTCGCCCCCGTGTAGTGCTCGCCGGAGGGGTCGAACAGGTACAGGATCCGGTCTCCCCCGCGGGACCCGGTGGGAAGCGAGACGTCCAGAGTCATGGCCGTCGGCAGGGGAGTGGGCGTCTTGGACACCCTGCCCTGCCGCATCTCGTCCCGGTTACGGGTGAAGGCGAGGCCGTCCTGGTGGGTCACGAAGCTCGCCCGCCCGCCGTTCGCCTCGATCGCGGCGTGCAGCGCGGCGATCGCCAGCGTCATGAACGTCGTCTTACCCGCGTCGGGGCCGCCGACGAACGGCAGCGGCTCGGCCCTGGCCCGTCCCGTCCTCGGTGACAGGGCCCTGCCGCACCCGGGACAGTGCCCCGCCAGCCGGTGCCTGCCGAGGAGGATCGTCGTGGGGAGCCGGGCGCCGCACACGCACACGTGCCGGAACGCGCCGTCCCCGTTGGGGCGCAGCCGCCGATGCCGTTCCCCGCAGGAGGGGCAGGCGTACTCGGGAAGCGTCAGCCGTTCGTAGCAGTCGGCGTTCTGGCAGACCTGCAGGACCCGGTGGATGGCGGTGAAGGCCAGGTCCAGGCCGCGCAGCACCAGGACGCAGGGCAGCCACACCAGCAGGGCCACACCCGTGAACAGCGCGTACGCCGCGAACGACACGGCCAGGGCGAAGGCGAGCACGACCATGCCCAGTACGACGCCCGTCTCGACGCCGAGCCACAGCGGGAACAGGAAGTACACCTGCGGCCGTTCGCGCCACCGCTGCCCGATCCAGTCCCGGACGGCCCCGGCCCTGGCGACGACGACCGGGCGGCTCGCCCTGTCCAGCGCCGCCCAGTCACGCCATATCTGCCGCAGCGCGTAGATCCGGTAGGCGGGATCCCCGCCCCGGCCGCCGGGGCGGGGAACCGTGGAGGCCGTACGGGAGAGCAGCACCCGGCAGGACCGGTGGACGTGGTGCCCGGCGGCGGCGAGGACCGTGACCGCCAGCGCGGGCCCGGCACCGGCGAGGAAGGGGAACACGACGACCGCGATCACGACCCAGATCGACACGGCTCACTCCCGCTTCCACACCAGCCGGGGGCGCAGGCGCTCCCAGAGGGCGGTTCGCGGGCGCACCAGCTCCTCGTAGCCCCGCAGGAGGTCGGGGTCGTGGGCGAACCTGGCCCGCATGGAGCCCAGGGGCGACCCGCGTGCCCACGCGTCGAGCCGTTCGGACCCGGCCCCGCCCAGCCGCAGCCTGACCGTGACCTCCAGGAGTCTCGCCTGCTCCTCCCGCGACCTGACGCGTCTCAGCCACAGGTCGACCAGCCACGCGGCGGCCCGGCGGGAGGCGGTCATGACGACCTTCGCCCGGAACTCGGGCCCTCTGGCGTCCAGGACCCCCAGCACCGCCTTCGCCACGGCCCCGCGCAGCTCGGGACCGGCCGTCTCTCTGGCGTCGAGGAGCCTTTCGAGCGGTCCGGCCAGGTCACCGGGCCGGACCGCGCCGGAGATCTCCGCGACGACGACCACCAGTTCGGCGCTCCCGGAGGGCGCCGGCGACGTCACCAGTCTCGCCAGCCTGGCAGGCTCCTCCCGTGGCCCTCCGCTGAGGAACGCGCGCCCCGGCAGCTCCACCAGGACCGGGGAGACCCCGGCCGAGGAGCCCAGCCGTTCCGCGAGCGCCCCGCACTCGGCGGGCGTCGGCGGCCCGGCCCAGATCTCCCGCAGCACCGTGTCACGTCCGGGTTCCGGCGCCAGCCGTACGAGCCGTTCCGTCGCGTCGACCCGGCCGAGCGCGCCGCGCCGCACCAGGCGGTGGAGGACGGCCGCTCCGGTACGCGGGGCGCGTGTCAGGTCGGCGGGCGCGAGCAGGTCGCAGACCTCGTCGGTCAGCAGCCGGGCCCGGACCTCCGCCGACGCCGTCTCCAGCCCGGCGAGCGCGCCCTCGACAAGCCCGCCGCGCCAGCCGTACGGCATCCGCCCCGCGGCACGCCGGAGATCACCCGCCCCGGCACGGACGAGCGCGGCGGCCCGGCGTTCCAGATCGCGCCCCGGCACGGCCAGCCCCGCCTCGACGGCGAGCAGCGTCACGTCGGCGAGACCGGTCAGGCTCCCCGCCCCGCCCAGTGCGTCCCGCACCCGGGGTTCGAGCGCCAGGCGGGTCGCCGCGCGCAGCCGTACGGCGGGCAACGGCAGCTCGGGGTTCCGGAGGGCCAGCGCCACGCACCGGGCGGCGCAGCGGTCGGCCGCGTCCGGCGGGCCGGTCGCGCTCGCGGCGGCGGCGAGCTCGTACTCCATCCGGTCGGCGGCGCCTTCCAACGCCCGCCACACCCAGGCGGGGAGACCGGCCTCCAGCAGGCGTGCCGCGTCCAGCTGCTCGGCGCGGGTGACGGTGACGTCGCCGTCGCAGAAGGCCACGAGGGCCGCGGCCGCCTCGGGGTCGGTACGGCCCAGCTCGGCCATGCCGTCCAGCGCGGCCATGTCCATCCGCCGCCAGCGGTCCACGACCGTACGGGCCAGCCGGCCGGTTCCGGAGCCGGTCGCGGGCCGGGTGAGATCGACCACCTCGGCGTCCAGGTCGGAGGGGAGCCAGACGTCCGGCGTGGTCCCCACGATGATCTGCGAGGCCGTCGCCGGATCGGCGCTGTAGGTGACGAACGACAGGCCGAGGGCGACGGTCTGCGGCAGCGAGTAGGAGATCACGGTGATCCACCGGACGATCTCCTCGACGTCCCCGGCCACCAGGACCAGTCGTCCGTGCCCCCGGGTCAGGGCCCGAACCGTCGTCTCCAGCAGGAAGCCGAGCCGGGCGTAACCGCCGTCACCCTGACTCGCGAGCCACTCCCCGAGGGATTCGGGGTCGGCCGTGCCGCCGGGAACGATCTCGGTCAGGCCGGGCAGAGCCGTCTCCGGGGTGTCCTTCCAGAAGGGGGCCTGCCACAGCTCCACCGGTCTCAGGCCGGTCAGCTCGCCGGGGGAGACCACCAGGGCGTGCCCGAGGAAGTTGCCGTACCGCCCCGAGTAGTCCCGGCCGAGATGGACGCAGCGGGTCAGCACCCGGTGGGAGCCGAGGAGGTCGTAGGTCAGCGCGACGGGGAAACACGACGCCTCCCGCTCGGTCGGGGCGAGCGGGGCGCCGGGCGGCGGCCGGTAGGTCAGCAGAGGGGCGACGCGCGACCGTACGCCCTCGGGCAGCCCCGGTGTCTCCGCGACGAACTGGAACCCCGCCCGGCCCGTCGGGCCCGCCGCCACCGAGGTGTAGTGCAGCTGCCAGGCCACCGCCTCACCGCCCTGCGCGCAGCATGCCGAACCGGTACAGCAGCCACAGCAGCGGATCCTCGACCCGGTAGGGACGCACGCCTCCCGGCCCGACCCCGCCGGTCCCGAGGTCGGGCTCCCCGCCGAGGGCCGAAAGCCCGAACAGCGCGTGGCCGGTGTAGTTCTGGCCCAGATACCGGTCGATCGCGCCCGCCTGCCACCGGTCGAGCAGCGCCCGCACCTGCTCGTGCACCGCCTCCCGGTCGTCGAGGTCGAGACGGCCGGTGCGGGGACGGGCGCGATGCAGGGCCGACTGACGGCCGAACTCGGGCCGCAGCGCGTCGATCTTGCTGAGCGCCACCGCCACCGGGATCCGCAGCCGCCGCGGGAACCACCCTGAGAGCCACCCTGAACGGTGCCGTTCGCGCAGCAGCTCGGTGACCCTGGCGATCACGTCGAGGGGGTCGTCGCCGGGGTCGCCGTCGTTCACCGGGGTGCCCGCGCCGGGAAGCCCGAGCGGGTCGAGGAGGACGACGACGCCGTCCGCCGCGCCGACGTAGGACAGGTACAGCTCACTGCGGTCGCGGCTGCGCAGGTCCTCGCCCGCCGCGTCGAACAGGACCAGCGCCAGCGAGCGCGTCCTGTCCCACCTGATCCGGAACTCCCGCCCGAACAGCCGCACCGCGCGGTCGAACGACCAGACGGTCCTGGACAGCAGGTAGACCAGGGGCCCACCGGGGTCGGTCTCCGCCGAGCGGGTCGCGCCGAGCAGCCGGTTCTCCTCGTAGAGCGGGCGGGCGAAGTCACGCCGGTAGCGTTCGATGGTCCGTTCGTCGCAGCCCATGAGGGTGGTGTTCAGCTCCTCGCCGACCTGGTTGGCCAGTTCGTGCAGCAGGACAGTGAGGTAGGTGCTCTTCCCCGAGCCCTTCGCCCCCACCAGGGCGACGATCCTTCCCGGCCGCCGGCAGTACTCCGCGGGCAGCGGGCTGTGGCACCGGGGGCAGACCCGGCGGCCGGTCTGCCGGTGACAGCGGGGGCATTCGGCCCGGCTTCCGGGGCGGGGCACCGCGAACGCGGGCGGCAGCGAGACCCCCGAGGCCGAGCCGAGATGGCGGGCCAGGACCTCGTCGGGCTCGGGGTCGCAACCTCCCCTGCGCCCCGAGGCTCCGACGCACCGGAACTCGATCCGGCCGGGACGCAGCCTCGCGAAGCAGTGCGGACAGGTGACCACGGCTCACCCCACCCTCAGCCGCCGCACCGGCGGATCGACGAGTTCGGCCTCGCCCTCGGCGAAGCAGCGCAGCCAGTACGGCCCCGCCCGGCCGGGCCCCGGCGTCTCCAGCGTGACCGGGACCTCCAGGTCGCTCCACTCGGCCAGGACGACGCCGTCGGCGGCGGAAACGGGCTGGACGCGGCCCCGCCGCAGCACGAGCGACAGGCGTGCCAGCCGTACGGGGCGTTCGCAGGTGAGCGTGAGCACCAGGCGGCGCCGCCAGGGCGGCCCCTGCCACGTCACGTCGTAGCGCACCGGCGGTCTGGCGGGCAGCCGTACGGAGGACGCCGGGCCGAAGACGTGTCCCCCATCAAGGAACAGGGCCGGGGCCACCTCGACGGTCAGCTCCTCGTCCTCGGGGAAGGCCAGTCGGACGCCGCCCCGGCCGTGGTAGAGCGCGGAGGAGACGATCCGCTCCCGGCCGTTCCAGCGCACCAGCGCCTCGCTCACCTCGGGTGGCCAGACGAATCCCACGTACACGACCTCGCCCCGGCGTTCCGCGGTGAGACCGGCGACGGGCGGCAGGCTCACGTGCTCACGGTGGCCGCCGATCGCGGCCAGCCCGCCCGCGACGGTCACCGCGAGCAGGACGGCGCCGACCCCGGCGGGCCGGACCGTCAGGCCGTCCCGGTGCGGAGACGAAGGCACGGTACGGCTCGCCGCGCGCAGGCCGGCCACCGGGACCGTCGTCCCCGGCGGCCAGGGCGGCTCACCCGGAAGGGCGACGATCTCCAGGGCGCCGGTCGCGGGCGTCTCGCAGCGCACGAGGAACGCCCCCGGCTCCTCGGGGTCGGGTTCGAGGGCGAACGAGCGGACCGCCTCCGGGCGCAGGACGAGTGGTTCGGCGCCCGAGGGCGCGGCGGCGGCCTCACCGCGGCGGGCGACCACCTCGTAGCGCAGGGCGGTGCCGACGACGGGTGTCTCGTCGAGGAGGGAGCATCCGGCGACGACGGCCAGCCAGGCGCCGTTCCTTCGCACCTCGTAGCCGATCTCCCCGACCTTGGACGCCGAGGGCTCCCACGAGACCAGGACACCCTCCGCGCGCGCCTCGGCCGTGACCGGCCCGGCCGGGTGCGGGGCCAGCCTCGCCTGGAGCTCCCGGGCCTCCGGCAGGCCGGGCACGCCGGCGAGCGCGTCCCGCAGCATCAGCCAGGCCTGGTCGGGGTCCGTGCCGTCCCGCACGGCCTCGGCCCTCAGGCGCACGGCCGTGTCCAGCCTGGTCTGGGCCTCGGCCACCAGGTCGCCGACCTCGCCGGAGAGCGCGGCCCCGTCCAGGGTCCGCGCGAGATCGACGGCGCCGACGACGTCCCCGCCGTCGATCAGCTCCTTGAGCCGGGCCGCCGTGTCACCCGGCGCGCCGCCGTACCGGCTCTCGTGCCGGACCGCGAAGACCAGCCCGCGCGCCTCGTCGAGGGCCAGGCCGAGATGTCCGACGGCGTACCGTACGAGGGTGCCGTCGTCGGCGTGTTCGCGGGCCCGCTCCCGCACCCGGGCCACGAGGTCGTGACGCACCAGCTCAGCCGGGTCGGGCACGGTGCTCAGCGCGGTCAGCACGGTCTCGGCCTGGGTCGTCAGCGTCCCCCTCGGCTCGGCCGCCCACCTGGCCCGCACCCCTTCGAGGGTGTCACCGCCGAGCGGCGTCCCGTCCGGCAGGGAGAAGCCGCCGAGCACCCGCGTCTCCCGGCAGGCGTCACCGAACACGAAACGCGCCAGATGCCGTTCGCCCAGCGTGTCGAGGGCCGCGCGGACCTCGCCGTACCCCGCGTACGGCGGAGCCTGCGGCAGCCGGTCGGGCTCGCGCGCCTCGATTCCGAGCTCGCCGCACAGCGCGAGGGTCTCCTCCGCCCCGAGTCCGGTGTCCTGCGCGATGCGTTCCACGACGTCGGGAAGGACCAGGCGCAGGCGGCCCGCGGCGGCCCGCAGACGCTCCTCGGCGTCCGCGCGCCGCCTGGCCGCGTGCTCCGCCGTCTCCGCCAGGGCCGTGCGCAGCGGGCCGAGATCCCCCCGTTCGGCGGCGGAGAAGATCTCCCGGTATCTCCCCTGGTCGTCGGCCTCAAGCCGGTTGACGAGCCGTTTGAACTTCAGCTGCCCCCTGGCCAGCCGCCAGCTCTGCCGTACCCGCCTGACGGTCTCGGTGACCTCGGCGGCGCTCATCGTCTCGTCCACCCGGTAGCGCACGCGCGGGTCGTCGGGGAGCGCGCCACCGGGGCGGCGGGCCGGTTCGAGGACCTCCTCGACGTACCGGTCGTGGTCGAAGGACATCGGGGCCGCCTAGCCGACCCGCACCCGGGACAGCCGGGTATGGGACGCCTCGACCTCCTCCTCGGACATGCCTCCTATCTGGACCCGCAGGTCGAGTCGTTCGCCGGTCTCCCGCTCCCTGGCGGTCACGCGCAGCAGGCCCGAGGAGTCCAGGTCGAAGGTGACCTCGATCGGCCAGCCCCTCGGCTTGCCCGGCGGGATCGGCAGCCGTCCTCCGGCGATCCTGACGTTGTCGTCCGGGCGCCGCGACTCGGTGCTTCCCGCCTGCTCCATGATTTCGACGTCGACCACGGTCTGGTCGGGGACGACGGTGTAGAACTCCTCGGTCACGGACGCGGGAAGAGGGTCGTTGGCGTGCACGAGGTGGAGCACGCGCGGTGGCTCGCCGCTCTCACCGGTCAGCACGATGCCGAAGGCCCGGGAGGCGACCGTCCTGATCGTCGTGCCCGCGATCCGCTCGCGCCGCTCCGCCGTCAGCCCGGCCCGGGAGGCGACCGCCTCGGCCCCGGCGTGGTCGCCCGAGCGCAGCAGGCGCCGGTAGGTCTCCTCGAAGGCGTACAGCGCGGCCCCCTTGGCCACCGCCAGGTCGGGGTCCTGGATCAGGACCGGGACCCCGAACGCCAGCCGCAGCGCCTCGGAGACGGCGGGCATCTTCGTGGAGCCGCCCACCAGGATGAACTGGTCGTAGTCGCGCACCCCCCTCGCCGCCGCCGTCTCCATCGTCCGCCTGGTTATCTCCACGGTGCGGTCGAGAAGGTCCCCGGTCAGCTCCTCAAGGGTCTCCCGGGTGAACTCGACCCGGGTGGCCCTGCCCTCGTGCGTGACCCGCACGACGTGCCGGTTCCTTGAGGAGAGGGTCTTCTTCAGAGCCTCGGCGTCCGCCCGGAGCTGCTGCTCGGCCTGCGCGTCGTCCAGCGGGTTGCCGACGTCGGGGTGCTCCAGCGTGAACTCCTCGACGAGGTGCTCCATCAGCCGTTCGTCCCAGTCGGTGCCGCCGAGTTCGTGGTGGCCGTCGGTGCAGACCACCTCGATGTTCCCTCCCCTGAGCGTGATGACCGTGGTGTCGAAGGTGCCGCCGCCCAGGTCGTAGACGAGGATCGTGCGGTCCAGCTCCGGGTTGAGCAGGCCGTAGGTGATGGCGGCGGCCACGGGCTCGGAGACGACGTCCACGACGTTGAGCCCGGCGATCTCGCCCGCCTTGCGGGTGGCGTCGCGTTCGGCCGCGCCGAAGTAGGCCGGGACGGTGATCACCACGTCGCGCACGGCCTCCCCGGTCGCGACGCGGGCGTCGTCGGCCAGCTTCCTGAGGATGAACGCCGAGATCTCCTCGGGGGTGTAGGTCCTGCCGTGTCTCGTGTGCGGGGTGCCGTGCGCCATCTCCCGCTTGATCAGGCTGACCGTCAGGCCGGGTTCGAGGACGGAGCCGTCCTTGGCGGCCGCGCCGACCACCACGTTGTCCGCCGATTCGAAGAACACCACCGACGGGACGGTGTCGGTGCCCTCAAGGCTGCGCAGCACCGTGGGCCTGCCGGTCTCGTCCACCCGGGCGATGCAGGAGTAGGTGGTCCCGAGATCGATGCCGTAGGCGGTCATCCGGCGCCCCCGCTGCTTCCGCGTAGTTCCGCGACGACGGTGAGCGGCTCGGTGAGCAGCCGGCCGGGCCTGCGGATGAGGTGGCTGAGCTGCCGGTGCCCCAGGCCGAGCACGGCGTGCTCCCCGTCGGCCGCGGCGAGCAGGACCGGCCCGACGAGCAGTACGGCCAGCGGTGTGTCCTCCAGGACCTCGACCAGCTCCGCCGCGAGGTCGGAGCCGGGGGCCTCCCGGTCCGCGGCGCGGCGCAGCTCGGCCTCCAACTCCTCGGAGGTGGCGGCCCTGCCCGCGTCCGCCGCCCTGATCGTGACCGTCTGGAACCACGGGTCGGTGACGGGCTCGGACTCCCCGGCGACGGTCCATCCGCAGGATCGGACGAACCGGTCGAGGGCGTCCCGGACGTCGGCGTGGCCGTCCTCCCGCCCGAGACAGAGGACGACGCGCTGTTCGCGGGGCGGCTCACCGCCCATGTCGGACAGCAACGCCGAGCGCTGGTCGGTCAGGGCCCGCTTCAACGCGGCCTCGACGCGGCCTCCCGACGGCCCGCGGGCGATCTCCGGCCGCCGTGGGCCGTTCAGCGCGGTGTTGATCACCTCCTGCGCGACCTGGAGCGGCATGTACTGCAGGATTCCCTCCGCGTTGCCGCCGACGTAGGTCGGCACGCCTATCTCCTTGAGGTGGGACATGAACCGCTCCATGGCGACGTGGTCGGCGCCGAGGAGCCGGACCTGCTCCTCAAGGATGACGGCCTCCAGCCTGCGGCGTTCCCGCTCGGTCCTGATCTGCTTCCGCTTGATCTCCTCCTCGATGTCGGCGTTCTCGCTCTCGTGCTGGAGCCGCTGTTTCCGGGTGCGCGCCTCGACGTTGGCCTTGCGCAGCTCGTGGATGGTCGTGTCCTCGGGTTCGAACTCGCCGATGGTGGTGCTGATCGCGGTGACCTGCCAGTCGCCGAGCGCCTCGCGCACCTGCCCGGCGAGTTCGAGCCGGATCGGCTCGGGACTGTCGAGGAAGTCGAGGGTCAGGCGGCCCGCCGCCGCGCGCTGGAAGTAGCTCTCGACCGTCTGGGCCAGGACCTTGTCGATGAACCGCCGCACCGGGGGGTCGTCCTGGGCGGTCTTCTGCTCGCCCACCCGGCTGACCAGCACGGGGGCGGCCCTGGCCGGGATCTGGATGGTCTGGCTCATGTCGAAGCGCACCCAGTAGCCCTCGACGTTGATCCGGATCTGGTCCAGCGAGGAGTCCAGGTTGGTCGGCCGTTTCTGCTCCGGCCTCTTCCAGTCGAGGACGAGGACGCGGGTGGGGATCTGCACGACCCTGGCGAACCAGGGGTTGATCCGGTAGTCGCCGCCGCCGAGGGTCTCCTCCTGCACCCCCCGCTGTCCTCCGCCGTCCAGGAAGACCGTGGGGAGCTGGAAGCTCGCGTGCCCCGGCACCCGGCGGCCGAGCGCCCCCTCCTCCTCTCCCGCGGGTTCGCCCTCACGGACCACCACGACCCCGGTGGTGCCCTCCGGAATGGTGATCTCCCTGAGGTCGTCGTCGGTGAGGCCGTGCCTGCCCTCCACGGGGGTGTGCACGGTGATCACTTCGAACAGCTCCGTGTTGATGGCGTAGGAGGCGCCGCCGCGCAGGACTCCGGGCTGCCTGCCCCGGGTTCCGCCGTTGCGCAGGAACGCCACGCCGTCCTGGAAGTCACGGCACTCGACGTGCGGGGCGAGGTTCCTGACGGGGGAGGGCGGGGCGCCGTCCCTGGCCACGACGACGCCGATCGTCCCGAGCGGCACCTCGGTCCGCCTGGCCACCGTGACCTCGTACAGGACACCCGGCAGCACGTGGATGCGGTCCGACTGCAGGACCGCCGCCTGGACACCCGGGGAGGTCTCCTGGACGCGGATCTCGCGGCCCTCGTCCTCCGGGTGTATCCGGCCGACCCTGCGGCGGACGATGCCGATCTCTCCCTTGGAGAGCTTGACGACAAGCCCGGACATCATCGCCGCCCTCTCATCTTCCTCAGTCGCAGATGGACCGCCATCGCCGTCTGCCTCCACTGGTCGTGCCAGCCTCGGTGGTGTTCGAGCTGCGGGTTGCGCAGCGTGGGGAGGAAACCCGCGGGGAGCGGTCCCGGCGGCACGAACTCCCCGTATCTCGGTGTCGCCTCACGGCCCCTGCGCCAGCCGAGGGCGTCGGCCAGCGCGAAGAAGTCACCGGCGTGCCCGGCGGGCGTACCCGGAGGAGGGCCGCCGTAGCGGGCCAGCTGCGCTTGGAACCCCTGCGTCCCGTCCATGGAGCGGGCCCAGACCGCGTCCACCTCCTCCAGCAGGCCGTACGGCAGGAGCTCTCCGTCGAGCCGGCGCATCCAGCCGTCCCCGAGCCGTCCGGCGGCGTCGAGGAGAAGGGTCGTCGTCCAGATGTCGGCGTGTTCGAGGTCGCCGCCGTCCAGGAGGGAGGTGAGTTTCCTTACCGAGGCCCTACCGGTGACGTGCGGGACCGGGATCGGCGCCCTGGACGGTGCCTTCCGAGGCGGTGCCTCCCAGGACGGTGTTCTCCGAGGCGGTTCGGAGAGCGGCGGGGGAGCCGCCCCGGTGGCCGCGTCGCGGACCTCCCGCAGGACGCGCAGGTAGTCCTCGCCGGGCGTCCCGCCGTCGCGGGCGTCACAGTGCCGGGTGGCGCCGAGGATGTAGAGGGGTTCCCCGCGCAGGAGGACGGGGAAGAACCTGCGGTTGCGCCGCTGGCCCTCCAGGACCTCTCCGATCACCCGGCTGGATCTCTCGGCGTCGGGTGAGACGAGCACGATGACGCCCAGGGCCTGGGAGATGCGCCGCCTGGTCTCCTCGACGGAGTCGTCGCCCCACCTCACATGGGTGTCGTGCCACACGGGCACCCCCTGGAGGCGCAGGTACTCGCCGAGCCGCTCCGCGTAGGCGGCGTCCTCGGCGCAGTAGGAGAGGAAGAATGCGGGTCCGGCGGCCTCGTCCCCCGGCGGGGGAGCGCCCGGGGCGGTCCTGAGCCACTCCTCCAGCCCGGCCCGGACGCCGACACCGGTCAGCCGTGTGGACAGGGCGGTGACGATCCTGGTGAGCCGGTCGTCTCCGTGAGGTTCCGTGCGGAGCTCCTCGGCGACGAACCTGATGGCGTCCCACGGGGAGCTGAGGTCCCTCGGCCGGGGAGTGCCGGGAAAGGTCCCCATGACCAGTTCCGTGAGGTCGGCGCCGGTCCGGGCGTCGTGGACGATCGCCCGCAGCCGGACCCGCGCGTCCCTGGACAGCCAGGGGAGGTCGAGGAGGTCGTCGATGTCCTCCCAGTGGCGGCGGATCGTCTCGACGGGAATCATGCGGCCGGTGCGACGGCTCTCGGCGTGTGAGGCGTCCGAGATCACGCCGAGGACCTCGCCGCTGTTTTCCTCGTATACGCCGGAACCGCTGAACCCCTCCCGGGGAAACTCCGCGTGCCCCGTGGCGGCCTCGATGTGCAGCCATTCACCGATTCCGTGCGAGGAGGTCACCCTTAGCCGGAGAACCGAGCCGAAAGGACCCGCGTCCCTCGGAAAACCGTGAGCGTTCAACTCGGCGGCGGTGCCGGGCCGGAGGGAGAACCTGGCCGGAGAGAGATCGACTTTTTCGGGCAGTTCGAGAACGGCGATGTCGCCGGGGTCTCCGGGACGTCGCCAGGGACCCGTGTACGAGACGTCCACGGGGATGTTCTGGAGGTCTCCCCGGCCCGTCTGCACGAAGCTGACGGTGAGGTCCGAGCAGCCCCACACGAGGTGCGCGCAGGTCAGCAGGTGCCCGGCGTCCACCAGGACGCCCGCGCCCGTGACCAGTGACCGGTCACGTTTCCCGGTGATCCGGGCCCGCCACGTGGTGAGCACGGCTCATCCGCGGTGCTCGTGGTTTTGCGTCCCCGACCACTTGACCCTGACGGTGAGGTTCCCCTCGACGGACGCCTTGGCGATGACGGCCCCCGCCTCCGTGCCCAGCTTCACGCCGAACTCGACCTCGACCTCGTCCGGGCCGATCGCGCTCTCACGGAAGGTCCTCAGGGCGGTCTCCGCCGCGCCCCTGACGTGTTTGAGGGCGTCTTCGAATCGTTGTCTCGCGTCGTAGATGACCCGGTCGCCGGTCGAGGAGACCGGGACCCAGTCCGTGACGTACTCCTCGTCCGTTTCGACGACCACCGTTCCGCCGTCGATCTCCCACCGTACGAGCTGTTTGGCCATATGTCCTCGTCTGTATCCGTCACTGGACGACCCGTCCCCGAGGAATACCGGTCTTAATATCAAAATATAACAAGATCAATATTTCCGTAAAGGGGAATATGCCATGTCCGGCCTGATGGTGATTTTTCTGTCGTGTCCTGAAATTCGCACTCTGTGGGAGTAATCGGGAATTCTTCCAATCGAGGGATTTTCGTCGTGCCCGAAGGGGCCGGAGGGATCGCGGGGGTCTGACTCGGGGCGGTGCGTCCACGGTGATCCGGTGGGTGACCGGCGCGGCGGATGGTCTTCGGCGACCGTCGCCGGGAACCTTGTCCCGGGTTTGCGATGGACCATGGAACGTTCCGCATCGACGAGGGGGACACGTCATGATGAAACACCTGTTCGCCGCCGCGATCCTGGCGACGGCGACGATGGGTCCGGTGCCCGCGCGGGCCGGCGTTCCGGAGGGCGGTGCGGCCGAGGCCCCCTGGGGGACGATCTCCTACCAGAGGACCGGCGGTTTCGCCGGGATCCGCCAGACGCTCGTCGTCGACGGGAACGGCCTGGCCCGCGGCGGCTCCGCGGGCACCACCAGGACCTTCAGGCTCACCCCGGCCGAACTCGGCTCCCTGCGGCGGGGGCTGGACCGCATCAGGACGTGGTCGTCCTCCACGGCGGGCTGCGACGTTCCCGACCACTTCACCTACACCCTGGAGTACCACGGCAGGCGCGCCGTCCGCTGTCACGAGCCGCCCGCCGACTGGCGGCCCGCGATCGCCCGGCTCGACGAGGTGATCGCCCGGCACGTCACCGCCCCGGCCACCTCCGGCGACTGAGTCCGGTACGGCCGGTCGCGCCCCGCCGTACATGGGGTGCGACTTAGGGGTTATGGGTGTTTTGTCGCTAAGAAAAAGAGTTGTCGGAATAGCCGGTTTCTGACACAGTGCCCGCGTGCTTTCCCCCGTCGCGGCCCCTACCCGTCTGTGGACCAGGAACTTCCGCCTCTACTTCGTCGCCCGCATCGTGTCGATGCTGGGCGACGCGATGTTCCCGGTCGCCCTCTCGGTCGCGATGCTCTCCCTCGGCTACGGGGTGAGCGGCGCCGGATTCGCACTGGCCGCCTGGATGGGGGCCTTCGCCCTCTTCGTGGTGTTCGGCGGAGTGCTGGCGGACCGGTTCCACCCCCGCCCGCTGATGATCGGCTCGGACGCGGCCCGGTTCCTGATCCAGGGCTCGCTCGCGCTCTATCTGGGGCTCGGCCACCCGCCGGTGTGGTTCATCATCGTCACCTCGGTGCTCGGCGGGATGGCGACCGCGATGTTCCAGCCGGGCGTCTCCAGCCTGGTGCCGCAGGTCGCCGCCGACCCGCAGCAGGCCAACGGGGTGCTGAAGGTGAGCGAGGGCCTGTCCACGATGGCCGGTCCCGCCATCGCCGGAACGCTCCTGGCCGTGACCTCGGCGGGCTGGGTGTTCGCCATCGACGCCGCGACCTTCGCCGTCAGCGGGATCTGCCTGGTGGCGCTGCGGCTACCCGCCTTCGAGGTCGACCGGTCGGCCACGACCCTGCAGAACCTGCGCACCGGCTGGAAGGAGTTCCGCTCCCGGTCCTGGCTGTGGGGGGTCATCCTGATCTGGTGGGTGCTGGGGGTGTTCGTCTGGGGGCCGATCACCCCCCTCGGCGCGGCCTCCATCATCGCCGCGCACGGCAAGGCGGCGTTCGGCTTCGCCGAGGCCGCGTTCGGGGCGGGCTGCGTCCTCGGCGGGCTGGCCGCGCTCAGGCTGCGCCCCTCCCGTCCCCTGTTCGGCGGCGGGGTCGCCATGTTCCTCTTCCCGCTGATGCCGCTGGCCGCGGCGCTGGTCCCCTCCCTGCCGCTGCTCATGCTCGGGTACGGCGTCAGCGGCCTCGGCTGGGCGTTCTGGGGTGTCCAGTGGGCCACGACCGTGCAGACCCACATCCCCGCCGACCGCCTCAACCGGGTGACGGCCTACGAGATCGCCGGGTCGATCCTGGCCGTCCCGTTCGGCCAGGCGATCGCCGGTCCCGCCAGCGCGCTGTTCGGCATCAGGGACATGCTGCTGGCCGCCGCCGTGATCGCCCTTGGCTGCGCCGCGGCCCTCGTCGCCGCCTGGCCCATCCGCCGCCTGCCCCGCCTCGGCAAGGGGTCCTGAGGGCCGTTCAGAGCAGGTAACGGGCCAGCCCCGCGATCGGGTGCGGCCGGGACAGCAGCTCGCGCAGGGCGTCGAGCTCGGTGCCCCAGGAGTGCCGGGGGTTGCCGAGGCCGTCGCCCGCCAGGCCCGCCTGCCGTACGGCCCGCTCCCAGATCCTGTCGTCGCCGGTGCCCGCGGCCCCCTCGAGGCCCTCCAGCGCGCTCGGCCCCCCGGCCTCGGTGACCAGCGACGACAGCAGGTGCGGCCAGTTGACGGTCAGCGCCGCGAGCTTGGCGACCTCGGCGTCCGAGGCGGGCGCCGCCCCGGCCAGCGCCCGGCGGTAGGTCAGGAAGGAGTAGAACCGGAAGACGTTCACATAGCGCTTGATCTGCCGTGGGTTGGAGAACGTCAGCGCGGGCAGCACGAACTCGATCGCCCGGTAGGCGTTCTCGTCGCTGTAGAGGTCGTCGAAGACCCGGTCGGCCGCCTCGCGCGCCGCCGAGGACAGCCCGCCGATCACGTCGCGGCTCTCGACGCCCAGTCTCTCCTGCGCCAGCCTCGCCGCCTCGTCCAGGGTCGTGGCCGTGGGCCGCAGCGCCCAGATCGCCTCCTCAAGTCGGCTCACCTGGACCGGGTCCGGCGGCTCCGCCGGGCCTGGCAGCGGGTCGGCGATCGGCGGGTCGGCGGGGGAGCGCGGCGGCGCGACGAACGGCGCGTCCTGCCCCTCCACGGGGTCGGGCACGCCCAGCAGGGCCCGGACGAAGGCGGGCAGCCGGTCGGCGTCGTCGAGCAGCGGCACGCTCAGCGGCAACTGCACGATCTTCTCCAGGAACCGCCACCCCAGCCCGGCCCCGGAGGCGGGCCGCGCCTCGGTCAGGTCCCGGTAGGCGGCCTCGACGTGCGCGACCACCGCCTCGGGCTCCATCGCCAGCACGAAGACGCAGTTGGGGAACTCACCGGCGAGGAACAGATTGATCGCCTCGATGACCTGCGCGACCGTCCCCGGCGAACACCGGTCGAGGTCGTCGACGAACACCACGAGCGGCCGTTCCTCGGTGGCGACCAGGTCGAGCACGTGCCGCATGTCCGTCTGCACCAGGTGCAGGAACCCGGTCCTCGACCGGTAGCCGGGACCGGTCACGGCCTCGGCGAAGAGCCCGCCCGCGTCCCGGGCCAGCGGGTCCGGCCTGCGCACCAGCTCGGCGAAGGCGTTGTCGGCCGACTCGCCGAAGAACCGCGCCAGCCGTACGGCTCCCGCCCCGAGCACACCGGCCGAGCCAACGGTGCCGACGGCGGCGGCGAGGTGCCGGATCATCTCCCCGGCGGCGGGCAGCAGCGCCGAGGCCGCCAGCAGCGCGCCGGTCAGCACGAGCCCCGCGACCAGGCAGAGGGCGGGCGGCGCGAGCCGGGTCAGCGCCAGCCGGTAGGCGCGCCGCCGGACCGCCTCCCTGTCGATCCTCGCCAGGTTGAGCCGCAGCCAGAAACGCTCCCGTTCCGCCCTCGGCAGCCGCTCGGTGACCTGGCTGATGATCTCGTGGGCGAGCCCGGCCCAGACCTGCTCGCCGTTCTGGTACATCCAGGGGTTGAACCAGACGGTCGGGCGCCAGTCGGCCTGCCGTACGGGAAGGCGGCCGGGTTCGGCGCGCACCGCGCCCTCCCCGTCCTCCGCCCGGCGCCGTCCGGCGTGGGCGAGCACCTCGGCGTTGGTCGGCGTCCTGCCCGCACGGGCGCCGGGAGGGCCGATTCCCGGCAGGTGGATCCTCGCCGGGGCGTTCCCCGCGGCCCCCGGGTCCAGCAGGTCCTGGATCATCCGCATCAGGGAGGTCTTGCCCGCCCCCCACGGTCCCTTGACGCCGATGGTGAGCGGGGGCCGGGTCTCCGGGTGCCTGACGAACGCGGCCACGGCCTCCGCGTAGAGCCGGTGCCCGAGCTGGTCCTGCGTGGTCCACCGGTCGGCCGTCAGCCGGGCCCTCGGCGGTACGGCCCGCAGCCCCGCCCGTCTGCGGCGCAGCAGCGCGGAGGTCTGCGCGCGCTCGGCGGGCGTCAGCCGTGAGTAGCCGAAGGCCCGCACGTCCGGGTGGGCGAACGTGGTGCGCTCGCCGAGCAGCCCCCACCGGTCGAGCTCGGCCGCGTCGCCGAAGACCTCCTCGACCGACTCGTCCTCGGCCAGCAGCGAGGCCACCCGCAGCAGCCGTCTGCCCGCCTCGCTCAGGTGCAGCTCGTAGACGCGCCTGACGACCTCGGCCCCCGACGCCGGCGCCACGGCGTCGCCGAGCCCCGCGGCGGCCCGCGCGAGGGCGGCGGGGACGGTCGGGGCCGGGCCGGGGCCGCCGGTCAGCGGGACGTCGGCCACGGCGCCGTAGGCGATCAGGATGGGGACGCGGGCGGCGCAGGCCGCCGCGTAGCGCTCCAGGGCGTAGGCGTGCAGCTCGCCGACGGTGATCACGCCGTCGCCGTCGAGGTCGGCGGCCCTGGTCGCCAGCCCCTCCGCGATCACGTCCGTCAGGCTCCGCGCGGGCCCCCTCGGCGTCTCGCCGACCTTCAGCGTCAGTGTCAGGGCCGCCGCCGCCATCCTGGGCTCACCGGCGACCGCGAGCCGCCGCACGGGGGAGGCCGTCTCCTCCAGGGCGCTCCAGCCGAAGTCGACGACCAGCAGCACGGCCGTGGCCAGCGACCGGCCCACCCGCCTGCCGAACGCGCCGATCATGGCCCCGAGCTGCCTGGACGTCCAGCCGCCGTCCGAGGGCAGCCGGATCAGCAGCAGGTCGTCCTCCCGGGCCGAACCCAGGAACTCCCACACCCGCTCGCCGTCCCACCGCGCGCCCCGGCCGTACTCGGCCTCGACGGCGAAGCCCTCGGCGCGCAGCGCGCCCGCCAGGCGGGCGTCGGGACACGCGAGGGCCTCCTGCGGGGAGGGATCCGGCGCGTCGAGAAGGACCAGGGCCCGGCGGCCGCCCTCGGCGGGAACGGCCCGGGCCGCCGGATCGGCGAACGTGAGTCCCTCGCTCAACGGTGCCCCCCGCTCTGACGACGGTGTGATCTCCACTGTGAACGCCCGGGTGGCGGTGATCGGGGACATCGGGCATGGAACGCCCGGTTTTGGGAAACGCTTGCTCTCCGGTTTCCGCAAAGTTTGAGCGGGGGGAGTCGCCCTGTTCACATGGGTCCGATCGACTGGCCGTCTACCGTGAAGGTGACGAGGAGGAGCGATGCTTCGCCGTACGTTCGTGCGCACCGGGGAGCCCGCGACGGGAACGGCCTTCGCGGGACCTCTCCGGTGGGGCGCCGCCGACGCCTCCCGCGGCGGCCTGGCCGTGCTGTCCGGCCCGTACGGCCCGCCGAGGCCCCCGGACGCCAACGGGGTCGTGCTGCCCGAAGGCTTCTCCAGCCGGGTCGTCGCCCGCACCGGCCACCGGGTCGGCGGGGTGCTCTGGCACCCGGCCCCCGGAGACGGCGCCTGCTTCCCCGACGGGGACGGCTGGGTCTACGTGTCCAACTCGGAGATCCCGCTGCTCGGCGGCGCGACCGCGATCAGGTTCAGGCCCGACGGGAGCGTGCACGGCGCCTACCGCGTGCTGTCGGGAACCGACCTCAACCGCGCCGGGGCCGCGACCCCGTGGAAGACCTGGCTCTCGTGCGAGGAGACCGCGCGCGGGCAGGTCTTCGAGTGCGACCCGTACGGCGTGCGCGCCGCGATGCCGCGCCTGGCCATGGGCCGCTTCAGGCACGCGGGAGCGGCCTGCGACCCGGTCAACCGGGTGGTCTACCTGACGGAGGACGAGCCGGACGGCTGCCTCTACCGGTTCGTCCCCGCCTGCTGGGGAGACCTGACGACCGGCAGGCTCGAGGTGCTCTGCGTCCTGCCGGACGACGGTTCGACGGCCTGGCGGCGGGTGCCCAACCCCGCCGCGCTGCTTGAGGCGACCCGCCACCAGGTGGACACGGCCCACAGGTTCCAAGGGGGAGGCGCCTGCCACTACTCGGCCGGGGTGTGCCTGTTCACCAGCGGCGACGACGGACGGGTCTGGGCCTACGACACCCTGCGGGAACGGCTCGAAACCGTCGAGACCGCCGAGGCCGGGGACCTCATGGAACTCGTCCTGGCCGGCCCCGGCCGGACGGCCGCCCCCTTCCTGCGGGTCGAGGGGCACCCCGGCTCGGAGATCACCGGCCCCGCTCTCTCCCCGGACGGCACCCGCCTGTACTTCTCCTCCCAGCGTGGCCGCCGGGACGACGCCGCGGGCACCGACGGCGTCACCTACGAGGTCACCGGCCCCTTCCCCCGCTGACGGCCCGGCGGGTCACGCCGCCGAGGCGGCCCGCCGTACGACCTCCGTCAGCTCCTCGCGCAGCGCCGCGAAGGACTCCCCGCCGCGTGGACGCTCCTCGTACGGCAGGCCGGAGGCCCGGTCGAAGACGACCCGCCCCGGCCTGCCGCTCAGCGCCAGCACCCGGGTGCCCAGGTAGACCGCCTCGTCCACGCTGTGCGTGATGAACACGACCGTGGTCCCGGCCCGCCGCCACAGCTCGCGTACCTCCTCCTGCATGCGTTCTCTGGTGAAGGCGTCCAGCGCGGCGAACGGCTCGTCCATCAGCAGCAGCGCGGGTCCGGGGGCCAGCGCGCGGGCGATGGCGGCCCGCTGCTGCATCCCCCCGGACAGTTCGTACGGCCTGGCCCGCCCGACGTCGCCGAGCCCGGTCGTCTCGAGCAGCTCGGCGACCCTGGCCCGTCTGTCCGCCTTCGGCAGCCCCCGCAGCCCGAAACCCACGTTCCCGGCGACCGTCAGCCAGGGGAAGAGCCGGTGCTGCTGGAAGACGTACCCCCTGGTGGGGTCGGGACCGGTGACCGGCGCTCCTGAGGCGGTGATGCTCCCCGACGAGGGCGCGGCGAAGCCCGCGACCAGCCGCAACAGCGTGCTCTTGCCACACCCGGAGGGCCCGACGACCGTGACGAACTCACCGGGGGCGATCTCCAGGTCGAGGGGGCCGAGGGCGGTGACCGTACCGCCCCGGCCTCGGCCCCGAACCCGGTACGTGTGCGAGACGCCCGAGAGCGCCAGCGCGGGCTCAGCCGCCGGGGAAGGCATCGGCGAGCTCCCGGGTGGCCAGGCTTCTCTGGAAGACGCTCAGGTCGGGCACCGCGTCCACCTTCTTCTGGGTCTTGAGGAACTCGGCCGCGCTGTGCAGGTTCTCGGCCAGCTTCCCCGGGGCGGAGGGCGTGCCGAGGTAGTCGGCGGAGCGCTGTTCTGTGGCGTCGAGCAGCACGAGCTGGCCGAGCTGGCGGGCGGCCTCCGCGGGGTCGAGGTTGAGCTGACGGCCGATCGCCGCGGCCGCGGCGTCCTTGTCGTCCCTGACGAGCTTGACGGCGCGGTCCTGCTGCCGGAGCCAGATCCGCAGCGCCTCGGGGTACCTGCTCGCGAAGTCCTCGCGTACCACCGCCAGGTCGGCGGTCAGCTTGCCGCGCTGGGCCAGCTGCCTGCTGGTGACCAGCGTCGTGCCTCCGTTGCGCTGCAACTCGGCCAGGTTGGGCGTCCAGACGTAGGCGGCGTCGATGTCGCCGCGCTGCCAGGCGGCCTGGATGTCCGGTGGCTCCATGTCGAGGATCTTCACGTCGGCCTCGGTGAGCCCGGCCTCGCCGAGCGCGGCCAGCAGGCTGTAGTGCGAGGTCGAGCCGAACGGCGTGGCGATCCGCCTGCCGGCCAGCCCCTTGACGTCGGTCACGCCGCCGCGCGCCACGAGGGCCTCGTTGTCGCCGATCACGTCGAAGATCCACGGCACCCGGTAGGGGATGTTCAGCGGCGCCGACAGGCCACGGGTGACCGGGCTGCTGCCCGCCAGGCCGATGTCGAGCGAACCGGAGATCACGGCGGTGTTGACGTCGCCGCCGGAGTCGAACTTGCTCCAGACGATCTTCGTGCCGGGCAGGGCCGTCTCAAGCCACCTCTGGTCCTTGACGATCAGGTCCCCGTTGGGGATCAGCTGGTAGCCGATGCGCAGGGTCGCGGGGGACCCGTCCGCCGCGGGCTCGGCCTCCCCCTCACCGGAGCCGCACGCCGTCAGTGTCAGCGCGGCGGCCAGGAGCAGGGAGAACAGGGGGGTCGTGCGTCTCATCGGTGGTGCTCTCTCTCGGGGACCCCGTCCGGGGGTCTCGTTCAGGTACGGCCCCGCCACGGGACGAGGCGGCGGTCGAGCGTCTGCAGCAGGAAGTCGATGAGCAGGCCGGACAGCCCGATGACGAGGATGCCGAGCACCACCACGTCGGTCTGGTTGTAGCGCTGCGCGTCACGGACCATGCCGCCGATCCCGGGCACCCCGTTCACGGTCTCCGCGGCGACGACCGTGGTGTAGGCGACGCCGACGGCGACCCTGACACCCGTGACGATCTCGGGCAGCGCGCTCGGCAGGACCACCCTGAGCGGCAGTTCGCGCCGCCGGGCCCCCAGGGAGCGGGCCGCGTTCAGGTAGTCCTCGTGCACGCCGCGCACCGCGTCCGCCGTGGCGACCGCGACCGGCGGGAGCGCCGCGAGCAGCAGGAGCCAGATCTTGGGCTCCTCGTCGATGCCGAACCAGATCACCAGGAGGCTGAGGTAGGCCAGCGGCGGCAGCGTCCGCACGAACGTCACCAGCGGCCCGAGCAGCGCCCGCAGCGTGGGGACCATGCCGATCAGCAGGCCCAGGACGACACCGCCCGTCACGCCGTACAGGCAGCCGAGGAGAATGCGGCGCAGGCTGACGAGCAGGTGCTCCTGGAGGGTGTAGCCGCTGACGCCCTCGCCGGTCGTGCGCAGGAACTGCTCCCAGACGGCCGCGGGCTCGGGCACGAAGACCGGAGGCCAGATCCGCGCCGCGGCCACGGCCTGCCAGATCGCGGCCAGCGCGACGACCGCCCCGGCCCGCAGGGCGGCCGAGCGCCACAGGCTCGGCGCCCCGCCCGAGCCCCGCGCGGGGACCTCCTCGCCGGTCCTGTCCGCGGGGGGAGCGGTGAGCGTGCCGGGCGCGCTCACGGAACCGGCACGGGGACGGGGGCGGCCAGCCGGGGCAGGACGAAGTCGCCGACCCGCCAGGCCTCCTCCAGATGCGGCCATCCGGACAGGATGAACTCGGACAGGCCGAGTGAGGCGTACTCGCGGATGCGCTCGGAGACCTCCGCGTAGCTGCCGACCAGAGCCGTGCCGGCGCCCTCGCGGACGAGGCCCACCCCCGCCCAGAGGTTGGGTGATATCTCGAGCGCATCCGCGGAACCTCCGTGGAGCCCGGCCATGCGGCTCTGGCCCACGGAGTCCATCCGGGCGAAGCGCGCCTGGGCGGCGGCGATCCGCTCGGGGTCCATGCCGTCGAGCAGGCGCCGGGCGCAGGCCCACGCCTCCTCGGCGGTGTCACGGGCGATGACGTGCAGCCGGATGCCGAAGCGCAGCCCGCGGCCCGCCTCGGCGGCCAGGCGCCGCATCCCGGCGATCCGCTCGGCGATCATCGCCGGGGGCTCGCCCCACATCAGGTACACGTCGGCGTGCTGGGCGGCCACCCGTTCGGCGGCGGGGGAGGCCCCGCCGAAGTAGATCTCCGGTGTGTCGGCCAGCGGGACGGCCAGCCCGCCTCCCTCGACCCGGTAGTGCTCGCCCGCGTGGTCGAAGGGCCCGCCCCGCCAGGTACGGCGCAGCACGCTCAGGAACTCCCCGGTGCGCGCGTAACGGGCGTCGTGGTCGAGGAAGTCGCCGTAGGCGCGCTGCTCCCGGGGGTCGCCGCCGGTCACCACGTTCAGCAGCAGCCGCCCGCCGCTGATCTCCTGGAAGGTCTGCGCCTGCTGGGCCAGCAGGGTCGGCAGCGTGAACCCGGGCCTGAAGGCGACCAGCAGCCTGAGCCGCTCGGTCCGCGCGGCGACGGCGCCGCACACGACAAGGGGGTCGAGGCAGCCGGCCCCGACGGGGGTCAGCACGGCGTCGAAGCCGGAGGCCTCGGCGGCCCCCGCCACCTGGGTCAGGTAGCCGAGCGTCGCCGGGCGGTCCGCCGCCGTCCCCGCGGCGACCGTGGTCGTGGCGGGCCTGACGTGGTGGCCGTCACCGGTGGTCGGCAGGAACCAGTGGAACCGCACCGTCGCCTCCTTCCTCAGTGGATGCTCAGATCTTATCCATATAATACCTATCAAGATAGAAGGAATTGATACGGGGTGGGACCCCGGCTAAAGGTCCATGACCCAGGTCTCCTCGACGACGCCGCCCATGGTGTGCTCCTCGACCCGTTCGAAGCCCGCCGTGCGGTAGATCCGCCGGGCGTCGGTCAGCACGTCCCTGGTGCACAGCATGATCCGCCGGTAGCCCGCCTCGCCCGCGAAGCGCAGGCACTCGTCGACGAGCCGCCCGCCGATGCCCATCCCCCTGGCGGAGGGCTCGACCAGCAGCAGCCTGAGCTGGGCCGTCTCGTCGTCCCTGCGGACGCAGAAGACGCAGCCGACCCGGTCGCCGTCGACCTCCGCGATCCAGGAGGCCTCCCGCCTCGGGTCGTACTTCTCCGCGTAGTCGGCCACGAGCCTGGCGACCCTGGCCTCGAAGCACAGGCCCCAGCCGAACTCCTGGCTGTAGAGCACCCCGTGCCGCTGTACGACCCAGCCCAGATCCCCCGGCCGGGGCGGACGGATGACGTACGGCGCCGCGCTCCTGTTCCTGGAGAGGATCTCCCTGATCGTCGTCATGCTCGCGGCGAGCCGGTCGCGCTCCTCCTCGGTCAGCCCTTCGAGCAGGTCCCGGACCTGCGCGGCCGAACGCTCGTCGACGTTCGTGAACGCGATCCTGCCCGCCTCGGTCAGCGCGACGATCTGCCGCCTGGCGTCGGCGGGCGAGCGCTCACGGGTGACCAGCCCGTCGGTTTCGAAGCGCCCCAGCATCCGGCTGAGGTAGCCGGAGTCGAGTTCGAGCAGCCGCCGCAGCTCGCCGGTCTCCATGCGGTCCCGCAGGTTGAGCTCGCACAGGACCCTCACCTCCGTGAGGGAGTAGGGGGTGTTGACCATGTCCCGGTGGAGAGCGCCGATGACCTCGTTGTAGAAGTGGTTGAACGCGCGTATCCGCGCGACGAGGTTCTCCATGGTTGACACGATCAACTTTCCCGTTGTCCAGGTCAATGAAGGCCCCCGCGAGGGGCATGGAGGAACGAGCGGGACAGGAGATCGCATCCGGGAAAAGCCGGGTGCCCAGGGGCCGAGTCACTGCGCTAAGTTCGCAGACTGGCCGAGAACGGTTGAAGATTTCGGGCGGCCCGAGCCGTCCGACCCAGTGACGGGAGCATGATGGCTGAGGTCGCGTACATCGGCGGATACACCCCCGACACCGGGGGATCGGGCACGGGGATCACCGTGGTCGAGCTGGGCAGTCTCACCAGGCTCGGCACCACGCCCGCCAGCGGGCCCTCCTTCCTCGCGGTCCACCCCCGCCTCCCGATCCTGTACACCGTCGGGGAGAGCGAGCGCGGCACCGTCGGCGTCTACGCCCTCGGTGAGGGCGCCCCCACGCCCCTCGGGCAGCGGCCGAGCGGCGGTTCCTTCCCCTGCCACCTGTCCGTCGACCCGTCGGGGAGGCTGCTCGCGGTGGCCAACTACGGCGACGGCACGGTGAGCGTGCACCGCGTCGGAGCCGCGGGCCTGCTGACCGAGCTGTGCTCCTTCCCCTACCGGGACGGCTCCCACGCCCACCAGACGGTCTTCGGCGCCGACGGTGTCCTCTACGTGCCGGACCTGGGCGCCGGCGAGGTGCGCCGCTACCTCACCGACCCGGACGACGACAGGGTCGTCCCCCACCCCGACGGTCCGGTACGGCTCGCGCCGGGCATGGGCCCCCGGCACATGACCCGTTTCGCGGGCCACTGGTACGTGGCAGGGGAGCTCGACGGCACGGTCCGTGTCTACGACGACGCCTGGAACGAGGTGGCCGCGGCCCCGTCCAGCTCGGCGCCGGGTACGAACTACCCCTCGCACCTCGAGGTCTCCGGCGGGTTCCTCTATGTCGCCAACCGGGGCCCGGACACCGTCTCCGTCCTGTCCCCGCACACCCTGGAGCCGGTCGCGGAGGTCGCCTGCGGCGGGTCGTGGCCCAGGCACTTCGCCATCGCCGACAACCGGATGTACGTGGCCAACCAGCGCTCGGACGGCGTCGCCGTGCTGGTGCTCAAGGACGGCGTCCCGCAGCCCGACCCCGTGGTGTTCGCCACCGGGACCCCCGCGTGCGTGCTCACCCTTCCCTGAAAGTCGCCCTGAGGGCCGTCCTGAGGGGTCCTGGAACGTCCTGGGGCGGGTGAGGACCAAGATCCGGCCAAGTCCCCGGACAATCACGGACAGGCCTCCCCGGTGGGGAGGGTTCCCGTGATCATGCTGGATGTCATGTTCCGAGCGTTCACTCATCTGACGGTCACACTGGCTGTGATCACCACGGCCGCGGCGGTCGCCGGGTGCGCCCCGGCGACCGGCACCGTGGCTGTGGCCCCTGATCTCCCCGGCGCCCCGGCCGGTGGCAGGGCGCTGCCCGTGAAGGGCTCACCCGCGGCGGCCGGGGAGGCCCTGGAAGGCACGGCGGCGGCGACAGGGACGGAGCCGAACCCGACCGTGGCCGAGAACGCCAAGCCGGGCGACCCGCTCTGGCAGGCCACCCCCAGGGGCGGCGAGCACGAGATCGAGGGCTACGCCGACAAGGTGAGCGTGCTGCCCGGCCAGACCTTCCGGCTGCGCGTGTCCACCGCGGCCGCCCACTACACCGCGACCGCCTTCAGGATGGGCTGGTACGGCGGCGCCGGGGCCAGGAGGGTCTGGCGGTCGGCCAAGCTGCCGGGGGCGGTCCAGGAGCCCGCCAGGACGATCCCCGAGACCCGCACGGTCACCGCGGCCCACTGGAAGCCCGGCCCGGTCGTCGACACCGCGGACTGGCCGGAGGGCTCCTACCTGATCCGCCTCGAGGCCTCGACAGGCGGCAGGCGGTTCGTCCCGATCACCGTGCGGTCGGCCTCGACCGAGGGGCGCCTGGTCGTCGTCAACGGCGTCACCACCTGGCAGGCCTACAACCTCTGGGGTGGGCGCAGCCTCTACCAGGGGCCGGGTGGCTTCGAGGACAGGTCGACGGCCGTCAGCTTCGACCGTCCCTACGACACCTCGGGCGCCAGGCTGTTCCTCGACATGGAGCGCCCCGCGATCGAGGTGGCCGAGCACAGCGGAGTTCCGCTGGCCTACATCACCAGCCTCGAACTGGAGGACGACCCGCACATCCTCGACGGGGCCAGGGGGCTGGTCTCCCTCGGGCACGACGAGTACTGGTCGGCCGGCATGCGCCGTACGGTCGAGGACGCGCGGGACCAGGGCGTCAACCTCGCCTTCCTCGGCGCGAACGCCGTCTACTGGCGCATCCGCTTCGCCTCGACGCCGCTCGGGCCCAACCGCCTGGTCATCTGCCACAAGGACGGCCGGGTGGACCCGACCACCGACCGCTGGCGGGTGACCGAGCCGGAGAGCTCACTGACCGGCCCGATGTACACCTGTTTCCCGGCGGAGGCGACCTACGTGGTCCACACCCCCGACAGCTGGGTCTTCGAGGGGACCGGAGTACGGCGCGGCACCTCCTTCCCCGGCCTGGCGGGGGTGGAGACCGACGAGGTGCTGCCCACGATGCCGCTGCCGCGCCCGATGGAGGTCCTGTCCGTCTCCCCGGTCGACTGCAGCGGCAGGCCGACGACCGCGCACAGCGCCTACCACACCGCGCCGAGCGGCGCGGGCGTGTTCAGCACGGGCACGATGCGCTGGGTCTGCGCGATGCGCGGCTCCGCCTGCGGCCACGGCGTCACCGACCGGGCCGGGGTCTTCGTCCGCGCCGCGACGACGAACGTGCTGCGGGCCTTCGCCGAGGGCCCGGCGGCCCTCACGCACCCGGCCAGGGACAACCTCGCCGCGCTCGGCCTGAACCCGGTGCGCCGGGCCGGGGAGCATGTCCGGGACCGCGCCCGCGACGCGGCGAAGAACCGCGTGCCGATGAGCCGCTGGAAGCGCCACCGGGCCGGGCACCGTCCCGTCGCGCGCGGCGCCCGTCACGACCGGCACCGGTTCACGCCCAGGAACGGGCACGGCCGACGGCCTTGAGCCAGCGGGCGTAGGCCGTCTCGGCGGCCTCGTGAGCCTTCTCGTCCCGCCCGACGGGCTCGAAGCGCCGGTCCAGGGTCCACGTCTCGCGCAGTTCGTCCGCGCAGGACCAGACACCGGTGCCGAGCCCGGCGAGGAAGGCCGCCCCGAGCGCCGTGGTCTCCTGGACCGCGGGCCGTTCGACCGGCACACCGAGCTGGGCGGCCTGCGTCTCCATGAGCAGGTCGTTGCCGCTGGCCCCGCCGTCGGCCTTCAACGAGGGCATCCGCAGGCCCGCCGAGCCCGTCATGACCTCGACGACGTCGCGCACCTCGAACGCGATCGCCTCAAGCGTCGCCCTGGCCAGGTGGGCGGCGGTCGTGCCCCGGGTGAGGCCGAGGATCGCGCCCCGGGCGTCCGGGTCCCAGTACGGCGCGCCGAGCCCGGTCAGCGCGGGCACGAAGACCACGCCGCCGCTGTCGGGGACCGTACGGGCCAGCGCCTCCGACTCCGGCGCACGGCCGATCAGCCCGAGCCCGTCGCGGAGCCACTGCACGGCGGCCCCGGTGACGAAGATCGAGCCCTCCAGGGCGTAGGTGATCTCACCGGAGGGCGACTGCCACGCCACGGTCGTCAGCAGCCCCCCGCCCGGCCGTACCGGCTTGGAGCCGGTGTTGATCAGCACGAACGACCCCGTGCCGTAGGTGCACTTGACGTCGCCGGGGGAGAAGCACGCCTGACCGAACAGCGCCGCCTGCTGGTCGCCCGCCATGCCGCCGATCGGCAGGGAGAGACCGAGGAAGGCGTCCGGGTCGGTCACGCCGATCACCCCGTGGTTGGGGACGATCTCCGGCAGGGCCTCGCGCGGCACCCCGAAGAACCCGCACAGCTCCGCCGACCATTCGCCGGCCTCCAGGTCGTACAGCAGTGTGCGGGAGGCGTTGGAGGCGTCGGTCACGTGCCGGGCGCCACCGGTCAGCCGCGCGACCAGATAGGAGTCGACGGTGCCGACGACGGCCTCACCGGACAGCACCCGCGCCCAGGAGCGGGGGTCGTTCTCGGCTATCCAGGTGAGCTTGGTCGCGGTGAAGTACGGGTCGAGCCGAAGCCCGGTCAGCGCGCTGACGCGGGGCTCGTGCCCGGCCTGGCGCAGCCGCGCGCAGATCCCCGCGCTGCGGCGGTCCTGCCAGACGATCGCCGGGCGCGGCGCGGCGAGGGTGTCCGAATCCCACACCACCGCGGTCTCACGCTGGTTGGTGATCCCCACACATGTCGGCCTCGTGCCCGTCCTCTCCAACGCCGTACCACAGGCCGCCAGGGTCGCCCGCCAGATTTCCCCGGGATCGTGTTCGACCCATCCCGGTTCTGGGAAGTACTGGGGGAACTCCTGGTAACCACGGGAGTCGACCCGGCCGTCCTCGGTCACGACCAGCGCGGTGACCCCGGTCGTCCCGGCGTCGATGGCGAGAACCGACATATGAGGGACTCCTTCGATTTGGTCTAGACCATTGGCGTGTCGGCAGGCAGAATGCGTTGCGTCGGCGTCCGAAAATCCCTCGACCGCCGGCCGCGTCACCCCATTTAAGTCTGGCCGTCTTGCCTCGGAACCACCACCGGAGGATGCCATGCGTATTGGAGTGCTTACCGGGGGCGGCGACTGCCCCGGCCTCAACGCCGTTATCCGCGCCGCAGTGCGCAAGGGCGTGAGTGTCTACGGTCACGAGTTCGTCGGTTTCCGTGACGGGTGGCGAGGGCCGCTCGAAGGCGAGACCATGCCGTTGGACGTTCAGGCGGTCCGGGGCATCCTGCCACGCGGCGGGACGATCCTCGGCTCGTCGCGGACCAACCCGATCAAGATCGACGGCGGTGTCGAGCGCATCAAGGACAACCTCGCCGCAACCGGGGTCGACGCGCTCATCGCCATCGGCGGCGAGGACACCCTCGGCGTCGCCAAGCAGCTCTTCGACAAGGACGTCAACGTCGTCGGAGTGCCCAAGACCATCGACAACGACCTCAACGCGACCGACTACACCTTCGGCTTCGACACCGCGGTCAACATCGCGACCGAGGCGATCGACCGGCTGCACACCACCGCCGAGTCCCATCATCGTGCCCTGATCTGCGAGGTCATGGGCCGTCACGCGGGCTGGATCGCCCTGCACGCGGGCATGGCGGGCGGGGCGAACGTCATCCTCATCCCGGAGAAGCCCTTCGACATCGACCGGGTCTGCGCCTACGTGGAGTCACGTTTCAAGACCCGTTACGCGCCGATCATCGTGGTCGCGGAGGGGGCGCACCCGATCGAGGGGCAGATGACCCTGCAGGCGAACGAACTCGACTCCTTCGGGCACGTCCGCCTCGGCGGCATCGGCGAGATGCTCGCCAAGGAGATCGAGAAGCGCACCGGCAAGGAGGCCAGGACCACGGTCCTCGGGCACATCCAGCGCGGCGGCACACCCACGGCCTTCGACCGGGTGCTGGCCACCCGGTTCGGGCTGCACGCCATCGACGCGGTGCACGAGGGGCGCTTCGGGACCATGGTCGCGCTGCGCGGCACGGACGTGGTCTCCGTCGGCCTCGACGAGGCGACCAGAGAGCTGAAGACCGTGCCGGTCAGCCGTTACGAGGAGGCCGAGGTCTTCTTCGGCTGACGAGCGGGGAAACCGGCGGGATCGACGGGCGGCGCACCGGTGACGGGGCGCCGCCCACGCCTTGTATTGGCCTGCAAACGTTCTGCAACCCCCCGGCCGTAACGTCGGGCCGCGGATGCGCGACGATCCGCTACCTCTCCATGTACGGCTTGCGCCTCAGCAGCGGCCCGTCCGGGCGCAAGCCGTACATCACCTGTCCTGCGCGTCGAACAGGGAGGGGCGCCGCTGCTCGGCGGGGGCGTTCTGCCCGGCGTTCTGCATGGCGTTCTGCGCGACGGGGGCGCTCGCCGCGGTCGCGGCGTGACGCGCGGTGGCGCGGCGGTTCTCCAGATGGGCCAGCAGTTCGGCGTCCGTGCGCATCTCCTGCTCGGAGGGCGCCAGGATGACGGCGAGCAGCAGGCCCAGCGTCAGCAGGCTGACCGCTCCCAGGACCGGCAGCATGAAGTCGATGCCGCGCGCGCCCTCGACGGGCGTCAGGGAGATGCGGGGGCGCACCTCCATCGCGAACATCCCGACGTAGTGCATGCCGCACACCGCGACACCCATGATGAGGGCCGCGCCCGCGGTGGCGAGCGTCCCGTCCGTCTTGACGCTGAACCAGAGCGCCACGGTCGAGGCGACCATGGCGATGACGACCGACAGGGCGATCAGCGTCACGTCGTAGTAGACGGTCGCCGACATGTTCATCGCGGACACGCCGAGATAGTGCATCCCGGCCACACCGACGCCGGTGACCATGCCGCTGACCACCAGCCGGGACGCGCTGTAGTTCTTCGAGGAGACCAGGAAGAGCCCGCCGCCGACGATGACGACCGCCAGGAACATGGAGACGGTCGTCAGGAGCACGTCGTAGCGGATGGGGTTGCCGCCGACGGTGAAGCCCATCATGGCGACGAAGTGCATGACCCAGATGCCGGTGCCCCCGATGGAGAGGGCGCCGCCGACCAGCCAGCGCGCCCGCGCGGCCCCGGTCGCGGCCCGTGCCTTGGCGGTGAGCGCCAGGCCCAGCATGCACCCGATGGTCGAGACGATATAGGCCGCGATGGGGGTGACCAGGCCATATGAGAAGTGGTCTACGTGGGACATGTTCCAATTTCTGAGTCAGTGGGTGATTTGTTGGATTATGACAGTTGTTGGTCGTTGTGCGTAAAAGAGGGGGTTTCGCGGAGGAGAAGGGAGGGTTGCGGGTGGCGATAAGGTCCAGGAGTGACGGGGATCGAGGGTCCGTTCTGGCGGGTCATCGCGGTCTTCCGCGTCGCCTCCCTGGTCTACGCGGTCCTGTTGCTGCTGCGCGCGGGCGGATACGCCCACCCGGTGACCGGCTGGCTGGTGATCTGCGTCATGGCGCTGTGGAGCGCGGTGGCGACCTTCGCCTACTCCTCGCCCGAGCTGCGCGGCCGTACGCTGCTGGCCGCCGACATGGTCGTGACGCTCGGCTGCCTGCTGGCCACCCCGCTGGTCCAGGGCGCCTACCGGACGGGCAGCCTGCCGGTGACCGGCACCTGGATGGGCGGCGCCGTACTGGCCTGGGGCGTGTACGGCGGGCGCCGCGCCGGGGCGGTCGCGGCCCTGGTCGTCTCACTGGCCGACCTGTGGCTGCACGACCTGCGCGGATCCGGTGTCGGCTTCGAGAACCTGCCGATCAACGGCAGCGTGCTGCTCTTCCTCGCCGGGGTCCTGGTCGGGCACGTCGCCCAGCTCGCCAGGAGGGCCGAGGCGCGCCTGCAACGGGCCATCGAGATCGAGGCCGCGGGGCGCGAGCGGGACAGGATCGCCAGGGACATCCACGACTCGGTGCTGCAGGTGCTGGCGCTGGTCCAGCGCAGGGGCCAGGAGATCGGCGGGGAGGCCGCCGAGCTGGGCAGGCTCGCGGGCGAGCAGGAGGCCGCGCTGCGCGAGCTGGTCAGGCTCCGCCCTGAGCCGCCCCGCGACGGCGTCGCCGACCTGCGCGTCCTGCTCCAGGCGTACGGCTCGGCCTCGGTGACCGTCTCGGTCCCCGCGACCCCCATGCCCCTGCCCGAGGCCGTCGCGAGGGAGCTGGCCGCGGCGGTCGGCGCCGCCCTGGACAACGTGGCGGGACACTGCGGACCGCAGGCCCCCGCCTGGGTCTTCGCCGAGAGCGACGAAGGCCTGATCACCGTCACGGTCAGGGACGAGGGGCCGGGCATCCCCGCCGGACGCCTTGAGGAGGCCGCCGCGGCCGGGCGGCTCGGCGTCGCCCAGTCCATCAGGGGCCGCGTCGCCGACCTGGGCGGCACGGTCACGATCATGTCGTCCCCCGGCGAGGGGACGGAGATCGAGATGTCCGTCCCCGTCCGGTCTAGGCTTGGCGGATGCGCGTGATGGTGGTTGACGACCACCCGATGTGGCGGGACGGCGTGGCCAGGGACCTCACCGAGGCGGGATACGAGGTCGTGGCGACGGTCGGCGAGGGCGCTCAGGCGCTCAGGGCCGCGGCCGCGGTCAGGCCCGAACTGGTCGTCCTCGACCTGCGGCTGCCGGACCTGTCCGGGGTGGAGGTGGCCAGGAGGCTGGCGGCGCACGACCCCCAGCCCCGCATCCTGGTGCTGTCTGCCAGCGGTGAGCAGGAGGACGTGCTGGAGGCGGTCAAGGCGGGCGCCTCCGGATACCTGCTCAAGTCGGCGAGCAGGCAGGAGTTCCTCGACGCGGTCAGCCGTACCGCGCAGGGCGACGCGGTCTTCACCCCGGGCCTGGCCGGGCTCGTGCTGGGGGAGTACCGCAGGCTGGCCGCCCAGCCGGTCCCCGCGGACGGTCCCCGGCTGACCGAGCGGGAGACGCAGGTGCTCCGCCTGGTCGCCAAGGGGTTGTCCTACCGGCAGATCGCCGAGCGTCTGGTCCTGTCACACAGGACCGTGCAGAACCACGTCCAGAACACCCTGAACAAGCTTCAGCTGCACAACCGGGCCCAGCTGATCCGTTACGCCATCGAGAGGGGGCTCGACGGTCCCGGGGGCGACTAAAGTGAGTTGTCTTTATCGGGTAACGCGCGACACTTGGCGTTGTGGCGCGGTCCTGAGGGCCCCCGCCGTGTGACGGCGGTGCCGTATGCCCCTTTCCCCTCGAAGTTCCACCGGAGGTTACGCCATGACGATGTCGGCCTTGGGAGAGCCCTGCGTTCTGCTCAAACTGGGCGAGGTCGTCCTCAAGGGAAACAACCGCGAGATCTTCGAACGCACCCTGCAGTCCAACATCAAGGCCTCCGTCAAGGACCTGGACTTCAAGGTCGACCTGCGGCAGCGTCACGGGGTCATCGCGCTCTTCCTGCCGGAGGGCTCGGGGGTCGAACGGGCCGACGTGGTCGCCGAGCGCGTCGGGAACGTGCCCGGCCTGGTCTGGATCCACCGCGCGTGGCGGGTCGCCAAGGACCCCTCCGCGGTCACCAAGGCCGCGATCGAGCTGCTCGCCGACCGGGAGGACGTCCGGCGGGGCGTCTCCTTCGCGGTCCGCTCACGCCGCCGCGACAAGCGCTTCCCGCTGACCTCGATGCAGCTCGACCGGACCGTGGGCGGCGAGCTCAACGACATCTACGGCCTGCCGGTCGACCTGAAGAACCCGCAGCTCGTGGTCTCCATCGAGGTCGACCGTGACGAGGTCTTCGTCTTCACCGGCGGGCAGCCGGGCCAGGGCGGCCTTCCGGTCGGAACCAGCGGCAGGGGCCTGGTGCTGATGTCCGGCGGCATCGACTCCCCGGTCGCGGCCTACCGGATGATGCGCCGGGGCCTGCGGGTGGACTTCCTGCACTTCTCCGGCATCCCGTTCACCACCTCGGAGTCGATCTACAAGGCGTACGCCCTGGCCAGGGCGCTGGACAAGTTCCAGGGCAGGTCCCGTCTGTGGGTCGTCCCCTTCGGCAAGGCCCAGCAGTCCATCAAGGCCTCGGGCCAGGAGCGGCTGGCGGTCATCTCCCAGCGGCGCCTGATGCTCAAGACCGCGGAGGAGGTCGCCCGCCGTCTCAGGGCCGGGGCGCTGGTCACCGGCGACTCGCTGGGGCAGGTCTCCTCCCAGACGCTGCAGAACATCACCGCCCAGGACGACGCGGTCGACATGCCGATCCTGCGCCCGCTCATCGGCCTCGACAAGACGGAGATCATGGCGGAGGCCCGCCGCATCGGCACCCTGGAGATCTCCGAGCTTCCCGACGAGGACTGCTGCACGCTCCTGGCGCCCCGCAGGGCGGAGACCGCCGCCAAGATCGCCGATCTGAAGCAGATCGAGCGGCGCCTGGACGCCGAGGAGCTCGCCGTGCAGCTGGCCGGTTCCCTGCAGGAGTACAAGCTGCAGGTGTGAGGCTCAGACGGGCTTGAAGGGGTCGTGCTCCGTCAGGAGCTTCTCCAGCCGCGCCCGGTCGACGCGGCTGGTGACGTCGGTCAGCTCCTGACGGTCGCGCACGCACTTGGCCAGGGTGAAGGCCGAGGTGACGACATACAGGACGCCGATGCCGAGGAAGGCGCGAACCCAGGCCTCGACCGGGAGGTAGGCGACTCCGATGGCGACCGCCGAGACGGAGACGCAGAAGGACAGGACCGACTGGATGTAGAAGGCGCCGGTGTGCCGTGGCTGGATCGTCTTGGTCATGCCCCAACGATCTCCGGCCACGGGCCGCGGCGCCTGGGTGTTCCTACTTAATTACCGGTGAGTACGATGCTACTGGCGAGTACGGCCCACGGGCCGGGCCGTACTCGCCGGTGATCGTCAGGCGGTGGCGAGGGCGTCGCCGGTCGCCGTCTTGCCGAGCAGCGGGGGCAGGGCGCGCATCACCTCGGAGAGCTCCTCAAGATCACTCTGGACCAGTGCCTGCGGGCCGTCGCACAGGGCCAGCTCGGGCTGCGGGTGCACATCGATGATCACTCCGTCCGCTCCGACGGCGATGGCCGCCCGGGTCAGCGGGAGCACGAGGTCACGCCGCCCGCCCGAGTGGGACGGGTCGATGATGACCGGCAGGTGGGAAAGCCGCTGGGCCACCGGAACCGCGGAGACGTCAAGGGTGTTGCGGGTGGCCGTCTCGAAGGTGCGGATGCCGCGCTCACACAGCACGATGTCGAGGTTGCCGCGCTGGGCGATGTACTCGGCCGCCATCAGCCACTCCTCGATGGTGGCGTTCATGCCGCGCTTGAGCATGACCGGCTTGCCGATCCCGCCGACCGCCTGCAGCAGCGCGAAGTTCTGCGCGTTGCGGGTGCCGATCTGCAACATGTCCGCGTAGGAGGCGACAAGTTCGACGTCGTGGGCGTCCACGACCTCGGTCACGATGGGCAGCCCGGTCTGCTCGCGCACGTCGGCGAGGATGCGCAGGCCCGCCTCGCCCAGCCCCTGGAAGGCGTAGGGGGAGGTGCGGGGCTTGTAGGCGCCACCGCGCAGCAGGGTCGCCCCCGCGGCCTTGGCCATCAGCGCCGCGTCGAGCGTCTGCTGTGGCGTCTCGACCGCGCACGGGCCGGCGATCAGGGTGACCAGGCCCGGCCCGATCGGCACGCCGCCGACCCTGACCGTGGAGCGCTCGGGGTGGTTGTCCCGGCTGACGAGCTTGTAGGGGGCCGTCACCCTCATCACCTCGGCGACTCCGCGCATGCCCTTCAGGTTGAGCGCGCCGAACTGCTCCACGTCGCCCACGAGGCCGATGATCGTACGGCTGACGCCACGGCTGACGAAGGCGTCGCCGCCCGCGGTGCCGATGATCTCCACGATCGCCTCGATGTCGCCCTGTGTGGCGTCGGGCCCCATGACGATGACCATGTCTCTCCTTCGCTGATCCGGTGGAAGTTCCGGGAAAACGAAAGGCCCCGAGTCCGTTGTCCGGACCCGGGGCCTTCACGTTCGCCTGGCTGTCTAGCGCAGCACCTGGAGGCGAACGGTCCGACCCACGGGTCCGTCGCCATACCAAAACCAGAACGCAGTACGCATCGCGGGCAATAGTAGCGCACCGCCGGGAGGCGACGGCGAGGGGCCGGGGAACCGTGGCGGGCCCGTGAACGCCGGGTGACACCGGCGACGCGTTAGCGGGTGGCCGCCGCGAGGGCGGTGGACGCGCGATGGCAGGATTGCCCCGAGTGATCGGGGCGCGACGGCGGGAGGAGTGATGGTGGAGCAGTCCGAACCTCCGGGGGAGGACGCGCGCCTGCCTCCCGGCCAGTACGTTCCCCGGGGCTATCCGGTGATCCACTACGGGAGGGTGCCCACCTTCCGGCCGGCCTCCTGGCGGCTGCAGGTGATGGGTGCCACGGCCTCCGGGGAGCCGCGCAGCTTCACCTGGCCCGAGTTCTCCGAACTGCCCCGCACCACCGTCGTCGCGGACTTCCACTGCGTCACCAAGTTCTCGGTGATGGGAAACGAGTGGCGCGGTGTGTCGGCCGCCACGCTGATGGAGGCGGTCCCCCCGGCCCCCGAGGTCAGGCACGTCATGATCTGGGCCGAGTACGGCTACAGCGCCAACGTGCGGATGATCGACTTCGCCCGCGATCACACGTTGTTCGCCCTCGAACTCGGCGACAAGCCGATCACCCCGGAACGCGGCTTCCCCGTCCGTGCCCTGGTTCCCCACCTCTACGCCTGGAAGAGCGTCAAGTGGGTGCGCGCCATCGAGTACCTCGTGGAGGACAGGCGCGGCTTCTGGGAGGAGCGCGGTTACCACAACGTCGCCGATCCGTGGCGGGAGCAGCGCTACTCCTATCAGGAGGAACCGGGTGAAGGGCCGCCGTGATCGGCGTTCTTGCCTGATTGACAGGCGGGTTTGACTACGGTTTCCCGCATGTCGACCAGTGTCTGGGCGCTGCTCTGCGCCGTCAGGACTCTCCTGGGATTCGTTGTGCCGGGCCGTACCCCCGTCTTCCCCCGGCGCGCGGGCGGCTCACCGGACGAGGCCACCTTCGCGACCCTGCACGTCGCCGCACTGGCGGCCCCCTCCCTGCGCGCGGGCCTGACGCGCGACTCGGCCCGCAAGACGATCCGGCACCTGCGCGCCCTGCTGGGCGCGGGCGCCATCGCGGTTACGGACGTGGACGGCGTGCTCGCCTGGGACGGCGAGGTGGACTGCCAGCGTGAGCACGCCCCGGGCCACGCCCGCGCGGTCCTGGCCTCGGGCAGGCCGCGCGTGGTGACCGGGCACGCCCTGTCCTGCGACGTCCCCGGATGCGCGATCAGGGGGGCGGTCGTCGTCCCGCTCACCGTGGACAGGCGGGTCGTCGGCGCGCTGGCCGCCTACGACTCGGCCGTCGGCCCCGCACTGGTCAGGACCGTCACCGAGGTCGCCCGCTGGGTGTCGTGCCAGCTCGACCTGGCCGAGCTGGACTCCTCACGGCGGCGTGCGATGGAGGCGGAGACCAGGGCCCTGCGCGCGCAGATCTCCCCGCACTTCATCTACAACTCGCTGACCACCATCGCCTCGTTCGTCCGTACGGACCCGGAGCGGGCCCGCGAGCTGCTGATGGACTTCGCCGACTTCACGAGATACGCCCTGCGCCGCGAGCGTGACTTCACCACCCTCGCCGACGAGCTGCACTGCGTCGACCGCTACCTGCTGCTGGAGCGCGCCAGGTTCGGCGAGCGGCTCCGTTTCACCGTCAGGGTCGCCCCGGAGGTGCTCTCGGTCCCGGTGCCGTTCCTGTGCCTGCAGCCGCTCGTCGAGAACGCCATCAAACACGGCATGGGCGCGACCGGAGGGTGCGGCGAGGTGCGGGTGCTGGTCTCGGACGCGGGTTCCGAGGCGCACGTCAGCGTTGAGGACGACGGGCTCGGCATGGACCCGGAGCGGGCCAGGCTGCTGCTCGGCGACGACTCGCGGAACGAGCGGGGTGAGGGCGGAATAGGCCTGGCCAACGTGGACGTACGGCTGCGCCACATCTACGGCGAGGACTACGGGCTCGTGGTGGAGACCGCGCCCGGCGCGGGCACCAAGGTGCGGCTGCGCCTTCCCAAGCTCTCCTGCCGGGCATAGCTAATTGTAGTCATCTCGTTACGCTAAGTTTCCTCTTCCCTTGCGAGAAGGCGGCCGTAACGGGCAGCGTGGGGCCATGTTGAGAGTCCTGGCTGTCGACGACGAGGTCCCCGCGCTGGAGGAACTGGCCTACCTCCTGCGTCAGGACCCCCGCATCGAGCACGTCTTCACCGCCTCGGGAGGGGTGAACGCGCTGCAGGACATGGTCCAGATGATCGGGGCGGGCGAACGGCTCGACGGAGTCTTCCTCGACATCAGGATGCCCGGCCTCGACGGCCTCGACATGGCCCGCCTCATCGGCGGTTTTCCCAACCCGCCCCGGCTGGTGTTCGTCACGGCGCACGAGGACTGCGCCGTCCAGGCCTTCGAGCTCGAGGCGGTCGACTACCTCCTCAAGCCCGTCAGGCCCGACCGGCTGGCGGAGGCCGTACGGCGTCTCGAATGCGCCGCGCAGGCGTCGGACAGGCCGGAGATCGACGACGTCATCCCGGTCGAACTCGGCGGCAAGACCAGGTTCGTCCCCCAGCAGGCGGTCAGGTTCGCCAAGGCGAAGGGCGACTACGTGCGGCTGCACACCGTCGACGGCGACTACCTGGTGCGCATGTCGCTGGCCGCGCTCGAACGCCGCTGGGCGTCCTCCGGTTTCATACGCGTGCATCGCAGCACGCTGGTCTCCGCGCGGCACGTGAGCGAACTGCACTTCGACGGCGGCCGGGTGACGCTGCGGGTGGGCGCGGAGACGCTGCCGGTCAGCCGCCGCCACACCCGCCGGGTCAGGGAGCGGCTCGTCCGTCAGCTCCAGGACCGCCCGGCCTCCCAGGGGACACTCGGCTGATGTTTGTCAGGCGCTGCCTGACGATGTAGGCTCACGGCGACGCTTGTCAGGGTGGGCCTGACAGCCATACGCGTGGAGGGCCGTATGCCCGTGACGTCTTTCGCCGAGCAGGAGATCCACTGCTCCTTCTGCGCCAAGCCGAAGACCGAGGTGGAGAAGGTGATCGCCGGTCCCGGCGTCTACATCTGCAACGAGTGCGTCGACCTCTGCGTCGCGATCCTCGCCGAGACCCGCACGCCCGCGGCCGAGCGGGGCGAGCCGGAAAAGCCCGGTGGGGCCGGCGGGCAGGAGAAGCCGGAGGAGGAGGTTCCCGGCATCCCCTGGCCCGAGGGCATGACCGAGGAGGAGATCCTCGCCCACCTGCCCCGCGTCGCGGCGGCGAGCGCCAGGGTCGAGGGCGACCTGCGGGCCTGGATCGAGCGGCTGCGCGGGCGCGGGGTCACCTGGGCCAGGATCGGCGCCGCCCTGGGCATGACGCGTCAGTCGGCCTGGGAGCGCTTCTCCGGCGAGGAGTGACCCCTCGCGGGCCGGGGCGGCCCGGTCACGAGGTATCGTAATTGCGAAAATTCGCAATTACGTAGGTGTGTCCCCCGGGCCGCGCCGCGACCGAGGGGATGACGTGAGTACGGCTTTCGCCGCGGCGATCAGAGAACGGGCGCGTCAGGCCTGGCAGGCCCTGCAGCAGGCCCGTGAGGACGACGACGTGCACGCCGGCCTGGCGGCCAAGAACGAGTGGGCGGACGTCCGGCGTCTCGCCCGCGAACACGGAGTGAGCCTCGACCTCGGTCCCCAGGTCGAGGAGGAGGCGGACTCGTGATGTCGGTACCGCTGTACGAGGCCAAGGCGGAGCTGTTCCGGCTGCTGGGACACCCGGTGCGCATCCGGGTGCTGGAACTGCTGCAGGACGGCCCCAAGCCGGTACGGCAACTGCTGGCCGAGATCGAGGTCGAGCCGACCGGCCTGTCCCAGCACCTGGCGGTGCTGCGCCGTTCCGGGCTGGTCACCGCGCAGCGCGAGGGCAGCACCGTGGTCTACGCGCTGGCCGGTGGGCGCGTCGCGGGCCTGCTGCGGGCGGCGCGCGAACTCCTGACGGAGAAGCTGACCGGGCAGAACGAACTGCTCGACGAACTGCTGCGGGACAGGGCGGGGAGCGGCACCTCGTGAACACGGTGGTTTCGCCGGGTGGCCGCCTGCGCGCGCTGCTGCCCGGCAGGGCGGACATGGCCGCGATGGCCCGCCGCCCTGGCAGGGACCTGCTGGCCGGGCTGACGGTGGCGATCGTGGCGCTGCCGCTGGCCCTCGGCTTCGGCATCTCCTCGGGACTCGGCGCGGCGGCCGGGCTGGCCACCGCGGTGATCGCGGGCACGGTCGCCGCGTTCTTCGGCGGATCCGGCCTGCAGGTGTCCGGCCCGACCGGGGCGATGACGGTGGTGCTGGTGCCGATCGTGCACGAGCACGGGGCCTCGGGAGTGCTGACCGTCGGCGTGATGGCCGGGCTGATGCTGGTCGCGCTGGCGCTGGCCCGCGCCGGACGGTACATGGCGCTGGTACCCGCCCCGGTGGTCGAGGGGTTCACCCTCGGCATCGCCTGCGTGATCGGGCTCCAGCAGATCCCGGCGGCACTTGGCGTCCCGATCCCCGAGGGGGAGAAGGTCACGGTCGTGGCCTGGCGGGCCGTACTCGACTTCGCCGCCGACCCCGGCGGATGGGCCCCGGCGATCGCGGCCGGGGTGGTCGCGACGATGCTCGTGGGCGCCAGGTGGCGGCCGACCATCCCCTTCTCCCTGCTGGCCGTGGCGGGCGCGACCGTCGTGGTCGAGCTGACCGGGGTCGAGGCGAGCCGGATCGGCGAACTGCCCGCCGGGCTTCCCGCCCCCTCACTGTCCTTCCTCGACCCCGCGGCCCTGGGGTCGCTCCTGGCCCCGGCCGTCGCGGTGGCCGCGCTGGCCGGGCTTGAGTCGCTGCTGTCGGCCGCGGTCGCCGACGGAATGAGCGTCAACCACCGGCACGACCCCGACCGGGAGCTGTTCGGGCAGGGACTGGCCAACGTGTTCGCGCCGATGTTCGGCGGCGTCCCGGCGACCGGCGCGATCGCCCGTACCGCCGTCAACGTCCGCTCAGGCGCCCGGTCGCGGCTGGCCGCGCTGGCGCACGCCGTGATCCTGGGCCTGATCGTGTTCACCGCGGCCGGGCTGGTCGCCAGGATCCCGCTGGCCGCGCTGGCCGGGGTGCTGCTGGCCACCGCGATCCGGATGGTCGAGGTCGGCTCGGTCGTCGCCATGCTGCGCTCGACCCGCGGCGACGCCGTGGTGCTGGCGCTGACCGCCGTCGCCACCCTGGCGCTCGACCTGGTCCAGGCGGTCATCCTCGGCCTGGTCGTGGCCGGGGCACTGGCGCTGCGGGCCGTCGCCCGCGACGTCCGCCTTGAGGCCATGCCGCTGCGGCCCGACCTGCCCGGTGACCACACCGACGAGGAACACGCCCTGCTGGCCGAGCACATCGTCGCCTACCGCCTGGACGGACCGCTGTTCTTCGCCGCGGCCCACCGTTTCCTGCTGCAGCTGTCGGAGGTCGCCGACGTCTCGGTGGTCATTCTGCGCATGTCCAGGGTCACCACCGTGGACGCCAGCGGCGCCCTGGTCCTGGCCGACGCCATCGGGCGGCTGCGACGGCGCGGCATCACCGTCTACGTCTCAGGCATCCGTGACGGCCACCACCAGCCGCTGAACGCCCTGGGCGTCATCGCGGACCTCGACGAGGCCGGACACGTCTTCGCCACCACCCCGCAGGCCATCGCCGCGGCCCGTGACCATCTCCATCGCACCGGGGTGCTGGCCGCAGGACCGGCCTGACCGGCCGGGGGGCGTGTCCTCAAGGAGGGGCTACCGCTCGTCGTCCGGGCCCTGCCGCTCGTCGTCTCGGAACGCTCCGTACATCGACGACTACGCACCGTTAATCGCGCTGGTCAAAAAATGGTGAGTCGTCCTCGGAGCACCCCCTCTAGTGTTCCGTACGTCGGAGAGCCAAACCCGCGGCACCGGAGAGGGGGAGAGGGCCGAAAGGCTCGAGAACACCTGGTGCGCGGAAACCCGAGGTGACCTCCAAGCGCGGTCACCCATTGCCGGGCCCCCAACCGGGGGGAAGGGGGCCCGGCGGCCTCCGGTGTGACGGGACGCCCGCGCCGACCCGCGGGGGCGGGTCCGAGCGATCCGGTCACGCGCGGGGGCGGCCGGATTGCGGGCGGCGGCGTCCCGTCACACCCGGGGACCCGAGGGCACCGGTGCCCGGCGGAGCCCCTTGAGCGTCTCGACGTCCTGGCGGGCGGCGGAACCGGGGGTCTCGACGCAGACCGGCACCCCCGCCACCACCGGATGACACAGCAGGTGACCGAAGGGCCGCACGCCGATGTGGCCCGTGCCGATGTTCGCGTGCCGGTCCTTCTTGGAACCGCACACGTCCAGGGAGTCGTTGGCGTGGACCAGCCCCAGACGCCCGGGGGCGAACCCGTGCAGGGCGTCGAGGGTCTCGGCGACGCCGGCGGAGGTGGACAGGTCGTGCCCGGCCGCGAAGGCATGACAGGTGTCCAGGCAGACACGGGCCCTCGGATGCCAGTCGAGGGCCGCGAGATAGGGCTCCAGATCCTGGACGGTCGCGCAGAGCATCGCGCCCTGTCCCGCCATCGGTTCGAGCAACAGGTCCGGGCCGTCGTCCGGGATCTCGTCGAGCAGCGGGAGCAGACGCTCACGCAGCCTGCGCAGGGCCTTCTCACGGGGGTCGGTCACCGCGGACCCGGTGTGGACGACCACCCCCCGGGCGCCGATCGCGCGGGCCCGCCGGAGGCAGTGCCGTACGGTGTCCGCCGACCGGTCCAGAGTCTGCCGGTTGGGGGAACCCATGTTGACGAGGTAGGGCGCGTGTACGAAACACGGCATGCCGGACTCACGCAACAGGGCGTCCTCGGCGGGGTCGCCCTCGGCGAGCGCCCAGCCGCGCGGATTGGTGACGAACACCTGGATCACCTCGGCGCCGATCTCCGAGGCCGCCCGCAGGCCGCCCGTGGCCAGGCCACCGGCGACGGAGACGTGTCCGCCGATGAGGGACACGGAACTCATGGTGGAGCCAGTCTAGGGGTGTCCCGTCCGGGGATTCGCACCCGTCATCCATGTCCCGGCGGCGTGGTGTGATGATGGGCGTCCATCACGCGGAACACGGCGCACGCCGTCGTCCGCCCGTCCTTCGCCCCAGGGGAGCAGGGTTGTCTCAGTCGCCGGGCCACGTCGTCGTCGCCCCGGACAAGTTCAAGGGGTCGCTGAGCGCGGCCGAGGTCGCCGCGCACGTGGCGAGAGGGCTGGGCCCCGGTGTCACCGTGGTCACGCTGCCGGTCGCGGACGGTGGCGACGGCACCGTCGAGGCCGTCGTCGCGGCCGGGTTCACCCGGGTGGAGATCCAGGTCGCGGGCCCCACGGGAGAGCCGGTGCGCGCCGCCTACGCCTGGCGGGAGGCCGCCCAGGGCGAGCCAGGACCGACCGCGGTCGTGGAGCTGGCCGAGGCGTCCGGACTGCGCGTACTGCCCCGGCGGGGAGACGGCCCCGGCTTCGCCCCCCTCACCGCGACCACCCGCGGCACCGGCGAACTGGTCGCCGACGCCCTGCGGCGCGGAGCCCGCCGGATCGTGCTCGGCCTCGGCGGCAGCGCCTCGACCGACGGCGGAACGGGCATGATGCGGGCCCTCGGCGTCCGTTTCCTGGACGCCGGGGGAGCGGAGCTGCCCGAAGGCGGTGCCGCCCTGCGCGAACTGGACAGGATCGACACCTCGGGGACCGTTCCCCTGGAGGGCGTCGAGTTCGTCGTCGCCTGTGACGTGGACAACCCCCTGCTCGGCCCGTACGGCGCCGCCGCCGTCTACGGCCCCCAGAAGGGCGCCGGTCCCGAGGAGGTGGAGTCGCTGGAACGGGCCCTGGCCAGGCTCGCCGCCGTCGCCACGCACACCCACGGCCTGGCCGGTGCCGTCGAGCACGACGGCGTCGTCCGCTCCATGGGTGTGGCGGGCATGCCGGGCGCGGGCGCGGCGGGCGGAACGGGCTTCGCGGCCCTGGCCTTCCTGCGTGCCGCCTTCAGGCCCGGCATCGAGTATCTGCTCGACCTGCTCGGCTTCGACCGGCGGCTCGACGGCGCCCGCCTCGTCATCACCGGCGAGGGCGCGCTGGACGAGCAGACCCCGCGCGGCAAGGCGCCCGCCGGGGTCGCCTCCGCGGCGGCGAAGGCGGGGGTGCCGGTCGTCGCGGTGTGCGGCCGCTGCGAACTCGGCGAGGAGGAGCTGAACGCCGCGGGCATCACGGCGGCCTATCCGCTCACCGCCGTCGAACCCGACCCGGCCGTGTGCCTGGCCGAGGCGGGCCCCCTGCTCGAACGGCTCGCGGAGACCGTCGCGCGCGAACGGCTCTGACGCCGCCCGCCTGGAGGCCCATCAGTGCCAGATGGTGACCTGGGTCCCGGACGGCACCTGCTGGCCGCCCGGCGGGCGCTGGGCCAGGACCCTGCCCCTGCCCAGCCCCTTGCGCACGGTCACCTTCATCCCCGCGGCGCGAAGCTCCTCACGCGCCGCCTTGACGTCCTTGAACATCACGTTGGGGACGACGGCCAGGGGCTGGGCCACGTCTCCGCCGTCGTCTCCCGGCACGGAGTTGTTGATCTCCCAGGGCCAGTGCCACTGGGGGTTGTTGCACAGCGACACGGTGAGCCTGATGGTCGCGCCCGCGTCGATCTCCGCGCCCGGCTGCGGGTCCTGGGCGATGACCGTGCAGGGCTGGGCGGCGTCGGTCTGCTCGACGAACTCGGGCACGAAGCCCGCGCCGCGCAGGAGGGCGTCGGCCTGGTCGCGGGGCATGCCCTTGAGGTCGGGCGCGACCAGGCCCGCGCTCACCAGCAGGTCGATCTTGGTGCCCTCCTTGACCCGGTTGCCCACGGCGGGGACGGTTCGCATGACCTGCCCGCGGGGCACGGTGTTGCTGGGCTGCTTCTTGACGTCGTCGACGGTCAGCGTCACCCTCGCCAGATCCGACCTCGCCTGGGCCTCGGTCATGCCGATCACGTTGGGCACCACGACCCTCTTGGGGCCGTCGGAGGGGAACAGGACGATCTTGGACTGCTTGTCCACCGTGGTGCCCGCGATCGGATCGGTCCTGATCACGTTGCCCTTCTGCACCTTCTCGTCGTTCTCCGGCTTGCCGATCTCGACGAGGAAGCCGAGAGCCCTGGCCTCACTCTGGGCGACGTTGACGTTCTTGCCGGTGAGCACCGGGACGACGATCGTGGTGTTCTGGGAGAACAGCCAGCCGGTCACCCCTACCGCGATCACCATCACCACGGCCAGCGCGACGAGGTACCAGCTCGGCCGGAACCCCCTGCGCGCGGGCGCGGGCGGGCGGGGGTGCGGGTCGGCCGCGGGACCGGTGAGCAGGTCACCCCGTGGCTGGATCAGCGTGTGGTTGACGCCTCCCGCCGCGGCGGCGGGAGGCTGACGGAACCCGGCGGCGGCCGTGTGCCCTCCGGTGGGCCCGGTCGCCTGCCCCCCCGCGTGCCCGGCCACGGGAGCGCTGTCCCTGGGCAGCGTCCGGTGCGCCTCGACCGCGGCGACCAGCAGCGCGGTCGCGTCCACGGGGCGCAGCGCGGGGTCGCGCGCCGTCGCCTGGGCCACCAGCGTGTCCAGCAACGGCGGAATGTCCGGCAACAGCGAGGAGGGCGCGGGCACGGTGTCGTGGACATGCCGGTAGGCCACCGACATCGGCGTCTCACCCTCGTACGGCTGACGCCCCGTGACCAGCTCGAACAGCATGATCCCGGCGGAGTAGACGTCGCTGCGGGCGTCGGCGGAGCCGGAGGTCACCTGCTCGGGCGACATGTAGCCGATGGTGCCGATCATGACACCGGTGCGCGTCTGGTTCGTCGCCTCGATCGCGCGGGCCAGGCCGAAGTCCACGACCTTGACCCGCCCGTCGTCGGCGAGCAGCACGTTCTCCGGCTTGACGTCCCGGTGGATCATCCCGGCCTGGTGGGCGGCGCCCAGCGCGGCGAGGACCGGGATCATGACCTCCAGGGCCTCGCGGGCCGGCAGCCTGCCCCGCTCGCGGAGCACGTCGCGCAGGGTGCGCCCGGGGACGTACTCCATCGACAGGTAGACGTTGCCCCCGTCCGTGCCCTGGTCGAACACGTGCACCACGTTGGGGTGCGACAAACTCGCCACCGACTTGGCCTCGCCGATGAACCTGCGCACGAACGCGGGGTCCTCGGCGAGAGTGCGGTGCATCACCTTCACGGCGACCGTGCGGTCGAGCCGGACGTCCAGAGCCAGGTATACGGTCGCCATCCCGCCCCGGGCGATCCGGGACTCGACGCGGTAACGCCCGTCGAGGAGTTTCCCGACCAGGGGGTCCGTAAGCGTCGTGTCCACCCGGCAGAGTTTACGGGCGATTTGGCGCCCGCAGGGTCGGCGTGTTCGAAACCGATGCGGAGAAGTTGACCGATCCCTAAGGAGTCATGGGGGATGACGCCTCGGCGTACCTGCGGCGCGGGATACGGCCCGCGGCCCTGGCCGTGCGGCCCGCGACGACCGCGGAACGCATGGCGCGGGCCATCAGGTCGGGACGCCTCGCCCTGGTCACGGCGGTCGCGAGCAGGACGGCGTCACAGCCGAGCTCCATCGCCAGCGCCGCGTCGCTCGCGGTGCCGATCCCGGCGTCGAGGATCACCGGAACGCCCGCCGCCTCCACGATGAGTTCGATGTTGTGCGGGTTCCTGACGCCCAGACCGGAACCGATCGGCGCGCCGAGCGGCATCACCGCCGCGCACCCGGCCTGTTCGAGCCTGCGGGCCAGGGCGGGGTCGTCACCGATGTAGGGCAGCACGACGAAGCCCTCGGCGACCAGCCGTTCGGCGGCGTCGAAGGTCTCGATGGGGTCGGGCAGCAGGGTGCGCTCGTCGGAGATGACCTCCAGCTTCACCCAGTTCGTCTCCAGGGCCTCCCTGGCCAGCCGCGCGGTCAGCACGGCCTCCCCCGCGGTGAAGCAGCCCGCGGTGTTCGGCAGGACCTTGATGCCGCGCCTGCGCAGCACGTCGAGCACCGAGCCCCGCGCGGACGGGTCCAGGCGCCGCATCGCGACCGTGGTCAGCTCGGTGCCCGAGGCGGCCAGCGCCTGTTCGAGGACGTCGAGCGAGGGGGCGCCCCCGGTGCCCATGATGAGCCGCGAGGAGAACTTCTCCCCGCCGATGACCAGGTCGTCGTCCGGGTTCGTCAGTGTGTCCTCAAGCATGTCCCTCAGCCTCCCTGCACCGCGGTGAGCACCTCGACCCGGTCGGCCTCGGCGAGCGTCGTGGAGTCCCACGCGCCACGTGAGACCACCTCGTCGTTCACCGCGACGGCCACGCCGCTCCTGGCCTCAGTCAGCCGCTGTACGGCCAGTGCCACGGTCGCCCCCCTGGGCAGCTCGTGGGCGGTTCCGTTGATCGTCACGTTCATCGGTGCTCCTGGAAACGCAGTGGAGAGCAGATCGCCCGCAGTTCGTCCTCCTCGCCGGGCGGCACGCCGGGGGAGCGCGCCTCGGACGAGGACGGTGGGAAGAGAAGGTCGGCGGTGAGCGGGGCGAGCAGGACGCCGCCTCTGTGGTGGCCGGTGGCCAGCGACAGACCGGCGGCGGCCGACGGCCCGACCAGCGGCAGGTTGTCCGGGGTGCCCGGGCGCAGGCCCGCGACCACGTCGTGGACCTGGAGCTCGGTGACGCCGGGGACGAGCTCCCGCGCGTCACGCAGCAGCTCCCACAGGCCTCCCGCGGTCACCCGGGTGTCGAAGCCCATCTCCTCCTGGGTCGCCCCGACGACCACCTCCCCGTCGCCGCGCGGCACCAGGTAGACGGGGGAGCCGTGCACCACGCCGCGCACGCACCGCCCCAGGATCGGGGTGGCCGAACGCAGCCGCATGATCTGCCCCTTGACCGGCCGCACCGGTGGCACCGCGTCGGACGGCAGCCCCTCAAGGCCGCCCGACCAGGCGCCGGCGGCCAGGACCACCAGGTCCGCGCCGATGGTCTCGCCGGAGGCGAGCCGTACGCCGGTGACCTTCTCCGCGGCGTCGGTCGTGAGCCCGGCGACGCGGGAGCGGACCAGCGCGCCGCCGCGCCGCTGCAGCGCCGTCAGCAGCGCCTTGACGACCCTTCGCGGGTCGACCCAGGAGTCGCCGCCGGCCAGCAGGCCGCCGCGCACCGACGGGGCGAGCATCGGTTCCAGGCGGCGGCACTCGCGGCCCGTGAGCCGTTCCGCGGGCAGGCCGAGCTTGTCGACGAAGGCGGCCAGCTCGTCGAGCGCGGCCAGGTCGTCGGAGCCGAAGGCGACGTCGAGCGTCCCCAGCGCCCGGTAGTCCAGGTCGAGGCCGCCGTCCTCGGTCAGGTCGGCGGCGAAGGCGGGCCACCTGGACAGGGAGGCCAGCCCGAGACGCAGCAGGGGCTCCTCGGTGTAGGTCACCTCGCTGACCGGCGCCAGCATGCCCGCCGCCGCGTGCGAGGCCCCCGAGCCGGGGTCGGGGTCGGCCACGGCCACCCGTGACCCCCTCCTGGCCGCGCGCCAGGCCACGGAGAGTCCGGCGACGCCTCCGCCGATGACGAGCACGTCGAAGTGGTGTGACATTCGTACCCTCCGCTCCCTTCGCCGGCATGACCCGGATCAGGTTCCTGGCGGTCGAGGGCCGCTGACGGTCACGCCGGGATCATCGCCGCCGGACGCGCGCCCCGTGCGCCCGGCACGGTGTATCAGCACGTCAACTGGCTTTCGATGGTCCGCGTCGCCCCGTAGCCCTCCTCTCAGCCCGGTGCGCTCCGGGCTCCCGCGCGTCTGCTCGCTTCCACCTTAAGGGCTGTGGTGACGCCCTCACTGCGTTGGATGCGAGCTAAATACCGTTTTCGTTATCAAACAGCTAATGGCAGAGGATCGGGCAGGGCGCTTAGGCTCGTGAGTTGTGAATCATGTCGTGGTGGTTGGCGCCGGCCTGGCCGGCGTGCGCAGTGTCGAGGCGTTACGAGCCCGAGGGTTCGCCGGCACGATCACATTGATGGGCGAGGAGGCACACCGCCCCTACGACCGTCCCCCACTGTCGAAGTCCGTCCTGCTGGGGGAGACGGACTCCACGGTCGTCGACTCCGATCTTGACGCGCTAGAGGTCGACTTCCGCCCGGGGGTGGCCGCGAAGGGACTGCGGCCGGGCGTGGTCGAGACCACCGAGGGCGAGGTGGCCTACGACGGGCTGGTCATCGCCACCGGCGCCCGTCCCGTCCGATTGCGCGGCGACGGCGAACAGCACGTGCTTCGCACCATCGACGACGCGCTCGTCCTGCGCGAGCGGCTCGTCGCGGGCGTGCGCGTCGCCGTCATCGGGGCGGGCTGGATCGGCGCCGAGGTCGCCACCGCCGCCCACAGGGCGGGCTGTGAGGTGACCGTCGTCGAGGCGGCCGACCTGCCGCTCTCCCAGGCCCTGGGGGCCGTCGGCGGGCACACCGCCCGGTGGTACGAACAGGCGGGCGTCGAGCTGCGCCTGGGCGTCCAGGTCGCCTCCGTCGACCACGACGGGCTCACCCTGGCCGACGGTTCACGGGTCAGGGCGGACGTGGTCGTCACCGGCGTCGGCGTACGGCCCGCCGTCGAGTGGCTGGCGGGCTCCGGTGTCGAGCTGGACAACGGCGTCGTCACCGACGAGCACCTGCGCACCTCGCTGCCCGGGGTGGTCGCCGTCGGCGACTGCGCCGCCTGGTGGTCGCGCCGCTACGACCGCCGCCTGCGGGTGGAGCACTGGGACACCGCACTGGGTGCCCCGGAGGTCGCGGTGGCCGCGCTCATGGGCGGGGACGCGGTCTACGACCCGGTGCCCTACTTCTGGTCGGAGCAGTTCGGCCACATGGTGCAGTACGCCGGGCACCACGACGACGGCAACGACGGCGAGCGTCTCGTCCTGCGCGGCGACCCGGAGGGCGGCTCCAGGTGGGGGGCCTGCTGGGTCCGCGGGGACGGCAGGCTGGCCGCGGTCCTGGCGGTGAACCGCCCCCGCGACCTCCTGCAGGGGCGCCGTCTCATCGAGGGCGGCCAGCGGCTCGACGCCGTTCGCCTGGCCGATCCGGCGGTGGCGCTGCGCGACTGCACGGTCGCTTAACCTGCCCACCGGGTGTTTGGCGGAAGGCACGATGTGGTAGTGGTGGATTCGTGACGCTTTCTGTTGCGCAGATCGACCGGGAAACAGACCAGCTGGTGGGCGAGTGGCTCACCTTGACCGAGGTCGCCAGGAGACTCCACCTCAGCGCCGGTCGCGCGAAGCAACTTCTCAAGGACCGCAAGCTCATCGGAGTGCGAAGGGGCGGGGGCGAGCCACAGGTTCCCGCCGCCTTCCTCGCGGAGGACGACGTGGTGAAGGGGCTGCCAGGCACACTCACCGTGCTGCTCGACGCCGGATACGACGACGTCGAGTCACTCCGGTGGCTCTTCACCCCAGACGAGACCCTTCCGGGGTCCCCGGTGGACGCGATAGTCGCGGGCCGCCACACCGAGGTCAAGAGACGTGCCCAGGCACTCGCTTTCTGACGCCCGCCTCTACCTCTGCACCGACGGGCGCCGTGAGCGCGGAGACCTGGCCGACTTCCTCGACGCCGCCCTCGCGGGCGGGGTCGACATCGTCCAGCTACGGGAGAAGGGCCTTGAGGCGAGGGAGGAACTCGCCCTCCTCGAGGTCTTCCGCGAGGCCTGTGACCGCCACGGCAAGCTGCTCGCGGTCAACGACAGGGCCGACATCGCTCACGCCGCCCGTCCCGACGTGCTCCACCTCGGGCAGGACGACCTGCCGGTGCGGGCCGCCCGCGACATCCTCGGCGAGGACATCCTCATCGGGCGTTCCACTCACGCCCCGCAGGAGGCCTCAGCCGCGGCCGTCGAACCGGGAGTCGACTACTTCTGCTGCGGTCCCGTCTGGCCGACGCCGACCAAACCAGGAAGGCACGCCCCCGGCCCCGCGCTGCTCAGGCACGCCGCGGCGCTGGAGACGGAACGCCCCTGGTTCGGCATCGGCGGTGTCGACCTGTCCAACCTCGACGAGGTCATGTCGTACGGCGTGCGCCGGGTCGTGGTCGTGCGGGCCATCACCGAGGCGGACGACCCGAAGGCCGCCGCGGGGGAGTTCAGGCGGCGCCTGACCGCCGGGCCCACCTGATCCGCATCCGATCGGTCCGGGCCCGGTGGACGCCGGGCCCGGTCTCAGGTGCGACGTGACGTCGCGGCCACGGCCAGATCGGCCAGGGCCGTACGGGACCGCGGGGTGATCGGGGCGCCGTCGAGCGAGACGAGGGCGTGGTCGAGATACTCCTTGATCATGCTCTCGCACGCCGCGAGGGCCCCGGTCTCCTCGATGATCTGACGCAGCCTGGCGACCCCGGCGGCGTCCAGGTCGGGGTCGCCGAGCGTCTCCTCGACCGTCCTGGCCTGGAGCGGGGTGGCCACGGCCAGGGCACGGGCGACGAGCATCGTCCGCTTGCCCTCCCGCAGGTCGTCCCCGGCGGGCTTGCCCGTCTCCGCGGGGTCGCCGAACACGCCGAGGACGTCGTCGCGGAGCTGGAAGGCGATGCCCACGCTGCGGCCGTACTGCTCGCAGAGCCGGTCGATCCACGGCTCGACGCCCCGCGCGGCCAGCACCAGGCCGAGCCTGAGCGGCTGCTCGACGGAGTACTTGCCGCTCTTGAAGAGGGCGACCCGCAGCGCGCTGTCGAAGGTGTTCTCCTCGTGTGCCTGTTCCAGCAGGTCGAGGTACTGCCCGCACATCAGCTCGGTGCGCATGTGGTCGTGGATCCGCTGGGCCGCGGCCAGCGACTCCACGGGCAGCCCGCTGTTGCGCCACATCTCCCCGGACCAGATGAGCAGCAGGTTGCCGAGCAGGATGGCGGCGCCCTCGCCGAACTGCCCGGCGGAGCCGCGCCAGCCCGCCTTCTCGTGCATCGCCTGGAACCTGCGGTGCGCCGACGGCATGCCCCTGCGCAGATCGCTGGCGTCCATGACGTCGTCGTGCACGAGGGCGCTGGCCTGGAGCAGCTCAAGGGAGGCCGCGGCGGTGAACAGCGCCGGGTCGTCCTCCCCGCCCGCGCCGTGCCAGCCCCAGTAGCAGAAGGCGGGCCGCAGCCGCTTGCCGCCCGCGAGGAACTCCTCGGCCGCGGTGAGCAGCGGGACCAGTTCGGGCGCGCCGACCAGGGGGCGCTGCCGGTCGACGAACTCCCTGAGGGAGCGATCCACTTCGGAACGGATGGTGTCGAGAGCAGCCGCGGAAGGGGTCATACCCCGAGATTATCGGCCCGGAGGTGCGAGGTTATGCCCGCGGTGTCCCGTCGGGACCCGCCGGGGGGACCGGCGGGGGGAAGGGTGTTGAACCGATCACGGTTGTGGCGCTCCGTCGGGCGGCCAGTACCCTAGGGGCATGGCTCTGGGTCGCTCGTCAGTCTTCCCCGAACGTGTGCCCACCGTCCGCGAGCTCCTCGCCGCCGGTGGCCGTTCGTTCTCGTTCGAGTTCTTCCCGCCGAAGACGGACGAGGGGGAGCGGCAGCTCTGGCGGGCCATCCGGGAGCTCGAGGCCCTGCGGCCGACGTTCGTCTCGGTCACCTACGGCGCGGGCGGCGGCACCCGCGACCGGACGGTGGAGATCGTCGAGCGGCTCGCCCACGAGACGACGCTGACCCCGGTCGCCCACTTCACCGCCGTCAACCACTCCCTGCGTGAGCTGCGCCACCTGATCGGCAGGTTCGCCGGGGCGGGCGTGCGCAACATCCTCGCCGTGCGGGGCGACCCGCCCGGCGACGTGACGGGAGAGTGGATCCGCCACCCCGAGGGCGTGCAGTACGCCGAGGAACTGGTCAGGCTCATCCGCCAGTCCGGCGACTTCTGCGTCGGCGTGGCCGCCTTCCCCTACAAGCACCCCAGGTCCACCTCCGTCGAGGCCGACACCGAGCACTTCGTGCGCAAGTGCCGGGCGGGCGCCGACTACGCGATCACGCAGATGTTCTTCCGCGCGGAGGACTATCTCAGGCTGCGCGACCGGGTGACCGCCCGCGGATGCGAAACCCCGATCATCCCCGGCATCATGCCCGTCACCCAGATGAGCACGATCGCCCGTTCCGAGCAGCTCTCCGGCGCGCCGTTCCCGCCCGAGGTCGCCGCCAGGTTCGAGGCCGTCGCCCATGACCCGGCCGCGGTGCGCGATCTGGGCATCGAACACGCCGCCGAGCTGTGCCAGATCCTGCTCGACGAGGGCGCGCCCGGCATCCACTTCATCACCTTCAACCGGTCGAGCGCGACCCGCGAGGTCTTCCAGGCCCTCGATGTCACGACCGGGGCGGACGACCGGCTGGCGGTCTAGGTCCGGGCCAGCGGGAGCGGGGTGCCCAGGATCGCGTAGCGCTCCTGGCCCCCGGGGAAGACGAACCCGGTCAGCAGGTCGCCGAAGCCCAGGCTCCGGTAGAGATGACGCGCCGCCGTCTCCTGGTCACGGGTCGACAGTACGGCGGTGCGCTCCAGGCGTCCCGCGCACAGGGTGGTGACCATGGCCCGGCCCACGCCCTTGCCCTGGTAGTCGGGGTGGACGTGGACCTCGGCGAGCTCGAAGGCGTCGTCGAGCCACTCGCGGGTCCTGGCCTGGCCGTCGTGCTCGGTGATCGCCTGGCGGACGACGCCGTGCCACCACTGGCCGGGTTCGCCGTGGAAGCCGTAGGCGACGCCGACCGTCCTGCCGTCGGCGCGTTCGGCGAACAGGCAGGTGAACCCGGAGTAGGAGGCGTGGCCTCTCATGATCGCCCTTCGCCCGGTGAGCTGGTCGGCGGGCGGGAGCATCGCCGCGGTGTAGACGTCGAGGACCGCGTCGAGGCTCACGGAGAACTCCTCGGGGCCGACCCGTCGCAGTTCGATCACGCAACGCACCCTAGCAGGGCGACCACCATGAGGATCTGAGAGGTTCGTCAGGGTTTGGCGGGTGTCCGCCTGGCGATCAGCGCTCGACCTCGACCGGGGTCCCGCCGGTGACGCGCAGGAGTTCGGCGAAGGAGGTCGGGAAGACCGTGTGCGGGTGCCCGGCCGCGGCCCAGACCACCTCGTGCCTGTCGAGCCAGACGTCGACCAGGGTCCTGATCGGGGCGGGATGCCCCAGTGGGGCGACGCCGCCGATGACCTGGCCGGTCGCCGCGCGGACGAAGTCGGGGGTGGCCCGCCGTACCCTCGCCGCGCCGACCTTCTCGGCGACCAGGCCGGTGTCCACCCGGTGGGCGCCGCTGGTCAGCACCAGGAGCGGCCGGTCGTCGGCGTCGAAGATCAGGCTGTTGGCGATGGCGCCGACCTCGCAACCGAGCTGCGCCGCGGCGGTCGCCGCCGTCGGCGTCGCCTCGTCGAAGACGACGATCTCTCCGGTGACGCCGTGCTCCCTCAGAGCCGCGGCGACCTTCTCGATGTTGGGATGCAACTTTTCCGGCACCCGATCACTCTAAACGGGTTGACCATCGATTACCTCTTCGTAACCGTTGCCGGAGAGTGGATGGTTGGTGCGCTATGGTCCGTTGTTCGGGCTTGACTGACAGGAGGGGATGATGGTGATGGGGGTTGGAGGACGGCTCGGAGTGGCCGCCCTGGTGACGGCGGGGGCGATGCTGCTGGCCTCTCCCGGTGTCGCGAACGCTCAGGTCGTCACCTCCGCGGCGACCGCCGTCACGGCGCAGGCGGCGCCGGGGTTCGTCGCCCCCGGCCAGACGCTGAGGCTCGGGGCGAAGGGGACCGCGGTCAAGGCGCTGCAGACCAGGCTGCGGGAGCTGGGCTACCTGCCGGGCACGGCCGACGGGCGTTACGGCGGCACGACGCTGACCGCGCTGTGGGCCTTCCAGAAGATCAACGGCATCGCGCCGACCAGCACCGTGACCAGGAAGACCTGGAACGCTCTACAGAACCCCAGGTCGCCGAGGGTGCTGGTGCCCAACGGCAAGCCGACCAGGGTCGAGGTCAACCTCACCCAGCAGGTGATGACCCTGTACGTGGCCGGCAGGGTGAAGCTGATCAGTCACATCTCCTCGGGCAGCGGGATTCCGTACTGCGAGACGGCCACCTGGGAGGGCAAGACCCAGAAGTTCTGCGGCGGCGCCCGCACGCCGACGGGCGACTACAAGACGACCTGGCGCAGGAGCGGCTGGCACAGGTCATACCTCGGTCAGCTATACAACCCGATCTTCTTCAACGGCGGCATCGCCCTGCACGGCGCGCTCTCGGTGCCGCTGGCCCCGGCCTCCCACGGTTGTGTGCGGCTGCCGATGAACGTCGCCGCGGTCCTGCCCGGCATGCTCGGCACGGGAGTCCCGGTGCACGTCCGGGGCAGATTCGTCCGCTGACGGAGTGAACGCGGTTCTTCGTGCCCCCGGTCCTTCAAGGACCGGGGGCACGGTCGTTCCCGGGGCTGTCGTACGGGTGCGGGAAAGCGCGCCGTGGCGGGCCCGTCTTGACGGCTGTTTCCCCGCCCTGTGAACACCGGGCCGTGTTCTCGTCATGGGGGATACCGAACACGCGATGCCCGTGACTCCGGGCCGCCGAGACGTCGCGGAAAACCGCACAACGCTCAAACTCCACCTTGAACATTTAAAGCAGGCACAGGCCTATAAATCAGCCAATATGGCAGGGAAAGGGGTGCGGCGGCGGCCGTACGTCCGCTGCGTGCGGGGGGAGGCCGGGGGATGTCCGAAACCCCTTGGCTGTGACCGCCCCGGCTTGTCCGCGCGCGACCGGCGGCTCTCCGGCGGTTCTTCCGGGGTGGGTGATTCGTATGGTTTCAGGCTGCCCGGTGGTGTCGAACTTTTGTTCGTTCGTTTACTTGACACTACCAGTGATCGAATTTATGTTCGATGTGATGACGTGGGGCTCGCGGTCCACGTCCAGGGTGGTTGGCCTTTCCGGGACCGTCGGCCACGGCGGCCCGGCCGGGCCGGGGCGGGCGGGGAGAGGGGAAGCTCCTCGTCCGGCCGCCCGGAGGATTTGTCGGTGGGGTCTGCGAGTGTTGACCTGACCGGCGGATACGCCGGGAGCCGCTTGCGACCAAGGAGGCTGAAGCACATGACCCCTCGGCTCAGCGATTCCGATGGGCCCCGGCTCTCGTCCACGGTGCGGGCGCACCTGGCCGACGCGCGCGACTGTCTTGGGGAGGCGGGCGCCGCCCGGACCCCCGCAACCCGATACGTCGCCGCCCACCTGGCGGCGCTCAGAGCCGCGGCCGCGATCCTGGCCGCGCGGCCACGGCCCATGGACGGCCGCAGGCGCCGCCTGCGCAGCGCCTGGGAGCTGCTGCCCGAGGCGGAGCCCAGGCTGGCCGAGTGGGCTCCCTACTTCGAGACCAGCGCGACCAAACGGGCCGCCGCCGAGGCGGGCATGACCCGCATGGTCTCGGCGAGGGACGCCGAGGAGCTGATCTCCGAGGCCGAGCGGTTCGTCGTCACGGTGGAGACCCTCCTGGGCCTGCCCGCCCAGACCACCCTCCCGGCCCGCGTTCCCCTGGCCGGCTAGCGGCTCAGGCCGCCGAGGAGGCCAGCGGGCGGGCGGTGCGGTGGCGTAGCAGGAGCATGGCGGCGTCGTCGTTCAGCGGCTTGCCCACGTGACGCAGCAGGTCGGCGCGTAGCGCGTCGAGGGCCAGCTGCGGGTCGGAGCCGTTCAGCAGGTGCGCCCTGTCGGCCAGCGGATAGAACCGGCCCGTTCCGTCCCGGGCCTCGATGACCCCGTCGGTGTAGAAGAGCACCTGGTCACCGGGCTCGAAGCCGATCTGGTACGGCACGGCCTCGGCCCCCTTCAACGACGCCATGCCCAGCGGAAGGGCCTCGTCGGGCGGGTCGGCGAAGGAACGGCTGCCGTCGGCCGCCAGCACCATGGGCGGCGGATGGCCGCAGTTGATGACGGTGATGGAGGTGCCCTCCTGCGCCTCGCCGAGATCGGTCAGGTCGGTGATCTCGGCGAGCACGGCGGTGACGAACTGCTCGCCCGACAGCTCCCGCGACAGCGCGTTCTCCAGGCGGGCCACGACGCCCTGCAGCTTGGCCTCGTCGTGGGCGGCCTCCCTGAAGGCGCCGAGCACCACGGCGGCGGTCTCGACGGCCTCCAGGCCCTTTCCCTGGACGTCCCCCACGATGATGCGCACCCCGTGCGGGGTGGTCACCACCTCGTACAGGTCGCCGCCGATGCGGGCCTCGGCCGTGGCGGAGGTGTAGGAGACGGCCACGCCGATCCCCGGCCCGGCCCGGCGCGGGACCGGCCGCAGCAGCACCCGCTGGGCGGCCTCCGCGACGGAGCGGACGTCGGCGAGCTGACGCTCGTGCCGCAGGCGTCCGGCGCTGGCCAGCACGCTGGCCACCGTGACGCCGAGGATGGCGACCATGGTGATGTTGGTGCGGGGCATCCACAGGATGTCGTTGTAGACGCCGAGCGCCACGCACAGGGCCAGCGCGATGAGACCGGAGACCGTGGTCCTGGCCAGGCCGCAGGCCACGCTGGCGAAGGCGGGGCCGAGGGCGAGCAGCGGCAGCAGCCCGGAGGTCGGCCCGGAGCCGAAGTCGATCAGCGCGACCAGGGCCATGACGACGAACGGCAGCAGCCTGAGCGTCTCCTGGGTCCTGGTCGCCCCGACGGAGGTCAGCAGCCGCAGGAACGCCCGGGTCTTGGTCGAGCCCAGGGCCGCCTTGAGTGAGGCGAGACGGCCTTCAGGGCGCGGTCGAGAGTGATCGTGACGATCCTCTCCCCGGGCCATGTCCACCACATCTCGTTAAATGCCATGTTTGCCTTTTCCTACCACAGTGATGGTGATCCGTGGCGGCGTGCGGGCCATGTTCTAACGAGAGAGGAAGACCACGGCTCGCGGGCACGCCCAGCCGCGCGTGCCCGCGACCGGACGGGTCGTCAGAAGGACTCGACGGCCCTGCGGGCCTCGGGGTCGAGCACGCCCCAGGTGATGAGTTCCTCGGTGAGCTCACTGGGGGACTTGTCGTAGATCACGGCCAGGGAGCGCAGGTCCTCCTGACGGATGGACAGCACCTTGCCGTTGTAGTCACCACGCTGGCTCTGGATGGTGGCGGCGTAACGAGCCAGCGCACCCGCCTTCTCCTTGGGCAGCTGGGCAAGACGCTCAAGGTCGATCACAAGCTTCGGCGTGGGGCCAAGAGGGCTCGGCGCGCTGCCCCCGGGCAGGAGCTCATTGACCGGAACCCCGTAGAAGTCGGCCAGCTCGGCCAGCTTCTGCACCGTGACCGCACGGTCCCCACGCTCGTAGGAGCCGACGACAACGGCCTTCCAACGGCCGCGGGACTTCTCTTCGACTCCGTGCAGGGACAGGCCCTGCTGAGTGCGAATCGCGCGGAGTCTTGCACCCAGCGACTTGGCGTATTCAGACGGCATCGTGTGGCCCCCCGGCTCGGTTATGTACTGCTTTCAGTTGATTGTCCTCCCTCGCAACTTATGCCCCAACCACCGGGTTGGCCTGGGGTAGGCACCTTCGGTGACTGATGCGTCGGGGTTTACCCGATAACGCCGCGAGGTGTGGTTACGGACAGTGACGGTAAAGCTGTGGGCGCCTAAGGTCAAGCTGATTGGAAAAAAGATGTCGAATCCGATCCGATGTGGTCCGCCTCAAACGCCGTGCTTGTCCCATGGCGGATAGTGAATCATCACCGTTTCCCGCGCCGTCCGGCGGACCCTCGCTTCCCGGCGGGACTCCTGGGCACCATCATCACCGGGCAGGGGGCCGAACGTATGATCTTCAGCGAGACGTCGCCGGGGAAGACCCGCCGCAGGGGCCCGGTCTCGCTGGAGGCGCAGATCAACATCGCCCCCTCGCAGTCGGTGCCCGCCAGCGCGGCGGCCACGTCCCTGCCCTCAAGCACCTCCACGTCGACCCGGACGTCGTCGTGTCCCCGGACGATCTCGTCGAGGTCGGCGGTGACCTTCTCCCTGATCCTGCCGAGCATCTCGGCCTCGACCCTGCCCCGCCGTCCCCCGTCCAGCACGAGGGTGACCAGGCGCAGCGGGACGTCGATCCGCCCGGCCAGCTCGAAGGCCTGCCGTACGGCCTCGTCGGAGGCGGGGTCGCGGCGGTAGGCCACGGTCAGCCTCCGCAGGGCCGGCGGGTGGCTCTCGGCGTACCCGCGGGGCGCCAGGGCGACGGGCACGGGGGAGGTGTGCAGGAGCTGGTCGGCGGTGCTGCCGACCCGGATGCGGCCCTTACCGCCGCCGGGGGCCGGGCCGATGACCACCGCGTCGGCCTCCAGCCGCCCGGCGAGCTGGACCAGCCCCCTGCCGCTGCCCCGGTGGCCGTGGGAGACGAAGTCGACCGGCACGTCCCGCACGCCGGCCAGCAGCTCGCGGGCCTGTTCCAGGACGGTCTGCGCCTGCGCGGCCACATAGGCGCGCCACTCGGCGTCGATCTTCCCCGGTCCCGGCGTCGGCCAGGTGGGCACGTGGACGTGGGCGACGGTCAGCCGGGCCCCGGTCCGCCGGGCCAGCAGTACGGCCAGCGTCAGCCCGTCCTGGCCCCGGCCGCCGGGGACGAATCCGGCGAGGATGTGCTCGATCTTCATCGGACGCTCCTGCTGAGGCGTGAGTGGCGGTAGCCGTACAGGAAGTAGGCGAGCAGACCGACGGTCATCCAGATCGCGAAGGCGAGCCAGGTGACCCCGGCGAGCCCCAGCATCACCACCACGCAGAAGATCACCCCGAGGACCGGTGTCAGCGGGAAGAACGGGGTCCTGAAGCTGCGCGGCAGGTCCGGCCGGGTGTAGCGCAGTACCAGCACGCCGACGTTGACGATGGCGAAGGCGAACAGGGTCCCGATGCTGGTGGCCTCGGCGAGCTGGCCGAGCGGGATGAACCCGGCCAGCAGGGAGACGAACGCGGCGACGATGATCGTGTTCGCGACCGGCACCTGGCGGCGTGGATCGATCCGTTCGAAGATCCTCGGCAGCAGGCCGTCGCGGGACATCGCGAACAGGATGCGGGTCTGGCCGTACAGCACGGTCAGCACGACGCTGGCGATGGCGATGACCGCGCCGAAGGAGATGATCAGGCCCGCCCAGGTCGAGCCGGTCGCGCGGTCGGCGATCAGGGCGAGGCTGGCCTCGGTCGTGTCCGGGTCGAACCGCTGCCACGGCATGGCGCCGACGGCGGTCAGCGCGACCAGCACGTAGACGACCGTGACGATGAGCAGGGAGAGCAGGATCGCCAGCGGCAGGTCGCGCTTGGGGTTCCTCGCCTCCTCACCGGCGGTCGAGGCGGCGTCGAAGCCGATGTAGGAGAAGAAGACCTGTGAGGCGGCGGCGGTGATCCCGGCGACGCCCAGCGGGGCGAAGGGGGTCAGGTTGCCGCTCTCGAAGGCGGTGAAGGCCACGACGCAGAAGAACACCAGAACCGCGATCTTGATCAGCACGAAGACCGCGTTCGCGGACGCGCTCTCCGAGGCGCCGCGCAGCAGCAGCCAGGTGGCCAGCAGGACGATCAGGACCGCGGTGACGTTGACCACCCCGCCCTGGTCGCCGGGGGAGTGGGTGACGGCGGCGGGCAGCTGCCAGCCGAACAGGTCACGGAGGAAGTGGTTGAGGTACTCGCCCCAGCCGACCGCGACCGCCGCGACGGAGACGGCGTACTCCAGCATCAGGCACCAGCCGCACACCCAGGCGACCAGCTCGCCCAGCGTCGCGTAGGCGTAGGAGTAGGAGGAGCCGGAGACCGGGATGGTCCCGGCCAGCTCGGCGTAGGACAGCGCGGAGAACAGGGCCGTGACGGCGGCCAGGGCGAAGGAGACGACCACGGCGGGGCCCGCCTTCGGCACGGCCTGGCCGAGGATGACGAAGATGCCGGTGCCGAGTGTGGCGCCGACGCTGAAGAGGGTGAGCTGCCACAGGGTCATGGTCCGGCGCAGCTCGCCGCCCTCGCCGTGACCGCCCTCGGCGACGATCTGCTCGGTGGGTTTGGTGCGCAACAGCCGCCGTACCACGGAGTCCACGTGTCGCCCTCCTCGAAGAGACAGGTCACAGGGTGCTGGCCAGCGGCCAGGTGGCGTTGGGGGTGACGATGGTGCCCGCCTCGCCCTCCAGGATCAGCTCCGCCTCGTCCAGCCTGCCGATCGCGGCCATGTCGCCGGTGGTCTCGACGAACCGGCAGGCGGCCTCGACCTTGGGGCCCATGGAGCCCGCCGGGAACCGTTCGGCGCGCAGCTGGTGGGGAGTGGTGTGGGTGATCTCCTCCTGCCGCGGGGTGCCGAAGTGCCTGGCGACCCGCGGCACGTCGGTGAGGATCATCAGGACGTCGGCTTCGAGGGCCTCGGCCAGCACGGAGGCGGTCAGGTCCTTGTCGATGACCGCCTCGACCCCCTGGAGCTGGCCCCGGTCGTTGCGGATCACCGGTATCCCGCCGCCGCCCGCGCAGATCGCCACGACGCCGTCGCGGACCAGGCGGCGCAGCAGCCGGGTCTCCACGACCCGCTGCGGGACGGGGGAGGGCACGACCCGGCGCCAGTGCCGCCCGTCCGGCTTGACGGTCCAGCCGTACTCCTCGGCCAGTTTCTCCGCCTCCGCCCGCTCGTAGACCTGGCCGACGAACTTCGTCGGGTCGTCGAAGGCGGGATCGACCGCCGAGACGAGCGTCTGGTTGACCGTGGCGGCCACCTGCCGCCCCGGCAGCGCGTTCTGCAGGGCCTGCAGCATCCAGTAACCGATCATGCCCTGGGTCTCGGCGCCGATGGTGTCCAGGGGGTACGGCCTGGCCAGGTTGGGGTCGTTGGCGCTCTCCAGCGCCAGCACGCCGACCTGGGGGCCGTTCCCGTGCGTGATGATCAGCTCGTGCCGTTCCGCGAGCCGGGCCAGCGAGGCGGCGGCGATTCGGACGTTCTCCCGCTGGGGCAGCGCGTCGGGGCTCTGCCCTCTGCGCAGCAGCGCGTTGCCCCCCAGGGCGACCAGGACGCGCATCCTCAGTCTCCCAGGGTGGCGACCATGACGGCCTTGATCGTGTGCAGCCGGTTCTCCGCCTGGTCGAAGACGATCGACAGCGGGGACTCGAAGACCTCGTCGGTGACCTCGAGGGCGTCGTGGCCGGTCTTCTCGAACAACTCCTCGCCGACCTTCGTCTCCCGGTCGTGGAAGGCGGGCAGGCAGTGCATGAACCTCACCCGGGGGTTGCCGGTCGCCTCGACGACCGAGGTGTTCACCTGGTACGGCATGAGCAGCTTGACGCGCTGGTCCCACACCTCGTCCGGCTCGCCCATGGACACCCACACGTCGGTGTAGAGGAAGTCCACGCCTCTGACGCCCTCGGCGACCTCGTCGGTGACGGTGATCCTGGCGCCGGTCGCCTCGGCGAGGTCCCTGGCGGGCCCGGCGACCCCCGTCTCCTCCGGCCACAGCTGCCTGGGGGCCACGATCCGCACGTCCATCCCCATCAGCGCGCCGGTGACCAGCAGCGAGTGGCCCATGTTGTTGCGGGCGTCGCCCAGGTAGGCGTAGGAGATCTCGCGCAGGGGCTTGTCGCTGTGCTCCCGCATGGTGAGCAGGTCGGCGAGCATCTGGGTGGGGTGCCACTCGTCGGTGAGACCGTTCCAGACGGGGACGCCCGAGTAGGCGGCCAGCTCCTCGGCGTAGGCCTGTTTGCTGCCGCGGTACTCGATGCCGTCGAACATCCGGCCGAGCACCCGCGCGGTGTCCCGCACCGACTCCTTGTGGCCCATCTGGGAACCGGAGGGGTCGAGGTAGGTGACGTGCGCGCCCTGGTCGTGCGCGCCGACCTCGAAGGCGCACCGGGTGCGGGTCGAGGTCTTCTCGAAGATCAGGGCGATGTTCCTGCCCCTCAGGCGCGGCCTCTCGGTGCCCGCGTACTTGGCCGCCTTGAGGTCGGCCGCGAGGGCGACGAGGAACCCGAACTCCTCCGGGGTGAAGTCGAGCTCCTTGAGGAAGCTGCGGTTGCGCAGGTTGAATGCCATGTGCCTGTCCCTGGTGAGAGGTCAGATGCCGTCGCGTTCGAGGGGGCAGCTCATGCACCGGGGGCCGCCGCGGCCCCTGCCGAGCTCACTGCCCCTGATGGTGGTCACCTCGACGCCGTTGGCGCGCAGGTAGTTGTTGGTGGTGGTGTTGCGCTCGTAGGCGATGACCACGCCGGGGCTGATCGCCAGCACGTTGCAGCCGTCGTCCCACTGCTCCCGCTCGGCCGCGTAGACGTCCTGCGTCGGGGTGAGGATCCTGATCTCGTCCAGGTCCATGGCGCGGGCGATGGCCCGGTGCATGTCCTCGGGCGCGTGATCGGTGATCTTGAGTTCCTTCTCCGTTTCGCCGGGTTCGACGGTGTAGGAGGGCAGCATCCCGAGCCCGGCGAACTTGACGAACACCCCGACGTCCACGCTGGTCATCACGGTGTCCAGGTGCATGAACGCCCGTGCCTTCGGCATGTTCAGGGCCACGATCCGTTTCGCGCCGCCCTTGGCGAACAGGCTGCGCGCGAGCATCTCGACCGCCTGCGGCTGCGTGCGCTCGCTCATCCCGACCAGTACGGCCCCGCGGCCCAGCACCAGCACGTCGCCGCCCTCGATGGTCGCGGGCGCGGCGGCCATGCCCGGCATCCACAGGTTGAAGCCGCCCTCCTGCGGCCTGTCGAACCCCGGGGCGAACATCGGGTGGAAACGGTAGATCGCCTCGTAGTTCACGGTCTCGCGCTGGCGGGCCTTTTTGCGCATCGCGTTGACGGAGACGCCGTCGTAGATCCAGCAGGAGGTGTCGCGGGTGAACAGGTGGTTGGGCAGCGGGGGCAGGACGAAGTCGTCGGGGCCGAGGGTGTGGAAGGCCAGGCTCTTGGGGTCGGTGCCCCGCTCGACGAGTTCCTGCTTGGTGATCCCGCCGGTGAGATAGAGCTGCAGGTCGTCGGCGGGCATGGCGTCCAGCGCGTTGCGCAGGGCGTCCACGGCCATGGGACCGAAGAAACGCTCCTCGATGACGTGGTCGAGGATGTACTTGCGGGCCTCGGGGATGTCGATGGTCTCGCGCAGCAGGTCGCCGAGGAGGTGGACGGCGATCCCGTGCTCGCTCAGCACCCGCTGGAACTCCTCGTGCTCCTCGACCGCGCGCTGCACCCACAGCACGTCGTCGAAGAGGAAGTCGTCCTTGTTCGACGGGGTGAGCCGCTTCAGGGACAGCTCGGGCCTGTGGAGCAGGACCCGGTGGAGCCGCCCGACTTCGGAGTCGACGTGAAAGGTCATCTCTCTTCCTCCGTGCTGGCCTCGTGGTGGCCGGTCGGTCAACGGTCGTGCCCGGCCGCCGGTACGGCGGCCTCACCTCCCGGGCCGTACTCGCCGCGTCTGGCCTTGGTCCAGATGTAGACGGGGATGCCCACCAGGAGCATCAGGAATCCGACGAAGATGGCCTGGGCGCCGGCGCCGTACGTCATCCAGAAGGAGAACAGGACGGCGACGGCGGTCACGGCCAGGTCGCGGCCGAGCCTGGCCCCCTTGACCTCGCGGGCCCCGGTGACCAGCCAGAACAGCTGGGCGCAGGCGGAGAAGAAGTAGGGGATGACGGTGGTGAAGGTGGCGATGAGCAGGATCCTGTCGAAGCCGCCCTCCGAGCCGAGGTAGTTGTAGAACACGACCAGCGAGGTCAGCGCGGTTCCGGCGACGATGCCGACCCAGGGCGCGCCGCGGCGCGACCGCCGGGCGAAGACGGAGGGGAACAGGCCGTCCCTGGCGGCGGCCATCGGCATCTCCGCCACCAGCATGGTCCAGCCGTTGATGGCGCCGATGCCGGAGACGATCGCGCAGGCGGCCATGACGCCGCCGCCGACGCTCCCGCCGAACATGGCGTTGATCGCGTCGGCGAAGGGGGCGGTCGAGCCGGCGAGCGCCTGGCGCGGGACGATGCCGAAGACGGCGACCGTGCTGAGCATGTACATCGCGGCGCAGATCAGCACGCCGTAGACGCTGGCCCTGCCGATGTTGCGGGCCGGGTCCCTGACCTTCTCCGCGACGATGGTGACGCTCTCCACGCCCGAGTAGATGAACAGCGCCAGCGCGCCCGCGGTGGACAGGGCGGCGATCCAGGAGCCGCCGGTCGCCACGAAGGGGCCGAAGTCGGCGCCCCGCACGAAGAACAGGCCGACCACCGCGACGAAGACCAGCGGGATGAACTTCAGCACCGTGGTGACCAGCGCGAAGACGCCGATGTTCCGCACGCCGCTCAGGTTGATCAGGGCGGGGACCCACAGGGCGACGAGCGCCAGGGCGATCTGGGCGGCGGGGGAGTCCCAGCGCAGGAAGTAGCCGACGTAGTTGACCCAGACGACGGCGATGGCGGCGTTGCCGATCCAGGCGGTCAGCCAGAACGACCAGGCGTTCCAGAAGCCGGAGAACTCGCCGAAGGCGTCCTTGGCGTAGGCGTACGGCCCGCCGCCCTCCGGCAGGCGCGCGCCGAGCCTGCCGAACACCATGGCGAGCGCGACGGCGCCGATCGAGACCAGGGCCATGGCCAGGATGCTGACGGTGCCGTAGGCGGCCAGTGAGGCGGGCAGCAGGAACACGCCCGTGCCCACGATGTTGCCCACGATCAGGGCGACAGCCGCGGGCAGGCCGAGTTTGCCGTGCTCCCCGGCGATCTCCTCGGCCGCCTCGTCACGGATCACTCCTTCTTCTGCGGCGGTGCGCCCTCGCGGACGGTCGCCGAAGGAATCCCCCATCCCACGCCCCCTGGCACGCATCCCCCGCACTGCCCGTTTCGGGTGCCGATAACCAATGGGGTCCCCAACGGGGAAAGGTGTGAAACCCGTCCTACCAGGGCGGACGGTACACGGAGCCGGAGGTCAGCCGCGGGTCAGCACGCGGGTGGGGGAGGGGGCCACCTCGGCCGTCGAACCCGAGATCGGAGGAAGCAGCACGGCCATGATCGCCATGATCGCGGCCAGCAGGGCGACGGGGATCAGGACACCGGGGAAGGCGCCGCGGCGGGCGGGCAGGGGCTCGGCGGTGACCGCGCCGGTCGCGAACGACGACAGCGTCTCGGCCAGGAGGGGGTCCTCGCTGTAGATCCGGTCGGCGATCCCGTCGAGGGCGCGCTTTTCGCGAGCGGACAAGCCCATGGTTCTCGATCCCCCGGTGGCTGACGATGACCCGAAGGATTTTAATGGCACTTTGTCGGGTTTTGCCAAGTTGAGGAGGTAGATCTTCGTTCGTCCAGAGACGTGATCAATACCATGAAATATCTGGATTATGGGCATCCAGGCTGTATGTGTGGTTTGTTGTAGTTGGAGGGTCAAGGGGGTGCTTCAGGAGCATCGCCGGGCGGCTGCTAACGTGAGGACGTCAGCTTCCTTTAAGACCCGTCCCGTGAGGCGGGAAAGGTGGTGTTCGCATTGGCTGATGCCGTTTCGCATGCCCGCGGGGGCGCGCACGCGGTCCTCGAAGGACCCGACATCAATCGCGCGCTGATCCGCATCTCCCACGAGATCCTCGAACGCACCAAGGGTGCCGAGGACATCGTCCTGCTGGGGATCCCCACCAGAGGCGTCCACCTGGCCCGCCGCCTGGCCGGCTACATCAGGCAGTTCGAAGGCCGTTCCGTGCCGGTCGGGTCCCTCGACGTCACCATGTACCGCGACGACCTGCGCCTGCGGCCCGCCCGCGCGCTCGGCCGCACCGAGGTGCCCGCCGACGGCATCGACGGCAGGATCGTCGTCCTCGTCGACGACGTCCTCTACTCGGGCCGCACCGTCCGCTCCGCCCTCGACGCCCTCAACGACCTGGGCCGTCCGCAGGCCGTCCAGCTCGCCGCCCTGGTGGACCGGGGCCACAGGGAACTGCCGATCAGGGCCGACTACGTGGGCAAGAACCTCCCGACCTCCAAATCCGAGATCGTCAAGGTCTACCTGGAGGAGAACGACGGCCGCGACGCCGTCCTGCTGCTGAAGGAAGACGACAAGTGAAGCGGCACCTGATCTCGGCGGCCGACCTGAGCCGTGACGACGCCCTGCTGATCCTGGACACCGCCGACGAACTGGCGAAGATCTCGGAACGTTCCATCAAGAAGCTGCCGACCCTGCGCGGCCGTACGGTGGTCAACCTCTTCTTCGAGGACTCGACCCGCACCCGCATCTCCTTCGAGGCCGCGGCCAAGCGCCTGTCCGCCGACGTCATCAACTTCTCCGCCAAGGGGTCGAGCGTCTCCAAGGGCGAGTCGCTGAAGGACACCGCGCTCACCCTGGAGGCCATGGGCGCAGACGCCGTCGTCATCAGGCACGGCGCCTCGGGCGCCCCGCACCGCCTGGCGAACTGGGTGCGCGGCAGCGTCGTCAACGCCGGGGACGGCACCCACGAGCACCCGACCCAGGCCCTGCTCGACGCCTTCACCATGCGTCGCCGCCTCGGCTCGCTCGACGGCAGGAAGGTCACCATCGTCGGCGACGTCCTGCACAGCAGGGTCGCCCGCTCCAACGTGCTCCTGCTGGCCACGCTCGGCGCCGAGGTGACCCTGGTCGCCCCGCCGACCCTGCTGCCGGTGAGCGTCGGCTCCTGGCCCTGCGAGGTCTCCTACGACCTCGACGCCGTGCTGCCCAAGTCCGACGTGGTGATGATGCTGCGCGTGCAGCGCGAGCGGATGAACGCCGCCTTCTTCCCCACCGAGCGGGAGTACAGCCGCCGCTACGGCCTCGACCGCGAGCGCGTCGCCCGGCTGCACGACGAGGCCATCGTGATGCACCCCGGCCCGATGAACCGGGGCATGGAGATCGCGGCGGAGGTGGCCGACTCGCCCCGCTCGACGATCGTCGAACAGGTCACCAACGGTGTGACCACCCGCATGGCCGTCCTTTACCTGCTGCTCGGCGGCGCCGACCTCGGAGGAGAGATCCAGTGAAGACCATCGTCATCAAGGGCGCCAGGATCCTCGGCGGAGAGCCCGCCGACATCCTGATCCGCGACGGAGTCTTCGCCGAGATCGGCCAGGACCTGAGCGCGGACGAGACTGTCGACGCCACCGGGCTCATCGCGCTGCCCGGCCTGGTCGACCTGCACACCCACCTGCGCGAGCCGGGCCGCGAGGACGCCGAGACCGTGGAGAGCGGCACCCGCGCCGCCGCGCTCGGCGGCTACACCGCCGTGCACGCCATGGCCAACACCGACCCGGTCGCCGACACCGCGGGCGTCGTCGAGCAGGTCTGGCGCCTCGGCCAGGAGGCGGGACACTGCGACGTGCGCCCGGTCGGCGCCGTCACCGTCGGGCTCGACGGCGAGCGCCTGGCCGAACTCGGCGCGATGGCCGACTCGGCCGCGCGGGTGCGCGTCTTCTCCGACGACGGCAGGTGCGTCTCCGACGCGGTGCTCATGCGCCGCGCCCTGGAGTACGTCAAGGCCTTCGACGGCGTGGTGGCCCAGCACGCCCAGGAGCCGCGACTGACCAAGGACGCGCAGATGAACGAGGGCGCGGTCTCCGGCAGGCTCGGCCTGACCGGCTGGCCCGCGGTCGCCGAGGAGGCGGTCATCGCCCGCGACTGCCTGCTCGCCGCGCACGTCGGCTCACGCCTGCACGTGTGTCACCTGTCCACCGCGGGCTCGGTCGAGATCGTCCGCTGGGCCAAGTCGAAGGGCTGGGACGTCACCGCCGAGGTGACCCCGCACCACCTGCTCCTGACCGACGACCTCGTCGAGGACTCCCCGGTCGGCTCCTACAACCCCATCTACAAGGTGAACCCGCCGCTGCGCACCCGCGCCGACGTCGAGGCGCTGCGCGCGGGCCTGGCCGACGGCACGATCGACTGCGTCGCCACCGACCACGCCCCGCACCCGGTCGAGGACAAGGAGACCGAGTGGGCCGCCGCGGCCATGGGCATGATCGGCCTGGAGACCGCGCTGTCCGTCGTGCAGGAGGCCATGGTCGAGACCGGGCTGCTCGACTGGGCGGGCGTGGCCGAGCGCATGTCGGCCGCCCCGGCCAGGATCGGCCGGGTGGCCGAGCACGGCAGGCCGATCGAGGTGGGGGCCCCGGCCAACGTCACCCTCTACGACCCGGCCGCGCGCGCCGAGGTCGACCCCGCCGGATACGCCTCCAAGAGCCGCAACACCCCCTACCAGGGCAGGAGCCTGCCCGGCAGGGTCGTGGCGACCTTCCTGCGCGGCAGGCCGACCGTCCTGGACGGAAAGATCGCGTGAGGCCCGGCCCGCACGCGCGGGCCGGCCGTACGGCTGTGTCGTCCCCGGCGTCGTCCCGGTGCCGTCGCGACCCCGGAGCCGCAGGGTGTCGCCGCGGGTGGCGCGAGGCCGTCCCACATCATGGAGAGACACCTCTCAGGTGCGCCAGATATTTCATACTTTGCGGAGCAATGACCGAGATGATCGGGGTGTTCGAGTGACCGCAGTGCTAGTGCTGGAAGACGGCCGCGTCTTCCACGGGACCCCCTACGGGGCCCAAGGTGAGACCTTCGGCGAGATGGTCTTCAACACCGGGATGACCGGCTACCAGGAGACGCTCACCGACCCCTCCTACCACCGCCAGATCGTCGCGATGACCGCGCCGCACATCGGCAACACGGGGGTCAACGACGAGGACCCCGAGTCCTCGCGCGTCTGGGTCTCCGGCTACGTGGTCCGCGAGCCCGCCCGCATCCCCTCCAACTGGCGTTCGAGGCGCTCCCTCGACGACTACCTGAGGGACCAGGGCGTCGTCGGCATCGCCATCCCCGGCACCCGCGCCCTCACCCGCCACCTGCGCGAACGCGGCGCCATGCGCGCGGGCGTCTTCTCCGGCGAGGCCCTCGCGCCGGTGGAGGAACTCCTCGCCCGGGTCAGGAACAGCCCCGCCATGGAGGGCGCCGACCTCGCCGAGGCCGTCTCGACCGCCCAGCCGTACGTGGTGCCCGCGGTCGGGGCCAAGCGCTTCACCGTCGCCGCCGTCGACCTCGGCATCAAGGCGATGACCCCGCACCGGATGGCCGAGCGCGGCTGCGAGGTGCACGTCCTGCCCGCCTCCAGCACCGCCGAGGACATCCTCGCGCTCAACCCCGACGGGGTGTTCTTCTCCAACGGCCCCGGCGACCCCGCCACCGCCGACCACCAGGTCGAGGCGCTGCGCGGCGTTCTGGAGGCGGGCAAGCCGTTCTTCGGCATCTGCTTCGGCAACCAGATCTTCGGCCGCGCCCTCGGGCTCGGCACCTACAAGCTGCGCTACGGCCACCGCGGGGTCAACCAGCCCGTCCAGGACCGCCGCACCGGCAAGGTGGAGATCTCCGCGCACAACCACGGCTTCGCCGTACGGGCCCCGCTCGAGGGCGCCTTCGACACGCCGTACGGCCCGGCGGAGGTCAGCCACGTCAACCTCAACGACGACTGCGTCGAGGGACTGCGGCTGATCGACAGGCCGGCCTTCAGCGTCCAGTACCACCCGGAGGCCGCGGCGGGCCCGCACGACTCCGCCGGGCTGTTCGACCGCTTCTGCGCCCTGATGGAAGCGACGCAGGAAGAGACAGGGAACACGACGAGGGGGAACAAGGGTGCCTAAGCGTACGGACATCCAGTCGGTCATGGTGATCGGCTCGGGGCCGATCGTGATCGGGCAGGCCTGCGAGTTCGACTACTCGGGCACCCAGGCCTGCCGCGTGCTGCGCGCCGAGGGCTTCCGCGTGATCCTCGTCAACAGCAACCCGGCCACGATCATGACGGACCCCGAGTTCGCCGACGCGACCTACGTCGAGCCGATCACCCCGGAGATCGTCGAGAAGATCATCGCCAAGGAGCGCCCCGACGCGCTGCTGCCCACCCTGGGCGGCCAGACCGCGCTCAACACCGCGATCGCCCTGCACGAGGCCGGTGTCCTGGCCAAGTACGAGGTCGAGCTGATCGGCGCGGACGTGGACGCCATCCAGGCGGGCGAGAACCGCGAGATGTTCAAGGACATCGTGGCCAAGGTCGCCGCCGAGCACGGTCTCAACGCCGAGTCGGCCCGCTCGTTCGTCTGCCACACCATGGACGAGTGCCTGGCCGCCGCGGGCGAGCTCGGCTACCCGCTGGTCGTGCGGCCCTCCTTCACCATGGGCGGCGTCGGCTCCGGCTTCGCCCACGACGAGGAGGGCCTGCGCAGGATCGCCGGCGCCGGCCTCGACGCGTCCCCGACCACCGAGGTGCTCCTTGAGGAGTCCATCCTCGGCTGGAAGGAGTACGAGCTGGAGGTCATGCGCGACAAGGCGGACAACGTCGTCATCGTCTGCTCCATCGAGAACCTCGACCCGATGGGCGTGCACACCGGCGACAGCGTCACCGTGGCCCCCGCGCTGACCCTCACCGACCGCGAGTACCAGAACATGCGCGACGTCGCCATCGCGGTCATCCGCGAGGTCGGCGTCGACACCGGCGGCTGCAACATCCAGTTCGCGGTGAACCCGGAAACCGGGCGCATGATCGTCATCGAGATGAACCCCCGCGTCTCCCGCTCCAGCGCCCTGGCCTCCAAGGCCACCGGCTTCCCGATCGCCAAGATCGCCGCCAAGCTGGCCATCGGCTACACCCTGGACGAGATCCCCAACGACATCACCAGGGAGACCCCGGCCTCCTTCGAGCCCTCGCTCGACTACATCGTGGTCAAGGTGCCGCGCTTCGCCTTCGAGAAGTTCGCCGGGGCCGACCAGACCCTGACGACCCACATGAAGTCGGTCGGCGAGGCCATGGCCATCGGCAGGTCCTTCCCCGAGGCCCTGCAGAAGGCCCTGCGGTCCCTGGAGAAGAAGGAGTCGACCTTCACCTGGGCCGGGGAGCCCGGCGACAAGGACGCGCTGCTGACCGCCTGCCGCACGCCGCACGACGGCAGGCTGCGGACCATGCAGCAGGCCATCCGTGCGGGCGCCACGGCCGAGGAGCTGTTCGAGGCGACCGCGGTCGACCCGTGGTTCCTCGACCAGCTCTACGCGATCGACGAGGTCGCCGCCGAGGTGCGCCAGGCGGAGGACCTCACCGCCGGGATCCTCGTCAGGGCCAAGCGGTACGGCTTCAGCGACACGCAGATCGCCGAGCTGCGCGGCGTGGACGAGCCCGGGATCCGCGCCCTGCGGCACGCGCTGGGCGTACGGCCCGTCTACAACACCGTGGACACCTGCGCCGCCGAGTTCGCCGCCCAGACCCCCTACCTCTACTCCACCTACGACGAGGAGACCGAGGTCCCGCAGGGCGAGCGCCCCAAGGTCCTCATCCTCGGCTCGGGGCCCAACCGCATCGGCCAGGGCATCGAGTTCGACTACGCCTGCGTGCACGCCTCCTTCGAGCTTTCGGCCGCCGGGTACGAGACCGTCATGGTCAACTGCAACCCGGAGACCGTCTCGACCGACTACGACACCTCCGACCGGCTCTACTTCGAGCCGCTCACCCTGGAGGACGTCCTGGAGGTCGTCCACGCCGAGCAGCAGAGCGGCCCCGTCGCGGGCGTCATCGTCCAGCTCGGCGGCCAGACCCCGCTCGGTCTGGCCCAGGCGCTCAAGGACGCCGGGGTGCCCATCGTCGGCACCTCGCCCGAGTCGATCCACCTCGCCGAGGAGCGCGGCGCGTTCGGCCGGGTCCTGGCTGAGGCCGGGCTTCCCGCGCCCAAGCACGGCACCGCCGTCACGGTCGAGGAGGCGCTGGAGATCGCCGAGGAGATCGGCTACCCGGTGCTGGTCCGGCCCTCCTACGTCCTCGGCGGCGCGGGCATGGCCATCGTCTACGACGACAGCACGCTGTCGACCTACATGGCCAGGGCGGGCGCGGCCAGCGACCACCCGGTCCTGGTGGACAAGTTCCTCGACGAGGCCGTCGAGATCGACGTGGACGCCCTGTTCGACGGCGAGGAGCTCTACCTCGGCGGCGTGATGGAGCACATCGAGGAGGCCGGCATCCACTCCGGCGACTCGGCCTGCTCGCTGCCCCCCATGACGCTCGGCGGCCACGACATCAAGCGCATCCGCACCGCGACCGAGGCGATCGCCAGGGGCGTGGGCGTGCGGGGCCTGCTGAACGTGCAGTACGCCCTGTCGGCCAACATCCTGTACGTCCTGGAGGCCAACCCCAGGGCCAGCCGTACGGTGCCGTTCGTCTCCAAGGCGACCGCGGTCCCGCTGGCCAAGGCGGCGGCCAGGGTGATGATGGGCGCCACCGTGGCCGAACTGCGCGCCGAGGGCATGCTCCCGGCGGAGGGCGACGGCGGCACCCTGCCGCTCGACGCGCCCATCGCGGTCAAGGAGGCCGTGCTGCCGTTCAACCGGTTCAGGGGCGTCGACACCGTGCTCGGCCCCGAGATGCGCTCGACCGGCGAGGTCATGGGCATCGACGAGTTCTTCGGCACCGCCTACGCCAAGTCGCAGGCCGCCGCCTACGGCTCGCTGCCCACCAAGGGAAGGGCGTTCGTCTCGGTCGCCAACCGCGACAAGCGCGCGATGGTCTTCCCGGTCAAGGCGCTGGCCGACCTCGGCTTCGAGATCCTCGCCACCGAGGGGACCGCCGAGGTGCTGCACCGCAACGGCGTCCAGGCCAAGGTCGTGCGCAAGCAGAGCGACGGGCCGGGTCCCGACGGTGAGCCGACCATCGGCGGGCGCATCCTGGACGGCGAGGTGGACCTCATCGTGAACACGCCCTTCGGCAGCCCCGGCCAGTCCGGGCCCAGGCTGGACGGCTACGAGATCCGCACCGCGGCGGTACTGCGGGGCGTGCCCTGCATCACGACCGTCCAGGGGCTGGCGGCGGCCGTACAGGGCATCCAGGCCATCGTCCGCGGCGACGTGGGCGTGCGTTCGCTGCAGGAGCACGCGCGGCGGCTGCGGGGCTGAGCCGGCCCGGTTCGGCCCGGCGGTCCTCCCGCGGCGGACGAGGACCGGTCCCGGGCGTGGAGAATGAGGAGCCGGACGCGGACCGCGGGCGCGTCCGGCAGGCGGGACGGGCGAGCGGCGGCAGGCCGCGGGGCCCGCTCCGCGCCGAGCGAGGGACCGGACGTCACGGAGACGAGAACACCTGCGGGGTCGACGCCTAGGCGGAGGTGAGAGAGACGGCTGTTACTCCCGTGCAGGTGACGGGCACGGTGCTGACGACGCGCCGGGTCGACGCCTACCACGCGCTGACCGTGGTCGCGCCCGGCGTCGCCGAGCGGTTCAGGCCGGGCCACTTCGTCTCGGTCGCCGTCGGCGGGCCGCAGACGTCGATGCTGACGCGCCGCGTCTTCTTCGTCCACGACGTCAAGCCCGACTACGGCGGCACGGTCGAGTTCGTCTTCACCGTCAGGGGGCCGGGCACGGCCTGGCTCGCCGAGCGCCGCGCCCGCGACACCCTCGACCTGGTCGGCCCGCTGGGCAGGCCGTTCCCGCTGCCCCGCGACCCCGCGACCTGCGTCCTGGTCGGCGCCGAGTACGGCTCGGCGACGCTGTTCACCGTGGCCGACGCCCTCCAGCAGCGCGGCTGCCGCGTCGACTTCGTGCTCGGCGCGGCCTCGGCCGACCGGGTCTTCGGCGCGCTGCGCGCCAGGAGGATGGGAGAGACGACCACCCTGACCACGGAGGACGGTTCCCTCGGCATGCGCGGCAGAGTGGCCGACGTGCTGCCCGGCGTGATCGCCGACGTCAGGGCGGACGCGGTCTACGCGTGCGGCCCGATGGAGACGCTGCGCGGTGTCACCGCCGTCGCGGTCGAGTTCGACATCCCGGTGCAGGTGGCCGTCGAGGAACGGATGGCCTGCGGGATCGGCGTGTGCATGACGTGCGTGCTGCCGGTCATCGGAGACGACGGCGTCACCCGGATGGTGCGCTCGTGCGTCGAAGGTCCGGTCTTCAGAGGCGAGCGCGTCCGCTTCGACGATGTGGGGACGATCCCGTTCGACGCGCTGGGAGCGCCGGGTGGGGGAACACGGAATGTCGGTTGACATGCGGACCTACCTGGGGCACGTGGAACTGGCCAACCCCATGACCACGGCCGCGGGGTGCGCCGCCTCGGGGGCCGAGCTGGCCCAGTTCTTCGACCTGGCCAGGATCGGCGCCCTGACCACCAGATCGATCACCATGGCCCCCAGGGCGGGCAGGCCGACCCCCAGGGTCGCCGAGACCCCCTCGGGGCTGCTCAACGCCGTCGGCCTGCAGGGGCCGGGCATGGACGCCTTCCTGGAGCGCGAGCTGCCCTGGCTGGCCCAGCGGGGGATAAGGACCGTGGTCTCCATCGGGGGCGGCACCGTCGCCGAGTACACCGCGCTGGCCCGCAGGCTCACCGACGCCCCCGGGGTGACCGCCGTCGAGGTCAACCTGTCCTGCCCCAACATCGAGGACCGGGGCAGGGTCTTCGCCCGCGACGGGGCCGCCTCCGCCGAGGTGGTCGCCTCCGTGCGCTCGGTCATGCGTTACGACGTGCCGGTCGTGGCCAAGCTGTCGCCGGACGTGATGGACATCGTGAGCGTGGCCAGGGCGTGCGTCGACGGCGGCGCCGACGCCCTCTCGATGATCAACAGCCCGATCGGCATGAGCATCGACACCGAGGCCATGCGGCCCTCCCTGGCCGCGGTCACCGGCGGCCTGTCGGGACCGGCCATCAGGCCGCTGGCCGTACGCTGCGTGTGGCAGGTGCACGCGGCGCTGCCCAGCGTGCCCATCATCGGCATGGGCGGCGTGCTGACCGGCAGGGACGCCTTCGAGCTCATCCTGGCGGGCGCCTGCGTCGTCGCCGTCGGCACCGCCCTGTTCCACGACCCCTACGCCTGCCTGCGTGTCCTGAGAGAGCTCGAGGAGCTCCTGGCGGCGCGCGGTTTCCACCGGCTGGCCGACGCGGTCGGGCTGGCCCATCGCCCGCCGGGCGCTTCCGCCCGGAACCGGATAGACCTGGAGGAGAGTTCCCTGTGACGCCCGCACCCATCGCCGTAGCCCTGGACGCGCCCGACCTGGAGACCGCAGCCCGCTGGGCGGGCATGGTCACCCCACACGTCAGCACCGTGAAGGTCGGGCTCGAACTCTATCTCCGCTACGGCCCCGAAGTGATCGCCTCGGTCAGGGGCGCCAGCGGCGTCCAGATCTTCCTCGACCTCAAGCTGCACGACATCCCCAACACGGTCGCCGGCGCGGCCAGGGCCGTGGCACGGCTCAAGCCCGCCATCCTGACCGTTCACGCGGCCGGAGGCCCCGCCATGATCAGGGCGGCCGTCGAGGCGCTGCCCGACACCCGGATCGCGGCCGTGACGGTGCTCACGTCGCTGTCCGCGGCCGATCTGGAGCGCGTCGGCCTGGAGGGCTCGCCCGACGACGCCGTGCGCCGCCTGGCCTCGCTGGCCGTGGGCGCGGGTGCCCAGGCCCTCGTGTGCTCACCCCACGAGGTCGCCGCGGTGCGGGCAGAGGTCGGCCAGGACGTCACCCTGATCACCCCCGGCGTCCGCCCCGCCGGTTCTGAGACTCAGGACCAGGCAAGAGTAGCGACTCCGGAGAGGGCTTTGGCCGACGGGGCCGATCTTCTGGTGATCGGCCGCCCGATCACCGGCGCCGCCGACCCCGGCGCGGCCGCCGCGGGAATCGCCGCCGCACTGCGCAGAGCCCTCGCCTCGGCCGCCGGGGACGCCTGATCCGGGATGTGATCCACGCCCCCGTAAAACACGGAGTTGAGGGTTGTTTCATCGACACTCGGCGACTTTCACGCTACACAAAGTGACGAAGTAGATTTTCTAAGGGAAGAAACTGGTCTTGACGTTGCTTGAAGCGCGATGACCAGCTAGTTTCCCTTCCCGTCCGAGTACATCGACAGGAAATTCGAGGTGACCCGGCGTGGCTCTTCCTCCCCTTACCCCTGAGCAGCGCGCCGCAGCCCTAGAGAAGGCTGCCAAGGCCCGCCGAGAGCGTGCCGAGGTTAAGAACCGCCTGAAGCACGGCGCTATCTCTCTGGCTGAGGTGCTCAAAGACGGGCAGGCTGACGACGTCATCGGCAAGATGAAGGTGTCGGCTCTTCTGGAGTCGCTCCCCGGCGTGGGCAAGGTCCGCGCCAAGCAGCTGATGGAGCGGCTTGGCATCGCAGAGTCCCGCCGCGTGCGGGGCCTGGGAGCCAACCAGCGGGCGTCCCTTGAGCGTGAGTTCGGCGGGGCCGAGGGCTAGTCTCGGTCCGGTACGGACACGCTCATCCGCGCCTGGCGCGGGAACGGCATCACGGGGGGTTGTGGAGTTGACCGGAACATCGTGGTCCGACGGGAGTCGGGCTCCGGGGAAGACCGCTGAGAGCGGGTCCGGCGGCTCCGTGTCCCCGGTCGAAGGTCCGGAGGGGGCTGGAGCCTTCCCCGGGCCGACCGGCAACCGCCTGACGGTCCTCTCAGGGCCGTCAGGCGTTGGTAAGTCCACGGTCGTCGCCGAGCTTCGGCGGGCACACCCCCAGGTGTGGCTGTCGGTCTCGGTGACCACCAGGAGACCCCGACCGGGCGAGACCCACGGGGTCGAGTACTTCTTCGTCGACGACGCGGAGTTCGACCGCCTGGCCGCCTCCGGTGAGCTGCTCGAATGGGCGGAGTTCGCCGGCAACCGGTACGGCACGCCGCGCGGCCCCGTGCTCGACAAACTCGCGGCCGGGGTGCCCACGCTCCTGGAGATCGACCTGCAGGGGGCCCGTCAGGTCCGGGCGAGCATGCCGGAGGCACTGCTGGTCTTCCTCGCCCCGCCGAGCTGGCAGGAGCTGGAGAAGCGCCTGCGGGGCAGGGGCACCGAGCCCGAGGACGTCATCGCGCGCCGCCTGGCCGCGGGCCGGATCGAGATGGCCGCGGAGCAGGAGTTCGACCTCTCCCTGGTGAACACGTCCGTCCAGGAGGTATGCCACAGGCTGATAGCCTTGTTGGCTGATGCTCCCGAGGCTTCGAGCCCCGGACGTTCACCTAACTAGGGGAAAACACAACGTGGCAACGAACGCGGCCTACTCCGAAGGCATCACCAACCCGTCGATCGACGCCCTGCTGGAGATCGTCGACAGCAAGTACAGTCTGGTGATCTTCGGTTCGAAGCGCGCCCGTCAGATCAACGCCTACTACTCCCAGCTCGGCGAGGGCCTGCTGGAGTACGTCGGGCCGCTCGTGGAGACCCACGCCCAGGAGAAGCCGCTGTCCATCGCGCTACGCGAGGTCAGCGAGGGTCTGCTGACCTCAGAGCCGATCGAGGGCTAGTCCCGCCGATGCGGACGCCTGGCGAGGGCGAGACCGCCCTCCCCTCCTCCCTCGTGGAACCCTCCCGGACGGAGCCCGTCCCGGCGGAGCAGGCGGTCCCCGGCCCGCGCCGCCGACCGGCCGTCGTCCTGGGGGTCGGCGGCGGTATCGCCGCCTACAAGGCCTGTGAGCTGTTGCGCCTGTTCACTGAGTCGGGTCACGACGTGCGCGTCGTGCCCACCAGGCAGGCCCTGCGCTTCGTCGGCGAGCCCACCTGGGCCGCCCTGTCCGGCAACCCCGTCGCCGCCGACGTCTGGGAGTCGGTGCACGAGGTGCCCCACGTCAGGATCGGCCAGGGCGCCGACCTGGTCGTCGTCGCGCCCGCGACCGCGGACCTGCTGGCAAGGGCCGCCCACGGGCTGGCCGACGACCTGCTGACCAACACGCTGCTCACCGCGCGCTGCCCGGTCGTCCTCGCGCCCGCGATGCACACCGAGATGTGGGAGCACCCCGCGACCCGCGCGAACGTGGCGACCCTCCGCGAGCGCGGCACGCTCGTCGTCGAGCCCGCCGTCGGCCGCCTCACCGGCGCCGACACGGGCCGGGGACGGCTGCCCGACCCCGCGGAGATCTTCGAGTTCTGCCGGGGCGTGCTCGCGGGCAGGCCCGCCGACCTCGCGGGCCGCAGGCTGGTGGTCTCGGCGGGGGGCACCCGCGAGGCCGTCGACCCGGTCCGCTTCCTGGGCAACCGCTCCTCCGGCCTGCAGGGCTACGCGCTGGCCCGTACGGCCCTGGCCCGCGGCGCGGAGGTCACCCTGGTCGCCGCCAACGTCGCACTGCCCGACCCGGCGGGGGCGGCGGTCGTCCGGGTCGAGTCGGCGCTCGAACTGCGCGAGGCCGTGCTGAAGGCGGCCGAGGGGGCCGACGCCGTGGTCATGGCCGCCGCCGTCGCCGACTTCAGGCCCGCGCGGCGGAGCGAGTCGAAGGTCAAGAAGACCTCGGCCGATCCCGACCCTATCCATTTGGTGAAAAATCCGGACATTCTTGCTGAGCTGGGTGAGCGCCGGAGGCAGGGGGAGGGGCCGAGCCCGCGGGTCATCGTGGGGTTCGCGGCGGAGACCGACGACGTGCTCGCCAACGGGCAGGCCAAGCTCGCCCGCAAGGGCTGTGACCTGCTGGTCGTCAACCAGGTCGGGGAGAACCTCGCCTTCGGGACACCTGACAACGCGGCGGTCGTGCTGGCCTCGGAAGGCGGCCGGGTCGAGATTCCTCGTGGCCCCAAGGAGGCCCTGGCCGACGTGGTCTGGGACCTCGTCGCCGAACGCCTGGCCTGACTCCCTTGCCGTAGATCGGACGGCGGCGGATACTGCGTCCGGAGCGACCTGGAACGTCACGCCCGGAGGGTTCCCGACCATGCCGGTCTCCGCTGCCGTCAGGGCGCGCTGCCGCGCCCTGCTTCCGCCGGGGGAGGACATCAGTTACGTCCTGCCCGCCCTCTCCGTGAGCTCGCCGGGAACGGCGGCCTTCCTCATCGTGGTCACCGACCGGTCGATCCTGGTGATGTCCACCAAGTTCTTCGACCGCGGCATGCCCAGTTCGGTCTACGCGACGCACGCGCGCCGTACCCGGCTCGGCCCGGTCGAGTTCTCCTCGAGCGCGGCCATCGAGTTCGGCGGGATGGTCTTCGAGATCGACGAGGAGTACGCGGCGGTGGTGTGCGCCGCGGACGCCGAGGTCTTCGCGCCGGAGACGCTGCCCGCCGACCCCCTGCCCGACCTCTGAACCCTGCTCTTCGGCCGTCCTCCGTAGCGCGATATCCCGGTAAATAGGTTGGTTTCATGTGATTTTTGGCTGGTTGGACGGCAAGGCATCAGGATTCGGGCACGCCGGATTCAGGGTGATTTCGCGGCGCCGTACCTGGTGGGGCTAGAATTCGGCGAGCGCTTCGGGTGCCGTGTGCCCCGAAGTCCCAGACGCCAGCAGCCGCTGCATGAGGAGCCACTGACTTGTCCCGTCGCCTGTTCACCTCCGAGTCGGTCACCGAGGGCCACCCGGACAAGATCGCCGACCAGATCAGTGACGCGATTCTCGACGCCATGCTCAAGGGAGACCCCCGGAGCCGTGTCGCGGTCGAGACGCTGATCACCACCGGTCAGGTCCACGTCGCCGGAGAGGTGACGACGGAGACCTACGTCGACATCCCCGGTCTCATCCGGGCGAAGATCCTCGAAATCGGTTACGACGCCTCGCACAAGGGCTTCGACGGCGCCTCCTGTGGCGTCTCGGTGTCCATCGGCGCGCAGTCGCCCGACATCGCCCAGGGCGTCGACGCCGCCTACGAGGCCCGTGAGGGCGAGGGCTCCGACGAGCTCGACCGCCAGGGCGCGGGCGACCAGGGCCTGATGTTCGGCTACGCCTCGCGCGAGACCCCCGAGCTGATGCCGCTGCCGATCCAGCTGGCCCACCGCCTGGCCGAGCGCCTGTCGGAGGTCCGTAAGAACGGCACCGTCCCCTACCTCCGCCCCGACGGCAAGACCCAGGTCACCATCGAGTACGACGGCGACAAGCCGGTCCGCCTCGACACGGTGGTCGTCTCCACCCAGCACGCGGCCGAGATCGACCTCAAGGAGATGCTCGCCCCGGACATCAAGGAGCACGTGGTCGACCCGGTGCTCGCCGGTCTTGAGATCGAGACCGAGGGCTACCGGCTGCTGGTCAACCCCACCGGCCGCTTCGAGATCGGCGGCCCGATGGGCGACGCCGGTCTGACCGGGCGCAAGATCATCGTCGACACCTACGGCGGCATGGCCCGTCACGGCGGCGGCGCCTTCTCCGGCAAGGACCCGTCCAAGGTCGACCGCTCGGCCGCCTACGCCATGCGCTGGGTCGCCAAGAACATCGTGGCCGCGGAGCTGGCGGACCGCGCCGAGGTCCAGGTCGCCTACGCCATCGGCAAGGCGCACCCGGTCGGCGTGTTCGTCGAGACCTTCGGCACCGAGAAGGTCCCGGTCGAGAAGATCCAGGAGGCCGTGCTCAGCGTCTTCGACCTGCGCCCGGCCGCGATCATCCGCGACCTCGACCTGCTCCGCCCGATCTACTCGGCGACCTCCGCCTACGGTCACTTCGGTCGTCCCGAGTTCTCCTGGGAGGCCACCGACCGCGCCGACGCCCTGCGCAAGGCCGCCGGTCTCTGACCCCGCAGGCACGGCCCCCGCGAGCATCCCTCGCGGGGGCCGTGCCGTTTTTCCCGGCCCTTCCCCGCGCGATCCTGACCGTGTCACGGCTCCGCGCGCGGGGCCGGAAGCGTGGTGGTGACCGGCTGTGTCCCGCCCTTCACGGGTCAAGAGCGCACATATGGAGCCTGACCACCAACTGTGTCCCCTGAACCGTCCAATTCTGTGTAACTTCTCTTTTGGAGATCTTGGGGGAGAGACGTGATCAGGCGGTTTGGGACAGGCGAACTGCCCATGGAGGCGACAAGCTTCGTGGGCCGCAAGGAAGAGCTTCGTCAGGTCAGGCGTCTGCTCCAGGTCTCCAGGCTGGTCACCGTCACCGGGGTCGCCGGCATCGGCAAGACCCGGGTCGCGGTCAGGGCGGCCTCCGAGGTGCTCGCGACCTTCGCCGACGGCGTCAAGTTCGTCGAACTGGCCGGGGTGAGCGATCCCGACCGCCTCGAACAGGCCGTGGCGTACGCCCTCGAACTGGTCGACCTGTCCGTGAGGCCGGACGCCGAGGTCCTGGTCGAGCACCTCCGCGACCGGCAGATGCTCCTGGTCCTCGACACCTGCGAGCACCTCGTGGACGCCTGCGCCAGGCTGGCCCAGACCCTCCTGGAGAGCAGTCCCAACCTGCGCATCCTGGCCACCAGCAGGCAGTCGCTCGGGGTGCCCGGCGAGCACATCGTCGCCCTGCCGCCGATGGCCCTGCCGGGGCCGCGCGCCATGAAGTCGGTCGGCGCGCTCTCCCGGTGCGAGTCGGTCACGCTGTTCCTCGAACGCGTCGCCGCCGTCAAGCCGGACTACGCCCTCACCGGGGAGAACGCCGAGGAGATCGCGGAGATCTGCACCAAGCTCGACGGGATCCCGCTGGCCATCGAGCTGGTCGCCGTCCGGATGCGCGCCTTCACCCTCGGCCGGGTCCGCGACCTGCTGGACGACCGGCTCTGGCTGCTGTCCGGCCGGGTGACGGCCAGCAGGCACCCGACGGTCGGCGCGACCGTCGACTGGAGCCACGACCTGTGCACCCCCGACGAACGGCTGCTGTGGTCGCGGCTGCCGGTCTTCGTCTCCGACTTCGACGCCGCGGCGGCGGAGGGGGTCTGCGCCGACGAGGCGCTGCCCGCGGAACGGATTCTGCCCACCCTGCTGGGCCTGGTGGACAAGTCGATCGTGATCCCGGTCAAACGCGAGGAGGGCACGGCCTACCGGCTTCTGGACATCATCAGGGAGTACGGCGCGGCCAGGCTGGCCGAGACCGGGGACGAGGGATGGCTGCGCCGCAGGCACCTTCGCTACCACTTCGAGCTGGCGCTCAGGGGCAAGGAGTCGGGCCGTCACGGCGACCAGGTCGAGTCGTGGAGCCGGGTCCGCAGGCAGTGGCCCAACATCCGCGCCGCCCTGGACCTGTGCGTCCAGGACCCCGAACTGCGTGAGACGGGCCTGATGATGGCCGCGGGCCTGTGGTACCTCTGGGTGGCCTGCGGGATGCTCAGGGAGGGCCGGGACCAGCTCGAACGGCTGCTCGCCCAGCCCATGCCGGGCAGTCAGGCCTGGTCGTGGGGGCTGCTCACCCTCGTCTACATCGCCAACGCCAGAGGCGACCTGGACGAGGCGCGGCTGCTGCTGGAACGGTGCAGGGCGCACAGCCCGCCGGGGACGCCGGGCGCCGAGCTGGTCGAGCTGGTCCAGCTCAAGATGAACGGCACGCTGGCCTCGGTCGAGGGTGACCCCCGGGCCGCTGAGGACATGCTCGGCACGGTGATCGAACGGCTGCGCCCCAACCGGGAGCTGCCCGAGGTGCTCCTGCCCGCGATGGTCGAACTGGGCACCTGCCTGGTGCTCGGCGGCGAGCCCGAGGCGGCGGGCCGGGTCCTGCTCGAATGCCGCGAGCTGTGCGACGAGCTGGGAGAGGTCTGGGCGAACGCGCACGCCGACTACGTCCTCGGCCTGGTGGCGCGGACGGAGGGCGACGCCGCCAGGGCGGTCGGGCACGCCCGCGACTCCCTGCGGGTCAAGACGCGCTTCTCCGACACCATGGGTGTCGTCTCCTGCCTGGAGCTGCTGGCCTGCGCCGCGGCTGACGAGGGCGACCTGGCCAGGGCCGGGCGGCTGTTCGCCGCGGCGCGCGCGGAACGGCTCGACAAGGGACTGATCGAGCAGGGCTACCCGGTGGTGATCGAGGAGAGCGCCCGCTGCGCCCAGCGCGTCGCCGCGGGGCTGCCGCGCAGGGAGGCCGAGCAGGCGGTCAGGGAGGGGGCCGCGCTCGGCTCCGAACGGGCGGTCGCCTACGCGCTCGGCGAGGACGTGGCCACGGGGCCCGCCGTACGGGACTCCCGCTGGGCACCGCTGACCCGCAGGGAGCGCGAGGTCGCGGAACTGGTCGCGGAGGGGCTGACCAACCGGCAGATCGCCCACCGGCTGGTGGTCGTCCAGCGCACGGTCGACTCCCACGTCGAGCACATCCTCGCCAAACTCGGCTTCTCCGCGCGCACCCAGATCGCGGCCTGGGCGATCAGGCAGCGCAGGGGACACGTGTGAGGTCCGGCCGCGCGGACGGCTGACCGGACATCAAGTACAGGCGGGCATGAAGTGTCCGCGTATACAGGTATGCCTTGAGAACCGGCGATTTCGCCGGACGTGAATGTTCTGGTCAACGTGAATTTTTTGCCGTAGACGGATGTTCCAGGAGAGCACGGCCGATTCGGCGTCAAGGGCGTTCGCCTTTCGCCGGACACGGCACCAAGCGGAAGCGGAGGATGAACATGGTGCGGGGGCCGGGAAACCTGCCGGTTGACCTGTCCAGTTTCGTGGGACGGGCGGAGGAGCTGGCCGAGGGCCTGCGCCACATCACAGAGGCCAGGATCATGACCGTCACAGGACCCGCGGGCGTCGGCAAGACCCGTACGGCCCTGCGTCTGGCCGCCAGGCTGCGCCGCCGCTTCCCGGGAGGGACCTGGCGGGCCGAGCTGTCCGGCACCGCCGACCCGGTGGCCACACTGGCCGAGGCGCTCGAACTGCCCCGGACGTCGTCCGCCAGGGAGATCGGGGCCGCCCTGCGCGAGCGGCGCCCGCTCGTCGTCCTCGACACCTGCGAGCACATACCCGGTGAGGTCGCCGCGCTGACGGAGGACCTGCTGGCCGAGGCGCCCAGGGCCGCGATCGTCGTCACCGGGCGCAGGCCGCTCGGCCTGCCGGGGGAGCGGGTGCTGCAGCTCGCGCCGTTACCGCTCACCTCGGCCGTGCGGCTGTTCGAGGACCGGGCCATGGCGGTCGACCCCCGGTTCGCGCTGACGCCCGCCACGGCGCCGATCGTGGCGGAGATCTGCGGCAGGCTCGACGGGCTGCCGCTGGCGATCGAGCTGGCCGCGACCCTGGTGCGGTCCATGCTGGCCAGGGACCTGCTCGAGGAGCTCAGGCACCGTTTCACCCTGCTGACCGGGGTCAGCAGGACCGTGCTGCCGCGCCACCGTGACCTGCGGGCGGCCGTCATGTGGAGCTACGACCTCTGCGACGCCGAGCAGCGCGAGCTGTGGGCCCTGCTGTCGGCACTCGCGGGCTCCTTCGACCTGGCGGACGCGCGCGCGGCGTGCCGGGGGCACCTTCCCGGGGAACGGGTGGAGCCCGTCCTGGCGAAGCTGGTCGAGGGGTCCGTCGTGCTCCGGGAACCGGGCGAGAGGTACCGGATGCTGGAGGCCTACCGAAGGGTCGGCCTCGAACCCTCGGGAAGCCCGTGGCGGCCCGCCGTACAGCGTCCGCTGCGGGGCGGGGGACGGCTGCCCTCCCCCCGGCAGCCGGGCGGGGCGGCCAGGCCCGCGGGCACACTGAGCGCCAGGGAGCTCCAGGTGGCCAAACTGATCACCGAGGGGCTCTCGAACCCGGAGATCGCCGTACGGCTTGACATCGCCAAACGCACCGTGGACGCCCACGTCCGCAACATCCTCGCCAAGGGCGGCCTCGCCTCCCGCACCCAGGTCGCCGCCTGGGTCGCGGAAAGCGATTATCAGTCCTCGACATAGGCACATCGCCCGATGCGGGAGGGGGGCGGGAGCGGTCATCATGGTGGTGGCCAGTGGGACACCGTGTGCTCCAGCGTTCCGCAGCGTCGGGTGGTCTTGAGGGAGGGGTCCCCTTCCACCTGAAGTATGTTGGGGTTTTCCCTGTGTCGGGCGTGACCCACTGGCCGAACCCCTCCCACGTCTGGCGGGACGGTCCCCGCGCATCTGGTAGGACAAGTGGGTGACCCACACCAGCCTCCCCGCGGACGACGGCGCCCTGCTTCCGCTCGACGCCGTGCGTCGCGGGCCCGTCCCCGCCGCCAGGTCCGCCAGGGGGGTGCCGGAGCCGGCCGCGACACTGCCGGTCGCACGGGTCGTCGTGGACACGCCGCTGCCGCACCTGGACCGGCCGTTCGACTATCTCGTGCCCGCGTCCATGGACGCCGAGGCGGTCCCGGGCACGCGGGTCAGGGTCAGGTTCGCGGGCAAGCTCGTGGACGGCTTCCTGCTCGAACGGGCGGAGGACACCGAGCACGAGGGCGGTCTGGCCAGGCTTGAGCGGGTCGTCTCTCCGGAGCCGGTGCTCACCCCGGAGATCGCCCTGCTGGCCAGGATCGTGGCCGACCGCTACGCGGGGACCATGGCGGACGTGCTCAGGCTCGCCATCCCGCCACGCCACGCCAGGGCCGAGTCCGAGCCCGGACCTCCGCGGGAACCGGCCGGGGAACCGTCCGGGGAGCGGACCGGCGGAGACCCGGGGCCGTGGGCCGGCTATCCGGAGGGGGAGGCCTTCCTCACGGCCCTGGCCCAGGGCCGCTCGCCCCGCGCGGTGTGGAGCGCGCTGCCCGGGACGGGACGGGACGGCCTCGAATGGCCGAGGGCGGTCGCGGTCGCCGTGCGGGAGACCCTCCGCGGGGACAGGGGCGCCCTCGTCGTCCTCCCCGACGGCAAGGACGTCGCGCTGGCCGACGCCGCGCTCGGCGCCGTCCTGGAGCCCGGGACGCACGTCGCACTCACCTCAGACCTGGGGCCGGCGGAGCGCTACCGGCGCTGGCTGCGCGTCCGCAGGGGCCACGTACGCGTCGTCGTGGGCACCAGGGCGGCCGTCTTCGCCCCGGTCAGGGATCTGGGCCTGGTGGTGATCTGGGACGACGGCGATGATCTGCACGCCGAACGGCTCGCGCCGTACCCGCACGCCAGGGAGGTCCTCGCGCTGCGCGCCCACCACGGCAGGGCGGGCCTGCTCATCGGCGGGCACGCCCGTACGGCCGAGGCCACCAGGCTCGTCGCCACCGGCTGGGCCGGTGCCATCGTCGCGGACCGGGAGACGATCAGGGCCAGGGCGCCCAGGGTCCGTCCCGCGGGGGACGACGCGGAACTGGCCAGGGACGAGGCGGCGCGGGCGGCCAGGCTGCCCAGCCTGGCCTGGCGGGCGCTGCGCGCGGGCCTGGAGACGGGACCGGTGCTGATCCAGGTCCCCCGGCGGGGATACCTGCCCGGCCTGGCCTGCCAGAGTTGCCGGACCACGGCCAGGTGCGGGCACTGCGGAGGGCCGCTCGCGCTGCGCGGGGGACACGCCATGCCGTACTGCCGCTGGTGCGGCCGGATCGCCGGACAGTGGCGCTGCCAGTCCTGCGGCACGGCGCGGATGCGGGCGCAGGTGGTCGGCGCCCGCCGCACGGCCGAGGAACTGGGCAGGGCCTTTCCCTCGGTGCCGGTCAGGACCTCGGGCAGGGACGGGGTGCTCGCCGCGGTCGGCGACGCGCGCGCCCTGGTCGTGGCGACCCCGGGGGCCGAGCCCGTCGCGGAGGGCGGCTACGCGGCGGCGGTGCTGCTGGACGGCTGGGCCATGCTGGGCAGGCCCGACCTGCGGGCCGCCGAGGAGACGCTGCGCCGGTGGATGAACGCGGCCGCGCTGCTGCGGCCCCGGGCGGAGCTGGTGGTGCTCGCCGACTCCTCGGTGCCCGCCGTGCAGGCGCTGCTGCGCTGGGACCCGGCCACCCACGCCGAACGTGAACTGGCCGAGAGGACAGAACTCCGTTTTCCCCCGGCGGTGAGGATCGCCACCCTGACCGGGTCCCCCGCCGCGGTACGGGAAATGCTCGGCGACGTCGAACTGCCCGGGCAGGCGCAGGTGCTCGGGCCGGTCCCCCTCGACGCGCCAAGGGGCGACCAGGTGCGGGAACGTGCCATGGTACGGGTCCCGCAGGCGGCCGGGGCGGCGCTGTCCGCGGCGCTGAAGGGGGCGGCGGGAGTACGCTCCGCCCGTAAGTCACCGGAGGTGGTCCGGGTGTGCATTGACCCCCTGGACGTCATTTGAGTTGTTTCCCCGATTCGCGGTGCTGACAGTAAGCCGTTAATTTTCCTCTGTGTCGATCGAATGGGTGAATCAGGCCGTAGACGATCTGCGCGCGTGGGGGCGTGCGCACGGCCTGGCCGTTGACGTGGACGAGGTACGCCTGCTCTGCGACTACGCGAGCGACTATCTGGACGTGAACGAGCTGGGCGACTTCACCCCGGGCACCTTCGAGGAACTGCTGCTCAACATCTACCCGCGGAAGGTCATCGCCCCGCCGGAGAGCGCCCTCGAGACCGTCGCCGCCGCCCGTACCCTGGTCGACTTCCTCCTCGCGACCGAGGAGATCGGGGGCAAGATGGCGACCAGAATGCGATCCATACTGGACCGAATCGAACCGGAGATGCCGATCGCGCTCGCCGACACCTCCCGGTTCGGCATGGCCAAGAGCCTGTTCAGCGCGATGGGCGCCGAAGCCCTCGAACAGGGCTTCTCCCTCACCCCGGCCGAACGGCCCGCGGCGCAGGCCGTTCGGGAGGAGAGCGAGGACGGGCCGTGCGACTGCCCGGGATGCGCCCCCCTGCCCCCCGTACGGCTCGCCGCCCGCGAGGCGCTGGCCGAGGCGGCGCTACGGGTCCCCATGGTGACCGACGCGCGGCGGCTGGTGCAGTGGATGCTCGCCGGAGGCCGCACCCCGACCGTCAAGGGGCGCCTCAGAGTCCGCGACGCCGCCGAGGCCACCGCCCAGCTCTCGGTCGCCGAACCCGCCCTGCTGTGGGACCTGGCGGTCTACGCGGGACTGGTCGAGATCGAGGGCACCGCCGTCTTCGACGCCGACGACCTCGACCCGCTCGACGTCTGGGCCTCGGTGGTCGAGTTCGTCGTGGAGAAGGAGACCGGCGGCGCCGTCACCGGCAATCCGGCCCTCGACGAGGAGCTCTACGGCCTGTGCGACGTGCTCTACCGGCTGCAGACGCCGATGCCGGTCCCGCTGCTGATGGAGTACGCCCAGGAGGCCGGACTGACCGACGAGGCCGAACTCGACCCCGAGGAGGCCATCGGGCGCCTGGCCTACTGCGGCGTCGTCGAACCGGACCGGGCGGAGCTCGCGCTCACCCCGCAGGCCGTGTGGGCCCTGCGGGAGCTCTACACCGGGCTCGGCATCGACGCCCCGGAGGCCGCCGACCTGGCCGCCGTCGACGCCTCCGAGCTCATCGAGGGGCTGCTGTCCGGCATCCCCACGGAACTGGCCGAGGCCGAGATCGAGGAATGGCTGCGGAGCAGGAGCGCGGCAGAGGCCGCCGCCGAGCTCCTCGGCGCCGTCACCGGCGCCCCCTCCGTCGCCAGGGGGATCGCCGTGACGATCGTCGACAGACTCGGCCCCGAGGCCGAACGGGCGGTCAGAGGGCACCTGCAGGAGGCGGAGCTGCGCCCCCACGTCATCCACTGGCTGTCGGCGCGCGGCCTGCCCGCCCCGGCGCTCACCCAGGAGGAGGTCCTGTGGATGAGCGTGGACACCCTCGCCCTGGCCGTCTCCGCGGCCGAGGACGACCCCGAGACGTTCGCCGAGAACATGGCGGCGTCCGGTCCGCCCGCCCATATGATCGACGAGATGTGGCGGGTCGACCACCCGGACGTCGTGCAGGTCCTCGAACTGCTCGGCCGCTCCCTGCACGACCAGAACGTCGCCAAGGCCGCGCGCAAGGCCGCCTTCAAGGCCAGATCGCGCGCGATCGGCTAGCCGTACACCCGTGGGGCCCGAGTGCAGTAAGTTTCACGAGTGGCAAAGAGCGGGAACACGGGCAACGTCTTCGACCTCGGCGAGTTGCGCAGGCTCGTCGGTGAGCTCGGGGCGGCACCCGGAGAGCTGCGCGCGGCCGTGCTCGACGCGGTCGGCGCCACCGAGGCGGACGGCGACTGCGACTGCTCCGACTGCGGCACCGAGGTGCTGAGCTTCCCACCGGTCGAGCTGGCCGCCGACGGCGAGCTGGCCGCGGCCGTGCTGAGGGTCCCCCTGGTGCTGGACGCCCAGCGGCTGGCCGTCTGGACCGGCACCAGGCCGGTGACCCCGGAGGGCCTGCTGCCCGACCCCTTCCTGGCGTGCGCCGAACTCGGCCTGCCCGGCCCGGCGCGGCTGCACCTGCTGTGGGTCGTCGCGGTCAACACCGGCATGCTCCGCATCTCCAGGGGCCTGGCGACGGAGGGCCCGCTGGCCCTGTCGGCCGAGCTGCCGCACCGGGCGATGCTGGAGTTCTGGGACGGCGTGGTCATGGACGTGCTCGACCGCGCGGACGAGGGCCTCACCGGCTCCGCCGTGGTCGACGACCACCTGGCCGAGATGCTCGCCACGATGTACGCCGTGAGCGACGGCCTGTCCGCCGCCACCCTCGTCAAGGGCATCCTCCAGTCGCACGAGGTGGCCTGCCAGGCCCGCCCCGCCGAGATGCGGGCGCTGAGCGCCTCCCTGCCCGGCGAGCTGGACGCCGCGCTGTCCCTGCTCGGCTACTGCGGTCTCATCGAGCCGTCCGAGACGGGCAGGCCGAGGCTGACCCCCCTGGGCGTCTGGGCGGTCCGCCAGGACCTCATCCGCGAGGGCCACGACGCGCCGACGGGGGCCGAGGTCGCCGTCTTCGCCGACCTGGGCGCCACCGAGCTGGTCGACGCCATCATCAAGCGTTCCGCGGCCCCCAGCGCCGTCACCGTCTGGCTTGAGTCCCGCACCCCGGAGACCGCGGCCCGCGAACTGGTCAGGGTCGCCGCCTCGGGTACGGCCGGCCAGCGCGGCACCGTCGGCACGATCCTCGAAGAGCTGGGCCCCGAGGCGGAGGCCCCGCTCAGGGAGGCGCTCCAGGAGCCGTCCCTGTGGCGCTACGCCGCCTCCTGGCTGCACATCCGCGACCTCCCGGCTCCCGCCCTCGCCCAGGAGGACCGCACCTGGATCGCCGTCGACACGCTCGCCTCGCTGGCCCAGCTCGGCAGGACGGCCGAGGCGATCCGCGAGTTCGACGCGCTCGAACCCGGTGAGGACCTGGTCAGACTGGCCGAGGAGATGGCCGCGGCCGACCACCCCGACACCATCGCCGTGCTCGACCTGCTGGGCACCCGCCACCCGGACCCCACGGTCGCCAAGGCGGCCCGCAAGGCGGCGATGAAGACCCGCTCGCGTTAGTTCTGCGCCGCCTTCGGCGTCGCGGGTTGTGTTTCTTTGCGCCGCCTTCGGCGTCGAGGGCTTGAGCGCTTCGAGCCGACGCTTTCCCTCGTCGCTCATCCGCTTCGCTCCTTCGCTCCTCAGTCCAAGCACCGACGCGCCCAAGCCGACACTCCTCACTCCCGGCACCCGGTAAAGCACAGGATCAAACCCCTCGCTTTCGGCGCCGGCTCTGAGCGGGACGGCCGACGGCCGTGTTCCACGGGACCGTCAACGCCTGTGAGTGGGGGGTTCGGCCTGAGCGCTCCGGTGCCGGGAGTGAAGGGTTTCGGGTTCGGGGGTACCGGCGTCAAGTGTGAGGAGTGTCCGGCTTGGGCGCTTCGGTGCTTGGACTGAGGAACGCAGGAGCGCAGCGACGGAGTGACGAGGGAAAGCACCGACTCGGAGCGCCCAAGCCCGCGACGCCGAAGGCGGCGCAAAGAGACGCAGCTCCGCGACGCCGAAGGCGGCGCAAAGAGGCAGGGCCCGCGACGCCGCCAGGCGGAGCAAGGAGACACAGATACACTGAGGCTTCCGAAAAGCACTGAGGAGATCCCTGTTGGCCATTCAGCCGATCCGTCTTTTCGGCGACCCGGTGTTGCGTACGCCGGCGGAGCCGGTGAAGGACTTCGACAAGGAGCTGCGCAGGCTCGTCAAGGACCTCACGGACACGATGATGGACGCGCCGGGGGCCGGGCTCGCGGCGCCGCAGATCGGGGTCGGCCTGCGGGTGTTCACCTACTACGTCGACAACCAGCTCGGTCATCTGATCAATCCCGACCTCGACCTGTCCGAGGAGAAGGACGAGGAGGGCGAGGAGGGCTGCCTGTCCTTCCCCGGTCTGTCGTTCCCGACCCCCAGGGCGATCAGGGCCGTGGCGACGGGGTTCAACATGCACGGTGACCCCGTCACGCTCAAGGGCACCGACCTCATGGCGCGCTGCTTCCAGCATGAGACCGACCACCTCGACGGGGTGCTCTTCATCGACCGGATGGACCTCAAGCAGCGCAAGCTCGCGATGAGGGAGATCCGCTCGGCCGAGTGGAGCGGCCTGTCCGCCCCCGCGTTCAAGTTCTCCCCGCACGCGACCCACGGGAAGGCTCTGTAGGAACCTTGCGTCTGGTCTTCGCCGGAACTCCGGAAACCGCCCTGCCCTCGTTGAGGGCCCTGCTCGACTCGCCACGCCACGAGGTCGCAGCCGTCGTCACCCGCCCGGACGCCCAGTCGGGCCGGGGCCGCAAGCTTCAGCCGAGTCCGGTCGCCGAGCTGGCGCAGGAGGCGGGGGTGGAGATCCTCAGACCGGTCAGGGCGGGGGACCCCGAGTTCCTCGACCGGCTGCGGCTGATCGCCCCCGACTGCTGTCCCGTCGTCGCCTACGGGGCCCTGCTGCCGCAGAGCGCCCTGGACATCCCGCCTCGCGGGTGGGTCAACCTCCACTTCTCGCTGTTGCCCGCCTGGCGGGGCGCCGCGCCCGTGCAGCACGCCGTACTGCACGGCGACGAGATCACCGGCGCGGCCACCTTCCAGATCGTCAGGGAGCTGGACGCGGGACCGGTCTACGGCGTGGTCACCGAGGAGGTCAGGCCCGCCGACACCAGCGGGGAGCTGCTGGCCAGGCTCGCCGAGTCGGGCGCCGGGCTGCTGGCCGCGACCCTCGACGGCATCGAGGACGGCACGCTGGAGGCGGTGCCCCAGCCCGCTGAGGGGGTGAGCCTCGCCCCGAAGATCGCCGTGGACGACGCCAGGGTCGACTGGTCGGCGCCCGCCATGCGGGTCGACCGGCTGATCCGGGCCTGTTCTCCCGCTCCCGGCGCCTGGACGGAGTTTCGCGGGCTGCGGGTCAAGCTCGGCCCGGTACGGCCGGTGCCCGGGGCGCCCTCGCTCGCCCCGGGGCGGATCGCGGCCTCGAAGAACACGGTGCTGGTCGGCACCGCGACGCACCCGGTCGAGCTGGGTGAGGTGCGGCCACAGGGCAAGCGCGCGATGAGCGCGGGGGAGTGGGCCCGCGGTGTGCGGCTCACCGAAGACGATCGGCTGGGCTAGGACATGAACGAGCGGGGGAGCGGTGGCCGCCGTGCGGCGGGCCACTCACGGGACGATCAGGCAGCCTCTCACGGCGGCGGAGAGCGGCGGGGGGCGGGTCGTGGGAGCAGGCGCCCGCGTCCGCCGAAGCCGGTCCGTGACGAGGCCAGGAACGTCGCCTACGACCTGTTGCGCGCGGTGGACGAGCGGGACGCCTACGCCAACCTGCTGATGCCCGCCCTGCTGCGGGAACGCCGCCTCTCCGGGCGTGACGCGGGCCTGGCGACCGAGCTGGCCTACGGGACGCTGCGCGGGCTGGGCACCTACGACGAGGTCATCGCCGCCTGCAGTGACCGTCCCCCCGAGGACCTCGATCCGCCGCTGCTCGACGCGATCCGGCTCGGCGTGCACCAGTTGCTCAAGACGCGTGTCCCGCCGCACGCCGCCGTCGGCACGACCGTCGACCTGGTGCGGCTGCGGGTGGGGACCGGCGCGTCGAAATACGCCAACGCGGTGCTCAGGAAGGTCGCGGGCCGTTCGCTCGACCAGTGGGTCCCGATCGTGGCTCCCGATCCCGAGCAGGATCCGGTCGGCCACCTGGCGGTCGCCCACAGCCATCCCCGGTGGATCGTCAACGCGCTGCGCGACGCCGTCGGCGGTGATTTCGACGAGACCGCCGCCCTGCTGGCCGCCGACAACGAGCGTCCCCGCGTCACCCTGGTCGCCCGTCCCGGACGGGCCTCGGTCGAGGAGCTCCTGGCCTCGGGCGCCGAGCCTGGCGAGTACTCCCCGTACGCGGCCTACCTGAAGGAGGGCGATCCCGGTTCCATCCTGGCGGTGGCCGAGGGGCGCGCCGCCGTACAGGACGAGGCGAGTCAGCTGGTCGCGCTGGCGCTGACGCGTGTCCCGGTCGAGGGCGGAGACAGCCGCTGGTTCGACATGTGCGCCGGTCCCGGCGGGAAGGCGGGCCTGCTGGACGCGCTGGCCGTACGGGGCGGGGTGAGGATGCTGGCGGCCGAGCTGCAGTATCACCGCGCCCGTCTGGTCAGGCAGGCCACCCGCCAGGCCGCGGTGGTCACCGCGGACGGTACGGTGCCCGCCTGGCGGCCGGGTGTCTTCGACCGGGTCATGGTCGACGCGCCCTGCACCGGTCTCGGCGCGCTGCGCCGCCGCCCCGAGGCGCGCTGGCGCCGTGATCCCCGTAGCCTTCCCGAGCTGGGCGCGCTTCAGCGGGAGCTGCTCTCGCACGCCCTGGAGGCCGTCCGTCCCGGAGGGGTCGTCGCCTACGTGACCTGTTCGCCGCATCTGGCGGAGACGGTGGCCGTCGTGGGCGACGCGTTGCGCGGTCGTGCGGACGCCGAGGCGCTGGACGCCCGTGCCTTCCTGCCCGGGGTCGAGGGGCTGGGTGAGGGGCCGTACGCGCAGTTCTGGCCGCACCGCCACGGTACGGACGCGATGTTCCTCGCCCTGTTGCGCCGCCGGTAACGGGATTTGAACTCTTTGTGAAGATAGGTTAAGGAAGTCCGAATACAGCCCCCACGTTGAGATGAATATCGGTTCTGCGGACAATGCAGGAAATCGCCGATAAAACGTGGGGATTTACTGATGTGCGGAATCTCCGGGTGGGTGGACTTCGAGCGCGACCTTGGGCCGTCCCGGGACGTCGCGCAGGCCATGACCGACACGATGGCCTGCCGGGGGCCCGACGACGAGGGGCTGTGGACGGCCTCGCACGTCGCGCTCGGCCACCGCAGGCTGGCCGTCATCGACGTCGAGGGCGGGCGCCAGCCGATGGTCGCCGACCAGGACGGTGAGCCGCTCGCCGTCCTGGTCTACAGCGGGGAGCTGTACGACTTTCCCGAACTGCGCGCCGAGCTGGCCGCGCGGGGCCACCGTTTTCGCACCCGGAGCGACACCGAGGTCCTGCTGCGGGCCTACCTGGAGTGGGATGAGGACCTTCTCGACCGCCTGAACGGCATGTTCGCCTTCGCGATCTGGGACGTCCGGCGTCAGGAGCTGCTGCTGGCGCGCGACCGGATGGGCGTCAAGCCGCTGTACTACCACCCGACCCCCTCGGGGGTGCTGTTCGGTTCGGAGCCGAAGGCGATCCTCGCCAACCCGCTCGCCCAGCCCGCCGTGGTCGACCTCGACGGCCTGCGGGAGATCTACGCGTTCAGCAAGACGCCCGGGCACGCCGTCTACCGGGGGATGTACGAGGTGCGGCCTGGCCAGGTGATCCGGGTGAGCCGTGTGGGCCTGAGCAGGCGGTTCTACTGGCGGCTCGAGGCCCGCGAGCACCCCCACGACCTCGGGACGACCGTACGGACGGTGCGCGGGATGCTGGAGGACGTGGTCGGGCGCCAGCTGGTCTCCGACGTGCCGCTGTGCACCCTGCTGTCCGGCGGCCTCGATTCGAGCACGGTCACCGCGCTGGCCATGGACCGGCTGCGGAAGGAGGGCAAGGAGGGGGTCCGCTCCTTCTCCGTCGACTTCGCCGGCTACAGCGAGAACTTCACCCCGGACGCGATTCGCCCGACCCCGGACACGCCGTACGTCCTCGACGTCGTCCGGCACGTCGGCTCCGACCACACCTCCATCGTCCTGGACCCGGCCGACCTCATGGACCCCGCCGCGCGCGCCGCCGTACTGCGGGCGCGGGATCTGCCGCTCGGGCTCGGCGACATGGACACCTCGCTCTACCTGCTGTTCAGGGCGATCAGGGAGCACTCGACGGTCGCGTTGTCAGGGGAGTCGGCCGACGAGGTCTTCGGCGGCTACCGCTGGTTCCACGAACCGGCCGCGGTCGGCGGCGACACCTTCCCGTGGCTGGCGACGCCGGGCGTCGAGCGGTTCAACGGGGTGGTCGGGATCCTCGGCGACGAGCTGCTGCGGGAACTCGACCTGCCCGCCTACCGTGCCAGGCGCTACCGGGAGGCGCTCGACGAGGTGCCCAGGCTGCCGGGGGAGAGCGGGCTGGAGCGGCGGATGCGGGAGATCGGCTACCTGAACCTGACCCGTTTCGTGCAGAACCTCCTCGACCGCAAGGACCGGATGAGCATGGCCGTCGGCCTTGAGGTCCGGGTGCCGTTCTGCGACCACCGGCTGGTCGAGTACGTCTTCAACATCCCCTGGTCGATCAAGAGCTTCGACGGGCGCGAGAAGAGCGTGCTGCGCGCCGCGGCGGCGGACATCCTGCCCGGTTCGGTGCTCGAACGCCGCAAGAGCCCCTACCCCACGACCCAGGACCCCGCCTACGACCAAGCCCTCAGGAAGCAGGTCGCCGGACTGCTCGACCGGGGCGGGGTCGCGGCCGCGCAGCTGGCCGACCTCGGCAAGGTGCGGGCCGTCCTCGACCGGCAGGAGGGGAAGGCGGACCTGGACGGCAGGGCGGCGCTGGACGGCTTCTCCGGGCTCAACGCCTGGCTTGAGGAGTACGACGTGCGGCTCAAACTCTGAGCGCGCGGAGGGGCTCCGCCCGCCCGGTGACCGGCGGGCGGCGCCCAATAGACTCGGCCGCACTATGGCCGTACAGATCTCGCCCAGCATCCTGTCCGCCGACTTCGCCCGCCTCGCGGAGGCGGCCGCGGCGGTTCCCAACGCCGACTGGCTGCACGTGGACGTCATGGACAACCATTTCGTGCCCAACCTGACCCTCGGCCTGCCCGTCGTCGAGTCGCTGCTCAAGGCGACCTCGACGCCGCTCGACTGCCACCTGATGATCGAGGACCCCGACCGCTGGGCCCCGGCCTACGCCGAGGCCGGGGCGGGCAGCGTGACGATCCATGTGGAGGCCGCCAAGGCCCCGGTGCGCACCCTGCGGCAGATCCGCGCCGCGGGGGCCCGCGCCGGGCTCGCGCTGAACCCCGCCACGGCGGTCGAGCCGTACGAGGACCTGCTCGGCGAGGTCGACATGCTGCTGATGATGACCGTGGAGCCCGGCTTCGGCGGCCAGCGGTTCCTGGACATCGTGCTGCCCAAGATCCGCCGGGCCCGCGGGCTGATCGACGGGCACGGCGGCCAGATCTGGCTGCAGGTCGACGGAGGGGTCTCGGCCGAGACGATCGAGCGCTGCGCGGAGGCCGGGGCCGACGTGTTCGTCGCGGGCAGCGCCGTCTACGGCGCCGCCGACCCGGCCCGTGCGATCGACGAGCTGCGGGCGGCGGCGGAGAGGGCCTGACGGCCTCCAGGACGTTCGAAGGCCCCGGGGTGCCGTGGGCGACCCCGGAGCCTTCGAGAGACCGCGAGAGCTCGTGGAGCGGGCGGACTAGCCCTGCAGGGCCGGGTCGAGGATCACGCCCTCGCCGCTGACGGTCGGCTCCTCGGGGAAGTGGCAGGCGGTCAGATGCCCCTCCTGGTTGCCCTCCAGCCTGACCAGCGGCGGCTCCTCGGTCGCGCACTTGTCCTGTGCCTTCCAGCAGCGGGTGCGGAAACGGCAGCCGGACGGCGGGTCGATGGGGGAGGGCACGTCCCCGGCCAGGCGGATGCGCTCGCGGGCACCCGCCTCCGTGGTCGCCTCGGGCACCGCCGACAGCAACGCGTGGGTGTAGGGGTGCCGGGGGCGCTCGTAGAGGGAGGACCTGTCGGCTATCTCGACGATCTTGCCGAGGTACATGACCGCGACCCGCTGCGAGAAGTGCCTGACGATGGCCAGGTCGTGCGCGATGAACAGGAACGCGATCCCCAGGTCCCTCTGGAGCTGTTGGAGCAGGTTGACGACCTGCGCCTGGATCGAGACGTCAAGCGCGGAGACCGGCTCGTCGGCGATGATCAGCTTGGGGTTGAGGGCCAGCGCGCGGGCGACCCCGATGCGCTGGCGCTGACCGCCGGAGAACTCGTGCGGGAAGCGGTTGTAGTGCTCGGGGTTGAGGCCGACGGTCTCCAGAAGCTCCTTGACGCGCTTCTCCCTGCCACCGGGCGGCTCGATGCCGTTGATCTCCATCGGGCCACTGATGATCGTGCCCACGGTGTGGCGGGGGTTGAGCGACGAGTACGGGTCCTGGAAGATCATCTGGATCTCGGACCTGATCGGCTGGAGCTCCTTGCGACCGGCGTGCGTGATGTCGTGACCCCGGTAGCGGATGGAGCCCCCGGTGGGTTCGAGCAGCCGGGCGGCGAGCCGTCCCGTGGTCGACTTCCCGCAGCCGGACTCGCCGACCAGGCCGAGGGCCTCACCGGTGTGCACGGTCAGGTCGACTCCGTCGACCGCGTGCACCTTGCCGACCTGCCGCTTGAAGATCAGCCCGCCCGTCACCGGGAAGTGCTTCTCCAGCCCGGACAGCTCCAGCAGTTCCTCGCTCACGCGTCCTCCCTCGCAGACGGCGTCCGCGAGCCGCCAAGCCCGTTCACTGGCCGTCCTTGCTTCACTTGTGGATCTCCCGCTTCTGGGCGAGGGTCAGATAGCACGCGTCGCCGTGGCCGCGGTGCGGGGACAGTTCGGGCCGCTCGCCCTTGCACAGCTCGGGTCCCGCCTGGTCCATGTAGTCGCACCTGGGGTGGAACGGGCAGCCGGAGGGAACGTTGAGCAGGCTCGGCGGGGTGCCGCGGACCGGCTTGAGCGGGATGTCGACCGAGGAGCTCAGCCGCGGCATCGAACCGAGCAGACCCCAGGTGTAGGGGTGGCGCGGGGTGTCGAGGACCTCCTTGACCGTGCCGCGCTCGACGGCCCGGCCGGCGTACATCACCAGCACGTTGTGCGCGGTGTTCGCGACCACGCCCAGGTCGTGCGTGATCATGATGATGGAGGTGCCGGTCTGGTCCTGGAGCTCTTTGAGCAGGTCCAGGATCTGGGCCTGCACGGTCACGTCGAGCGCGGTGGTCGGCTCGTCGGCGATCAGCAGGTCCGGGTCGCAGACCAGGGCCATCGCGATCATCGCGCGCTGCCGCATGCCGCCGGAGAACTGGTGCGGGTAGTCGTCCACGCGGGTCTTCGGCTGCGGGATGCCGACCCGGGTCAGCATCTCGATCGCGCGGGCCCTGGACTCGGACTTGCTCGCGCCGGTGTGCTTGCGGTAGACCTCGCCGATCTGCCTGCCGATCGTGTGGTACGGCGAGAGCGCGGTCAGCGGGTCCTGGAAGATCATCGCGACCTTGTTGCCGCGAAGCTTCTCCATGGTGGATCGGGAGGCGCCGATCAGCTCCTGACCGTCGAGGTGGATCTCACCGCTGATCTTGGTGGTCTCCGGGTTGTGCAGGCCGAGCACGGTCAGGTTGGTCACCGATTTGCCGGATCCCGACTCGCCCACGATCCCCAGGGTGGTGCCCTTCTCCACGTCGAAGGAGAGCCCGTCCACCGCGTGGACGAGGCCGTCCTCGGTGTGGAAGTCGACGGTCAGGTCACGGACCGACAGGAACGGGTTCGACACTTCTTCCAGCTCCTAGCTCAGCCGCACGCGGGGGTCGATGACGGCGTACAAGACGTCCACGATGATGTTGAACACGACGATGGCGCCCGCGGCGACCATCACCGTCGCCATCAGCATAGGCAGGTCCGAGCTCCAGACGGCCCTGATGGACAGCTGCCCGATTCCCTGCAGGCCGAAGGTCTGCTCGGTGATGATCGCGCCGCCGATCAGGGTGCCCAGGTCGACGCCGAGGATGGTGACGATGGTGATCAGGGTGCCGCGCAACGCGAACCTCATCACGACCGAGCGGTTCTGCATGCCCTTGGCCCGAGCCGTCCTGACGTAGTCCTCGGAGAGTTGCTCCACCATCGTCGAACGGGTCATACGGGTGTAGTTGGCGGTGAAGATGATCGCCAGCACCACCCAGGGCAGCATCAGCCCCATCGCCCAGTCCAGTGGGTTCTCGGTGATGGGGACGTAGCTCGGCTGCCGCAGGATGTGGTTCTGGTAGACGAGGAAGTACAGCGCCAGCGTGCCGACGAAGTAGATCTGCAGCGAGGCGCCGATCAGGGAGGAGACGCTGGCGATCTTGTCCAGCGCCTTGCCCTGCCTGAGCGCCGCGACGATACCGGTCGCCACTCCGAACAGGAGGAAGACGATGGCCGCGCCGATCGTGAGCGAGACGGTCAACGGCATGCGGTCGAGGATCGTGTCCAGCACCGGGGCCTTGTTGACGAAGGAGAACCCCAGGCAGGGGGCGGAGCAGTCGCCCAGGCCCTCGTAGTTGCGGCCGACGAAGATGCCGGCGACCCAGGTCAGGAACTGCACGAACAGCGGCTGGTCCAGTCCCAGGTTGTGCCGCGCCTGCTCCAGCAGCTCGGGCGGGCAGACCTTGCCGCAGGCGAGCCGGGCGGGGTCGGCTGGAACGGCGAAGAAGAGGAAGAACGTGCACGCGGCGATGATCAGCAGGGTGACCACGGCGCCCAGGGTGCGGCGAGTGATGAATCGAAACATTGCCCGTTTCCCGACGGTTGCTGGGAGACCGCCGCGGGGGCGGTGAAGCCCCCGCGGGCCGTGGCCCCGCCTGTCGGCGGGACCACGGCCTTTGCCGTCTCTACGGCTTCACGAAGATGGTGTCCGGCTGAACGATCCACTGCTGCGGGTCGATCTCGGCGCCGCCCACCTTGGAACCGTGGAGCATGGTGGCGATCCGGTTCTCCGCGACGACCAGCGGGGTGATCGTCTCCTGGATCTTCTTGTCGAGCGCCATCCACGCGGCGTTGGCCGCGTCGATGTCCGTCATGGCGGTGATCTTGTCCATCTCGGCGGTGAGCGCCGGGTCCTTCAGGTGCGAGTAGTTGGGCGCACCGTCGGCGACCGGGCCGAAGATGATCGGGAGCACCGTGGAGCCGGACGGCCAGTCGGCGCCCCAGCCACCCCAGTACAGGTCGAACTGGTTGCCGAGCTTGCCGATCGAGTCGTAGTAGGTCTTACGGTCGAGCGGCTTGGCCACGACGTTGATGCCGGCCTTCGCCAGGGCGCTCTTGATCGCGACGGTGACCTGCTCCTGGACCGGCGTCTGGTTGTAGGCGTAGACGATGGTCGGAGTCGGGGTGCTCGTCTGAGCCAGCAGCTCCTTGGCCTTCTCGATGTCGCCGTCGGGCTTGGTCTCCTTGTTGAACAGGTCGTAGGACTGGTAGCCGACCGTGGTGTTCTCGTTGAGGATCGTGGTCGGCAGCGCCGCGGCGGCCGGGCCGCCCAGGACCTGCTGGATCTGCTTGGACGGCCAGGCGTAGTTGATGGCCTGACGGACCTTGGGGTCCTTCATCCGGTCAAGGTTGAAGTAGTAGTAGTTGCCGTACGGCGAGGGGCTGTTCATCCGGCGGGAGGCCAGGTTGGTGTCGCCCAGCACCTGCTGCAGACGCTCCGGCGGCGTCGAGGCGTAGAAGGTGAAGGCGGTCTGGTCGGCGCCCGAGTCCGCCATGAGGCGGTCGGTCACCTGCAGGGCCTCGAAGCCGAACTCAAGGTGCCACTTGTCCGGGTAGGCGCCGCGGATCGGGTCGGTCGCCGGGTCCCAGTTCGGGTTGCGCTCAAGGTCGATGGTCTTGTCGACCACGTGCGACTTGATGATGTACGGCCCGCTGGAGACGGGCTCCTTGTCGTACTGCTCCTTGGTGTCCTTGGCCTTGGGCACGATGCCGTAACCGGCCATGGCGAAGGCGTAGGCCGCGTCGGCGTGCGGCGTCTTGAACTTGTAGATGATCGTCTTGTCGTCCGGCGTCTCGATCGCGTCGAGTTCCTTGCCGTCGTACGGGCCGGGGTAGGCCTTCTTGAAGTCGACGTCGGTCAGCCACTGCTGGATGTAGGTGGGGCCCTGGGTGACGAACGGCGCGAAGGTCCGCTCCATGCTCCACTTGACGTCCGCGGAGGTGATCGGCGTGCCGTCCTGCCACTTCACGCCGTCCTTCAGCGTGAACTTCCAGGTCTTGCCGCCGTCGGACTGGGTGCCGGTGTCGGTGGCGAGGTCGCCGACCAGCTTGAACTCGCCCTTGGCGACGCGCTTGTAGCCCGTCAGGGTACGGCCGATCAGCCGGAAGAAGTTCGCCTCGGTGTTGACGTAGATCTGCGCGGGGTCGAGGTGGGAGAAGTCGTCACGGTCGATCATCGTGACCGTTCCGCCCTTGACGACGCCCTCCGGCGGGATCGCGGGACCCTTGGAGTCCTCCGGGGTGCCCTGGGTGATGACCGCCGGCTTGTAGGCCGCTGCGGGGGCCGAGGAGGCACCGTTGGAGCCGCCCGACGACTGGGCGGCCGGAGCCCCCTGGTTGCCCTCGGCGCAGGCGCTGGTGACGGCCAGCATACCGATGGCCAGGACGGCCACGGCTGACCGCTTTCTGACTGTCATCTCTCTCCTATCTGTTCAGCGCTTGAGCTGGGGCTAGCGCTTGAGCTTGGGGTCGAAGGCGTCGCGGACGGAGTCGCCGAGAAGGTTGAAGGCGATCACGAAGATCACCAGCGCGACGCCCGGGAAGATCAGGTACGTGATGTCGTTCTGGTAGACCTCGGTGCCACGCCGGAACATCCTGCCCCAGTCGGGGATCGGCTCGATCATGCCGACGCCGAGGAAGGACAGGGCGGCCTCAGAGGTGACCAGCGCGGGCAGCAGCAGCGTCGCCTGGATGAGGATCGGCGTCCACAGGTTGGGCAGCAGTTCCTTGAACACGATCCGCGCGGGGGAGGCGCCGGTCACCCGGGCGGCCTCGATGAACTCGCGTTCGCGGAGCGTGAGGACCTGGCCGCGCAGCAGGCGGGCCAGACCGGCCCAGCCGAACAATGTCAGCACGAGCACCAGCGTCACGGCGCGCAGCCAGACCGGCGTCTCCTCGTCGGGACTGACGAAGAGGTTCTCCACGACGGGCATGAACGCGATGATGAACAGCACCGAGGGGAAGGACAGCACCGTGTCGATCACGCGGCCGATGACGTAGTCCGTCTTGCCGCCGGAGTATCCGGCCACGATGCCGATCACGATGCCGATCAGCGTGGTGAGGATCGTCGTGATGAGCGCGATCAGCAGCGAGGTCCTGATTCCGTAGACCAGCTGGGTGAACACGTCACGGCCGAGGTTCGGCTCGATGCCGAACCAGAACTCCGAGCTGATGCCGCCGTTCGGGGCGATCGGATAGCCGAAGTCATTGAGCAGGCCCGGGGTGTCCTGGCCGTAGAGGGTGTACGGGTCCTTGCCGTACAGCCAGGAGATCACCGGCGCGAGTATCGCTACCAGGATGAAGAAAATCACCACGATGGCCGAGGCGACCCCGGTCCGGTCGCGGCGGAAGCGGAGCCACATCAGCTGCCCTGGTGAGCGGCCCACCGTTTCCGGTGCCTTCACCACGGGCGCCTCATCGGCGGTGGTCGCGGCAGGTGCAGGGATGGTCATCGTGCGGGAGCCCCCAACGAGCATGACTGAGCGGGATCTGGGGGAACCATTGCAAAACAGTCAGGGGCAAATCAATGGCCTAGCTGTTACTTGTTTTTTTGTTGTGCAATATAGATCAGGTTGTGGCTGCAATTCCATTGACCTGGGTGGGGGGTCGGATGGAATGATGAGATTCCCCACCGTCTCTTATTCACGGATTTGTGACATACCTATGACACGACCATGACGGTCTGTGTGGCCGTCGTGTCACCTCTCGTCGTGTGTGTGTCCGCAGGCCGGGCGGAGGGCGGCCCGTCCGCCGGGTGAGTGCGGTGAAAGCGTGTTGACTGCGGGTGACCCGATCGGAGTCCCCCTCCGGCCCCCCTGAGGTCCCGCGCCCCTTCGCCCCCTGCTTCCGCCCCTGCTTCCTTCGTACCACCGTGCCCGGCCGGGCGCGAGGGCGCGCGGTGAGCCTCTCCTCGATGCCCGGCTGTTCCATCTGGTGGGAGGGGGACACGTCATCTTTTGCCGGACGTGGCACACTGGAGGGAGAGCAGCGTGCTCCGGGGTCGGTGAAATTCCGAGCCGGCGGTTACAGTCCGCGACCCGTCCGAAGCCATCGGCCGGTTGACCTGGTGAAACTCCAGGACCGACGGTCAAAGTCCGGATGGGAGGAAGCGCGCGGGCGGCAGGGACGTCCCTTGGCGGGACGCCTCGCCGCCAATGGGTGTACGTGCCTGTGATCCCCCGGGGCCCGCCGTGGCAGAAAGCTACCGGCGAGTAGGAGTCCCGGATGTGTGGTCGGGCGCACCCGCGCCAGCCGATCGGCGTGCCCGCGTGTGGTCGCGCCGCCGCCGGCCCCTTCCTCCGTCTCGCCCGCCGTGTCCCCGCGATCTCCACGGCCTCTCCCGGTGAGCCCGTACGGCCTCGCCTGCTTCCACGTGCCCGCGTCCTGGGAAAAGCCCGCCGCGCCGGTTCCCCGGTCCCGGGAGGCCCCGCGGGGCCAGGAAGACGGGCGGCCCCGCGCGGGTTCACTCCCGATGTCATCTACGCACGCCCTGCGAAGGAGCTGTGAATGTTCACCGGAATCGTTGAGGAACTCGGCGAGATCGCGGAGATCGAGACGCTGCGCGACGCCGCCAGGCTGTCGATCCGCGGCGGGGTCGTCACCGGCGACGCCGGGCACGGCGACTCGATCGCCGTCAACGGGGTCTGCCTGACCGTGGTCGACGTGGAGGGGGAGGTCTTCACCGCCGACGTGATGAAGGAGACCCTGGACCGCAGCAGCCTGGGGGCCCTGCGCCCCGGCTCCAGGGTCAACCTGGAGCGCGCGGTCCGCGCCGACCAGCGCCTCGGCGGCCACATCGTGCAGGGCCACGTGGACGGTACCGGCGTGCTGCTCGCGCGCGAGCCGGACGAACACTGGGAGGTCGTGCGGATCTCCCTGCCCGCCGCGCTCAACCGCTACGTCGTGGAGAAGGGCTCGATCGCCGTCGACGGGGTCAGCCTGACCGTGGTCGGCGTGGACGACGAGGGCTTCTCCGTCAGCCTCATCCCCACCACGCTGCGGCTGACCACCCTCGGCGCCAAGCAGCCGGGCGACCCGGTGAACCTCGAAGTCGACGTGATCGCCAAGCACGTGGAGCGGCTCGTCGGCGCCTACGCCCCGGGGAACGGGTCATGAACTGGGTGAACGAGGGCTTCCAGCTCCTCGGGGTCAAGGTCCTGTGGACCGACCTGGTCGGCAACGTGGCCGCGCTGGCCACCGTGCTGCTGGCGATCCGCAGATCGATATGGACCTGGCCGGTGCAGCTCACCGCCGCGGTCCTGCTGTTCGTCACCTCCCTCAGCGCCCACATCACCGGCAACGCCCTCAAACAGCTCATGTTCGGCGGCCTGGCCGTCTACGGCTGGTGGCGCTGGACCCGCGGCACCCGATCGGGCCAGGGCCTGGCCGTACGGCCCGCGACCGGCTGGGAACGGCTGGCGATGGCGGGCACGATGCTGCTGGGCACGGCCGCCGTCGGCGTGCTGTTCTTCGTGACCAAGCTCTCCTGGGGCGCGCTGGTGCCGCCGCCGAGGGGCTACCTGCTGGTCGCGGCGGACGCCTACATCTTCGTCGGCAGCGCCGTCGCCACCTGGGCCCAGGGGCGCGCGCTGGTGGACTTCTGGATCATCTGGGTGGCCGTGGACCTGGTCGGCGTGCCGCTGGCCTTCAGCTCGGGTCTCGTCGTCTCGGGGGCCGTCTACGGGGTCTTCTTCGTCCTCGTCCTCATCGGATTCTTCAACTGGCTCAAGGAGTACCGGTCCAGGACCGTGCTCGTCCCCAAGGAGGCTGTGTGACCGAGCTTGACCCCATAGAGCGGGCGATCGCCGACATTCGCGAGGGCAGGCCCGTCGTGGTGGTCGACGACGAGAACCGTGAGAACGAGGGCGACATCATCTTCGCCTCGGCCAAGGCGACACCGGAGCTGCTGGCCTTCACCATCAGGCACACCAGCGGCGTGATCTGCGTCTCGCTGCCCGGTGAGGACCTCGACAGGCTCGGCCTGCCGTTGATGGTGCGCGAGAACAGGGAACGCCTGCGCACCGCCTACACGATCAGCGTCGACGCCCGCGACGGGGTGACCACCGGCATCTCCGCCTCCGACCGCGCCAGGACGATCCGCACCCTGTGCGACTCGGCCACCGAGCCCCACGATCTGGTACGGCCCGGCCACGTCTTCCCGCTGCGCTACCGCGAGGGCGGCGTGCTGGTCAGGCGCGGCCACACCGAGGCGGCCGTGGACCTGGCCAGGCTGGCGGGGCTGCGGCCCTCCGGAGCCCTCGCCGAGGTCGTCAACGACGACGGGACCATGAAGCGGCTGCCCGAACTGCGCGAGTTCTGCGACGAGCACGACCTGGCGCTGGTCTCCATCGAGCAGCTGGTCGAGTTCCGGCGCCGCACCGAACGGATGGTGAGCAGGGTCGCGGAGACCCGCCTGCCCAACGCGTACGGGATGTGGCGCGCCTACGGCTACGCCAGCGCCCTGGACGGCGGCGAGCACGTCGCCCTGGTCTACGGCGATCTGGAGGACGGGGAGAACATCCTGGTCAGGGCGCACTCCGAGTGCCTGACCGGGGACGTGTTCGGCTCCCTGCGGTGCGACTGCGGGGTCCAGCTCGACCACGCGATGTCGGAGATCGCCGCCGAGGGCCGTGGTGTCGTGGTGTACCTGCGCGGGCACGAGGGCCGTGGCATCGGGCTGCTGGCCAAGCTGAAGGCCTACGGCCTGCAGGACGCGGGCAGCGACACCGTGGACGCCAACCTGGAGCTCGGCCTGCCGGTCGACGCCAGGGAGTTCTCCAACGCCGGCCAGATCCTCGCCGACCTGGGGGTGAAGTCGGTCAGACTGCTGACGAACAACCCCGCCAAGCTGCGGGGCATGGACGGCTACGGGGTCAAGGTCCTCGGCCGTGAGCCGATGCCCGTGGCGATGAACCCCCACAACGAGAAGTACCTGACGGCCAAGCGCGACCGTCTGGGCCACGAGATCAACAAGGAGAACGCATGAGCGGCGCGGGACGTCCCCAGGCCGAGGCCGTCAAAGCGTCCGGGCTGACCGTCGGCATCGTGGCCGCCCGCTGGCACGAGAAGATCACCGATCAGCTCGTGGCGCGGGCGGTGCTGGCCAGCGCGGACAGCGGGGCGAGCGCGACGGTGATCCGCGTCGCCGGGTCCCTGGAGATCCCGGTCGTCGCCCAGGCGCTGGCCAGGCGCTGCGACGCCGTGGTCGCCCTGGGCGCGGTGATCCGCGGGGAGACCGCCCACTTCGACTACGTCTGCGAGTCGGTCACCTCGGGGCTCACCCGTGTCTCGCTCGACGAGGGCACGCCGGTCGGCAACGGGGTGCTGACGTGCGACTCCCTCGACCAGGCCCTCGACCGCTCCGGGTTGCCCGGCAGTCACGAGGACAAGGGCTACGAGGCCACCGTCGCGGCCCTGGAGACGGCGCTGCTGCTGCGGGACCTCAGGGACGCCTGAGGTCCCCGAGCGTCTCGGACGCGGGGCCGGCCGGGGCGTGCGATAGGTTTCCTATCGCCGTGACCGGTGGTTTTCCCAAAGGAACGTGATCTCCAGGTGAGTCAAGAGAACGTCTCGCCCCCCGAGCTGCCCGTCGTGTGGCGGCCGAGGAAGGGACGCGTCGTGGCGTACGGCTTCGCCGGGCTGATCGTCGTTGGAGCCGTGGTCCTGGCGATCCTCCTGCCGCCGCCGTTCACCGTGGTCGACAAGGTCGCGATGGTGGTGCTCGGCGCCGCCGTCGCCGGGGTGCTGCACCTGCTCGGCCGCTGCCGGGTCGAGGCGGACGAGACGGGCGTCACCCTGGTCAACGCGCTGCGGGTGCACCGCTACGAGTGGCCGGAGGTGCTCGCGGTGACGCTGACCGACAGCGAGCCCTGGGCGAAGATCGACTTCACCGACGGCGCGACGATCGGCGCCATGGGGCTGCAGGGTTCGGAGAAGGAGCGGACCGTCCAGCAGGTCCGTCAGCTCGCCGCGCTGATCAGGGAACGCGGCGAGGCCAGGGACGACGACGGGCACGGCGGCCGGGCCGGGGACGACGGCTGAGACCCGGCCGGCGTGGGGTGTCAGGTCTCCTCGGCGAAACGCTCGGCCATGCCCGTCTCACCCGCGACCAGCAGGACCGTGTTCCCGTGGATGGCCGTGTCCGAGGTGGCGTAGGTGAACCGGCCACCGGGGCTCTTGATCCCGACCACGGTCACGCCGTACTTCGTGCGGATGCCCAGCTCGCCCAGCGTCCTGCCCACCGCCCAGCCCGGCGCCTTGGTCTTGACCAGGGCGTAGCCCTCGTCGATCTCGACGTAGTCGAGCATCCGCCCGGTCACCAGGTGCGCGACCCGCTCTCCCATGTCGTACTCGGGCTGCACCACGTGATGCGCGCCGACCCGGTCCAGGATCCGGCTGTGCTGGCGGCTGATCGACTTGGCCCAGATGTCCGGCACACCGAAGTCGGCCAGGATCGAGGTGGTCAGGATGCTCGCCTCGATGTCGCCGCCGATGCCGACCACGACCCTGCCGAACTCCTCGACGCCCAACTGGGTCAGCGCGTCCGGGTCGGTCGAGTCGGCGCAGGCCACATGCGTGAGCTGCCCGGACAGCTGCTGCACGATCTTGGGGTCGCTGTCCACGCCGAGCACCTCGACGCCGCGCTCCGCCAGTTCGAGCGCCAGCGCGCTGCCGAACCGGCCGAGACCGATCACCGCGACCGCGTCGCCGCGGTCCTTCCTGTCAGCCAACGAGAGGGCCCTCCTCCGGATAACGGAACCTGCGGGTCTGGACGTGCAGCGCCAGCGCCGCGCCGAGTGTCACGGGCCCCAGTCTGCCGACGAACATCAGGACCGTCAGCACCAGGTGCCCCGGGGTACCGAGATCGCCGGTTATCCCGGTGGACAGGCCGACCGTGCCGAACGCCGAGACCACCTCGAACAGCACCCGGTCGAGCTTGAACGGGGTGAGGGCCATCAGGACGAACGTGCCCAGCGCCACCGAGGCCACACTGAGCAGGGCGATGGTCAGCGCCTGACGCTGGAGCTGCTCGGGCAGGCGGCGGCGGCCGACCGTGACGTCGGGCTCACCGCGCAGCTCGGCCAGGATGACGTAGCCGAGGAGCGCGAACGTCGTCACCTTGATGCCGCCGCCGGTGCTCGCGCTGCCCGCTCCGATGAACATCAGCACGTCGCTGATCAGCCAGGTGGTCTCGTGCATCTGGGAGACGTCCACGGAGTTCATGCCGCCGCTGCGGGTCATGGAGCTGTGGAAGAACGCCGCCATGATCCGTTGCCAGGGCGGCAGGCCCCCCAGGGTCGCGGAGTTCTCCCACTCGGTGAGGGCGACGGCCAGCGCCCCGCCGAACAGCAGGACCGCGGTCATCCCCACGGTGATCCTGGCGTGCAGCGACCAGCGCCTGGGACTGTGCCAGCCGCGGCGGATCGCGGTGTAGACGGGGAAGCCGAGCCCCCCGACGACCACGGAGATCGCCAGCGGCAGGCAGATCCACGGGTCGTGGACGAAGCGCGCGATGCCGTCCGGCCACAGGGTGAACCCGGCGTTGGTGAAGGAGGAGACCGCGTGGAAGAGCCCCTGGTACAGGGCGCGGCCGGGCGACTCGCCGTACCCGATGAGGAAGCGGGCGGCCAGCACGGCGGTGGTCAGCGCCTCGGCGGCCAGCGTCACCTTGGCGACGCCCGCGATCAGGCGGCGCACCTCGCCGGGGCCCAGGGTCCTGGTCTCGGCCTGGGCGTTGAGCCTGGCGCGCAGGCCGAGCTTGCCGGAGACGACCAGCGCCAGGATGGAGGCCATCGTCATGATCCCGAACCCGCCGATCTGCATCAGCGCCAGGATCACCAGCTCACCGAAGACCGACCAGTGCGTCGCGGTGTCCTGTACGGCCAGGCCGGTCACGCAGACCGCCGACGTCGCGGTGAAGAGCGCGGACGTCCACGCCGCCGCCTGCCCGGCCTCGACCGCGACGGGCAGCGACAGCAGCGCCGAGCCCGTCGTGACCACGACCAGGAAGGCGGCCACGACGACTCTCGACGGCGTGTTGATCCGCCGCAGAACGTTCTTCACGAGGGGTGAGAATACGCCGGGGAGACGACCGCCACGTCCCGCCCCACATGCCCTGCCCCGTCAGTGGCCCCCGCGGCGTAGCCTGAGGTGATGCTGAGGGGGACGGCCAAGGCCTCTGACGTGGAGTCACCGGGACATCTGGGGGAACTCCTCGACCGGTGCGCCTACCTCGCGGACGAGGGGCTGGCCACGGCGGCGTTCCTGGCGCTGCGGATGGGCCGCCCGTTGCTGCTCGAAGGTGAGGCAGGGGTCGGCAAGACCGAGCTGGCCAGGACGCTCGCCACGGTGCTCGGCGCGCCGCTGATCAGGTTGCAGTGCTACGAGGGACTCGACGGTCCCCAGGTGCTCTACGACTGGGACTTCGCCCGCCAGCTGCTGCACCTCAAGGCCGCGGAGGCGAGCGGGATCACCGACGCGGCGCGGCTCGAGGGGGAGGTCTACGACCGGCGCTTCCTGATCCCCAGGCCGTTGCTCAAGGCGGTGGAGACCCAGCCGAGCGTGCTGCTCGTCGACGAGGTCGACCGGGCCGACGTGGAGTTCGAGGCGATCCTGCTCGAGGTGCTGTCCGACTTCGCGATCTCCATCCCCGAGCTCGGCACGATCCGGGCGCAGAGCCCGCCGGTCGTCGTGCTGACCTCCAACCGCACCCGCGAGCTGCACGACGCGCTGAGACGCCGCTGCCTCTACCACTGGCTCGAACACCCCTCCTTCGAGCGGGAGGTGACGATCCTGCTGCGCAGGCTCCCCGGCTGCTCCAGGACCCTGGCCGAGCAGGTGGCCGGGGCCGCGGGCCGGCTGCGCGGGGCCGGTCTGGTCAAGCCGCCCGGCGTCGCCGAGAGCCTCGACTGGGCCGAGGCCCTGCTGACCCTGGGCGCCCGGGAGCTGGACCCCGGCCTGGCCGCGGCGACGCTGGGAGCCCTGCTCAAGCACCGCGAGGACCACGAGATGGTCCTCGGGAACGGGTTCTTCGATGTCTCCCGTGACTGAGGGCCCCCTGGAGGGCACAGCGGAGGACACAGTGGAGGGCGCGGTGGGGGAGGCGGAGCGCGACATGGTCGCGGTCATGACGGGATTCGCCAGGACGCTGCGCGCCGCCGGGGTGCCCGCCGACCACGAGCGGACCCAGGCCCTGCTGCGCGCGCTGGCCGTCCTCGGCGCGGCCGCCCCGCGCGGGGTCTACTGGGCGGGCAGACTCACCCTGTGCGCCTGTCCCGACGACCTGCCCCGCTACGACCGTGTCTTCGACGCCTACTTTGGCGGCACGCGGGCACGTCCGACGCCCCCGCCCGTGGCCGACGTCACCCGGGGCGTCACGATCCTGACCGGCACCCGGGGACAGGCGGGGGACGGTGAGGAGCGGGCGGCGGCCGCCAGCCCGGCGGAGGTCCTGCGCAACAGGGACGTGGCCGCGATGACCGGTGCCGAGCTGGCCGAGGTACGGCGCCTGCTCGCCCTGCTGCGGGTGGATCGCGAGCGGCGCGGGTCACGACGGTTCGGCCCCTCCCGCAGGGGGCGCCTCGACGGCGGGGCGACGATCCGCGAGACCCTGCGGCACGGCGGCCAGACCGTACGGCTGCGCCACCGCGCCCACCGCACCAGGCCTCGCGGGGTCGTGCTGCTCGTCGACGTCAGCGGCTCCATGGCCCCCTACGCCGACACGCTGCTGCGCCTGGGACACGCCCTGGTGCGCGCGGAGCCGAGGGCGACCGAGGTGTTCAGCGTGGGCACCCGCCTGACCAGGATCACCGCCGAGCTGCGCCCGCGCGACCCGGCGGCGGCGATGGAGGCCGTCTCCGCCGCCATCCCCGACTGGAGCGGCGGCACCCGCCTCGGTGAGGAACTGCGAAGTCTTCTGCGGCTGCACGACGCGGCGGGCGCGACCGTCGTCATCGCCTCCGACGGGTGGGAGCGGGGCGACGCCTCGCTGCTCGGTGCGCAGATGGCCAGACTGTCCAGGACCGCCCACCGGGTGATCTGGGTGAACCCGCACAAGGGGCAGGAGGGCTACCGCCCGCTCACCGCCGGGATGCGGGCGGCGCTGCCGTACGTGGACGACTTCGTGGCCGGGCACAGCCTGGCGGCCTTCGAGGCGCTGGCCCGGCTGCTTGGAGGGCGGAATGCGTGACATCCTCTCGCAGATCACGCGCTGGTGGGAGGCGGGCGAGACGTTCGGCCTGGCGACCGTGGTCGAGACCTTCCGCAGCGCGCCCCGGCCCCCGGGAGCCTCGATGGCCGTCCTCGGGGAGGAGGCGGCGGGCAGCGTGTCCGGCGGCTGCGTCGAGGGCGCCGTCTACGAGCTGGCCCGCGAGGTGGCCGCCTCGGGGACCCCGGTGCTGCGGCGCTACGGGGTGAGCGACGACGACGCCTTCTCCGTCGGGCTGACCTGCGGGGGGATTCTGGACGTCTTCGTCGAGCCGGTCTCGCGCGGGACGTTCCCCGAGCTGGGGGAGGTCGCCGCGGCGGTGCGGGAACACGAGCCGGTCGCGGTCGCGACCGTGCTGTCCGGTCCAGGCGCCGTCGGGGCCCGCCGGGTGGTCGGCCCTGAGCGCGCCTCCGGCTCGCTGGGCACGGCCAGGCTGGACGACGCGGTCGACGACGACGCCCGCGGCATGCTCGCCCAGGGCCTCACCGGGATCCGCCGGTACGGCCCGCACGGTGAGCGGCGCCTCGACGACCTGGCGGTCTTCGTGCACTCCTTCACCCCGCCGCCCAGGATGCTGGTCTTCGGCGCCATCGACTTCGCCGCCGCGGTCGCCAGGATCGGCAAGTTCCTCGGTTACCACGTGGTGGTGTGCGACGCACGCCCCGTCTTCGCCACGGCCAGGCGCTTCCCCGAGGCCGACGAGGTGGTCGTCAAGTGGCCGCACGACTATCTCAGCTCGGTCACCGTGGACGAGCGGACCGTGATCTGCGTGCTCACCCACGACCCCCGCTTCGACGTCCCGCTGCTGGAGGTGGCGCTGCGCACCCCGGCGGGATACGTCGGGGCGATGGGCTCACGCCGTACGCACGAGGACCGGCTGGCGCGGCTGCGCGAGGCGGGCCTGGGGGAGGAGGAGCTCGGGCGGCTGCGCTCGCCGATCGGCCTCGACCTGGGCGCGCGGACACCGGAGGAGACCGCGGTCTCCATCGCCGCCGAGCTGATCCAGCTGCGCTGGGGCGGCTCGGGACGGCCGCTGAGCGACGGCTCGGGCCGCATCCACGCGCCCGGTCGCCGGACATGACGCGGGGGGCGAGCGCGGGGCTGCTGCTGGCCGCGGGCGGCGGTTCCCGGCTCGGCGCCCCCAAGGCGTTGGTCGAGCTGGACGGCGAGCGGCTGGTCGACCGGGGGGTCAGGCTGCTGCGCGAGGGAGGCTGCCATCCCGTGGTCGTCGTGCTCGGGGCCGCGGACGCTCAGGTGCGCGGGGCGGTCGTCGTGCGCAACCCGGACTGGCGAACCGGCATGGGTTCCTCACTCAGGACCGGCCTGGCGGCGCTTCCCGGCGACGCGGAGCGGGTGGTGATCGCCCTTGCCGACCAGCCGTCCATCGGGCCGCGGGCCGTGCTCCGGCTGGTGGAGGCCGCGCGGCTGGGGGCCTCCGTGGCCGTCGCGACCTACGCGGGCAGGCGGCGGAACCCGGTGCTGGTCGCCAGGGAGCACTTCGCCGAGGTCGCCGGGCTCGCGGTCGGCGACACGGGCGCGAGGGCCTTCCTCCGCGCGCACCCCGAACTGGTCGTCGAGGTGCCCTGCGACGACGTGGGCGATCCGGCCGACATCGACACCCCCGGCGACCTGGCGGCCTGGCGACGGCGGCGGGGCTGAGATCAGGGGGTCCCCCGGCGCAGCCGGAAGGAGGCGACGGCGGCGCGGTGGTCACTGCCCGCCGCGGCCTCGACGCCCGCGGTGGCCGCGGTGAGGCCCCGGTAGAGGATGTGGTCTGGCCTGGTCACGGGGAAGGACGCGGGCCAGGTGAAGCCGAACCCGGAGCCGGCCTCCTGCTGGGCGTCCAGGAGCGGCGGCACCAGGCCGGCGCGCTTACGGTCGGTCGTGGCGGTGTTGAGGTCGCCGAGCAGGAGAAGGCGCTCGCTGCGGTCGCGCTCGACGAGCCTTCCCGCCTGGGTGAGGGTCTCGTCCCGCTGGGCGGTCTGGCCGGGACGGGCCGAGGCCAGGTGCATCACGTAGACGGTCAGCCTGCCCTTCGGCGTCTGGACGACCGCCCGCAGCGCCCTGGCCCAGCCGAGGCCGATGTCCACCCTGCGAGCCTGCAGGATCGGGAACCTGCTCCACAGGCCGACCGTGTTCACCTGGTAGCGGTGCGGGAAGCGGGCGTCGAGCTCCTTGGCCGCGGGACCCCCCTCGGTCAGCTCCTGCACGGCCACCAGGTCCCGTCCGCCGGAGACGGCCCGTACGGCCCGCGCCGAGTCGCCGTTGGCCGCCCCCACGTTGATCGTGGCGACCGAGACGTCGCTCGGACCGCCGGGGACGGTGCGCAGCAGCGTGGGACCGAACATGATTCCCCAGACGGTCGCGGGCAGCAGTGCGGCGACGATCACCGGCCACGACCGGGTGACCAGGGCGCCGATCAGCAGGAAGGGCACGGTGACGCCGAGCCAGGGCAGCAGGCTCTCCAGCACCGGGGTGAACCCTCCGAGGTCGGGCAGGAGTCCGTGGCCGCCGAGAACGAGGGCGAGCGCCCCCGCAAGCACCATGATCGCCCGCCTCAGCACACCGCTCCTCGTCCGCGCCGCCATCGCGGGCCGTCCCCCGCCCGCACGGGCCTCCCGAGCCCGAGACCCGTACGCTACCGGCCTCATGCGGGCGGCGCGGGTCTTGGAGCGGGCCGGAGGGAGTCGATAGCCTTCTGGGCAGAGAGAACGGAATAACATTCGGTTCCTGTGGTGCGGGAAGGACGATCCTGACGATGCGTATCGGTATGGCCCTGAGTTACGCGGGGGGCTTCAAGGAGACCGTGGACGAGCTGGCCGACTACGAGAGGGCGGGGCTGGACATCGTCTTCGTCGCCGAGGCCTACAGCTTCGACGCGGTCAGCCAGATGGGCTACATCGCGGCCAGGACCGAGCGGCTGCAGATCGCCTCGGGCATCCTGCCCATCTACTCGCGCACCCCCGCCCTGCTGGCCATGACCGCGGCCGGCATGGACTACGTCTCGGGCGGCCGTTTCACCCTGGGCCTCGGCGCCTCGGGGCCGCAGGTGATCGAGGGCTTCCACGGTGTGCCGTACACCGCGCCGCTCGGCCGTACCCGGGAGGTCGTCGAGATCTGCAGGCAGGTGTGGCGGCGTGAGCGCCTGGAGTACGAGGGAAGGCACTACACTCTTCCGCTGCCCGAGGGGGAGGGGACGGGGCTGGGCAAGTCCCTGAAGCTCATCAACCACCCCGTCCGTGAGCGCATCCCCATCGTGATCGCGGCCATCGGCCCGAAGAACGTCGAGCTGTGCGCCGAGCTGGCCGAGGGCTGGGAGCCGATCTTCTACATGCCGGAGAAGGCCGCCGAGGTCTGGGGGGACTCCCTGGCCGCGGGCGGGGCCAGGCGCGACCCCTCGCTGGGAGCCCTCGACGTCATCGCCCAGGCCCCCCTGGCCATCGGCGACGACGTGTCCGGCCTGATCGACCTCGGCCGTCCCGTCGCGGCCCTCTACATCGGCGGCATGGGCGCCAAGGGCAGGAACTTCTACAACGACCTGGCCCGCCGCTACGGCTACGAGAAGGAGGCCGAGGAGATCCAGGACCTCTACCTCGCGGGCAAGAAGGAGGAGGCGGCGGCGCTGGTCCCCAGGGAGCTGCTGGAGGCCGTCTCGCTGATCGGGCCGGAGGGGCACGTGCGCGACCGCCTGCAGGCGATGCGCGACTCCGGCGTCACGACCGTCAACGTCACCCCGCTCGGCCGTACCCACGCCGAGCGCGTCCGGCTCGTCGAGAAGGTCGGGGAACTCGCCTCCTGAGCCCATGTCCGGGCCTTCTCTGGCCGGGGAGAACGTGATACTGATCACAGGTATAGATGAAATTTCCTACCAGAATAGGTGGTTTCACGCCCTGTGAGGTTCTCCCCGGTGACCCCCCTGCTCGTCGGGCGGCCGTATGTGGATCTGTGCCGCCTGAACGGCCAGCTCTGTCGCTGAACGCATTTCCCGCTCCCCTCCCGCCCCGCGCGGGCACGTTCTCACGTCGGAGTCGCGTTCATGAAGAAAGTCTCCTTCTCCCTGCAACTGCTGCTCGGCCTGGTGGCCGGCGCCGCCCTCGGCTTCCTCGCCCGCGCGGGCGAGATCGCCTGGCTCACCACCACCCTGACCGAGGTCGGCAGGCTCTTCGTCCAGCTCCTCAAACTCGCCGTCCCGCCGCTGGTCCTCACCGCGGTCGTGGTCAGCGTCGCCAACCTGCGCAACGTCGGCGGAGCCGCCAGGCTCGCGGGCAAGACACTGCTGTGGTTCCTGGTCACCTCGCTGATCGCGGTGGTCATCGGCCTCGGCCTCGGCCTGGTCATCAACCCCGGCGAGGGCGTCACGATCTCCACCGTCGGAGCCAAGGCCCCCGACCTCGACGGCGCGGGGACCTGGCTCGACTTCGTGACCGGGATCATCCCGACCAACGTCGTCACGGCCTTCACCGAGCTCAACGTCCTGCAGATCGTCTTCATCGGGGTCGTCCTCGGCGCGGCGGCCCTGGCGGTCGGCGAGGCGGCCGAGCCGTTCCTCGTCCTCAGCCGCTCGGTGCTCGAACTGGTGCAGAAGGCCCTGTGGTGGGTCATCAGGCTGGCCCCGATCGGCACCGCGGGCCTGATCGGCAAGTCCGTCGCCGCCTACGGATGGGACCTGCTGGCCCCGCTGGCCAAGCTTGGAGCGGGCGTCTACATCGGCTGCCTGCTGGTGCTGCTGGTGAGCTACCCGCTGCTGCTCGCCCTCGTCGGCCGGATCAGCCCGCTGACCTTCTACCGCAACGCCTGGCCCGCGATCGAGCTGGCCTTCGTCTCCCGCTCCTCGATCGGGACCCTGCCGCTGACCCAGCGGGTCACCGTCGAACGCCTGGGCGTCGACCGCGACTACGCCTCCTTCGCGGTGCCCTTCGGGGCGACCACCAAGATGGACGGCTGCGCCGCGATCTATCCCGCTCTCGCCGCGATCTTCGTGGCCCAGGTGTACGACGTCCCGCTCGGCCTCGGCCAGTACCTGCTGATCGCGTTCGTCTCGGTGGTCGGCTCCGCCGCGACCGCGGGCCTGACCGGCGCGGTCGTGATGCTCACCCTCACCCTGAGCACGCTCGGCCTGCCGCTTGAGGGCGTCGGCCTGCTCCTGGCCATCGACCCGATCCTCGACATGATCCGCACGGCGACGAACGTGGCCGGGCAGATCGTGGTGCCCGTGCTCGTCGCCCGTTCCGAGGGCCGTCTCGACGAGGCGGTGCTGAACGCCCCGCCGCTGCCCCTGGACGAGGCGCCCGCCAGGCCGCTGGTCGCCGGGGGAGCCCCCGCCCCCGCCTGACGCCCCGAGGCGGCGGGCCTCCCCTCCGGCCCGCCACCGCCTCTCCCGCCCGCCACCGCCCAAGGTGTGGCGGGCGGGGTGGAGACAGGGACGGACGAGGTCAATAGCATGCGAGGCATGACCGCCACCCACGCCACGCGCCGTGCGCGTCTCGCGGAGCTGCTGCCCGCCCACGAGGTGGACGCCGTCCTGGTCACCCAGGGGGTGAACGTGCGCTACCTGACCGGCCTGGCGAGCTCGAACGCCGCGGTGCTGGTCACGGCGGACGGCACCGCCACGCTGGCCACCGACTCCCGCTACACCGAGACCGCCAGGCGCCTGTGCCCGGACGTCGAGGTGCGTCAGGAACGCGACGTCACGGGAGGCCTGGTCGCGACGGCGGCAGGCCGGGTCGGCGTCGAGGCGCACCACATGTCCGTGGCCGACTACTTCCGTCTCGGCGGGGACCTGCCGCGGCTGAGCGGGCTGGTCGAGTCGGTGCGCAGGGTCAAGGACGAGGAGGAGATCGACCTCATCCGCACCGCCTGCGCGCTCACCGACCAGGCCTTCGCCGACGTGCTGCCCGGTCTGCGGCCCGGAGTGACCGAACGGGAGGTCGCCAGGGCGCTGGAGACCCGGATGATCGAGCTGGGCGCGGACAAGCCCGCCTTCGACTCGATCGTCGCCTCGGGCCCGAACGGCTCGATCCCGCACCACTCGCCGTCGGAGCGCCCCCTGCGGCGGGGAGACCTCGTGACCATGGACTTCGGGGCGCTGTACGACGGCTACCACGCCGACATGACCAGGACCGTGGCGATCGGGGAGCCCGCAGCCTGGCAGCGAGAGCTCTACGACCTGGTCAGGGCCGCCCAGCGGGCCGGCCGCCATGCCGTACGGCCTGGTGCGCTCACCCACGAGGTGGACGCCGCGGCCCGCGATCTGATCACCGCGGCCGGACACGGTGAGCGCTTCGGGCACGGCCTGGGCCACGGCGTCGGGCTGGAGATCCACGAGGTGCCGTTCCTGGCTCCGCCGAAGCCAGACAGTGATGCCGGGCACGCTAGACTAGAGGATCGAGTTCCGGTCACCGTTGAGCCTGGCGTCTACCTGCCGGGTATGGGCGGCGTCCGCATCGAGGACACGCTCGTGACGCGTGATGTCGGACCGGAGCTTCTCACACGGACGACCAAAGAGCTGCTTGTCCTTTAAAGAGCGGCCGTACGCAGGAGAAACTAGTGGCGACGACGAACGACCTCAAGAACGGCCTGGTGCTCAAGCTCGACGGCGGTGAGCTCTGGACGGTTGTGGAGTTCCAGCACGTCAAGCCCGGCAAGGGCGGTGCGTTCGTCCGCACCAAGCTGAAGAACATCAAGTCGGGCAAGGTCGTCGACAGGACCTTCAACGCGGGCGTCAAGGTCGAGGTGGCCAACGTCGACAAGCGCGAGATGCAGTTCTCCTACATGGACGGCGAAGAGTTCGTCTTCATGGACACCGAGACCTACGACATGCTCAACGTCTCCCGGGTGGCCGTCGGCGACAGCGCCAACTACCTGCTGGAGAACATGCTCGCCACCGTCGCGGTCAACGAGGGCAACGTGCTCTACGTCGAGCTGCCCGCGGCCGTCGACCTGATCATCGCCGAGACCGAGCCGGGCCTGCAGGGCGACCGCTCCACCGGCGGCACCAAGCCCGCCAAGCTGGAGACCGGCGCCGAGATCAAGGTGCCGCTGTTCATCACGACCGGCGAGAAGGTCAAGGTCGACACCCGCACCGGCGAATACCTCGGCCGCGCCTGATGTCCGCACGGGGTAAGGCGCGCAGGCGCGCGCTGGACATCCTCTTCGAGGCCGAGGCGCGCAGCCAGGACCCGCTCGCGGTCCTGGCCGAGCGTCTCGAAAGGGCGGAGCCGCCCGTCAACGAGTACACCGCGACCATCGTCGAGGGCGTGTGCAGGCATCGCGCGCGCATCGACGAGCTGATCACCACCTACGCCGAGGGATGGACGCTCGACCGCATGCCCGCGGTCGACCGCAACCTCCTGCGCGGCGGCACCTACGAACTGCTGTGGATGCCCGACGTGCCCGAGGGCGTCGTCATCAGCGAGTGGGTCGGGCTTGCCTCCGAGCTGTCGACCGACGAGTCCCCGCAGTTCGTCAACGGCCTCATGGCCCGGTTCAAGCAGCTCAAGCCGTCTCTGGCGCTGTAGGCCACAGCTGTAGGCCACATCCGTGGAGAGGACCCTCTCCGGTCCTCTCCACGGACGCGCCCGCGGGAGCCGCACACGGACTTTCCCGTTCTGACCTCGTGAATCACGCGGCCCCGGTCCGGACTCCTTCCACGCCGGGGAAAGAGACGATCAGGCCCGGCCCCGGTTCCTCCCCGGACGGCACCGGGTACGGCCCGGCGTAGGCTGGGGCTCGTACCGCGAAAGAGGAGGCGATCTTAAGTTGCGCGCCGTAGGCATCTCACGCCCGTCGGCCACTCCGGCGGTCCGCACCGCCGTCGTGTGGGACGTGTTGCGGGCAGTGCTCGCCGACCGGGTGGCCGCGACCGGCAGGGATCGGCTCGACATCGTCGACGCCGGAGGAGGCACGGGCGGCTTCGCCGTGCCGCTGGCCGGGCTCGGGCACGCCGTCACCGTCGTCGACCCCAGCCCCGACTCGCTGGCCGCGCTCGAACGCCGGGCCGCCGAGGCCGGGGTCGGCGTCCGCGCCCTGCAGGGGGACGCGGCAGACCTGAAGGAGATCCTTCCCACGGACGGGGCGGACCTGGTGCTCTGCCACAGCGTCCTGGAGTACGTCGAGGACCCGGCGGGCGCCCTGGGCGCCATCGCGGGCCTGCTGCGCGAGGGAGGGGCGATCAGTGTGCTGGCCGCCAATCCGCTCGCCGCGGCCCTGCATCGTTCCATCGCGGGCCGGTTCGACGAGGCGCTGCAGGTCCTGGACGACCCACAGGGGCGCTGGGGCGACCGTGACCCCACGCCGCGGCGGTTCACCCGCGAGACCCTGGCCGTGCTCCTGTCCGCCGCCGGGCTCACCCCCGGCGAGGTCCACGGCGTACGGATCTTCGCCGACCTGGTGCCCAGCCGCCTGCTGGACGGGGAACCGGGGGCCGCGCGCGCCCTGGTAGCCCTCGAACAGGCCGCTGCGGCCCACCCCGTGCTCAGGGACATCGCCACCCAGCTCCACGTCCTCGGCAGAAAGTGAGTTCCCGCCGAACGTGTGTTCCCATGCGTCTCGTACAATGACCTCGTGTCGAGGAAACAGCAGGTGCCGCGTCCGGTCTCGGCGCTGGGCACGGACGACACCGGTTGTCCGATCCTCCACGTCGACATGGACGCCTTCTTCGCCAGCGTCGAGTTGCGTGAGCGTCCCGAGCTGCGCGGCCTGCCCGTCATCGTGGGCGCCCCCGGCCCGCGGGGGGTGGTGCTCAGCGCCACCTACGAGGCCAGGCGGTTCGGGGTGCACTCGGCCATGCCCATGATCCGCGCCCGGCGCCTGTGCCCCAGGGCCGTGATCATCCCGCCGAGCCGGGGAAAGTACTCCGAGGTCTCCAGGGGCGTCATGGAGATCTTCCGGACCTTCACTCCGGAGGTCGAGCCGATCGCCTCCGACGAGGCCTTCATGGACGTCGGCGGAGCGCGCAGGAGGCTCGGCCCGCCCGCCGCGATCGCCGCCATGATCCGTGAACGGGTCGCCGGTGAGCACGGGATCACCTGCTCCGTCGGGGTCGCCAACAGCAAGTTCGTGGCCAAGCTCGCCTCACAGCACTGCAAACCGGACGGCCTGATGGTCGTTCCCGCGGACCAGGTCGTCGACTTCCTCCACCCGCTGCCCATCGCGGCGCTGTGGGGCGTGGGGGAGCGCACCGAGCGCTCTCTGGCGCGTCTGGGTGTCAGGACGGTCGGCGACCTCGCCAAGATCCCCGTCGAGACGCTCCGGCACGAGCTCGGCCAGGCCGTGGGAACCCACCTGGCGGCGCTGGCCTGGGGCCGTGACGAGCGCCGGGTCACCCCGCACACGCCGGACAAGAGCATCGGCGCCGAGGAGACATTCGCCACAGACGTCGACGACCCGGAGCGGATCCACCGGGAGCTGCTGCGCCTGTCGGAGCGGGTCGCGGCCAGGCTCAGGCAGGCCGGTCACGCGGGCCGCACGGTCAGCGTCAAGCTCCGCAGGGCCGACTTCACCACCATCTCCAGGTCCCGCACCCTCAGAGAGCCGACCGACGTCGCCCGCGTCCTGTACGCCACGGCCCGCGACCTCTACGGCGCCTCCGGCCTGCTGGGAGTGCGGTTGCGCCTGGTCGGGGTGCGGGTCGAGAACCTCGTTCCGGCGTCCGGGGTGACCAGGCAACTCGGCCTGGGAGAGCGCGAGACGGGCTGGCGGGAGGCCGAGCAGGCGATGGACAGGGCGGCCCGCAGGTTCGGTCCGGATGCGGTGCTCCCGGCGTCGCTTGTTCGCCCGTCGTTTGGTGAAATAGATCTATGACACCGCCTCCGGTTTGGACTACGTTGGACGTTTTCTTTCGTCTACGTCTACAGCCTCGTATTCTGGGGATAACCGACCGCGAGGTTCGGACACCCCGTGTCGTCCGTCACCGTCTTCCCCGTACTGGGGCTGTCCTTGGGAGGCGCCGTGCCGCTCTCTGAGCACGAGCAGCGCTTGCTCGACCAGATCGAGCAGGCCCTCTACGCCGAGGACCCGAAGTGGGCCAATACCGTAAGGATCAGTGATCCACGCAGCCATTACAAGCGCCGCCTGGTGAAGGCCTCCATCGGCTTCGTCCTGGGCGTCGTCCTGTTGATGGTCGGCGTCGTGAACTACATCCCGCTCGGAGTCGGCGGTTTCGTGGTCATGCTCGCCGCGTGTCTGTGGGGTCTGTCCAGCTGGAAGCGCATGAACGGCTTCGGTGAAACCTCCGGGTCCGGCCCCTCCCGCCAGACGGGCAGGGCGGGCCGCAGGAGTGGTCCCAAGCCGAGTTTCATGGAGCGGATGGAGGAGCGCTGGCGTCGTCGTAACGACGAGCGCTGAGCCCCTCCCCGCGTCCTCCCCTGGGACGGCACGACCTCAGGGCACGGAGTCCGGCCGGGTCCTGTCCCGGCTGGACCGTGCCACCTGGGTCATGCCGTCCGGACGTCTCCCCGAACCGTCCCCCGTGAGCGTCTCCCCGTGGCCGTCCTCCGGCCGGTGCCGCCGAACGGACCACGCCCGCGCCCGGATCGTCCGGACGCGGGCGTGTGGGTGCTCCGCGGTGGGGTCAGGCCTTCCTGCCGGTGAGGCGGAGGTTCTCCAGCCGGTCGAAGACGTCGAGCAGACGCGTGCCCAGGGTCCGCATCCCGGTCAGCGTCGAGGGCGGCAGCAGCACCGCGCGGATCCTCCTGCCCCGGGGCGCGGAGGCCGCCAGTGCCCGCCGTACCACGCGCAGGTCCTCACGCGGGGAGCCGGTCTCGCCGGGGGTCCTGGCGAAGAGCATCCGCTCGGCCGAGGCGGCGATCCGCGTCACGGCGGCCTCCGCGTCCGTGTCGAACCCGTGCTGGGCGGTCAGCCGTACGGCCAGCGCCCTGGGGGTCTCACTCGGCCCGCGAGACACCCCGTAGTCGTACAGCGTGTCACCGAGCTCCGCCCAGACGGCCGTCGTCGCCTGCTTCCACAGACCCGTCCTGACCGTGACGGTGCCCGGCGCCTCCGCCAGGACGACGGCCGGCCGCGCCGCGCGGGAGCAGATCCGGCGGCGGTGCCCGCGCAGCCGCAGCCGCAGCATCGCCGGGATCAGCACGATGAACGCCACGGCCGCGACACCGAGGCCGATCCTGACCGCGAGAGGGGTCCCCTCCTCGACCACGATGGGCCCGCTGCCGCCGTAGTCGAGCTCGGGCCTGCGGTTGCGGGGGTTGCTCGCCGACCCGTTGGCCGGATCGGAGGAGCCGGAACCGATCGCGGGAGCGGCCGAGGGCTGGTCGCCGGGCTCGTCCGCCGTCCGCGCACGGCTGTAGGAGGGAACCGTGGCGCTGCCCTGTCCGGTGAGGCCCGTGGGGGTCGGCTCGAAGCGCAGCCACCCCGTCCCCTCGAAGTAGAGCTCGGGCCAGGCGTGGGAGTCGTGCGTGCCCACCTGCCAATGGTCGCCGACCCTGCTGCCGCCGGTGTAGCCGACGGCCACCCTGGCGGGGATGTGGAGCACCCTGGCCAGCACCGCCATCGCGGCGGCGAACTGCTCGCAGTATCCGGCCTTGTTGCGGATCAGGAAGTCCGTCAGCGCCTGCCCGCCGTGTCCCTGAGCGGCCAGGGTGTAGACGAATCCGCCCTTGCTGGTGAAGAACTCCTGGAGCCGGACCGCCTGATCGTAGGGGGTCCTCTCGTCCTTGGTCTCCCTCACCGCCAGTTCCTTGACCTCCCTGGGCAGGTCCCTGGGCAGCTGCAGGTAACGGTCGGTGATCTGCGGGGGCGCGGCCGCGGCCGACCTCAGCCTCTCCGCGGTCGGCCTGGGCTCGTCGCTGACGACCGTGTAGGTCATCCCCTCCGCGGTGTCCTCGGTGGAGAAGACCATCAGGGAGTCACGGTCCGGCCGCCAGTCGCCTTCGATCCCGATGCGGTTCGGCGGGTACGGCAGCGGCAGGAACTCCAGCCCCTTGAGGGTCTTGCTCACCGTGATCCTGGTCGTCACGGTCGCGACGGGCGTCTCACGGCTCTGGCCGGGAGGCGGGGGCAGCGGTCCGCGTGAGATCCGGTCCTCGGGAAGACCGCTGGGTCCCGCCATCGTCCACTGCTGGCCGTCGAAGATGTCCAGCGAGTACATCCGCAGGTAGCGCGGCAGGTTGTCACTGGTGGTGTAGCTGAGGATGTCGGCGTTGCTCGGCAGCGACAGCGAACCCCGCAGACCGACGATCGGGTTGGAGATGCTGATCGAGTTGTTGCCCTTCCCCCTGCCGTTGCCGACGCCGAAACCGAACAGCGGGGAGGGTTCGAGCGTGGGCATCAGCGCGGGCAGCAGGACGGCCAGCACCACCGCGGTGAGCCCGATGCGCTTGCCGGACAGGCGCAGCGGGCCGACGTCGGCGACGGTCCGCGCCGTCACCGAGGCACGGCGCACCAGTACGGCCCTGCCCCAGTGACCCACGCGTTCCCTGCCGTCGGCGACCAGCAGCCCGAGGTAGCCGGCGGCCGCGACGATGAACGCGGGCCAGCTGATCGGCTCGGTCGCCACCGCGGCGGGGACGGTGAACAGCGCCAGCAGCGGCAGCCCGCACAGCGCCGCCCTGCGCGCGCGGGAGGCGAGCAGATCCACCAGGACGGCGATCAGGGCGACGCCCCCGCAGGTCAGCAGGGTGATGGAGGTCGTCGAGGGCACGGGCGCCGCGAAGCGCTGGATGTCGGCGAAGCCGGCTACCAGCATCCTGGCCAGCGCGACGACCGACTCCCTGGTCGGGACGACCCTGCCCCACGCCTTCTCCGGGGTGAAGACGGCCGTCAGGTAGATCCAGGTCGCGACGACCTGGCCAAGCGGCGCCAGCCAGCCAGGCAGGCTGTAGCGGCTGGCCGGTACGCCGACCGCCGTCACGACGACGACGGCCCCCAGGCTCGCCCAGAACCAGGCGCCCCCCTGGAAGAGGGGATAGAGCGAGACGGTGACCGCCATGGTCGCCGCGCCCGCCGCGATCGGAAGTCTCATGAGCCGCCCCCACTGAGTACGAATCGCCCGCCCTGCGCCGCCTTCGGCCACACGTTCGCGATCGTCGCGCCCGAGGACAGCGGCACGACACGCCATCCGGCCCCGGCCAGCACGGCCTGGGCCGCCTGGTGGCCCTCACCCTCGCCGAGCTCCGGCCGTTCCCAGCCGGCGATGTCCAGCAGCACGGCGACCCCGGTCATGTTGCCGTGTCTGAGCCGGGCCAGCTCCCGGGCCTGCTCGGCGTCGACCGCGCCGAGCACGGCGATGATCAGACCCTCGCCGCCGCCCTGCCGCAGAGCGGCCACGCCGTACTCCAGGGAGCGGGCGGAACTGGTGCGGACCTCGGCGAGGGTGTCGAGCAGCGCCCAGCTCAGCCCGGTCTCCGGGAGCCGCTCCGCGCCCTGGTCGGTCACCAGGCGCAGGCCGAGCCCCTCGTGCGCCAGATGGAGCCCGATGGAGGCCGCGGCGGAGACCGCGACCTCGAAGGAGGAGCGGGGTCCCTCACCCCGGTGGGCGTACCTGCGGGTGTCCAGCAGCAGCGCGCCCCTGCTCTGCCACTGCTGCTCCTCGCGTCGCACCATCAGCTCGCCGTACCTGGCGGTCGAGCGCCAGTGCACCCGCCGCAGGTCGTCGCCCTGCCGGTACTCGCGCGGCGCGACGTCGTCGTCACCGGCCGCCGCCACACTCCTGGTACGGCTCTCGCCCCCGCCCGCGAGCTCCCCGGAGAGGCGGACCCGGGGCAGCGGGACGACCTGGGGCGTCACCACAAGCGTGTCGCTGATGGTGAAGGACCTGGTCAGCTCGACGAGGCCGAACGGGTCGGTGATCCGCACCGTGAGCGGGCCGATGCCGAACCGGCCGCGCAGGTCGGACCTGACCCGGTAGTCGATCTCGCGGATTCCCAGTGCCTCCACCCGGTCCAGGACGAACCTGGGACGGGCGCCCAGGGCGTACGGGACGGTGTCCTCGATCATCAGCAGACCGGTGGGCAGCCGGGTGACGTTCTCCAGTCGCAGCGTCACGGTGGTCTCGCCGCCGACAGGGACCCGGGGCGGGTCAAGGCGGCGCGCGCAGCTCAGCCGGTAGCGGGTGCGGCTGACCACCATCGCCGCGAGCAGCGGCAGCGAGATGATCAGCACCCCGATCCTGAGCAGGTCGTGCTCGCCGAGGAAGAAGGCGCACAGCAGCGCCGCGGCGCCGGAGGCGAGAAATGACCAGCCGCGGGCGGTGAGCGCTCTGAGGCCCGAGGTCACTTCGTCTGGACCTCGGGCACGGGCACCCGGCGAACCAGGTCTGCCACCACCTGCTCCGGCATGCGACGCTGTCCCTGGGCCTCGACGCTGGGCAGCAGCCGGTGCGCCAGCACCGGGACGCACAGGTCCTGCAGGTCGTCGGGGATGACGTAGTCACGCCCGGCCAGCGCGGCGTGCGCCCTGGCCGCCCTGACCAGCTGCAGGGTCGAGCGCGGGGAGGCGCCCAGACGCAGGTCGGGGCTCTGCCGGGTCGCGGTCACCAGGTCAACGGCGTACTTCTTGATCGGCTGTGAGACGTAGACCGCGCGCACCGCCTCGATGAGCGCCCGCACCTCCGCGGTCGTGGCGACCGGCTCCAGCTTGTCCAGCGGAGAGGCCGCCCCGTGAACGTCGAGCATCTCCAGCTCGGCGCCGGGCTCGGGGTAGCCCATCGCGATCCTGGCGGTGAAGCGGTCGCGCTGCGCCTCGGGGAGGGGGTAGGTGCCCTCCATCTCGATGGGGTTCTGTGTCGCGATCACCATGAAGGGGCTCTCCAGCGCGTAGGTCGCGCCGTCCACGGTGACCTGGTGCTCCTCCATGCACTCGAGCAGCGCGGACTGCGTCTTCGGCGAGGCGCGGTTGATCTCGTCCCCGACCACGATGCTGGCGAAGACCGGGCCGGGCTTGAACTCGAACTCCCTGGTCTGCTGGTTGTAGGCGCTGACCCCCGTGATGTCGCTCGGCAGCAGGTCGGGAGTGAACTGGATACGGCGGACCGGACAGTCGATGGAACGGGCCAGGGCCTTGGCGAGCATCGTCTTGCCGACACCGGGCACGTCCTCGATGAGAAGGTGCCCTTCCGCGAGGAGAACGGTCAAGGTCAGGCGGACGGCGTCCCCCTTGCCCTCGATCACCGACTCGATCGCCTGGCGGATGCGATGCGCCGTGACGACCAGATCATCGAGCCGAGGTGAGATGTCATGGGTTACTGCCACCAGGCCTCCATGAAGCTGCGGCGGTTTCACGCCGGGGGTTGGTATTTGGGGGTCTTTATAGGCCCTTTTCCATTGTGCGTACCGACACTACGACGCTGGAGGTTCCAGAGCGACTCTATGTGGGTATTAGGGCTGTTTCCGGGTGGACAGCCACAGTGTGTGAGCTGAGCGTTCTGTTCGTGTTGAGGGCGTGTCCGGATCTTGTGACGGGCCGTGGGGCAAGGCCTTCCGGCGGTCGCGCGCTCCACTTTCCCGCCGCGGTGCCGCCGATTGGTTCATTCCTCGATTGTCCGACTATCGCTTACCTTCTCGACACGCCCGTGACATACCGGAGGCGCCTTGCCCCTCCACTCCGCTCCACCTGTTCTGAGCTGGGAAAATGGCGGCGAAACCCATCGCTAAGAGCCGCGGAATCAGTTGACGGTGGAGAGAAGTGGAGTATGGTGGTGCGCAGTGGAGGGCAGGGGCCACAGCGCCAGGTGCTCCGCTAGGCACGGGAGGTGAGGCCGATGTTCCTCGGCACCCACTACCCGCGCCTCGATGACAAGGGACGGCTGTTCCTGCCGGCGAAGTACCGTGAGGAGCTGGCGGAGGGTCTGGTGATCACCAAAGGCCAGGAGCGCTGCCTCTACGTTTTCCCCGTAGAGGAGTTCCAGCGCATAACCGAGGCTCTGCGCACAGCGCCGGTGACCGCCAAGGCGGTCCGTGACTACAGCCGCGTCTTCTTCGCGAGCGCCTCTGACGAGGTCGCCGACAAACAGGGTCGGGTCACCGTCCCACAGGCCCTGCGCGACTACGCCGGACTCGGCCGTGACTGCGCCGTCATCGGCGCCAACACCCGGCTGGAGATCTGGGACGCCCAGGCCTGGGACAAGTACCTGGCCGACCAGGAGCAGGCATTCTCCGACCTGTCGGAGGAGGTGCTGCCAGGGATTCTGTGACTGCACGGTCGACTCATCGGTGAAAACGTCGTTCGGCGAGGTCTCCACCCGCAACCACATGTTCGTCAGCTGATGCACCTTCCCCGGTGTCAGGTGGTGAAGGAACGCGGGTGCGGATGGGGACCTGGCCGGACGGCCCCCGGGGGTGGGAGCCAGGAGAAAGACACCGATGGGCGTCCGCCGCGTGACCGCGCGGGAGACGCGGCGAGAGGGGGGTTGGCGCTTCATGCGCGCCGAAGACGACAAGAGGGATTCCCAGGGCCGGGGCGGCCATGTTCCCGTGATGCTCGACCGGGTGCTCGAGCTGCTGGCGCCCGCGCTCTCCGGACCCGGCGCCGTCGTGGTCGACGCCAACCTCGGCCTCGGCGGTCACGCGGAGGCACTGCTCGCGGCCCACCCCGCGCTGCACCTGGTCGGAATCGACCGGGATCCCACCGCCATCGAACGTTCCACCGCCAGGCTCGCGCCGTACGCCGACAGGATCACGCTGGTCAAGGCCGTCTCCGACGAGCTGCCCGAGGTGCTGGCCGACCTCGGGCGTCCCCGGGTCAACGGGGTGCTGTTCGACCTGGGTGTCTCCTCTCCTCAGCTCGACGAGGCCGAGCGCGGCTTCGCCTACTCCTACGACGCGCCGCTGGACATGCGGATGGACGGGGGGCAGGAGCTGACCGCGGAGATCGTGGTCAACACCTACCCGATCCCCGAGCTGATCCGGATTCTCCGGGATTACGGCGAGGAGCGATTCGCCCCGCGTGTCGCGCACCTAATCGGCAAGGAACGGGCCAAGGAGGCCATAACGTCGACTAAGCGGCTTGCGGAGATTGTCCGTGAGGCCATCCCCGCCGCCACTCGACGAACCGGGGGCAACCCCGCCAAAAGGACCTTCCAAGCGTTGCGGATCGAGGTGAACGCGGAGTTGACGGCACTGGAACGCGCCCTCCCCGCATCGCTCGACGCGCTGACGCTCGGCGGGCGCGTGGTCGTGCTCGCCTACCACTCCCTTGAGGACCGGCTGACCAAACGGGTCCTCGCGGCGCGGACCAAGGAGACGGGCCCTCCAGGGCTGCCCGTCCCGCTGCCGGCTCACCAGCCGCGGTTCGCCCTCCTGACAAGGGGAGCCGAGCTCCCGAGCGAAGAGGAGGTCGCCCGCAACCCGCGGGCCGCCTCCGCCCGGTGCCGGGCGGCAGAGAGGATTCGTGAGGCAGTTGACGAGGAGTGAGCAAGACGTCCGCCGCGGTGCACCGGTCCGCGGCGGACGGCCCACGCGCGTTCCCCGCACGATGCCCCAGGTGCGCAGGACGCGTCCGGCCAGGAACGTTCCCGCGACGGGGACGGCGGGGGCGGCCAAACCGTCAGCGGCCCGCGGGCGGAAGGCGCCGCGCACGCCGTTCGTGCTGCTCGTCATCGGCCTGCTCTGTGGCGGCCTGGTCAGCCTCCAGTTGCTGAACACGATCCTCAACCAGGACTCCTTCAGGGCCAACGAGCTGCGTAACGGCAACAACCAGCTCCGTCAGAAGAAGGAGTCGCTCAAGCACCAGAACGCCCTGATGGACACCCCGGAATGGCTCGCGGGCAACGCCGCGAAGCAGGGACTCGAACCCGACTGGGACAACCCGAACGTCATGATCCCCGGCCGCCCGACTCCGGGAACGCCCAAGGAGGGCGCCCCGGTGGGGGCCGCGGGGGAGAGCCCCGTGGGCGCCGCCGGAAACGACGGCCAGACGCCCGCGGGGCAGGAGCGAGCGCCGGGCACGGGCCGGTGAGAGAGACCGGCGGGCGGGGCCCGAGACCCGGCAGAGGCGGCTCGGGCGGCGGTTCCGCCGGAAACCCGGGCCGCAGGGGACCGGGCGGGCCGGGCCGTACCGGTAGACCCTCGGGCCAGGACGGCACGGGAAAGCCGGGTCCGCAGGGCCGCCCTCCCCGTCAGGACGGGCAGGGCGAGCCCGGCCGTCCCCGGCGCCCTGAGGGGCAGGACGGGCACGACGGCGGCAGGAAGCAGGGCTCAGGACGGCCGGGCGCCTCCGGCCGCAAGGACGGTACGGGCAGGCCGCGCCCCGACGGCGCGACCGGCAGGCCGGGCGGTACGGCACGGCAGGACGGGCAGGGAGCCCAGGGCGGCTCGGGCAGGCAGGCCCGCCCGGAGGGCACCTCGGGCAGGCCGGGCGCCCCCGGCAGGCAGGCCAGGCAGGGCGCTCCCGGTAAGCAGGGCGGCTCCAAGAGCGGCTCCCCGGACAGGGGCACCGGGTCCCAGGCGGCGGGCAGGCCGCGCCAGGAACGGCCGGCGGCCGGCCGGGGCGGGCCTCAGGGCGGTTCTCCGGGCAGGCCCGCGAACGGGCAGCCGGGCCGTCCGCGTCAGGGGACCCCCCAGGACGGCTCCACGCGGGGCGGCAGGCCGGCGGGCTCCAGGACGACCGGGTCACGGGCGGAGGCTCCTCCCGTCTCCGGGCAGGCCCGCCAGTCCCGCCAGGCGTCCGGACCGGGGCAGGCGGGCGGCGGCTCGGCACGACCGAGGGCGGCGGGGCAGGCACGCGCGGAGGCGCCGGGCAGACCGGGCCCGCCGCGAGGTCCCAGACCTCCGCGGCCCTCGCCCTTCTCCCAGATGGTCCAGGGACTCGTCTCCAGGGCCGGCTGGACGGGCGATCCCGGCTCCGGCAGGGGCAGGCCCCCGGCGCGTCCGCCCGCCGTACTGCGCCTGGGCAACCCGGGACGGCGGATCAGCATCGGCCTGATCGGGATGACCTTCGTGCTGTCCATCTTCGCCGGGCGGCTGATCCAGCTTCAGGGCCTCGACTCCAAGGTCTACGCGGCCAAGGCGGCCGAGCGGATCAGGCCGGAGAAGCTGCCCGCGCGGCGCGGGTCGATCACCGACGTCAACGGCCACGAACTCGCGCTGACCCTGGAGGCGCGCGAGATCTTCGTCGACCCCGGCGTGGTGACCACCCCGCAGCAGCGCGACCGGGTGGCCACGGCCCTGGCCACGGAACTCGGCGTGCCCAAAGAGCAGATCATGGCGAAGTTCACCGCGGGCGGCCGCTACCAGCAGGTGGCGGCGGCGGTCGACCCCGTCGTCGCCCAGCGGATCATGGACCGTGACTTCAAGGGCGTCGGCAGCAAGCACCGTTACCGGCGCGACTACCCGGGCGGTGACCTCGCGGGCACCCTGCTGGGCTTCATCGGCGCCGACGGCAGCGGCCTGAGCGGGCTGGAGAGCACCTACAACAAACTGCTCGCAGGCCGTGACGGGGAGCAACTCGTCGAGACGGGCGCCGGCGGGCAGCGCATCCCGATGACCGGCAACACGCTGCAGACGCCGGTGGACGGCGGGGGCGTGCGCCTGACCATCAACCGCGACATCCAGTGGGCCGCGCAGAAGGCCATCGCCGACCAGGTCAAGGCCGTCGGCGCGCGCACGGGCAGCGCCATCGTCCTGGATGTGCCGAGCGGGCACGTGCTCGCCATGGCCAACGCGCCCGAGCTCGACCTGAAGAACTGGCAGAAGACCGCCCCGGAGGACTGGGTCAACCGCTCGGTGACGGACGTGTTCGAGCCGGGCAGCACCAACAAGGTCATCACGGCCGCGGCCGCCCTGGAGTCCGGGGCGGTCAACCCGGACAGCGTGTTCTCGGTCAGAGACAACATCCGCTGCGCCGACCAGGTGCTCAGGGACTCCCATCCGCACCCGGTCGAGCGGCTGACCTTCTCCGGTGTCGTGGCCACTTCGAGCAACGTCGGCACGATCCTGGCCGCGCAGAAGGTCGGCGACCAGAAGCTCTACGAGATGCTGAAGCGCTTCGGCTTCGGTGCCAAGCCGGGCACCGGCCTGCCGGGCGAGGAGGCGGGGCTGCTGCCCGACTGGCGCAAGTGGTCGGGCAGCCAGCGCTGCACGGTCGCCTACGGCCAGGGCGTCTCGGTGACCGCGCTGCAGACCGCCAGCGTCTACCAGACCATCGCCAACGGCGGAGTGCGCGTCACCCCGCAGATCGTGGCGGGGACGACCGGCGCCGAGGGCGCCTTCACCCCCGCGGCGCCCGCCGAGCGGACCCGGGTGATCGGGCAGGACACCGCGGCGCAGATCTCGGGCATGCTCGAGGCCGCCGTGAGCGAGGAGGGCACCGGCAACCTCGCCGCCATCGACGGTTACCGTGTGGCCGGTAAGACCGGCACCGCGATGCGCTATGACGCCAAATGTCAGGGCTACTGCGGATACACTGCGACATTCGTGGGCTTCGCCCCCGCGGACAAGCCCCGCCTGGTCGTTCTCGCGGTGGTCCAGGACCCCCACAGGGGGTACTACGGTGGGGAGATCGCCGCTCCCGTCTTCAAGAAAGTGATGACGTTCGCGTTGAAGAGCAAGAAGATCCCGCCGACCGGAACCAAGCCGCCCGCGGTGCGGATACGCGCCGGGGAATGAGCAGGGAAGGTACGCTCTCGCCGTGCGTTTCCCGTCGTCCATGCGACCTTCGAACAACTCACCCCGCCCGCTCTCGGGACTGGCGAGCCTGCTCGGCGCGCCCTCGGGCGCGTCGCGGGCGCCGCTGGCCCCGGTCTCCGGGGTCACCATCGACTCGCGTCAGGTCCAGCGCGGCGATCTCTACGTGGCCCTGCCGGGAAACACCTCCCACGGCGCGGACTTCTCCGCGCAGGCTCTGGCCGCGGGAGCCTGCGCGATCCTGACCGACCCCGAGGGGCGTGAGACGGCGGCCGCGACCGGCCTGCCCGTCCTCGTCGTGCCGGACCCGCGCGCCGTCCTCGGCAGGGTCGCCGCCTGGGTGTACGGCAGGCCCGCCGACGCCGTGACGGTCATCGGTGTGACCGGGACAAGCGGCAAGTCCACGATCGCCTTCATGCTGGAGGCGGGGCTGCGGGCCGCGGGCCACCGGGCGGGCCTGATCGGCGGGGTCGAGATCCACGCGGGCGAGCTGCGCATCACCCCGAAGCTCACCACTCCCGAGGCCAGCGACCTGCAGGGGTTGTTCGCCCTCATGCGGGAGCAGGGAGTGACGGCCGCGGCGATGGAGGTCTCGAGCCACGCCCTGGCACTGGGCCGCGTCGACGGGGTCTTCTACGACGTCGCGCTGTTCACCAACCTGTCGCAGGACCACCTCGACTTCCACAAGGACCTCGACGACTACTTCGCCGCCAAGACCCGGCTCTTCACCCCGGAGATGAGCCGGGTGGGCGTCGTCAACATCGACGACGCCCACGGGCGGGAGCTTCTCGCCATCGGCAAGATCCCGATGACCACCTTCTCCGCGTCGGGCGCGGCCGAGGCCGACTGGCGGGCCGTGGACGTCCGGCTGGACGCCGAGGGCGGCGCCTTCCGCGTGGTGGGTCCGGGAGGGGTCGAGGAGGAGGCGACGGTGGCCCTGCCGGGGCCGTTCAACGTCGCCAACGCACTGGGTGCGATCGTCGCCCTCGTCGAGTCAGGGGCACCGCTGCGCGCCGCGGTCGCGGGCGTCGCGACGCTGACCGGAGTACCGGGCCGGATGGAACGGGTGCCGGGCGGCGACGGCTTCCAGGCGATCGTCGACTACTCCCACAAACCCGGCGCGGTCGAGTCGGTGCTGAACGCCCTGCGCGAGGTCACCACGGGCAGGCTGACCGTGGTGCTCGGCTGCGGCGGCGACCGCGACAAGGGGAAACGGCCGATGATGGGGGAGGCGGCGGCCAGGCTCGCGGACGTGGCCATCCTCACCAGTGACAACCCGCGCTCCGAGGACCCGCTGCGGATCCTCGCCGAGATGCTGGACGGGGTCCTCGCCGTGTCCCCGCACGAACGCGCACATGTGATCATTGAGCCGGACCGGGCCGCCGCCATCGACCTCGCCGTCGCCGGGGCGGGCCACGGCGACGTCGTCGTCGTGGCGGGCAAGGGGCACGAACAGGGCCAGTACGTCGGGGACCAGGTGCTCCCGTTCGACGACAGGCGGGTCGTCGCCGACGCGATCGTCAGGCGACGCGACCGGCCCGGGCACGCAAGCACGTATGGAGAGTAGGGAAGACTCATCATGATCCCGTTGCCGCTGGCCAGGATCGCCGAGATCACCTCGGGCGCCCTCGCCGGCATGGCCGATCCCCGTGCCGTGGTGCGCGGCCCGGTCGTCATCGACTCCCGGGCCGTGGAGCCGGGGTCGCTGTTCGTGGCAATCAAGGGCACGCGGGCGGACGGGCACGACTTCGCAGCCGGGGCCGTCGAGGCGGGAGCCACCGCGGTTCTGGCCTCCAGGCCCGTCGACGCCCCCGCGGTCGTCGTCGGCGACATCCTGGCGGCGCTCGCCGCGCTGGCCACCGCCGTGGCCGCCGAGCTGCCGCTGGCCACCGTCATCGGCGTGACCGGATCGGCGGGCAAGACCACGACCAAGGACCTGCTGGCCCGGCTCGCCGCCAGGCTCGGTCCGACGATCGCCCCCGTCGAGTCGTTCAACAACGAGATCGGCCACCCCCTGACCGTCATGAGGGCCGATGAGGAGACCCGTTACCTGGTGCTCGAACTCAGCGCCAGGCACGCGGGTCACATCGCGGACCTCGCCCGCATCGCGCCGCCCAGGATCGGCGTCGTCCTCAACGTCGGAACCGCCCACCTGGGCGTCTTCGGCGGCAAGGAGGCCATCGCGCAGGCCAAGGGTGAGCTGGTCGAGGCGCTGCCCGCGGACGGCGTGGCCGTACTGAACGCCGACGACCCGCTGGTCGCCGGGATGGCCGGGCGCACCGCCGCCCGCGTCACCTGGTTCGGCAGGGGGCCGCGGGCGACGGTACGCGCCGAGGAGGTGACCCTCGACGAGCGGGGCCGGGCCCGTTTCACGCTGCGCACCCCGTCGGGGACCGCGCCGGTCGCCCTGCGTCTGTACGGCGAGCACGCCGTGGAGAACGCGCTGGCCGCCGCGGCCGTCGCCTACGAGCTCGGCCTGCCGGTCGCCGCCATCGCCGAGGAACTGTCGGAGGCCGAGCCGCGCAGCCGCTGGCGGATGGCGGTCAGCGACAGGCCGGACGGCGTCACCGTGATCAACGACGCCTACAACGCCAACCCCGACTCCATGCGCGCCGCCTTCGGCGCCCTGGACGCCCTGGCGGGCGGCAGGCGCAGGTTCGCGGTCATCGCCGCCCTGCGGGAGCTCGGTGAGGACGGCGACGCGCTGAACGCCGAGGTCGGGCGGATGGCCGCGAGCTCGGGCCTGGAGGCCCTGTTCGTGGTCGGCTCCGACGCCGCCCCGGTTCTGGCGGGCGCGGCGTCCGTCACGGACGGGCCCGAGGCGGGGGCGCCACCGGGGGCACCTCAGGAGACGCCGCCGGGAGGGCCGCCCCGCACCAGAGTCGTTCACGTGGCCGACGTCGAGGAGGCCTCGGCCGGGCTCACGGCGCTGCTCGCCCCCGGCGACGTGGTGCTGGTCAAGGGACCGCGCGTCACCGGCCTCGAACGCGTCGCGCAGGCCCTGACCGGGGGTGAGCGCCAATGATGGAGATCCTCATCGCGGCGGCGGTCGGACTGCTGCTGTCGATGTTCGGCACTCCGCTGGCGATCCGCCTGTTCTCCAGAAGAGGCTACGGCCAGAGCATCCGGGAGGAGGGGCCCTCCGGCCACCACGACAAGCGCGGCACGCCGACCATGGGCGGCACCGTCATCGTGATCGCGGCGCTGCTCGGCTTCACCTGCGCCCACCTGTACAGCAGGACCCTGCCGACCCCCTCCGCGAGCCTGGTGCTGTTCCTGATGACGGGCCTGGGCGCGGTCGGCTTCCTCGACGACTTCATCAAGATCTACAAGCAGCGCAGCCTCGGCCTGCGCAGCGGCGCCAAGGCCCTGGGCCAGCTCGTCGTCGGCGCCGTCTTCGCGATCCTGGTGACCCGCTTCCCCGACGGCCACCTGATCACCCCGGCCGACACCCGCGTGTCGTTCCTGCGGGACTTCGGGCCCTCCATCGGCATCGTCGGGTTCACGATCTGGGTGCTCATCATGATCGTGGGCTTCTCGAACGCGGTGAACCTCACCGACGGCCTGGACGGTCTGGCCAGCGGCGCGACCGGCGTCGTGCTCGCCTCCTACGTGCTGATCGGCAACTGGCAGCTGCGCAACAACTGCACCACCCAGCTCGGTCCCAACTGTTACTGGGTCCGTGATCCGCTGGACGTGGCCGTCGTCGCGGCGGCCGTGCTCGGCGCGTTGCTGGGCTTCCTGTGGTGGAACGCCCCGCCCGCCAAGATCTTCATGGGCGACACCGGGTCGCTGGCGCTGGGCGGTGTGATCGCGGGCCTGGCCATCACCACCCGCACCCAGCTCCTGCTGATCATCCTGGCCGGTATGTGCGTGCTCATCACCCTGTCGGTGATCATCCAGGTGGGCTCGTTCAAGATGACGGGTAAACGCGTCTTCAGAATGGCCCCCCTCCAGCACCACTTCGAGTTGTCCGGCTGGGCCGAGACGACCATCGTGGTCCGCTTCTGGCTCATCGCGGCCCTGTGCGCCGCCGCCGGTCTCGGGCTGTTCTACGTGGAATGGATGCCGAAGCAGTGATGATCTGCGTCGCCGGACTCGGCGTCTCGGGCGCCGCCGCCGCCCGTGCCATGGCCGCCAGGGGAGAGAAGGTGGTCGTCGTCGAGAGCGGCGACGGCGAACGGGTCAGGAAGACCGCGGCCGAGCTGGCCGAGGCGGGCGTCGAGGTCCGCCTCGGCGCCCCCGCGCAGGAGCTTCCCGAGGGCACCGGCCTGGTGGTCACCACCGGCTGGCCGCCGAGCCACCCGTTGATGCTCGCCGCGGCGCGGGCGGGCGTCGAGGTCGTCAGCGAGGTCGAGCTGGCCTGGCGGCTGCGGCCCGAGGGCGCCGCGCCGTGGCTGGCACTGACCGGCACCAACGGCAAGACCACCGCGGTCAGGATGCTCACCTCGATGCTGAACGCGGCCGGGCACCGGGCGCTGGCCGTCGGCAACGTCGGCACCCCCGTCGTCGAGGCGGTCACCGGCCCCTGGGACGTGCTGGCGGTCGAGTTGTCCAGCTTCCAGCTGCACCGCTCGCCGGGCCTGGCCCCGCACGCCGCGGCCCTGCTCAACGTCGCCCCCGACCACATCGACTGGCACGGCTCCCTTGAGGAGTACGCCCGGGTCAAGGGGGAGATCTTCGCCAGGGCGGGCACGGTCGTCTACAACGCCGACGACGACTGGCCCGCCCGGCTGGCGCTGCCGTACCTGGGGGAGGGGCGGGCGGTGGGGTTCACCCTCGGCGTGCCGGGGCCGGGACAGGTCGGGGTGGTCGAGGACCTGCTCGTCGACCGGGCCTTCGTGGCCGACCCGGCCCGTGCGGCCGAGGAACTCGCCTCCCTGTCCGACGTCAGGCCCTTCGCGCCGCACAATGTGGCCAACGCCCTGGCCGCTGCGGCGCTGGCCAGGTCCTACGGGGTCCCCCCCGAGGCCGTACGGCGGGGCCTGCTGGACTTCGCCCCCGACCCGCACAGGATCGCGCACGTCGCCCGGGTCGGCGAGGTCGACTACGTGGACGACTCCAAGGCGACCAACCCGCACGCCGCCGCGGCCTCTCTGGCCGCCTATCCGTCGATCGTCTGGGTCGCCGGAGGGCAGCTCAAGGGCGCCGAGGTGGACGACCTGGTACGGCGGGCCGCCCCCCGCCTGCGTGGCGCGGTGCTGCTGGGCGCCGACCGTGAGCGAATTCGTCAGGCTCTGGCGCGACACGCCGAGAATGTTCCGGTGGTTGAGGTGGCGGGGCAAGACACTGGGGTCATGGACCGCGTCGTCACCGAAGCCGCCAGGCTCGCAGCCCCCGGGGACACCGTGCTGCTGGCTCCGGCGGGAGCCTCCCTCGACATGTTCGCCGGCTACCCAGCGAGGGGGGAGGCGTTCGCGCGGGCCGTACACCGGCTCGCGGACGGACGTGACGGCGGGCCGGAGTGAGCACCGCGGCGCAGGAGGACGTCGGGCGCCGCAGGACCGCGCGCCGCGCGGAGGCCGGGGGGACGGCGAGGACCCATGAGCACCTGACCGCCTTCCGTGAGCTGCTCAACCGTCCTCTGACCTCCTACTATCTGATCCTCGGCTGCAGCGCGCTGCTGCTGGCCCTGGGTCTGATGATGGTGCTCTCCGCGTCGAGCGTCGAGGCCATGCAGGAGATGGGGAGCCCGTTCTACTGGTTCTTCAAGCAGTCGATCTCGGTCGGCCTCGGCATCCCGCTCATGTGGATCTGCTCGCTGCTGCCCCAGCGGTTCTTCAGGCTCGCCGGATACCCGCTGATGGTCCTGTCGGTGCTCGCGCTGGTCCTGGTGCTGTTCGTCGGCACCTCCCAGCTCGGCGCGCAGCGCTGGATCGACCTGGGCCCCGTCTATCTGCAGCCCTCGGAGCCGGCCAAGCTGGGGCTGCTGTTGTGGGGCGCCGATCTACTGGCCCGCAAGGCGCGGGGCGGGATGATCGAGTGGCGCAACCTGTTCATCCCGTTGATGCCGGGCACCGTGATCCTGGCCGTCATGGTCATGCTGGGGAGCGACCTCGGCACCACGCTGGTGCTGCTGCTGATCTTCCTGTCGCTGCTGTGGGTGGTCGGCGCCCCGCTGCGGCTGTTCGGAGGCGTGCTGGCGGTCGCGTCGCTCGCGACCGTCATCATGATCAGCACCGAGGGCTACCGCTCGGACCGCATCGAGGGCTGGCTCAACCCGTGGGCCAACGCCCAGACGACCGGCTACCAGGCGGTCCAGGGACAGATCGCGATCGGCAGCGGCGGCTGGTTCGGGCTGGGGCTCGGGTCGAGCAGGGCGAAGTGGGGCAGGCTCCCGCACGCGGAGAGCGACTTCATCTTCTCCATCCTCGGTGAGGAACTCGGCCTGATGGGCACCCTCGTGGTGATCGCCCTGTTCGGCCTGCTCGGCTACGCGGGACTGCGGGTGGCGACCAGGGTCAAGGACCCCTTCGTCCGTCTGGCCTCCGCGGCCGCCGTCGCCTGGATCGCCGGACAGGCGATCGTGAACATCGGGGCGGTCATCGGGGTGCTGCCCATCACCGGCATCCCGTTGCCCCTGGTGTCCTACGGAGGGTCGGCGCTTTTGCCGACCCTGGCCGCCCTCGGCATGCTGCTCTCCTTCGCCAAACAGGAACCCGGAGCGCGCGAGGCTCTCGCCCTGCGTGGCCCCGGACCGGTTGCGCGGGGCCTAAGCTGGCTTGGCCTGGGTGGTCCGGCGCGGAAACGACGGCCGGCCCGAGAGAGACGATAAGTGAAAGGACCGACATGAGGGTGGTCCTCGCAGGCGGCGGGACGGCCGGTCACATCGAACCGGCGCTGGCTCTGGCCGACGCGCTGCGCCAACTGGACCCGAACATCGGGATCACCTGCCTCGGCACCGAGCGTGGCCTGGAGACCAGGCTGGTGCCCGCCCGGGGCTACGAGCTACAGCTCGTGCCCGCCGTCCCGCTGCCCAGGGCTCTCACGCCCCAGCTGCTCACCGTGCCGGGACGCCTGGCCGGGGCCATCAACACGGCCGCGAGCATCATGGAGCGGGTCCAGGCCGACGTGCTGGTCGGCTTCGGCGGTTACGTGGCGACCCCCGCCTACCTGGGGGCGCGCAGACGTGGTGTGCCGATCGTGGTCCACGAGGCCAACCCGAGGCCGGGCCTGGCCAACCGGCTGGGCGCCCGGCTCACCGACCACGTGTTCACCGGGCACCCGAACACGCCGCTGCCCAAGGCGCAGCACGTGGGCATCCCGCTTCGCCGGGAGATCGTGGGACTGGACCGGCTCTCGATGGGGGACAAGGCGCGTTCCTGGTTCGGTCTTGAGGCCGACCTGCCGACGCTGCTGGTCACCGGCGGCTCGCAGGGCGCGCGGTCCCTCAACGGGGCGGCCCTGGGCGCCGCCGCCGCGCTGCGCAGGGCGGGGGTGCAGGTGCTGCACGTCATCGGCCCGAAGAACACACTTGAGTACGAGCCGCCTCGCGGTGATCCGCAGTACGTCGTGCTGCAGTACGTCGACCGGATGGACCTGGCCTACGCGGCGGCCGACTTCGCGCTGTGCCGGAGCGGCGCGATGACCTGCGCCGAGCTGACCGCCGTCGGCCTGCCCGCGGCCTACATCCCGCTTCCGCACGGCAACGGCGAGCAGCGGCTCAACGCCGAGCCGATCGTGCAGGCGGGTGGTGGTCTCATGGTCGACGACGCGGACCTGTCGCCGGAGTGGATCATCCAGAACGTGCTGCCCATCCTGTCCGACCCCGAGCGCGTGGTCGCCATGTCCGAGGCCGCGGTGCGGATGGGCCGCAAGGACGCCGACGTGACGCTCGCCCGCAGGGTGCTGCAGATCGCGGCCGAGGCGAAGCGGTGAGCCGGGAGCGAGCGGGGAGAGTGACCCACGGACGGGAACGAGCTCCGTGGAGTGAGTGGAGCGGGCGGCTGAGGGACGAGGCCGGCCGCGGAGTGAGCGAGCGGGGGAGTGACCCATGGGTGGGGAACGAGCTCCGTGGAGTGAGTGGAGCGGGCGGTCGAGGGACGAGGCCGGCCGAGTGGTGAGCGAGCGGGGGGAGCGGTTCATGGCGGGAAGGCGGGTCCTCGAAGGGCGGGAACGCCCGCGTGGCGGACGAGGAGGGGCGGGCGAGCGATGAGCCTGGTCAAACTGGTCGACCCGGTCGCGGCCGAGGATCTCGGCCGGGTGCACTTCATCGGGATCGGCGGCGCGGGGATGTCCGGCATCGCCCGCATCCTGCTCAAGCGCGGCGTGCCCGTCTCGGGCAGCGACTCGCGCGGTTCGGAGCTGGTGACCGAGCTGCGGGAGCTGGGCGGCAGGATCCACATCGGTCACGCCGCCTCGCACATCAAGAACGTCGACACCGTCGTGGTCTCGACCGCGATCCGCGACTCCAACCCCGAACTCGGCGAGGCGCTGCGGCAGGGGTTGCGGGTGATCCCCAGGGCGGCCGCGCTGGCCTCCGTCATGGCGGGCCGTACCGGGATCGCCGTCGCGGGGACCCATGGCAAGACCACCACGACCTCGATGCTCACGGTCGCGCTGCAGAAGTGCGGCACCGACCCGTCCTACTGTGTCGGCGGCCAGCTGGTGACCACCGGTCTCGGCGCGGACGAGGGCGCGGGCGGGGTGTTCGTCGCCGAGGCCGACGAGAGCGACGGCTCCTTCCTCATGCTGGCCCCCGACATCGCGGTGGTGACCAACGTCGAGCCGGATCACCTGGACAACTACGGCGACCCCAGGGCGGTGTACGACAGCTTCGCCAGGTTCACCGAGCGGGTAGGACGATCGATGATCGTCTGTGCCGACGACCCCGGCTCGGCCGCCCTCATCCCGATCGCCCGCGCGCGCGGCCTGAAGGTGACCACGTACGGCGCGGCGGAGGAGGCCGACCTCAGGATCACCGATGTCGTCCCCGACGGCCTGGGTGTGTGCTTCACGGTCGTCGGCCACGGGGAGGTCAGGCTCTCGGTCCCCGGCCGTCACAACGCGCTCAACGCCGCGGCGGCCGTCGCGGTCGCGGCGGAGCTCGGGGTGTCCTTCGACGAGATCCGGGACGGGCTGGCCGCATTCACCGGGGCCAAGCGCCGTTTCGAGGCCAAGGGCGAGGCGGGGGGAGTGGCGGTCTTCGACAGCTACGCGCACCACCCGACCGAGCTGGCGGCCGACCTGCGGGCGGCGCGTGACGTCGTGGCGTCCTTCTCCGGCTCGGGGAGGGTGATCGCGGTCTTCCAGCCCCACCTCTACTCGCGCACCAGGTTCTTCGCCGACGAGTTCGGCGCCGCCCTCGGCCTGGCCGACGAGGCCGTCGTCCTGGACGTCTACGGCGCCCGCGAGGATCCGGAACCGGGTGTCTCCGGCGCCATGGTCGCGGAAAGGGTGCCGCTCCCCGGGGAACAGGTGGTCTACGCGCCGCAGCGGGAGAGCGTCCCCGCCCTGATCGCGGGGCGCGCCAGGCCGGGCGACATCGTGCTCACCATGGGCGCCGGTGACGTGACCGAACTCGGCCCCCTGATCGTGGCGGAGCTGGCCGTACGGTGACCCGGGCCGGGGGGCGGGACGGGGTGAGGCGATGAACGGCGTGTGGCGGCCCGCCTTCCTGGCGCTGCTCACCGCGGGGGTGGTCGGCAGCGCCGCCTGGCTGGTGTTCCTCTCCCCTGTTCTGGGGGTGCGGGACATCCAGGTGGCCGGCAACCTGACCATCCCCGCCGAGCAGATCCGGCAGGCGACGGGGGTGGCCGACGGCGCGCCGCTGGCCACCGTCGACGTGGCCGAGGTCACGGGCAGGCTCAGGCAGATCAGGCAGATCGAGTCGGCCTCGGTCAGCCGGGACTGGCCGGGCACCCTGAGGGTGAAGGTGGTCGAGCGCGAGCCGGTGGCCGCGATCCCGGTCGGCGGGAAGTTCGCGGTCGTGGACCGGCACGGCGTGGTCACCGAGGTCGCAGTCGTCAGGCCGCCGATGCTTCCGCTGCTGCGGGTCGACCGTCCGCAGACGGGCGACCCGGCCACGCTGGCCGCGCTGAGCGTCATAGGCGCGCTGCCGCCGAGTCTGGCCCCGAGGGTGGCGGAGGTTCTCGCGCCCTCATCGGAGACGGTCTCGCTGCGCCTCAAGGACGGCAGGGAGGTCGTGTGGGGGGGTCCCGACCGTCCGGCCGACAAGGCGGACATCCTCCTCACGCTGCTGAAACGTCCTGCCGACAGTTACGACGTGAGCTCCCCGGACGTCGTGACGGTGAAGTGATCCACGGCAGGACGGGCCTTCCTGGAAAAGGACGGCCCGCGACACGCCGGGCACGCCTTGCGGCGCGGTTAGTTGACCCACCTGGAGGCAACTCCTACTGTCCGTATCACTCCTCAGGTTGACATAAATCTAAATCTCAACTTGAGGGTGAGGGTTTTGGAAACGACGGCACGGGCCCCGTGCCGCATGAAATTGCAAGTCAACGAGCGGAAAGGCCCCTCGTCGTGGCAGCACCGCAGAACTACCTCGCGGTCATCAAGGTTGTAGGAATCGGCGGAGGCGGAGTCAACGCCGTCAACCGGATGATCGAGGAGGGACTCAAGGGCGTCGAGTTCATCGCCATCAATACCGACGCCCAGGCGCTGCTGATGAGTGACGCCGACGTCAAGCTCGACGTCGGGCGCGAACTCACCCGCGGCCTCGGCGCGGGGGCCAACCCCGAAGTCGGGCGCAAGGCGGCCGAGGACCACCGTGAGGAGATCGAAGAGGTCATCAAGGGCGCCGACATGGTGTTCGTCACCGCCGGAGAGGGCGGTGGCACGGGCACGGGCGGCGCTCCGGTCGTGGCCAACATCGCGCGCTCCCTCGGCGCGCTGACCATCGGCGTGGTGACCCGGCCCTTCAGCTTCGAGGGCAGGCGGCGGGCGATGCAGGCCGAGGCGGGCATCGAGACGCTCCGCGAGGAGGTCGACACCCTCATCGTGATCCCCAACGACCGGCTGCTGTCGATCTCCGACCGGCAGGTGAGCGTGCTCGACGCCTTCAAGGCGGCCGACCAGGTGCTGCTCTCGGGTGTCCAGGGCATCACCGACCTGATCACCACCCCCGGCCTGATCAACCTGGACTTCGCCGACGTGAAGTCGGTCATGTCCGGGGCGGGCTCGGCCCTGATGGGCATCGGGCACGCGCGTGGCGACGACCGGTCGGTCGCGGCGGCGGAGATGGCCGTCTCCAGTCCGCTGCTTGAGGCCAGCATCGACGGCGCGCACGGCGTGCTGCTGTCGATCGCGGGCGGCTCCGACCTCGGTCTCTTCGAGATCAACGAGGCGGCCCAGCTCGTCTCGAGCGCGGCGGCGCCCGACGCCAACATCATCTTCGGTACGGTCATCGACGACGCGCTGGGTGACGAGGTGCGTGTCACGGTGATCGCGGCCGGGTTCGACGAGCCCGTGGCGGAGGACAAGAAGGAGGCCGCGGCGCAGCCGCCGCCGCGTCAGCAGCCCCAGGGCCGCCCGGCCCAGGTCCCCCCGCCTCCCTCCGTGGGCGTGCAGATGCGCCCGCCCGCGCCGACGGTGAAGGCCGAGTCCAGGGCGGAGCCGAGGGCCGAGCAGCCCGCGGCCCAGGTCAGGCCGGTGGTCAGCACGCCTCCGCCTCCGCCGCCCGTCGTGGAGACCCCGCCGCACCACACACCCCAGCCGGTCCAGCACGTTCCCCACACGCCGCCCGCGGCTGAGCAGGCCGAGCCGCCCAGGGCGGAGGAGCCCCTCACCCCGCCGGTGTCGATCCCGCGCCCGGCGCCCGAGCCGCCTCAGCCGACCCCTATCTCCGCCAGGGTCCCCGACCCCGCGAGGCGGCGGCAGGTGGTCTTCGAGGAGCAGGAGGAGGAGCTCGACGTCCCCGACTTCCTGAAGTGACATTGCTCACGGCCAGGCGGGCGACGGGCCACCTGGCCGTGGCGGGAAGAATGGGCTCCGCCGGTTTCCCAGCGTTCGAGCGGCGGAGATGTGACGGAGACAACACGACGTGACGAGATCGCGGCCGGTATGGCCGCGGTCGAGGCGACCATCACCGAGGCCTGCAAGGCCGCGGGCCGTACCCGCGAGGAGTTGACGCTCGTCGCGGTGAGCAAGACCTACCCCGCCTCCGACGTGCGCCTGCTGGCGTCGCTCGGGGTGCGGAACGTGGGGGAGAACCGTGACCAGGAGGCCTCCGCCAAGGCTCGCGAGTGCGCGGACCTTGGGCTGACCTGGCACTTCATCGGTCAGTTGCAGACCAACAAGGCCCGTTCCGTGGTCGGCTACGCGGACGTCGTCCACTCGGTCGACCGCCCACGCCTGGTGACCGCGCTCAGCCACGAGGCGGTCCGGGCGGGCAGGGAGATCACATGTCTGGTACAGGTGGCCCTGGACGACGACCCGGGGCGAGGCGGGGTCGTTCCCGCCCAGGTCACGGCCCTGGCGGACGCCGTCGCAGAGGCCGAGGGGGTACGGCTCGGCGGGGTGATGGCCGTGGCGCCGCTGGGACAGGAGCCCGGCAGGGCGTTCGCGAGGCTTCGGGAGATCGCGGAGGCCGTACGGGCGGACCACCCGGAGGCGGTCGTCATCTCCGCGGGGATGAGCGGTGATCTGGCGGAGGCCGTCGCGAACGGCGCGACACACCTGCGTGTCGGTACGGCGTTGCTCGGTCGTAGAAAGCCCTTCGTCAGGTAATGTCCCTCCAAGTGGACCTTGGCGTCCACATGCCCACACAGAGGTCGTTCGGTGGTGAGCTCCAAGGGGGTGCGGCTACCGCCCCAGACAGGTCGAGGTAAGGCGGAGGAAGAAGTAGCGATGGCCGGCGCGATGCGCAAGATGGCGGTCTACCTCGGTCTTGTCGAGGACGACCGTTATGAGAGGTACGACAGCTATCCCGACGACGAGTACGAGGATTTCGAAGACTCGCGCAGACCCGGCGAGGAGAGGCCTGGCACGGTCCACGACCGTGAGGACGAGACCGACCCGGGGGTGCCCGCCCCGAGGCCTTCGACGGCCGTTCTGGAGCGTCGTACGACCGATCTGGCACGCATCACCACGCTTCATCCCAGGACCTACAACGAGGCCCGTACGATCGGTGAGCATTTCCGCGACGGTACTCCGGTCATCATGAATTTGACCGAGATGGTTGACAGTGACGCGAAGCGCCTTGTGGATTTCGCGGCAGGTCTTGTCTTTGGCCTACACGGCAGCATTGAACGTGTTACCAACAAGGTGTTCCTGCTGTCCCCTGCCAATGTCGAGGTGACCGCTGAGGACAAGGCTCGAATAGCGGAACGCGGGTTCTTCAACCAGAGCTAGAGTTCCACCATGAACAGTTACCGGCCGGACGGGTCCGTACGAGACCGGGGGCGGCGGAGCAGCGGAATGGAGGTGGGTACGGGCCGTGGGGATCATTAGCGAGATCGTGGTCGCCGTCCTGTCCCTCTACCTGGTTCTGCTGATCGGCAGGATCGTGCTTGAGATGGTGCAGTCGTTCGCCCGCCAGTGGCGTCCCACCGGGGTCGTCCTGGTCCTGGCGGAAGTCGTGTACACACTGACTGACCCACCCCTCAAGTTCCTCCGACGTTTCATTCCACCACTCCGGTTGGGTACGGTGGCCTTTGACCTAAGCTTCACCATGCTGTTCATTGGGGTCTTGGGCTTGATCCAACTCGTGTCCGCGCTTCGTTGATCGGGTACCGTCCTCCGGACAGACTCCAAGCGCGCCAAGGAGACCGAAATGCCGCTGACGCCCGCTGATGTGCGGAACAAGCAATTCAGTACCACCCGGCTGAGGCCGGGCTACGACGAGGAGGAGGTTGACGCCTTCCTCGACGAGGTCGAGTCCGAGCTCGACCGCCTCATCCAGGAGAACGAGGAGCTCCGCGCCAAGCTGGCGGAGTGCCTCAGGGGCAAGGTGCCCGGCGGGATGGGCATGGCCATGGCGCCCGCCCCGGTGGCCGAGCCCAAGCCCGAGATGATGATGCAGCAGCCCGAGCCGATCAGGCCCCCCGAGCCGGCGCCGCACCAGCAGCCCGTCCCCGTCGCGATGGGCATGCCCCCCGCCGAGGACAACATGGACACCGCCGCGCGCGTCCTCGCCCTCGCCCAGCAGACCGCCGACCAGGCGATCGCAGACGCCCGCCGGGAGGCGGACGAGACGGTGACCAGGGCCCGTCGCGAGGCCGACGACATCCTCGGGAAGGCGCGCCGCCAGGCCGAGCAGGTCATCGGCGACGCCCGCGCCCGCGCCGAGACGCTTGAGCGTGACGCCCAGGAGCGCCACAGGCAGGCCATGGGGTCGCTGGTGCAGACCCGTGACGAGCTTGAGCGCAAGGTCGAGGAGCTGCGCAGCTTCGAGCGGGAGTACCGCAGCCGTCTGAAGCTGTACCTGGAGAACCAGCTCGCCGAGCTGACCGTCGCCGCCGAGGGCAGTGGTGGGTTCCCGATCGTGGGCGGCCCGCCCGCGATGTCCCACGCCGTCGCCCCCGGTGTTCAGCCGTCCATTCCGGCCGCCGCCAGCCCGTTCGGCGGAGAGCCCGCGCAGCACTCGGGCGCCTTCCAGGGAGTCGACGGCCCGCACAACGACCGCCGCTGACGACCGCCGCCGCTAGGGTTTCGGGTCATCCGTCTGACCCGTATCCAGGAGTTCCTCTGTGATCCTTATCAGCGCTGGGCTGGTGCTCACGGCCATAGTCCTGCTCATCGCGGGGTTCGTGATGTCCCAGCCGTTCCTGGTCATGTGGTCGATCGCGGTCAGTGTGCTGTCCGCGGTCTTCCTGGTGATCGGTGCGTTGCTACGCCGCCACGAGTTGTTCCCCGCTGGCGGACGCGGCGGGGCAGCTCCGCCGCCCCCGTCGAGGGGACCGGTCCCGCAGGGGCCGCCCGTGCCGAACCAGCCCGTCATGCGGACACCGCCGCCTACGGTGCCGCACGGCGTCAGGCAGACGGTTCCCGTCGCCCCCCAGCAGGGGCCGGGCCGTACGGCGGCCGCGAGGCGGGGTCACCTTGGTGACGACGCGATCGTCCTGGTGATCCCGGGCCGTAAGCGGTACCACGTCGCAGGGTGCCGCCAGCTGGCCGGACGGGATCATGAGGAACTCACTCACGAGGAGGCGCGGGAGGAGGGCTTCACGCCCTGCACCACGTGCCTGCCCGAGTTCACCGGAGGACTCCAGCAGGGAGCCCCGCCGGAGACCCGGGAACCCGTGTCCCCTTCCCCCCGGGGGCCGGGCTCCTCCAACAGGGCGGACGCCGCAGAGGCGGGCGTCCGTGACCCAGCCGGACTCGCCTCCCACGCCGCGGTCCCGCCGGACGCCCGCGACACCCCGGTGACCCGCCCCTACGTCCAGAGTCCCTCGGCTCCCGCCGAGCAGACCCGCAGGACGGAGCCGGAGCCGGGTCCCGCACAGCCGTCCTCGGCAGGACGGCCTGACCGGCCGCAGACCGAGGAGCGGGCGGTGCCGCCGCTTCGCACCGCGGAAGCACCCGTCCACCCCCAGCCTTCGCAGGCCCCCGCCCCCGGTCCCGGGAAGACAGAGGACTCAGGGAAGGCGGAGAGCCCGGAGGAGGCGGAGGACCCCAACGCCACCAGTTGGTTCAGCCGTGACGTCGTCCGGCACCTGGTGCCCGACGACGCCTCGGCGGAGCCCAAGGAGCCCGCGACCGGTCAGGAGAAGAAGGACGCCCCCGCCGAGACGGGTGACCGGGAAGCGGCCGAGGCTCAGAAGGAGCCCGCGGAGTCCGCCAGGAAGACGACGTCCCCGGCCAAGGCCGCCGAGCCCTCCCAGACCGAGTCCGCTCCTGTGAAGCCCGCCTCCACGGAACCGGCCGTCACGAAGCCCGCCGCCGCCGGACAGGCACCCGCGGAGGGAACCAAGCCGGTGGAGCCGGCCGAGACCGGACCCGGGCGCGCCGGGCCGCCGGTGCCGGTCGGCTCCACCCCCGCGGCCCCCGAGCGGGCCGCCGCACCCGAGAGTCCCGCGAAGCCGGAGACCCAGGTGCCGGTCGTGAAGGGGGCCGGAGAAGGCGGTCCCGCGCCGGAGAAGAAGCCGGACGCGGGCGAGCCCGAGATGGTCAAGATCATCGTCGGCACCCGCCGCTTCCACAGCCCCACCTGTCCCCTGATCAGGGGCCTGGACGCCATAAAGGGCGTCGAGGGCAGCGGCCTTGAGACGATCTCCCTTGCCGACGCAGAGGCGGCGGGCATGCGCAGCTGCTCCGTCTGCCGGCCGATCACCTGAAAAACCCTGAGGGGCCCGGGAGGCGTGACCTTCCGTGAGACGGACAAGGGGGCGGGTGGCGTCCGATGACGCCACCCGCCCCCTTGGTCTCCTGAGCCGGATCAGACGCTGCGGCGGAGCCGGAAGGTCAACCCCAGGTCGGCGTCGTGGTGGATGGGGAGGTCTCCGGCTGTGTCCTCGGTGCCCTCGGTGAGGGAGTCGGCGAGGATCTCACCGGCGACCGTCGCGCCCTGGGCACGCAGGGCCTCGGCCAGCTCGGCGTCGGCGGCCGACCACCACACCTCGATCCGGTCGGTGATGGCCAGACCGGTGGACTTGCGGGCGTCCTGGAACAGGCGGATGGCGTCGCGGGTCAGGCCCGCCCGGCGCAGTTCGTCGGTGATGGCCAGGTCGAGCGCGACGGTCTCGCCGGTGCCGGTGCCGATCGCCCCGGTCTCCACCGCCCAGCCGGCCTTCGGCTGCTCGGTGACGATCACGTCCTCGGTCGTCAGCTCGACCGTGCCCAGCTCGCCCGCCTCGACCGTGACGGCCGATCCTGAGCGCAGCGCGCGGGCCAGTCCGGCCGCGTCGGCCGCGCCGACGGCCGAGGCGACCAGCTTGGTCTGCGAGCCGAACCGCTTGCCCAGGGCCCGGAAGTTGGGCTTGACCGTGAAGGAGACCAGGTCGGCCTCGACGCCGCCGAGGTCCTCAAGCCGCTGCACGTTCAGCTCGTCGGCGATCAGGTCGCGCAGCTCCTGGGAGAGCGCGCCCCAGCCACGGGCCCCGACCAGCGCGCGGCCGAGGGGCTGGCGGGTCTTCACCCCGCTGGAGGCACGGGCCGAGCGGCCCAGCTCGACCAGGCGGCGCACCAGCGCCATCTGCTCCGACAGCTCCCCGTCGAGCAGCTCCTCGTCCACCGTGGGCCAGGTGGCCAGGTGGACGGAGGAGGGGGCCCCGGTGTCGCGGAGCACGTCCCAGACGTAGTCGGTGACGAACGGCGTCACCGGTGCCATCAGGCGGGTGACGGTCTCCAGGCACTCGTACAGCGTGGCGAACGCCGAGGTGTCGCCGGACCAGAAACGGCGGCGCGAGCGGCGGACGTACCAGTTGGACAGGTCGTCGAGGAAGTCGGCCAGCCGCCGCCCGACCCTGGCGGTGTCGAACTCCTCCATCGACGCGGTGACCTCGGCCACCGTGCGGTGCAGCTCGGCCAGCGCCCAGCGGTCGATCAGCGGGCGCTCGCCGTGCGGCAGTGCCTCGGAGAGCCGGGACGGCGACCAGGACTCGGCGTTGGCGTAGAGGGTGAAGAACGAGGCGGTGTTCCAGTAGGTCAGCAGGACCTTGCGGACGATCTCCTCAAGAGCGCCGTGCCCGACCCTCCGGGCGGCCCAGGGGGAGCCGGAGCAGGCCATGTACCAGCGCAGCGCGTCGGCGCCGTGCTTGTCCATCAGCGGGATCGGCTGCAGCACGTTGCCCAGGTGCTTGCTCATCTTGCGCCCGTCCTCGGCGAGGATCAGGCCCAGGCAGAGCACGTTCTCGTAGGACGACCTGCCGAAGACCAGCGTGCCGACCGCCATCAGCGAGTAGAACCAGCCACGCGTCTGGTCGGTCGCCTCGCAGATGAACTGCGCGGGGTAGGCCTGGGTGAGCATCTCCTCGTTGCGGTACGGCGCGCCCCACTGGGCGAAGGGCATGGAGCCCGAGTCGTACCAGGCGTCGATCACGTCCGGCACCCGGCGCGCCTCGGCGCCGCAGGTGGGACAGGGCAGCGTCACGTCGTCCACGTAGGGGCGGTGCGGATCGAGGGCGGAGACGTCCTGGCCCGCCAGCCTGCCGAGCTCCTCCATCGAGCCGACGCAGGTGATGTGGGAGTCGTCGGCCGAGCAGACCCACAGCGGCAGCGGCGTGCCCCAGTAACGCGACCGGGACAGCGCCCAGTCCACGTTGTTGCGCAACCACTCGCCGAAGCGGCCCCACTTGATCGTCTCGGGGTACCAGTTGGTCTTCTCGTTCTCGGCGAGCATCTGGTCCTTGACCGCGGTGGTGCGGATGTACCACGCGGGCAGCGCGTAGTACAGCAGCGCGGTGTGGCAGCGCCAGCAGTGCGGGTAGCTGTGCTCGAAGTGATCGCCCCGGTACAGCAGGCCGCGTTCCCGCAGGTCGGCGGTCAGGCCCTCGTCGGCGTCCTTGAAGAACTGGCCGCCGACCTGGGGCACGTCGTCCAGGAAACGCCCGTCGGGGCCGATCGGGTTGACCACGGGCAGGCCGTACCGGTTGCAGGTGGCCATGTCGTCGGCGCCGAAGGCGGGCGCCTGGTGGACCAGGCCCGTGCCGTCCTCGGTGGTGACGTAGGTGCCGAGCACCACGTAGTGCGCGCCGGGGATGTCGACCAGGTCGAAGGGGCGCGAGTAGGTGGTGTGCTCAAGGTCGCCGCCCAGGAAGGAGGCCAGCACCTCGGCGCCCTCGCCCAGGGCCGCGGTCAGCAGCGGTTCGGCGACGACCAGCACCTCGTCGGAGCCCGCGGGGCGCGCCGCGACGTAGGTCACCTCGGGGTGCACGGCCACGGCGGTGTTGGACACCAGCGTCCACGGGGTGGTGGTCCAGATCAGCAGCGAGGCGCCGAGCTCGGCCAGCGGGCCGGAGGTCGCGGGCATGCGGACGTAGACCGACGGGCTGGTCACGGTCTCGTAGCCGCCGGGCTGGCCGAGCTCGTGGTCGGACAGGCCGGTGCCGCAGCGCGGGCAGTACGGCGTGATCCGGAAGGCCCGGCTGAGGAGGCCCTTGTCGAAGATGACCTTGAGCGACCACCAGACGGACTCCACGTAGGAGGGGTCCATCGTGCGGTAGGCCTGGGAGAGGTCGATCCAGTAGCCCATGCGCTCGGTCAGCTCTTCGAAGGCGTCCACGTGCCGCAGCACCGACTCGCGGCACTTGGCGTTGAACTCGGCGATGCCGTACGCCTCGATGTCCTTCTTGCCGGACAGGCCGAGTTCCTTCTCGATGCCGACCTCGACCGGCAGGCCGTGACAGTCCCAGCCGGCCTTGCGGGGCACGTTGTAGCCGAGCATGGAGCGGTAGCGGGGGAAGAGGTCCTTGAAGACGCGGGCCTCGACGTGGTGCACGCCGGGCATGCCGTTGGCGGTCGGCGGACCCTCGTAGAAGACCCAGTTGGGGCCGTCGGCGTTCTGCTCGACCGAGCGCTCGAAGACCTTGCCGTCTCGCCAGCGGCCGAGCACCTCGTGCTCGAGCGCGGGCAGATCGACCTGCGCGGGAAGAGAGCGGAAATAGGCGGACATGACCGGGCTGGACCTCCACGCTGGTGCTGGCAGTGGCGTGGAGGGACGAGGCCGTAGGGCCCCGCGGTACCACCCTCCTTGGCCTTCGGGAGAAGGCCCTCTTCCTTTGAGTCTGCTGCCGGTTCTACTGGGCGGCGCCGTTCGCGCGGCCGTTCCTCCGGCGGCTCAGGGGTGATCTTCCCTCCGGGCATCGCCCCGGGCTCGCACCGTCCCCGGGTCGCTCGTGCGAGGGGCTCGGAGGTACTCGTCCCCATCAACGCCTTGCAGGCTCACACCCTAACGTACGGGCCCGCGCGAAACTTCCCGATTTTCTCCTGCGATGTCAAGGCGCGGGCGGAATCCGGTGAGGGGGGCCGGATGTTACGGGAGTGGTAAACATCCCGGCGGGTCGTTTGCCGTTCCGTTATGGGGGACCTAAGCTGCCCGCACCGTTTACCACACCGGATACGGTCCGATCGAGCAAGGAGGCCGCCATGGCCGCGACCGTACGCGCGGACGAGAGCGCGGTAGCCCCGTCAGGGAACGGCGGCACCGTCACCTGGACGGCCGAGGAGCTCGCCGAGGTCCGCACGAGGCTGACCGTGGAGATCGACGAGCTGAACGAGGAGATCCTCAAGGCCGAGAGCGAGATCGCCTCGGGTGACGTCACGGACGGAGCCGGGGACGATCAGGCAGACGCGGGGGCCCGCACATATGAGCGGGAACGTGAGATCGCCCTTACCCTGAATTCGCGCGACCTGGTCGCGCAGAACGAACGGGCGATCGCCCGGATCGACGCAGGGACCTACGGAGTGTGCGAATCGTGCCACAAGCCGATCGGCAAGGAGCGCCTTCAGGCGTTCCCGAGGGCGACGCTGTGCGTGGCCTGCAAGCAGCGGGAGGAGCGGCGCTGACGGGAGAGGCCGACTCGCCGACGCCTCCGCACAGGAGGCGGCGTGTCGCGCTGCTGGCGGCTCTCGCGGTGGTCGTCTACGGCCTTGACCTGGCGACGAAGACGGCCGTGCTGCGGACCCTGGAGGGCAAGGACCCGCTCGTGCTGATCCCCGGGCTGCTGCAGTTCCGGGTGATCTTCAACGCGGGGGCCGCGTTCAGCATCGGCACCGGCATGACCATCGTCTTCACGATCATCGCGGCCGGCGTCGTGGTGGCCATCCTGCGCACCGCGCGCAAGCTGCGCAGCCTGCCGTGGGCCGTCACGCTCGGCCTGATGCTCGGCGGGGCGCTGGGCAACCTGACCGACCGGCTCTTCCGCGCCCCCGGCGGGCTGCAGGGGCACGTCGTCGACTTCGTCGAGGTCTTCCCCAGCCATTTCCCGGTGTTCAACGTCGCGGACTCGGCGATCGTCTGCGGGGGGATCCTGGCGGTCTTCCTCGCCTGGCGCGGCTACCAGCTCGACGGCACGCGCGACGGCGGGCAGGAGAAGGCACCGGAGATCCACAAGGCCGAGGAAGGTTCCCAGGACAAGGCGGAGAGCAGGAATGATGGCTGAACAGCGGAGTCTTCCCGTCCCCGACGGGCTTGAGGGCGAACGCCTCGACGCGGCCCTGTCCCGGCTGTTCGGGCTGTCGCGCACCCGGGCGGCGGAGCTGATCGTCGACGGGGACGTGCTGGTCGACGGCTCGCCCGCGGCCAAGTCCGACCGGGTCCACGCCGGCGCGTGGCTGGACGTCACGCTCCCGCCTCCGCCGAGCGCGCCCACCCCGGTCGCCGAGCCGGTCCCCGGAATGACGATCGTCTACGAGGACGACGACATCGTCGTGGTCAACAAGCCGATCGGGGTGGCCGCCCACCCGACCACGGGCTGGACCGGGCCGACCGTGATCGGCGGCCTGCTCGGCACCGGGCACCGGGTCGCGACCAGCGGCGCCGCCGAGCGCCAGGGCATCGTGCACCGCCTGGACGCCAACACCACCGGCGCGATGGTCGTGGCCAAGAGCGAGCACGCCTACTCACGGCTGAAGCGGGCCTTCAAGGAGCGCACCGTGGACAAGCGCTACCACACGCTGGTCCAGGGGCACCCCGACCCGCTGCGCGGCACCGTTGACGCGCCGATCGACCGCCACCCGGCGGGGGACGGCCGTTTCGCGGTCGTGGCGGGCGGCAAGGACTCGGTCACCCACTACGACACGATCGAGGCCTTCCGGGCCGCCTCGCTGCTCGACATCAAGCTGGAGACCGGGCGGACCCACCAGATCAGGGTTCACATGTCGGCGCTGCGCCATCCGTGCGTCGGCGACATGATGTACGGCGCCGACCCCACGCTGGCCGCGCGGCTCGGTGTCTCCCGCCAGTGGCTGCACGCCGTCTCCCTGGCCTTCGAGCACCCCGTCACGGGCGAGTGGATGACCTTCACCACCGACTATCCCGACGATCTCGCGCACGCGCTGAAGGTCGTCGGCGAAGAGTCCTGGTAGCCAGGTAGGCGTCAGGAGAGTATGGCGAGGGCGTTCAGGGCGTCGCCCGGGGCCACCTCGCCCACCGGTTCCTGTTCCTGCTCGTCCTCGGGGGCCGGCTTCGGAGTGTCCTCGCCACCTTCCTCGGGCGGACCGGCCTCCTGCCCCTCGTCCTTGTTTTTGTCTGGCTTTTCGTCCTTCGGAGGCTTTTCTTTCTTCGGGGGAGCGGGGGACTCGCTCGGCTCCGGCTTCTCGGTCCTCTCGGGCTTCTCCGGGTTCTGCGGCGTCTCGGGCGCCGTCTCGGGGACGGTACGGCGTTCGCCGCTCTCCCGCGTCCGCTCGGGGGCGGGATCCTTCTTCGCGGGCAGCCGTGCCTGCTCCGGCTTCGTCGCGGGGGTGCGCCCGCTCGGAGAGACCCCGGCCGGGGTGACCGGTCCCCGGGTCGCCGGGGGAACGGAGTTCATGGCGACCCAGGCCGCCGCGCTCGCGGTGGCGGTGACCGCGAGCGCCGCCGCGGCCACGACCGCCGCCCCTCTCCGTCCCCTCCGGGGAGCGGGAGGACCGGACGCGGCCGCCTGTCCGGTCACGGCCACGTTCACGGGCCCGGCCACCGGTCCGGTCTCCGGCGGGGAGGACGGCGCGGGGACGGGCAGGTCGATCGGCATCGTCTCCTGCGGGGCGATCCCGTTCACGATGGAGCGCAGGCCGACCTGTACGTCCTCGGCGGACATCCGCTCGGCGGGGTCCTTGCGAAGCAGCCCGTGGATCACCGGTCCGAGCGGCCCGGCGAGCCGCATCGGGGCGGGCTCCTCGTGCATGACCGCGCTGAGCGTGGCCAGCGGGTGGGCGCGCTCGAAGGGGGAGCGTCCCTCGACCGCCACGTAGAGCGTCACCCCGAGTGACCACAGGTCGGAGGCGAACACCGCGGGTCCCCCGCCCGCCCGTTCCGGCGCGATGAACGCCGGGGTGCCGATCAGGGCGCCCGTCCTGGTGACGGAGGAGTCGCCTTCGAGCACCGCGATGCCGAAGTCGGTCAGCACGGCCCGGCCGTCCCTGGCCATCAGTACGTTGTCCGGTTTGACGTCGCGGTGCAGCACACCCGCGTGACCGGCGGCCACCAGTGCCCCGAGCACGTCGAGCCCGACGCGGGCCGCCCTGCAGGCGGGCAGCGGCCCGTCCTCACGGACCACCGCCCCGAGTGTCCTGGACTCGACGAGCTGCATGACGATCCACGGCCGTCCGCGCTCCTCGATCACGTCGTAGACCGTCGCGACGCCGGGATGGCCGATCCTGCCCGCGGCCCGCGCCTCCCTGAGCGTCCTGATCGTGAAGACCTCACGCTCCGGGCCGGTCAGGTCCGGAGAGGGGATGACCTCCTTGACCGCGACGTCACGGCCGAGTACCTCGTCCTTCGCCCGCCAGACCGTGCCCATGCCCCCGCGGCCGATGGGTGCGATCAGCCGGTAACGCGTGCCGATGACCTCTCCAGAGTCGGACATGGGCCTCGTCTACCCGTGATGTGCCCCGGTATTCAGGATGAACTACGCAGATCACCGCAATAGTTGGCGCCTGGGGTAACCGTCACGCTCCGGGTACGGTTTCCGCTCAGCCGATCAGCCAGCGCAGCGCAGCGGTGACGACGGCCGCGCCGGCGAGCACCACCAGGAAGGGCGCGCGCAGCAGCAGCGCGACGACGGCGGCGCCCAGCCCGGCGGTGCGCGGCCAGTCCAGGTACAGCGACTGGCCGTGGGCGAACGTCTGCACCGCGATCAGCGCGGCGAGCAGCGCGACCGGGACCAGCGCGGCGAAACGCTGCACCCGGGGGTGGTCGAGCAGTCTGCGCGGCGCGGAGAGCCCGGCCAGCTTCAGCACGTAGCACCCCGCGCAGGTGGCGATCACCGCCCACCACACGGCACTCATCGGGGCCTCCTCAGGGTCACCGCGAGTACTGCGGTCGCGGCGATCAGCACGGGCACCCCGGGCGGGGCGAAGGGGGTCACGGCCAGTGCGATCGCGGCGCCCGTCCCCGCGACCAGCCGTAGCGCGCCGGTCTCCCGGCCGCCGCCGGTGAGCCTGGGCCACAGGATCGCCAGGAAGGTCGCGGGCCCGACCACGTCGAGGCCGAGCAGCGCGGGATCGGCCACCCAGGAGGTGCCCGCCGCGCCGAGCAGGGTGGTGAGGTTCCAGGTCAGGTAGAGGCTGGCGAACGTGACGAGGAATCCCGTCCTGGCCGACTCCTCGTCGGGCTGGGCCAGGGCGACCGCCGTCGTCTCGTCGATCACGCCGTGGGCGGTGACGAACCTGGCACCGCCCCTGGCGCCGAGCACGTCGGCCATGCGCAGGCCGTACAGGCTGTTGCGGGCTCCCAGCAGCAGGGCGCCCGCGGTGCCCGCGACGAGGTTCCCGCCACCCGCGATGACGCCCGCCAGGGCGAACTGTGAGGCTCCGGTGAAGGCGAACAGGCTCAGCACGCAGGCCTGGGCGACGCTCAGTCCCGCGGTGACCGCGCTGGCGCCGAACGCGACGCCGGACAGCCCGACCGCGATCCCCACCCCCAGTCCGTCCCTTGTCGCTGAGGAACGAGTGGATATTTCCATGATGGTGAGGTTATGTGGAGTTTTCTGCCTCGGTCTTGTACGTTCCTGCACGTTGGTAGGCGGCCGGGGGAACACCGACGACCCGCTTGAAATGCCTGGTCAGATGAGCCTGGTCGGTGAAACCGACGTCCGCGGCGACCTGGGCCGCGGGCACTCCGGCGTCGAGCAGGCCACGCGCCCGGCTGACCCGCAGCGTGTTCAGGTAGGCGTGCGGCGGCAGCCCGGTGACCGCCTTGAAGGCCCTGATCAGCCCGAACGGCTTCGCCCTCACGGCCAGCGCCAGGTCCTCGATCGTGGGCGGGTCGATGAGCCTCTCGTGCAGGATCTCCCGTGCGAGCCGTACGGCCAGGTCGTTGCCGCCGGGGCGCGTCTCCTGCGGGCGCCGGGCGGCGTGCAGGCGCAGCAGCGTGCCGAAGGCCGTACGGGCCAGCGTCGAGGAGGCCAGGCTGTCCCCGCGCTCGGCGGCGTCGTGCGCCCTCCTGAGCAGCGCGGCACCGCGCGCGCTGGAGACGACGGGTTCGGGGAAGTACGGCGTGCCCCGCCCGGCGAGCAACTCCTCGGCGATCTCGGACAGGACCTCGACGGAGGGGTAGAGCATCCGGTACGCCCAGCCGCCCGGCTCACCCGCGTGACCGTTGTGCGCCTGGTCGGGGTCGACCAGCACCACGCTTCCCGCGCCCGCGCGGTGCCGGGCGCCCCGATAGTCGAACTCCTCGATCCCGGTGAGGATCACCCCGATCGCGTAGCCCGCGTGGGCGTGCCGGGTGAACCGGTGGGTCACGTATCTCGCCTTGAGCAGATCGACCCCGGGCAGCGCCGGGTTACGCCAGAAGCGTGCCGCCTCCAGGCTTCCGCTCCCCGGCTCCAGCCCCGTCTCCGTCTCCAAGGACCGCGGTCGTGTCTCCAGTCGTGTCTCCCGGCCCGACCTCCGGCCGCCGGTCACGGACGAAAGGTCTCGGTGAACCTGTTGAAGAACGCCCGGTCCCACTCGGACTCAGGACTCTCCCAGTAGATCGCGTAAGGACGGCCCGTGATCGTGTGGAACCCCCGGTCCAGGACGTGTGTCCGGACGCCGTTCTTCAGGTAGGTGAACTCCCAGTCGGCCGCCTCCACACCACGGTATCGCAGCGGGGTTATGCCGATGCGTTCGTAGCCCGGCCAGAGCTTCTTGACCACGCGGTCCTTCTCAAGCTTCTCCCAGTGTTTGACCGGGTCCTTCTCCGGATCGTCGGTCGACTCGATCCACAGCAGGGCGGAGGAGCCGGGCTTCCTGAACTCCACCCGGTCACGCCCGGGGAAGCGCTTGCTCGCCCATCCGCGCGGTAAGGCCACGGTGAAGCCCATCGTCGGGTCCCGGTAGTACTGCCAGCCCTCCGGCAGCCTGGTCGGGCGCACCGTTGGGGAGGCGGTGGAGGACGGACGCGGGCTCTTCGACGGCTTGACGGACGGGCTCGCCGGGGCGGAGGTCGCGGGGGTCGTCGGGGTCGTCGTCCGGCCGTCGCCGAAGTTGCCCGCGAGCAGCCACCCTCCGGCGCCGAACCCCGCGACCAGCACCGGTATCCCCACGATCAGAACCGCCCGCCGTACGGCCGGCCGTCGCGCGGACACCGGAGCGCCGGGCGCGGCACGCCTGCCCCGCCGTCCGCCGGGACCCTGGTGCGCCGGCTGGGTGCCGTGGGACGGACCGGGCGGGGGCCCGCCGAACGGGTTGTCGGGCAGCGGGTACCCCCCCTGGGCCTGGAAGCCCGCCTGGGCGTGGGGGGACGGATCACCGGGATGCGCCTGCCCGCCCGGGTGGTAGGCCTGGAAGGGGTCGTTGGGGTAGGGCGGCTGCCCGGCCCGGGTCGCGTCGTCACGGTAGGGGGAACGCGCCGGTTCTCCGGCGGGCGCCGGGCCGCCGTGGGGCGCCCCGGCCTGGCCGGTGTGCCACGAGGGCGCCTGGCCCGGCTGCCCGGCCGTCTGCCCGGCCCACGGGGAGGCGTCCTGGGGGACCGTTCCCGGCCGGGTGCCTGGCTGGGGTGCCGCCTGCCAGGGCTCGCCGCCGTACCGGGGATCTGCGGCGTATCCGCCGGAGGGCGGCGGGTAGGAGCCGTTGTCCGTGTGGGAGGCCGGGCGGGGCGGCTCAGCCGGGTGCGGGCGGCCGTGCCGGGTGGCCGGGCCCGCCTGGGTACCCCCCGCGGGCTCGGTGCAGGCGCGGGTGAGCAGCGCCTCGGCCGCGTCGGCGGTCAGCCGGGCCGCGGGCTCCCTGGCCATCAGGCCGAGGATCGCCGTGACGAGGGAGCCGGTGTGCGACATGGGGCTCGGCTCGCCGTTCAGGACCGCCATCATGGTCGCCGCGGCCGTCGGCCGTTCGAACGGCGGACGTCCCTCAAGCGCCGCGTACAGCGTCGCCCCCAGCGACCACAGGTCCGACTCGGGGGTGGCGGGCATGCCGTGCAGCCGCTCCGGGGGCAGGAAGGCCGGGGTGCCGACCATCCCCCCGGTGCGGGTGATCCCGGTCTCCTGAGTCATCGAGGCGATGCCGAAGTCGGTCAGCACCACCCGGCCGTCATCGGCGAGCAGCACGTTCTCCGGCTTGACGTCCCGGTGCAGCACCCCGGCCGTGTGCGCGGCCCGCAGCGCGCCGAGCACCTGCAGCCCGACCTCGGCGACCCGCGACGGGGGCAGCGGCCCACCCCGGCGCACCACCTCGCCCATGGAGCGGGAGCGGACCAGCTGCATGACGATCCAGGGTCTGCCCTCCTCCTCGACCACGTCGTGCACGATGATCACAGAGGGGTGGTCGAGCCGTCCGGCGCTCCTGGCCTCCCGGATCGTCCGCCGGTTCAGGTCGGCCCGCGCGGCCTCGTCGATCCCGCGGTAACGAACCTCCTTGACCGCCACGACCCGGTCGAGAAGCTCGTCGTGGGAACGCCAGACGACGCCCATCCCGCCTTCGCCGATGGGTTCGAGCAGGCGATACCGGCCCGCGACCTTCCGTTCGGTCATTCTCTCCAGCCCCTCCCAAACCCACGCATCGTAGCCGGTTGGGAGGCTCACCTACTTTTTCGAGGAGAAGGTCTCCGTGAATCCCCTGAAGAGGGCGAGGTTCTTGTCCCACTCGTCGGCCATGGTGTGCCAGTAGATGGCGTAACCCCTGCCGCCCTCGGTCACGAAGCCCCGGTCGATCACCCGCGCCTTACCGGCACTCGTGTTCCAGGTGAACTCCCAGTCGGCGGCCTTCTTCATGTAGTCGACCTTCTCGATCCGGATGCGCTTGTAACCGTTGAAGTTGCCCCTGCTGTAGCGCTCCTGGTCCTCCCAGTCCTTCTTCGGGTCGGAGTTGGGAGTGTTGGTGTACTCGATCAGCAGGTAGCTCACCCGGTCGGGGCCGCGGAACCACACCGAAGGACCGGAACGCCTGTCGACGTCCCACCCCTTGGGCAGGCCGACGGAGAACCCGTTGGAGTCCTTGTGCGTGCGCCAGCCCTCGGGAAGCCCGGAGTCCTTCTTCTTGTCCTCCTTCTTGCCGTCCTCATCGTCTTCGTCGTCCTTGGTGGGACTCTCGACGGGGCTGGGACTCGCGCTCTCGGAGGGGGAGTGTTCGGATATCGGCTCGGTGATCGTCTCCACGGGCCGGTCGGCCGCCCCTACGGTCTCACTCGACTCACTCGTCCTGGGCGCGGGCAGCCCGACCTCCCTGCCGTAGCGCATTCCGAGGTAACCCGCGACGATCATGATGATCACCAGCACGGGCACCAGCAGCAGTGACCACCGCCGCAGCGGTGGCATGGAGTCCCAGCTCCAGGAGGGCTTCCCCGCCCCGGAGGGCGACGTGGGAAGGAACTCCGCTGCCGAAGGCGGCGGAACGGCGGAGGGAGCGGAGGAGGGCTCGGGCCGCGAGACGGGGACCGGCGGCCGTACCGGTGCGGACTCACGCCTGGCCGAGGGCGCCGAGGGCGCCGAGGGCACCGAGGGCTTGGAGAGCGGCGGCTGAGCCGCCTTCCCGGCCTGGGCGCGCGGCGGCACCGGAGTCGCGGAAACCGGCTTCGCGGCGGGCTTCGGCGTGACCTTCCGCGTCGCGGCGGCCTGCTGCGCCTGCTGCGGAGTCTTCGGTACGGCCTGCCGCGGGGCCTTCTGGGCGGGTTCGGCGGCCGGTTTCCGCGCTCCCTGCGCGGCGGCTCCCTGTCCCGTGCCGGAGGGCCGGTCCCTGCGCGCCTGCGTCGGAGGTTCCTCCGAGGGGGGAGCCGGGGCGGGCGCGGCGGAGCCCAGCTTCAGCCCCGTCGCGGGCACCCCCTCCGGGCGGTACCGGATGTCCGGATCGGTCTCGGCACCCGCCTCACCCGCGACGGCGGGCATGACGGCCGTCCTCGCGGGCGGCCGCCGTTCCTGCGGACCCTCGGCCACCTGGCGCAGCAGCCGGGCCGCCTCGTCGTAGGACATCCGCAGCTCGGGGTCCTTGCGCAGCAGCCCCTCAAGCACGGGCGCCAGCGGCCCGGCGTGGACGGGGGGCTCCGGCTCGTCGTTCAGCACCGCGTGCATGGTCGGCAGCGCCCCGCCCCGATCGTGCGGGGGCTTGCCCTCCACGGCGGCGTACAGCGTCGCCCCGAGGGACCACAGGTCGGACTCGCGTTGCGCGGTGCCGGTCTTGATCCGCTCCGGCGGGATGAACGCGGGCGTGCCCGCGATCCCCGTCATGGTCAGCGCGGTCTCCGTCTCCAGAGTCGCGATGCCGAAGTCGGTCAGCACCACCCGGCCGTCGTCGGCCAGCAGCACGTTCTCCGGCTTGACGTCCCGGTGCAGCACCCCCTGGGCGTGGGCGGCGCGCAGCGCCTCAAGCACCTGCGACCCGATCTCCGCCACCCGCCGGTACGGCAGCGGCCCCTCCTGGCGCAGCACCTTGCCGAGCGAGCGGGACTCGACCAGCTGCATGACGATCCAGGGCCTGCCGTCCTCCTCGACCACGTCGTGGACGACGACCACGTTCGGGTGCGTCAGCCGTCCCGCCGCCCTGGCCTCCCGCTTGGTGCGGCGGTTGAAGTCCTCCTGGCTGTCCTCGCCGAGCATGTCGGCGTAGCGGACCTCCTTGACGGCGACCTCACGGTCGAGGAACTCGTCGTGCGCCCGCCAGACGATGCCCATGCCGCCACGGCCGATGGGTTCGAGCAGGTGGTAACGGGAGGCGACGCGACGTCCCTCAGGCTGCGCTTCGGCCATCGATCGCACCTCCCCCTCTCCTGGCCCCTTTCCGGAACCACCGAATACTCTCATAGGCCGAGGAGGGTGATCGACTCTCCTGAGATCTGGATCTCCCTCCCCCTACAGCCCCCTGGCCTGCGAGTGGCGCCTGAGGCGAGGATGCCCTATCGTCGTTTTCATGACGTTCTACTTCGTGTTTACCGAGCCGGCTCCGGGGAGCCGGTCGTGACAGCGTGACGTAGCGACCGTTCGGAGCCGGCACCAGGCAGAGACAAGGTCTCTGCCTTTTTTGTTTCTTACGATTCGCCGGCCCAGGGATGCGTGCCGGCTGAGCATGGGAGCCGAGATGTCGTTGACCGCAGACCTGGAGCGAAACCTGGAACGCGGAGCCGTGCGGGTCGGGACGCTCAGCGTGGGAGCGGGACCGGCCGTGGTGATCGGCGGAGAGGGTGCCGACGCCCGCTGGATCAGTCTGCGCGACCACCACGGGCGGGTGCCCGCGGCCCAGGCCGTGGCCGAGGCCCGCGCCGGGTGGTCGGGGCCGCTGCTGGTCGAGCCCTTCTCCGCGGCCGATCTGCCGGAGATCGCGGCCCACGCCGACGGGGTCGTGATCGGTGCGGCGTGGATGCAGGACTTCCAGCTGGTCAGGGCTGTGGCCAGGCTCGGGCTTCCGGTGCTCGTGCAGCGGGGGCCCGCCGCGACCCTCCAGGAGTGGCTGGCCATCGCCGACTACTGCGTGGCCGAGGGCAACGACCAGGTGGCGCTGTGCGAGAGCGGCAGCCGTACGCACCAGGCGGGGACGACCCTGGACCTGGCCCTGATGCGGGCGGCGCGGCGGACTTCGGGCCGCCCGGTGCTGGTCGGCCTCGGCGAGGACCCCACCCTGGCCGCGGCGGCGGTCGCCGCGGGGGCCGACGGCCTCCTGCTCGACCCCGACGCTCCGGAACAGGCCGCCCTGGACGCCGGGGAGATCGCGCGGATCGTCGGGGTGGTCGTCCGCCGGGAGACGCCGGGCTCGGTGCCCGAGGCCCGTGGCGCCATCGACCGGGTGGACGCCGTCCTGGCCGTCCTGCTGGAGCGCCGTGCCGAGCTGGCGGGGACCATCCAGCGGCTCAAGCCCGTCGGCGGCTTCGCGGGGCGCGACATGGACCGTGAGCGTCGTCTGGTCGCAGAGATGGCCCGCCGTGCCCCCACCCTCGGTGAGGAGCGCCTGGCCCCCATCATGAACGCCGTCATCGAGGCGGGGCTGCACCTCGCCGAGGAACGCGCCGGGACCCGCCGGGACTGACCGGGAAGGGATCCGGGGCTCACGGCTCGGGCGCGGGACGGAGGGCGAGACGGCGGCGGGCGGTCGCGGTGAGGCGGATCAGGCGGGCGGTCTCCTCGGTGAGGATCTCGCGGCCGTGCTCCGTCAGGTCGTAGTAACGCCGGTGACGGCCGTCGACGACCTCCTCGCCCGCCATGGTCACCAGACCGTCCGTGGCCAGCCGGTCCAGGGCGCCGTACAGCGTGCCCGCGCCGAGCCGTACCCGCTCCTCGGACAGCTCCCGTACCGTCTTGGTCACTCCGTATCCGTGCAGAGGCCCCTCTGAGAGGGCCAGCAGGATCAGATAGCTCTGCTCGCGTAAGCCCACGGTCGATATATATCGTGCAACGTACTATTGATCAAGAGGTGTTCCGGTGGAACGGCGTGAGCCGACGATCCGCCACCCGGCCGCGATCCCGGCGACCAGCAGCGGGACGCAGAAGAAGGCCACCCGCTGGTCGGCGTCGGCGAACGGCATCAGCAGCACCACCAGTCCGAGGAAGGCCAGACTGCCCCAGCCCGTGTACGGCGCGCCCGGCATCCGGAACGAGGGACGCACGAGCAGTCCCCTCCCGGCCGCCTCGCGCAGGCGGATCTGGCACAGCAGCAGGGTCCCCCAGGTGGTGACGACGCCGAGGGAGGCGACCGCGGTCGCGATGTTGAAGGCGCGCTCCGGCACGAAGTAGTAGAGGACGACCCCGGCCACGAACACGCTCGCCGTGATGAGGATGCCCCCGTAGGGGACGTGGCGGGAGCCGATCCGGCCCGCGAACGCCGGGGCCTCGCCCTTGACGGCCATGGCCCGCAGGATGCGTCCCGTGGAGTACAGGCCGGAGTTGCACGACGACAGGGCCGCGGTGATCACGATGAGGTTCATGACGTCGGCGGCCCAGGGGGCGCCGAGAGCGGCGAAGACCGTCACGAACGGCGACTGGCCGGGGCCGTACGCGGTCCACGGCAGGACCATGGCCAGCAGCAGCACCGAGCCGACGTAGAAGATCGCGATCCGCCAGATCACACCGTTGATCGCCCTCGGGATGACCTGCCTGGCGTTCTTCGTCTCACCCGCGGCGATGCCGACCAGTTCGATCGCGGAGTAGGCGAAGATCACCGACTGCATGCTCATCAGGACCACGGGGAAGCCGTTGGGGAAGAAGCCCTTGTGCGCGACGAGGTTGCCCAGGCCCGCGGTGCCGCCGCCCAGCGAGGTGCCGAAGGCGACCAGTGCCAGGGCGACGACCAGGAAGGCGCAGATGGCCAGGACCTTGAGCATGGCGAACCAGAACTCGAGCTCGCCGAAGAGCCGCACCGACAGCAGGTTGACGATCAGCACGGACGCCAGCGCGATGAGCGCGGTGAGCCAGCGGGGGAAGTGCGGGGCCCACAGCCCCACGTAGGTGGAGATGGCGGTCAGTTCGGCGATGCCGGTGAAGGCCCAGTTGACCCAGTACATCCAGCCGCTGGCGAAGGCGGCCCACGGCCCCAGGAAGTCGCCGGCGTACTCGACGAACGACCCTGAGGAAGGTTTGTAGAGCACCAGTTCACCCAGGGCCCGCATGACGAAGAAGGCCACGAGCCCGCAGGCGGCGTACGACAGCACAAGGGCGGGACCGGCCGCCTGCAGCCGCCCGCCCGCCCCGAGGAAGAGGCCGACGCCGATCGCGCCGCCGATCGCTATCATCTGCACCTGGCGATTGCCGAGCGCGTGGACGTAGCCCTCGTCCGTCTTCATGGGTCCCCCCGCCAGTCACCAGGAAACGACGTTACGGACAGTATCCAATCGTCGCTCAGGGTGTGCGGCGCCGGGTGCCCGGAAGGCCGGAGAAGGACGTCGGCCTCCTCCTCGTTCTCGCGTTCGGCGTGAGGGGGAACCGTCCGGGCGCGAGGGTTTCGGCAGGTCAGCCTTTCGCCGGGGGCTCGGCTCTCTCCTCCCGGTCCTCCCGGTCCTCCCGGGGGAACAGGAGGGTGGGCTCGGAGAGGATGTCCCGGCCCGTCTCGCTGCGGTAGATCACGTCGACGCTGCCGAAACGGGCCGTGGAGTAGTCGAATCCGAGCAGGGCCGAGGCCTGGCGGACCGCGGCCTCGTCCGGCCCCTCGACCTCGACGAAGGTCGGCAGGCCGGGCCAGGTGTCGATGTCGAAGACGACGTCGCCGAGTTTCCACTCCTCCCGGTAGTTCTCCTGGTAGCGGGCCTCCCGGAGGCCGAGACACCGCAGGATCTCGGCCATGGCCCGCGCGTCGCCCACCTCGGTCTCGACCTCGACGGTGCCGTCGATGACGGTGGCGTCCGTGACCTGCTTGAGCGTGAGGGTCGAACGGCCCCCCTCGTCGCGCAGCCGGAGCCACTGACCGTCGCCGAAGGCGTCGCTCTCGAAGATCCTCCTGGTCAGGAGGGTGCGGGGGAACACCTGGACGGCACCCAGGGAGATCAGCCTGGTCCGGAGGTCGGCGACTTCGACGGACAGGAACGTGGCCTCGTACTCGTGTTTCATGGTCTCTTTCCTCCGGTGCCGGTCGTCCGGACGCGCGGGCCGCGGGGAACAGGCCCGTGCGGTGGGCGGGCCGACGGGGCTCGTCCGGGAACCCGTCCGTCCTCAAGATCAGCAGGATCTCACAGCCACAGGAGGGCGGAGCGGCTCCAGGCCGGGTGCCGGACATCGCGTGAATCCGATGGTCCCGGCGGTTTCTCCTGGCTTTCCTGACCGGAGGTGAATGGTGAAGCGCGGTGCGGGGTCGTGTCACCGCGTATACGTGTTTTCCTTTTCCTGTCGTTCACCGATTGTACGGCGGGAGTCTTCGATTGTGACCGGGCGGAATATTCGGGAGGAGAAAGCGGATTCCTCTGCCCTCCGCGCGGATCGCGGCTTCTCGGTCTTCGAGGGGAGACCGCTGCTCAGCGCACGGTCCCGAACGCCGTGGGAGGTGCGCATCGCCGTCCGCGCCGACGATGTGGGACCACCTGTGCCGACCGTCCGGGGCCCCGAGGCCGATGACGTGTTTCACCCGCCATGGCATTCGGCCAAGCCCGCGACGGGTCGCGGGCGGACCGGTACGCGGTCGTTCGGCGACGACTGTCATTCCTGAGAACGAATGTTAATTCGTCCGGAAAGGGGAGGTCCTGGGGAGGTGATTTTGTGATTGTGATGAGGTCGTGTTCCCAGTTTCGAGGAGATGGCGAATGGCGGCCTTCATGAGGCGTCGTGGGGTTGTGATCGTTGGGCTTGGGCTGAGCGCCGTGCTCGTGGCGGGCGCCGCCCTGCCCGCGCAGGCGGCGGAGCCGCCGGAGGAGACGCCGCCGGCGTCCTCGGAGTCCGGCCCGGTGGCGCCGCAGGGTCTCGACCGTCAAGGACTGGAGGCGACCCTCAAGGCGGTCCGCGACGCGGGCATGTACGGGCTCTACTCCAGCGTCCGGGACGGCAGGCGGGCGTGGGACGGTGCGGCCGGGGTCGCCGACGTGGAAACCGGCAGACCGGTACGGCCGGGCATGCGTCACCGGGTCGGCAGCATCACCAAGACCTTCACCGCGGTCGCGATCCTCCAGCAGGCCGGGAAGGGGCGCGTCGACCTGGACGCGCCCGTCGCGCGTTATCTGCCGAGCCTGCTGCCCGCCGACCTCGGGCGGAGGGTCACGGTGCGGATGCTGCTCAACCACACCAGCGGCATCGGCGACTACGTCCTGGGCGCCTTCCCCTCCCTGGCCCAGGGGTCGGCCGCGAGCCTGGACGAGGAACGCCTCCGTTCCATCGCGCCGGCGGAGCTGGTGAGACTCGGCCTGCAGGCCCCGCCGACGGGGGAGCCCGGGGAGCGCTGGTCCTACTCCAACACGAACTACGTCATCGCGGGGCTGCTGCTGGAGGCGGTGACCGGCGAACCGGCGCAGCGGTACATCACCCGTGAGGTCATCCACAGGGCCGGGCTGCGCGAGACCTCCTTCCCCCGCACGCCGGTCATCCCCGGGCCGCACTCCAAGGCCTACGAGTCGTTCTACGGGCTCATCGACCCGCCGCGTGACTACAGCGTCTACGACATGTCGTGGGCGTACACCGCGGGCGCCGTCGTCTCGACGACCGGCGACCTCGACCGGTTCTACCGGGCGCTGCTCGAGGGCAGGCTGCTGCCCAAGGCCCAGCTCGCCCAGATGCAGACCACGGTGCCCGTCACCGACGGCCAGGGCAACGTCCTGATGAACTACGGCCTGGGCGTCTACGCCCAGGACCTGCCCTGCGGCCGGTTCTGGGGCCACGACGGAGCGGTCTTCGGCATGGGCACCTTCTCCCTGTCCAGTCAGGACGGCCGCCGCCAGATCTCCCTCGGGATGAACCTGATGAAGTACCAGCGCCTCGACGCCGAGGGGGTTCTGCAGCCGCATCCGATCGACCAGGCGCTGGTCGACCACGTGCTGCGGGCGCTGTGCGGTCCCGGTGCCGCCCTGGCCCGGGGAACGGCCCTGGTGCCCTTCCCGACCCAGCAGGCCCTGGTCAAGAGGTAGGTCTCCGGGGCCGTCCCGCGTGGGGAGGGCCCCGGGCCTCCTCAGCGGGCCCGGTGACCGGGGCCGGGCCGGTGATGTCGTTGCTGCCGGTGCCGCTGTTGCTGCCGTTGCCGGTGGCGGGGTTCCCTCCAGTGGGCTCTGCCGCCCCGGTAGCCGTGGTCGGCGCCGAGGCTGTGCCGTTCGTCGGGCTCCCCGGCGTCCTGCCCGTCCGCTCCGCCGTCCCCGTTCCGGCCGTCGCGTTTCTTCTCGGCCTCCAGCAGTTTGTCCATGCCCGGGGTGTAGCCACCACCGAAGCGTGACATGTCCGGGTGATGGAAGGAGGACGCCTCGACCTCGCGCAGGGCGGCCTCCATGGAGGAGACCCAGATGGGGCCCGGCAGGGAGGCGCCCTGCACCTGTCCGTAGTACTCGCCGCCGATCGTCACGTCGCGCAGCGGGTAGCGGTAGGCGCCCCTGATGTCGCCGACGCTGACCGCGGCGGCCAGGTCGGGGGTGTACCCGGCGAACCAGGCGGAGGTGTAGCCGTTGTTCGTGCCGGTCTTGCCCGCCGCGTCGCGCCCGATGTCCTGTCCCGTCATGGTTCCCTTGCTGAACACCCCGGACAGCACGTGGTTGACCGCGTCGGCCACGTCACGCTCGATCGCCTGCACACAGCTCGGCGGCACCGGGAGGTGCGTGCCGTCCCGTTCGACGATGTCGACGATCGCCATCGGCCTGCAGTAACGGCCTCGCGCGCCGAACGCGGCGAACGCCGCCGCGACCGTCACCGGGTCCATCTCGTTGACCCCGAGCGTGAAGGTCGGCACCTCGCGCAGCGGTGTGCCGTCGGCGCGGACCACGCCGAGCGCCTTGGCGGTCTTGACCACCTGGCACAGGCCGACCCGGCGCTCCAGCATCATGTAGAAGATGTTCACCGACTTCCAGGTGCCCGTCGAGATGCTCTGCGGCCCGCCGCTGCCCTCACCGCTGGCGTTGAAGATCTGGCTGCGCGGGTCGTTCACCCGGTGTCCCCGGCAGTCGAAGTAGCCCCCCGAGGGCACGAACCTGCCCGGCGTCATGAAGCCGTCGTCGAAGCGCCAGCCCCTGGCGAGGGCGGTCGCCAGGGTGAACGCCTTGAAGGTCGACCCCGCCTGGAAGCCCTGCCCGCCGCCGTGCGCCATGTCCGCCGGGAGGTTGTAGGTGGTGCTCGGGCCGTTCTTGGCGTTGCCCGAGTTGACGCCGTACCTCTTGCTGGCCGTCATCGCCCTGATCCGGCCGGTTCCCGGCTCGACCATGGCCTCCGCGGCGACCTCGGTGTCCTTCGGCGAGACATGGGAGGAGACGGCGTGCTGCGCGGCCCGCTGGGCCGTCGGGTCGAGGGTGGTGCGCAGCACGATGCCGCCCCTGGCCAGCAGCCGTTCCCGCGCGGCCCTGGTGGGGCCGAAGGCGGGGTTGGTCACCAGTTCCTTGTGGACGTAGAGGCAGAAGTAGGGGTAGGCGCTCCCGGCGCACCCACCGGGCTCGGGCCGCATGCGGATGTCCAGCGGGGTGCGTTTGACCGCCTCGGCCTGCGCCGCCGGGATGTCGCCGAGCTGGGCCATCCGGTCGAGCACGATGTCCCTGCGCTCCCGCAGGCGGTGCCTGCGCTGCGGGCCGAGCGAGGGGTCGGTCGAGTACGGCGTCCGCACCGCCCCGGCCAGCGTCGCCGCCTGCTTCAGGGTCAGGTCGGAGGCCGAGACGGAGAAGAACCGCTGAGCGGCCGCCTCGACCCCGAAGGCCCCGGCGCCGAAGTAGGCGATGTTGAGATAGCGCTCCAGGATCTCCGCCTTGGAGTACTTGTTCTCCATGGCCAGCGCGTAGCGCAGTTCGGTGATCTTGCGTCTGAGGCTCGGTTCGCGGGCCCTGTCCCGTTCGGCGTCGGTCTCGGCGCTCTCGACCAGGATGTTCTTGACCAGCTGCTGGGTGAGGGAGGAGCCGCCCTGCCGTACGCCGCCCGCCTGGGTGTTGGTCACCAGGGCCCGCAGCGTTCCCTTGATGTCCAGGCCCGCGTGCTCGTAGAAACGGGAGTCCTCGATCGCCACGATCGCCTGGCGCATGGCCGGGGCGATCTGGTCGAGCTTCACGATCTTCCGGTTCTCCGTGTAGAACTGGGCGAACTGCTTGCCGTTCCTGTCCAGAAGGATCGTCCGCTCGGGAAGCGGGTCCTCCCTCGGGCTGGGGGGCAGGTCGATGAACAGGTGTGTGACCGTGTTGGTGGTGATGCCCGCGCCGCCGACCGCCGGCAGGGCGACGGCCGCGACCAGGAGCCCGCCGAGCACACCGCAGGCCGTCAGGCCCCACAGGCACCCGGCGAGCCCGCGTCTCACCTCGGATGATCGAAATGTCACAGACAGTAACGTGCGGCCGGACGGGCTGGGGCAAACGCCCGGCCGTGAATCTTTACCCTTCCCCGACCGCTTCCCTGCTGACCTGCAGGCCCAGGGAGGCGAACTGCTCGAACGGGCGGTGGTAGCCCCGCTCGATGTGGTGCACGCCGCGTAGCGTCGAGGTGCCCTCGGCCGCCGCGGCGGCCAGTACGGCGGAGAACCCGGCCCTGATGTCGGGCAGCGTCACGTCGGCGCCGCGCAACTTCGACACGCCCCGCACGACCGCGGAGTGCTTGGCGTTGGTGTCGTGGTAACGGCAGGCGGGGCCGCCGAGGCACACGTCGAAGACCTCGATCTCGCAGCCCATCCGCTGCAGCGCGGGCACGTAGACCAGCCGGTTCTCGAAGACCGTCTCATGCAGCACGGACATGCCCTGGGCCTGGGTGAACAGCACCATCAGCGGCGTCTGCCAGTCGGTCATGAACCCCGGGTGCGTGTCGGTCTGCACCGCGGCGGCCCGCAGCCCCTCGGGGGCCGAGGCCGAGACGTAGTCGTCGGTGATGTCCATCTCCGCGCCCATCCTGGCGAGGGTGGTGATGGCCGTCACCAGGCGGTCCTGCGGGCAGCCGTGCACCCTGACCTCGCCGCCGGTGATCAGGCCCGCGGCGAGGTAGGAGAAGGCCTCGATCCGGTCGCCGTTCAGCCAGGTCGAGGCGCCGCGCAGCCGCTTGACGCCCTCGATGACGATGCGCCGGTCCGGGCTGAGCTCGATGCGCGCACCCATCCGCTGCAGGAACAGGGCGAGCTCCACCACCTCGGGCTCCATGGCGGCGCCCTTGAGGACGGTCTTGCCCTCGGCGAGCACCGCCGACATCAGGATCGTCTCGGTGGCGCCCACGCTGGGATAGGGCAGCTCGATCCGGGTGCCGCGCAGCCTCCTGGCCTTGGCGTAGACCCCGGTGTCGCTCACCTCGACCTCGGCGCCCATCGCGCGCAGCGCCTCGACGTGGAAGTCCACGGGCCTGCGCCCGATCGGGTCACCGCCGACCAGCGGCACGAAGGCCTCACCGGCCAGGTGCAGCAACGGGCCGAGCATCAGGATGGGGATGCGGTTGAGGCCGGTGAACGCCGCGGGGACGTGCGGGTTGATCCGCTCTCCCCGGGCGACCCTGATCTCCCTGGGCGTGATCTCGACGTCGATGCCGAGTGCCCGTAGCATCTGCGCGGTGATGCCGACCTCACCCACGTCGGGGGCGTTGTGAATCGTGCTCTCCCCGGCGCCGAGCATCGCGGCGACCATGTGCTTGGACACGGCGTTCTTGGAGCCGCGGACCTCGACGTCGCCGCGGAGCGGTCCGGAAGGCTCGATCAGCCACACCTCTTCGTTCACCCGGACAGCGTAACGGGATTCGCACTGACTCTCCGGGAACACGACCCGGGATCGGTAACATCGGGCACATCAGCACAGACATCAGTACAGCGGGTAGGGGGAGACTTTGCGGCATGCGCGCGACTTCGCCGTCACCGTACTGGCCCTGGGGATCCTCGGGGTGGTGGCAGGTGTCCTGTGGTCGACGCTCGCGCCTCGCCCGCCGTACGTGATGACCGGGCAGGGCCCGCTGCTGGCGGATCCCTCCACCCAGGCGCTGATCGCGGACGACGGCCTGTTCGCGGCCGTCACCGGTGTGATCGGGCTGGCCTGCGGCGCCGTGGGCTACAGCCTGTCGCGCCGGGGCAGGCCGCTGGCGATCGTCCTCGGCCTGGCGGCGGGGGGCCTGCTGGGGTCCTACCTCGCGAGCCTCACCGGCGGGGCCGTCAACCTGGCCCCGGCGGCCGACGTCGTGGCCTCCGGCACCTCCGTCTCCCTGTTCCCCGGCCCGCTCGCCCTGACCGCCACCGGGGTCATGTTCGCCTGGCCCACGCTGGCGGTCGGCCTGTTCTTCGCGCTTGAGGGCATCGCGGGCTACCGTGACTCGCCGCTGCGCACGCCGTTCGGCGGCCGGGACCCCTACGGCCCGCTGTCCGGCTACGACATCAGCGGGCACTGACGATCACCCGGGCGGGGGAGACGGGATCACCCTCGCGGCGGGTTCGGCCGTCCTGGGCGCCGCACTACGTTCCTCTGCCATGACGACGGCGAGACGTATGTGGTTCGGGGTGGCCCTGGTGGCCGTGGCCCTGGTCCTGGCGGGACTGAGCACCCTGGCGTTCCTGCGGGCGGGCGAGACGGGGGAGCGGCTCGACGGGCACCGGCAGAAGGTGTCCGACCTGCTCGCCGAGGCGGAGACCGTCAAGGAGAAGGACCGGGAGCGCTACGACGAGCTGACGGCGGAGGCGGAGCGCTACCTCGGCTTCGCCGGGGCCGACGACGAGGAGCACCGCTCCCAGTTCACCTCCGCCGCGCTCCTGGGCGCCGGGGCCTCCGCGAGCCTGGCCGGATGCCTCGTCCTGTTCCTCATGCGCGCACGTGCTCCGAGGCCCCGGCGGGCCTGAGGGGACCGTTTAGCGCAGGTCCGGCCTGCGCGCGCCGTGGCCGGTCGCCCGTTCGAAGACCTGGGCCAGGCGCAGCACGCCCAGGTCGTCGAACGGCCGCCCGATGATCTGCACGCCGACCGGCAGGCCGTCCCGGGTGAAACCGCAGGGCACGGAGATCGCCGGGGCGTGCAGCACGCTGACCCAGTAGGCCGAGCGCATCCACGCCAGATAGTCGGGCATCGGTTCGCCGTCGATCTCCGAGACGTACGGCTCGGCGACCGGGAACGGCGGCACCTGGCTGACCGGCGCCAGCAGGAAGTCGTGGTCGCCGAAGAAACGGCCCATCCGCCGGTACAGGCCGCTGCGCAGCCGTTCCGCCCTGGCCAGGTCGGCGCCGGTGACCTTCAGGCCCTGCTCGACGTTCCAGCGCACGTTGGCCCCGAGCCGCTCGGCGGGCATGCCGCCGTAGGACAGCGCGTAGTACCAGGCCCGGTAGACGCGGAAGGCCTCCTCGGCGTCCGACAGATTGAGCCTGACCTGCTCGACCCGGGCGCCGAGACCTTCGAGGACCTCCGGGGCCGACGCGGTGACCCGGGCGGTCTCCGGGTCGACCGGCAGACCGCCGAGGTCGGGACTCCACGCGATCCGCAGCCGCGCCGGGTCGATCTCCAGCGACCCGGCGAACGCCGCGCCGCTCTCGGTGACCGAGAGAGGGGAGGCGGCGTCGAAACCGGAGATCACGCTCATCAGCAGCGCCAGGTCCGCGACGGTGCGGGCCATCGGCCCCGGCACACCGAGGGTGAACCACGCGGCGGTGGGGGAGGGGGCGGGCACACGTCCCGGTGTCGGCCGCAGCCCGACCACGTTGCAGAAGGAGGCCGGATTGCGCAGCGAGCCGCCCATGTCGGAGCCGTCGGCCAGCGGGACCATCCCGGCCGCGAGAGCCGCCGCGGCCCCGCCGCTGCTGCCGCCCGCCGAACGCGACAGGTCGTAGGGGTTGCGGGTCACGCCGAACAGCTCGTTGACCGTGTGGGAGCCGGTGCCGAACTCGGGGGTGTTCGTCTTGCCGACCGTGATCGCCCCGGCCTCGCGCATCCGCCGTACCAGGATGGAGTCGCGGGGCGGGACGTGGTCGGCGAACAGCGGCGAGCCGTAGGTGGTGCGGATGCCCGCGGTCTCCGTCAGGTCCTTGTGCGCGACCGGCAGGCCGTGCAGCGGGCCGCGCAGGTGACCCCGCGCCAGGTCGCGGTCGGCCTGCTCGGCCTCGGCGAGCGCGCGCTCGGCCGCCAGCGTGACGATCGCGTTGACGCGCGGGTTGACCTCCTCGATCCTGCGCAGGTGCGCCCGCAGCAGCTCGACGGCCCCCACCTGCCGGGTCCGCAGCAGCTCCAGCATCTCCAGGGCGGTCAGATAGAACATCAGCCCGTCTTGCCGATGGGGGCCGTGACGGCCTGCGTCAGCCGTACCAGCCCGGCGGGGTCCGCCTCGATCTGCAGGCCCCTGCGCCCGGCGGAGAAGTAGATCGTGTCGAACTCCAGGGCGGAGTCGTCGACCACGGTCGGCAGCCGCCTGCGCTGGCCGAGCGGGCTGATCCCGCCGACCACGTAGCCGGTGACCCGCTCGACCTTGGCCGCCTCGGCCATGGCCGCCCGCTTGCCGCCCAGCGCCGCGGCGAACGCCTTCAGGTCGAGCTTGCCCGCGACCGGCACGACCGCGACGGCCAGGCCGCCCTCGACCTCGGCGACCAGTGTCTTGAAGATCCGCTCGTACGGCACGCCGAGCGCGTCGGCCGCCTCCTCGCCGTAGGCCTGGGAGGCCGCGTCGTGCTCGTAGGGGTGGAGGGTGAATCCGATCCCGGCCTGGGTCAGCGCGACCGTCGCCGGAGTGCCCTGGCCGCCCTTGTTCCTGCTCTTGCTCACGAGGGGAGTCTAACCACCAGGAAAAATCTACAACGTAAAGGACGTGTCCGTATGATGGTACGGAACAAGACCGGGTGCCGGACCTCCGTAGACTGGACGGGTGATTTCTCGTACCGACCTGCGCGGGTCCCTGCCGAGGGACCTCCGCGCCGTGCTGCCCCGTGCCGAGCTCGACGTCGAAACCGCTCTGGAAGCGGTCCGGCCGATTTGCGAGGACGTGCATCATCGCGGCACCGCGGCCGTACGGGAGCTCACCGCCAGGTTCGACGGTGTCGAGCTGGACTCGACCCGGGTCCCCGCCGAGGCGATCGCCCGCGCGCTGGAGGACCTCGACCCCAGGATCAGGGCCGCCCTCGAGGAGTCGATCCGCAGGGCCCGCCTGGTCCACCGCGACCAGCGCCGCACCGACGTCACGACCCAGGTCGTGCCGGGCGGCACCGTCACCGAGCGCTGGGTCCCCGTCGAACGGGTCGGCCTGTACGTGCCGGGCGGCAGGGCGGTCTACCCGTCGAGCGTCGTGATGAACGTCGTGCCGGCCCAGGAGGCGGGCGTGCCCTCGCTGGCCGTCACCTCGCCCGCCCAGAAGGAGTTCGGCGGCCTGCCGCACCCGACGATCCTGGCCGCGTGCGCGCTGCTCGGGGTCGATGAGGTCTACGCCGTCGGCGGAGCCCAGGCGGTCGCGATGTTCGCCTACGGCACCGAGGAGTGCGAGCCGGTCACCATGGTCACCGGCCCCGGCAACATCTGGGTCGCCGCGGCCAAGCGGCTGCTCAAGGGCGTCATCGGCATCGACTCGGAGGCGGGCCCCACCGAGATCGCGATCCTCGCCGACGCCACCGCCGACCCGGTGCACGTGGCCGCCGACCTGATCAGCCAGGCCGAGCACGACGTGATCGCCGCCTCGGTGCTGGTCACCGACTCGGTCGAGCTGGCCGACGCCGTCGAGCGTGAGCTGCCCGGCCAGGTGGCGGCGACCAAGCACGGCGAACGCGTCACCGAGGCCCTGTCCGGCCGTCAGTCGGGCATCCTGCTCGTCGACGACATGGAGGCGGGGCTGCGGGTGGTCGACGCCTACGCCGCCGAGCACCTGGAGATCCAGACCGCGGACGCCGCCGCGCTCGCCGCCCGGGTGCGCAACGCGGGTGCGATCTTCGTCGGCGCCCACGCGCCGGTCTCGCTCGGCGACTACCTCGCGGGCTCCAACCACGTGCTGCCGACCGGCGGCTGTGCCTGTCACTCCTCCGGTCTGTCCGTGCAGACCTTCCTGCGCGGCATCCACGTCGTCGACTACAGTCGCGAGGCGCTGGCACGCTCGGCCGCGCACGTGTGCGTGCTCGCCGACGCCGAGGACCTGCCCGCGCACGGCGCCGCCGTACGAGCCCGGTTCGGATGGGAGATCCCCGATGAGGCTTGAGGACCTGCCCGTCCGTGACGACCTGCGGGGACGCACGCCGTACGGCGCGCCCCAGATCGACGTCCCGGTGCGGCTCAACACCAACGAGAACCCCTACGGCCCCTCCGAGTCCCTGGTCGCCGACCTGGCCGAGGCGGTACGGTCCCAGGCGGGCGAGCTCAACCGCTATCCCGACCGGGACGCCGTCGCCCTGCGTGAGGACCTGGCCGCCTACCTCGGGCACGGCCTGACCCACGAGCGGGTCTGGGCCGCCAACGGCTCCAACGAGGTCATCCAGCAGATCCTGCAGGCCTTCGGCGGGCCGGGTCGCTCGGCGCTCGGCTTCGAGCCGTCCTACTCGATGCACCCGATCATCACCACCGGCGCCTCGACCGAGTGGATCGCCGGGTCGCGTGAGGACGACTTCGGGATCGACCCGGACAAGGCCATCGCCGCGATCGAGGAACACCGGCCCGCGGTCGTCTTCCTGACCTCGCCGAACAACCCGACCGGCACCGCGCTCGACCCCGAGGTCATCGCCAGGATCGTGGAGGCGGCGCCCGGCATGGTCGTCGTGGACGAGGCCTACTTCGAGTTCGCCCGTGAGGGAACGCCGTCCGCGCTGACGCTGCTGCCGGGCAACCCCCGGCTCATCGTGACGCGGACCATGTCCAAGGCGTTCGCCATGGCCGGGACCCGGCTGGGCTATCTCGCCGCCCACCCGGCGGTGATCGAGGCGCTGCTGCTGGTGCGGTTGCCGTACCACCTGTCGTCGCTCACCCAGGCGGCCGCGCGCGTCGCGCTGGCCCACCGCGGGGAGCTGCTCGGCACCGTCGACACGCTGCGCGCCGAGCGCGACGCGACGGTCGGGTGGCTGCGGTCCAAGGGCCTTGAGGTGGCCGACTCCGACGCCAACTTCGTGTTGTTCGGCCGTTTCACCGACAGGCGCACCGTCTGGCGGGACATGCTCGACCGCGGGGTGCTGATCCGCGAGGTCGGGCCGCCCGGATGGCTGCGCGTGTCCATCGGAACGACCGAGGAAATGGCGGCCTTCCGCGCCGCCCTGGAAGGAACCCTGTGAGCAGTTCTGCCGGAGCCGAGCCCACCCGGCGCCTCGGCCGCGTCGAGCGCGCGACCAAGGAGACGTCCGTGCTGGTCGAGGTCAACCTCGACGGCACCGGATACGTCGACGTGTCCACCGGGGTCGGCTTCTACGACCACATGCTGAACCAGCTCGGCAAGCACGGTCTGTTCGACCTGACCGTGAAGACCGAGGGCGACCTGCACATCGACTCGCACCACACGATCGAGGACACCGCGCTCGCGCTGGGCGCCGCGTTCCGGGAGGCGCTGGGCGACAAGTCGGGCATCAGGCGTTACGGGAACGCGTCGTGCCCGCTGGACGAGGCCCTCGCACAGGTCACGGTCGACCTGTCGGGCAGGCCGTACCTCGTGCACACCGAGCCCGAGGGCATGGCGCCGATGATCGGCTCCGCCTACGACACGACGATGACCAGGCACATCCTGGAGTCGTTCGTCGCGCAGGCCGCGATCTGCCTGCACGTCCACGTGCCCTACGGCCGCAACGCGCACCACATCGTGGAGGCGCAGTTCAAGGCGCTGGCCAGGGCGCTGCGGGAGGCCAGCGAGCCCGACCCCCGCGCCAGCGGCGTGCCGAGCACCAAGGGCGTCCTGTGACCGGCAACTGGACGGCCGTCGCCATGGCCTTCATCGCCCTGTTCATGGTGGGCGGGATCGTGTCCTTCCTCAAGCAGGGCCTCAAGAAGGGCGCGCTGCTCCTGGGCGCGCTCGCGGCCCTGGCGACCACCGCGGCGGTGTTGTGGTGGTGAGGGTCACGGTTCTCGACTACGGGTCGGGCAATCTCCGCTCCGCCGAGCGGGCGCTGGCCAGGGTCGGCGCGACCGTCACGGTCAGCTCCGACTACACACAGGCGCTTGAGGCCGACGGCCTGGTCGTCCCCGGCGTCGGCGCCTTCGCGGCCTGCATGGCGGGGCTGCGGGCCGTACGGGGAGAGCGGATCATCGACCGTCGCCTGTCCGCGGGCAGGCCGGTCCTCGGCATCTGCGTCGGCATGCAGATCCTCTTCGAGACGGGCATCGAGCACGGAGTCACGACCGAGGGCTGCGGCGAGTGGCCGGGCACCGTGGAGCGGCTCGACGCGCCGGTCCTGCCCCACATGGGGTGGAACACCGTCAGCGTGCCGGAGGGCAGCGTGCTGTTCGACGGGCTCGACCCGCAGACGCGCTTCTACTTCGTCCACTCCTACGGCGTGCGCGACTGGGAGCTCAAGGCGGGCCCGGGGTTCACCGACCCCCTGGTCACCTGGTCGGAGCACGGCGTGCCGTTCGTCGCCGCGGTGGAGAACGGCCCGCTGACGGCCACCCAGTTCCATCCGGAGAAGTCGGGCGACGCGGGGGCGCAGCTGCTCACCAACTGGCTCGGCACCCTCGGGTGACGTCTTTCTCGCCGAGGTCGTCGTGAGCAGGGAACGGGCCAGGCGCAGGGCGGAACGCGAGGCCGAGCAGGCCAAGCAGGCCGCCCTGCGCGCTGTACGGGAGGCCAGGCTTGCCCGGCGGCGTGAGCTGGCCGGGCGGGTCACCGCGCTCCTGCCCGGCAGGCCCGTCAGAATCGCCGCCCAGCGCGGCATCAAGGCTCGCCGTCGCAGGGCCCAGAACGGCGTCGTGGCGGTCCTGTTCCTCATCGCCCAGGTCATCGCCTGGCTGCTGTGGTCCTCGTGGACCGCACGGTTCGGGGTCTTTGTTATTTCTGTTCTTCTTGTACCGCTTTTTGTCACTCTCGTCTTCGACCGGAGGTCCTGATCAGATGTCGCTAGAGTTGCTGCCCGCCGTGGACGTCGCGGACGGCCAGGCGGTCCGCCTGGTCCAGGGGGCGGCAGGCACCGAGACCTCCTACGGCGACCCGCTGTCCGCCGCGCTCGCCTGGCAGGAGGCGGGCGCCGAGTGGATCCATCTGGTCGACCTCGACGCGGCCTTCGGCCGGGGCTCCAACCGTGAGCTGCTGGCCTCCGTGGTCGGCGCGCTCGACGTGAAGGTCGAGATGTCCGGCGGCATCCGCGACGACGCCTCCCTGGAGTCGGCGCTGGCCACCGGCTGCCGCCGCGTCAACATCGGCACCGCGGCGCTGGAGAACCCCGTCTGGTGCTCCAAGATCATCGCTGAGTACGGCGACCGCATCGCGATCGGCCTGGACGTGCGCGGCACCACCCTGGCCGCGCGAGGCTGGACCGAGGAGGGCGGCGACCTGTGGGAGGTGCTGGAGCGGCTCGAGCGCGACGGCTGCCCCCGCTACGTCGTCACCGACGTCACCAAGGACGGCACGCTGCGCGGCCCCAACCTCGACCTGCTCCGCGAGGTCTGCTCCCGCACCGACCGGCCGGTGGTCGCCAGCGGCGGCGTCTCCTCCCTGGACGACCTGCGCGCCCTGGCGGAGCTGGTCCCGCTCGGCGTCGAGGGCGCGATCGTCGGCAAGGCGCTCTACGCGCAGGCCTTCACCCTTGAGGACGCCCTGGCGGCGGTCAGATGACTGTCGCGGTACGTGTGATCCCCTGCCTGGACGTGGACGCCGGGCGGGTGGTCAAGGGGGTCAACTTCGAGAACCTCCGTGACGCGGGGGACCCGGTCGAGCTGGCCCGCCGCTACGACGCGGAAGGGGCCGACGAGCTGACCTTCCTGGACATCACGGCGTCCAGCTCCGACCGTTCCACGACCTACGACGTGGTGCGCAGGACCGCCGAGCAGGTCTTCATCCCGCTGACCGTCGGCGGGGGAGTGCGTTCGGTCGAGGACGTGGACAGGCTGCTCCGGGCGGGCGCGGACAAGGTGGGACTGAACACGGCCGCCATCGCCAGGCCCGAACTGCTGACCGAGGCGTCCCAGCGGTACGGCGCGCAGTGCATCGTGCTGTCCGTCGACGCCCGCCGGGTCGTGGACGGCCCGCCGACTCCCTCCGGGTTCGAGGTCACCACCCACGGAGGACGCCGGGGCACCGGGATCGACGCGGTCGAGTGGGCCCGCAGGGCCGAGGAGCTCGGCGCCGGGGAGATCCTGCTCAACTCCATGGACGGTGACGGCACCAAGAAGGGCTACGACCTGGAGATGATCCGCGCGGTGCGGGCGGTGGTCTCGGTGCCGGTGATCGCCAGCGGCGGGGCCGGGGCGCTTGAGGACTTCCCCCCGGCCGTGGAGGCGGGGGCGGACGCGGTCCTGGCGGCCTCGGTGTTCCACTTCGGGCAGTTGAAGATCGGCGAGGTCAAGGACGCGCTCCGGCGGGCGGGGCATCCGGTTCGCTGAGGTACCCCTTCCCGGACGTTTTCCGGGTTCTTGAGGTCCGGCGGTCTCCGGAGGGTTCTCCGGGGACGCGCCGCGGGGGCTCCGCCTGTTCGGATGCGCGGGGCCCCGATCTTTTCACCCCCTCCTGCGCACCAGGGCCGACCGTTTCGCACGGTGTGTGACTGTTTCCTCGCCCGGTGACCGGGCACCCTGGCCCGCGGGGACGACTTCTACGGCTTCCGTTCCGGGGCGCCGCCGCTCAGCTGGGGGTCCAGGCGGTGATCAGGTTCAGCAGGCCGGGGAAGCGAGCCTCCAGGTCGGCCACGCGCACGTGGCTGCGACGCTCCAGGCCGTACTGACGCTGCCTGATGAGCCCGGCCTCGCGCAGGGCCTTGAAGTGGTGGGTGAGCGACGACTTGGGGCGGTCGAGGCCGAACCAGCCGCAGGGATGGTCGAACTGCTCCCGCTCGACCAGCAGCTTGCGCACGATCCGTATGCGCAGAGGATCACTCAGCGCGCCCAGCACCGTCTCCAGGCGAAGCTCCCCGACCGGAGGTTCGGGCAGCGGCTGGGGCAGGCCAGGGGGTTCCGGTAGTTCCCTGACGGCGGGGGCGGCCATGGTCGGTGGCGCGGTCGTCGGCACGGCGGTCTCCTCGGGCGATCCCTATGTTCGACTTCAATCGTACTGCATGTTAAGTTCGACTTTATTCGTACTGGTTCGGGATAAGTCGTACTTTCCCCTACCTGGGAGGTCGTCATGCCGGGAAGCGTGATCGTTCGTGAGGAGAGGGCGGGGGAGGTCGCACGCCCGGTTCCGGTTCGCTGGGTGTGGCTGGCCGCCTGGCCGGTCACCGCCGTGTTCGTGCTCTCCAACGCCGCGACCCCGCTGTACGTGCTGTGGCAGCGCGACATCGGTTTCTCCCGGGGCACGCTCACCGTGATCTTCGCCTTCTACATCGTCGGGCTGCTGGGCTCCCTGCTCGTCTCCGGGGTGGCGTCCGACCGGTTCGGGCGTAAACGCGTGTTGCTGCCCGCGCTCGGTCTCGCCCTCGTCGCCTGCGCCGTGTTCGCGACCGCCTCGACGGTGCCGGCGCTGGTCGTGGCCCGGCTGTTCACCGGCGTCGCCGTCGGCGCCGTGGTCTCGGCGGGCATGGCGGCGGTCACCGACGTGGCAGGCCCGGCCCGGGGGCGGCTCGCTGCGCTGCTCGCCTCCTGTGCCATGGTCTTCGGCGCGGGCCTGGGCCCGCTGCTGGCCGGAGTGCTGTCCGAGACCCTGCCGGGTCCCACCGTGACCGTCTTCGCCGTGGAGGCCGTACTGCTCGCCCTGGCGGTCCTGGCCGTGGCGCGCGCACCCCTGGCGCGCCCGGCGCCCGGGACGGGAGCCTGGGTACGGCTGCCGCGTGTTCCCCGTGGCGACGGCGGGCTGCTGATCCCCGGTGTCGCCGTGTTCGCCCCGGGGATCACCGCGACCTCGTTCGTGCTCTCGCTCGGCCCCTCGCTGCTGTCCGGGCTGCTGGGCACGACCAGCCGGGTCGTCGCGGGAGCCCTGGCGTTCGCGATGTTCCTGTCCGCGACCGCGGTCCAGTTCGCCGTCCGGGCGCTGAGCCGTCGCGTCATCCTTCTGGCGGGCGCGGCCAGCACCGCGGCTGGAACGCTGGCCCTGATCGCCGCCGTGCGTACCTCGTCCGTCCTCGCGCTCGTCGCCTGCGCGCTGCTGGCCGGTGCGGGGCAGGGGATGGGACAACTCGGCGGGCTGTCCCTGCTCAACTCCGGGGTCGCGCCCCGGCGGCTGGCGGAGGCCAACGCGGCCCTCAACGTGGGCGGCTACCTGCCCGCCGGGCTCCTGCCCGTTTCCGCCGGCTATCTCAGCGACGCTGTCGGCCTCACCACCGGGGCCACGGTCTTCGGCGTCGCGCTGACGGCTCTGGCGGTCGCCGGAGGCGTCGCGGTCCTGGCCGGAGGCGCCGCCGGGAGCCGGAGGGTCGTACTGCCGTAGCCGGTTCTCACCGGACGATCCGCTACGGAATCGGTGACTATGCTGTGGGCATGACCGCCATGGCACCGACCAGCACAGCGCCCGACCTGTCGTTCCTGCTGGACCACACCGGCCATGTCCTGCGGACCCGGATGTCGGCCGCGCTCGCCGAGATCGGGCTCACGGCCCGCATGCACTGTGTGCTGGTGCACGCGCTCGAGGAGGAGCGCACCCAGATCCAGCTCGCCGAGATCGGTGACATGGACAAGACCACGATGGTGGTGACGGTCGACGCCCTGGAGCGGGCCGGTCTCGCCGAGCGCCGTCCGTCCGGCACCGACCGGCGGGCCCGGATCATCGCGGTCACCGAGGAGGGCGCGCGGATCGCCGAGCGGAGCCAGCAGATCGTCGACCGTGTGCACCGGGAGGCCCTCGCCACGCTCCCCGACGAGGAACGGGAGATCCTCCTGCGAGCCCTCGGCCGTCTGGCGACCGGCCATCTGGCCACTCCCGTGGAGAACCCTCAGCCGGTACGGCGCGCCCGCCAGCGGACAACTTAGATCCGAAGAAAATCGTCTACTACAAAACAATCTGCTACGTTCTCTCCTGTCGCCCTCATTCGACAGGAGAGAACCCATGTCCGTCACCTCCGCCGCTCCGGCAACCAGGTCACGCTGGATCGCCCTCGGAGCGATCGCCACAAGCCTGCTGATGACCGTCCTCGACGGCAGCATCGTGACCGTGGCGATGCCGGCCATCCAGAACGACCTGGGCTTCTCCCCGGCCGGACTGAGCTGGGTGGTCAACGCCTACCTGATCGCGTTCGGCAGCCTGCTTCTGCTGGCCGGGCGACTCGGTGACCTGATCGGCCGCAAACGCGTCTTTCTCGCGGGCACCGCGGTGTTCGTCGCCTCCTCGCTGCTGGCGGGGGTGTCCACCGGCGCCGAGTTGCTGATCGTGGCCCGGTTTCTGCAGGGGGTCGGCAGCGCCGCGGCCGCGGCGGTCGGCCTGGGCATCCTGGTGACGCTGTTCCCCGACCCCGGGGAGCGCGCCAGGGCGATCGCCGTCTTCAGCTTCACCGGCGCGGGAGGCGCCACCCTGGGGTCGGTGCTCGGCGGTCTCCTCACCGACGCCCTCACCTGGCACTGGATCTTCTTCATCAACCTGCCGATCGGGATCGCGGCGCTCGCGGTCGCGGTGTCCGTACTGCCCGCGGACCGGGGGCCCGGCCTCTCCGCCGGAGTCGACGTGCCCGGCGCCCTCCTGGTCACCGGCGGCCTGATGCTCGGCATCTACACCGTGGTCGGGATCGAGGAGCACGGCTGGCTCTCGGCGCGCACCCTCGGCTTCGGCGTCCTCACCCTCGCCCTGCTCGCCGGGTTCATCATCCGCCAGGCCACCGCGAAGGCCCCGCTCATGCCGTTGCGGATCTTCAGATCACGCGGCGTCTCCGGGGCCAACCTGGTCCAGATCCTGATGGTCGCCGCGCTGTTCGCCTTCCAGTTCCTCCTGGCCCTGTACCTCCAGCGGGTCCTCGGGTACGGCGCCGCCCAGACCGGCTTCGCGATGCTCCCCGCGGCCGTGGTCATCGGCGTGGTCTCCCTGGGCGTCTCCGCCAGGCTCAACGTCCGCTTCGGGGAGCGCAGGGTGCTGCTGGCCGGGCTGGTGCTCCTGGTCGCGCTCCTCGGGCTGCTCACCCGGCTTCCGGTGCGCGCCGACTACGTCACCGACCTGCTTCCGGTGATGCTGCTGGCGGCGGGCTTCGGTCTCGCGCTCCCCGCGCTGACCACGCTCGGCATGTCGGGTGCCGGGGAGGAGGACGCCGGACTGGCGTCCGGGGTGTTCAACACCACGCAGCAGATCGGCATGGCCCTGGGCGTCGCGGTGCTGTCGACCCTGGCGGCCTCCCGCACCGGTGACCTGCTCGCCGGCGGCGGAAGCCAGGCCGAGGCGCTGACCGGTGGCTACCGCCTGGCCTTCACCGTCGGCGCGGGGCTCCTCGCCACGGCCCTCGTCGTCGCCTTCCTCGTGCTGCGCGAGCCACGCCGTACCAGGTGACCTCAGAAGACGCGGAAGTGGTTGAACAGCTCGTAGGAGACGTCCTCGGCCGCGAAGGCGCGGGCCTCGGAGCGCTTGACGGCCAGGTAGGCGGAGGAGCGGAGCGGGCCGAGGGCGTTCATCAGCAGATCGTCGGCCTCCAGGGCGTCCAGGGCCTCGTCCAGCGACCGGGGCAGGCGGGGCACGCTTCCCTCGGGGAGGGTGGCGGGGTCCACGCCGACGGCCTCGCCGGGGTCGAGCTCCCTGCGGATGCCGTCCAGGCCCGCGTGGATGATGGCGCCGAGCGACAGGTAGGGGTTGGCGGAGGAGTCGGAAGGCTTGATCTCCAGGTTGGCCGACGCCTCGGCCGCCCCTCGCATGGGGGAGCAGATCCGCACCGCGGCCTCTCGGTTGTCCATGCCGTAGCAGGCGTAGGCGCTCGACCACATCCTCGGTGCCAGCCGCCGGAAGCTGTTCACCGAGCCGCAGGTCAGCGCGGTGAGCGCGGGAAGGTGCGCGATGAGGCCGCCGATGAACCGGTAGGCGGTCGCCGACACGCCGTACCGGTCGGCGGGGTCGCTGAAGGCGTTGGAGCGCAACCCGGGGTCCCACAGGGAGATGTGCAGGTGCGCCCCGTTCCCGGCCTGGTCGGCGATCGGCTTGGGAGCGAGGGAGGCCCACAGCGACATGCCGAAGGCGACGCCGCGCACGGTCTCCCGGTAGATGATCTGGTTGTCGGCGGCGCGCATGGCCGGGGCGTGGCGGACGGACAGCTCCTGCTGGCCGTGACCGAGCTCGGGATGGTAGTGCTCGACCCGCAGGCCCTGCGCCTGCAGGGCGCGGACCAGGCGCATGGCGTAGTCGTGGGCATGGTCGAAACCGGAGGTGGCGTAGCAGAGGCTGTCGTCGAGGGGGAGGAGCCTGTCCGGTTCCCCGTCCGTGCCGGGGACACGGCGGCCCAGGGTGAACTCGGGTTCGAAGGCGGCGACCGCGACGAGCCTCTCCTCGGACAGGGCGGCCACGGCCTCGCGGAGGAAGGTGCGCGGGCACGCCGCCCACGGAGAGCCGTCGATCTCGCGCAGGTCCGCAAGCATGGCCGCGGCCCCGGGGGCGTGGGGAAGGGCGACGAAGGTGGACGGATCCGGAACGAGACGGACCTCACCGACCGGGCCGAGTCCCTCGACCTCCTGGAGCTGGTCGAGCATGTTCATCGCCATCATCGCCACGGTGTGCCCGATGCCGGAGCCGAGCCGTTCCGCCAGCCGGGAGCGTGAGGCGGCCTTGCCGCGGATCACACCGCCGTGGTCGGCGTACAGGAAACGGACCAGCTCGATGCCCTCCGTCTCGACGCGTTCGAGGACGCGCCGCTCTTCGGGATCAAGAGGATGAACCCCGGTGACGCTGTAGCGCTCTGCCATGCTTCCTGCGTAACACGTCCCGGAGGACGGTGGAAGCACATCGCGTGGCGACGCGGCGTCACGGGGTACGCGGTCCCGCGTAGGGCATGCGGAAACGCCGGAGAAACAGGTCAGAGGTGGGGCAAACCCCCACCATCGGTCAGCTCAACACACGTGTGAAGAACAGCGACAGTTGGTCCGCCGCCCTCACGATCCCGTCGAAGACTCCGTTCACCGCGTTCGCCGCATCGGCGGGCCTGGTGAACAGATAAAAGGCCACGAACGCCACCGCTACATAGGTGGCGACCTTCTTGACCTGCATGGGGGGCCTCCTGCTGCTCCAGTCCCAGCCGTTATACCCGGATTTTAATGATCTTTGGCATCTTCGGCCCGGGTGGCTCCCGGATTTTGATGATCATACCTGTTGAGCGGTGGGAATCCATGGCCAGATCGTGAGATTGGCATGAGTCACCTCCGCAATGGTGCGGTGGCGAAGCGGTTCTGTCCAATCCCGAATGCCAGATATACCGCTAGCGTTAGGGCGCCGCGAAGATCTTTGACACCCGGCAGGGGGTGTGACCAGCGGACCGGCCCCTCGCGCCGGCCGCGGAACCTTTCCCTCGTGCTGGGGCTCCTGGCCGCCCTACGCCTCGACCGCGGCGGCCTCCCGCGCGTCGTCTGTGGGCTCGGCGGGCTCGGCGGGCTCGGCGGGTCCGTGGGCGGGGGTGGGCGTGGCCTCGGCGGGGCCCACACGCCCGCCACGCAGCGGCAGCAGGCACAGGGGTACGGCGATCGCCGTACCGGCCAGGAGCAGGCCCGCCACGCCCAGGGTGAGGGCGTCGGGCCGCACCAGGGGCTGGCCGCGCAGCGCCTGCCAGGTCACCAGCGCCACCAGGCCGGTGTAGGAGGCCCCGGCGGTCAGGACCAGGCGCAGCCGGACGGCCTGGTCGCGGATCCCCCGGGTGAGCAGGGCCACCAGCGGCAGGACCTGCAGGGCGTGCATGCCGAAGAAGTGCGGCACGCGCAGGTCGCCGCCGGTGGTGCTCCAGCCGAGCAGGGACAGGCCGGGACCGCCGTCGGGGACGCCGACACCGTGCGCGCCGAGGACCGTGGTGGTGACCTCCGCGAGCTGGGCGGAGGTCGGCGGGAGCATCAGGACGGCCACGCCGAGACCGGCGGCCGAGACGACGAGTCCGACGCGGATCGCCCAGGTGTCGGCCGGGGTCGCGTGGCGCTCACGCAGCACCAGGAAGGCCGCGGCCAGGTTGACCAGCATGAGGAGCATGACGGTCGTGCCCATCAGGGCGTACAGGGAGGAGTCCAGCGCGGTGGAGAAGTTGAAGTGGCTGCGCCGTCCCCGGATGACCTGGCTGATGATCACCGTGATCTCGACGACGCACGCGATCGCCATCACGTTGCCCAGCAGCCGGCTCGCGCGCTGCGCCGTACGCCGCAGGGACAGCAGCCAGGCCCAGGTCAGCCCGTAGGCGACGAAGGAGAGGGTGAACTTCAGGGGCTTGAGCCAGATGGGCAGGCCGTCCAGGGTGCGGTGGTCGAGGAGGACACCGAAGAGGGAGATCACGGACAGGACGGCCATGATCGCGGACATGAGGAGGAGCGGGCGATGCCAGCGGGTCATCCAAAAGATCCTTCAATAGATAACGGATTTATCCGTTATCTATAGCTAAACTCAGGTGCGATCACAAGAGGAGGCAGTTGCGGTGCGGATGGCGGACCTGAGTCGGGCGACGGGTGTCTCGGTCCCGATGATCAAGTTCTACCTGCGGGAGGGGCTGCTCCCCAGCGGGGAGCGGACCAGTCCCAACCAGGCGAAATACGGCCAGGAGCACGTGCGGCGGATCAAGCTGGTACGGGCCATGGCCGACTACGCCGGTCTGTCGATCGCTGAGATTCGCGACGTGCTCGGTCATCTCGACGACCCCTCGCACGGTCTGCACGATCGTCTCGGTCACGCCCAGACGAGCATCACGCCCAAGCGCGAGCCGGGGGAGGGGGAGGAGTGGGCCGAGGCGATGCGCGAGGCCGAGGAGCTGATCGCCCGGCATGGCTGGCGGCATCACCCGGACAGTTCTCCGATGCGGAGCGTGGCCGGGGTGCTGCTGACCCTGCGCGGGCTCGGCTACGAGGGCATCCTCGACCGGCTCGACGACTACGCGGAGGCGGCGGGCACGATCGCCAGGGCCGACGTCGCGGGCATGGCCGAGGAGCCGAACCTGGAGCGCATGATCGAGATCGTCGTTGTCGGGACCTCGCTCGGGGACGCGCTGGTCGCGGCGCTGCGCCGGGTCGCGCAGGCCAACGTCTCGGCCCGTCTGTTCGGCGACGACTGGAAGGTCGCGCAGTGGGAGAACGTGGACTGGGAGGATGTCCGGCGGCAGGGGGGCGCCTTCGAGGGGCCCGCTCCCGAAGGGGAGATCTGTGGTGGGCCGGAGACCTGAGCGCCCCGGGCGTGGCGGACTTGGGCGACGCCCGCTGTGTGGTGTCTTAGTACGAAAAATCACTTCAAGTAAGTCTCATAGAGACATCAACTGAAAATGCAGATTCATGTCAACTGAGTATGTCAGGGTTGACGGGAGTATGTGACGGCTTTAATGTCTGACACTGATCAGGGAATCCTGGTAAATCGGTCAGTATGTACGACGGGGCAGCTTTTTGTGATCAACGGGGAGTTGAGGGGGTGTGCCGTGCGGGTCAGGCGTTGTGTCGGGGTGACCGCTGTTTCTGCCGCTCACCGATGATGTGACCGGTCGTGACCGACCAGGGGGGTCGGTGTCCTTGATACGGGCCTTCCTCCCGTGTGTCATCTCGCTTCGGGCGTTCTCCGACATCAAAGGAAATTGACATTGGCTGTGAACTTCCTCCCGGTAAAGCCTTGTCTGCGAGCCTCCCTCCGCATCGGTGAGAAGGGCGAGGCGGAATTGCATACCCCCTCAGGGGTTCTGGAGGTCGAAGTCCCGGAGGGCATGAGCAGGGACGATTTTCTCGATCTGCTCAGGCGTCTCGACGGCAGCAGGACCATCGAGGACCTGGAACGCGAGACCGGCCTTGACGGTGAGGCGGTACGCGAGGTCGTCGAGCCCGCCGTGGTGCAGGGGCTGATCGACGAGGGTGCCGTGCCGGCCTTCTCCCCGGGGACGGCCGCCCTGGCCCGTCTTGAGGGCCTCCTCAACCACCTCCTTGAGGACCTGGTCCTCACCGGCCCGTTCTGGAGGCGCATCCTGGAGCGCCCGCAGCGGTTGCACCCCAACGTCTTCTTCGGCTTCGGGCTGGAGAACTGGTTCCTGCTCTCCAGGGAGAGCGAGCTCGGCTCAGCGGTACGGGCCCTGGCGGAGAACGCCGACCTCAGGGGGGCGCTCGACGACTTCGACCGCAGGGGAAGGCGCCACGACGACGTCGCGGTCCACGCCTTCAGGTCCCTCGGCGCCACGCGCGGCGACCTGCTGCGCGCCCGTCCGCTGCCGACGACCGCGGCCCTGATCAAGATGCTGTCCTGGTGGGCGCGGACCGACCCGCTGTTCTTCGTCGCCACGATCGGCGTCATCGAGGAGCGTCTCGAAGCGGAGGACGAGGGGCCCGCGGCCCGCTGTCCCTTCCTGGCCGCCTGCGACCGGGTGGGGCTGACCCCCGGCTTCGTCGAACCGATGCGCGCGCACGCCAGGGCCGGGGCGGCCCGTCGTCACGGGGCGCTCAGCCGCGCGCTGTTCGCCCGGATGCCCAGGATCGACGAGGGGACGGAGCAGAGCTGGCAGGCCAAGGCGCACCTGTTCATGGAGACGTACGCGGGCTTCTGCGACGGAGTCCTGGACCACTACTCCGACCCGCATCGCCCGCTGCTGCGCCTGTGCGGCTGACCGGTGTTCACGCCGGTGCCGCCTCAGCGGCGTCCGGTGCCGGTCACAGGCCCAGCGGCGTGCCCAGCAGCCGGGAGACGGCCTCGTCGCCACCGATCGTCTCGACCCTGGCGTGCCGCTGACGGCCGAGGCAGAACAGCGTCAGCTCACCCGCGGTGCCCCGCACCTCGACCCGGGGCCCTCCCCGGCCGCCGCCGAGCACGACGCCGCCGCCGGTGCGGTGCAGCACCACGCCGACCGGGGACCTGCGCAGCTGCAGGCGTCCCACGATCCGCAGCCGCCTCCAGAGGACCTCGTCGAGGCCGGAGGGAAGCTCGCGTGGCTCCCAGCCGGGGCGGGCGCGCCGTACGTCCTCGTGGTGGACGAAGAGTTCGAGGGGGTTGACCAGTTCGTCCAGCCCGGGAACCAGGCGGTAGACGCCTCCGGGGCCGGTGCGGACGAGCCGGGTCAGGCCCGCGTAGCCGTACCTGGCCTTCAGGGACTCCTGAACCGAGGCGGTGCGCCGGGCCAGCGGGGCGAGCGCGATGCCGCCCGCGGCGTCCAGGCGCCTTTCCCGCAGCACGAGATGGGCGGCGAGGTCGAAGGTCGTCCAGCCTTCGCAGAGGGTCGGGGCGTCCTGGCCGAGCCGGTCGAGCAGGTCGGCGAGCGCGGCGCGTTCGGCGCTGGCATGCGTCATCCGGCGATCCTAACAACGCAACGTCATAACAAATCGTGATATGTCCGACACTTGGTGAAGTCGGGGTCGGAAGCAGGTGAACCTCGTGGCCTCCACGCCCGAGAGGTGTCACTGATGCTACGAAAGCAGTTGATCCATGGGCGTGGGGGAATAAGTGCTTGATTGAGAGTGATAGTCACATAAGTAGTGACAACCTCAACGAAAGGACACCCCCCGAGTGGCGAGCAAGGTGACCTCCGCCGTCATGCGTCAAGGGTTCCGCGTCCTGGGGGTGGCCATCCGGTCCGAGAGAGGGGTCTTCGCCGTCGCGGTCCTGTCAAGCGCCGTCTACGGCGTCACGACGGTCGCCTCCGCGTGGGCTCTCGGGTGGGCCACCCAGAACCTCGTGCTTCCCTCCCTCGCCGAGGGCCGGGTCGCGGACGGCGCGCTCACCGCCGCCGTCCTCCTCATCCTCGGTGTCGCGCTGTTCAAGGCGATGGGCGTCGCGGGACGGCGCTACTTCGCGGGCGTCATGCAGTACCGGATGCAGGCGCGCTCCCGCAGGGAGGTCACCCGCCAGTACCTCAGGCTCCCCCTGGCCTGGCACCACAAGCACCCGACCGGCCAGCTGCTGTCCAACGCCAGCGCCGACGCCGAGGCCGCCTGGGCGCCGCTCGCCCCGTTGCCGATGGCCGTCGGCGTGGTCGTCATGCTGGTCACCGCGGCCGTGGCGCTGGTGGCCACCGACCCGGTCCTCGCCCTGGTCGGGTTCCTGATCTTCCCGGCCATCGCCGTGCTCAACTTCGTCTACCAGCGCAGGCTCAGCCCACTGGCCACCAGGGCTCAGCAGCTGCGCGCCGAGGTGAGCGAGGTCGCGCACGAGAGCTTCGACGGAGCCCTGGTCGTCAAGACCCTCGGCCGTGAGGACGAGGAGACCGCCAGGTTCCGCGCCGGAGCCGAGGAACTGCGCGACGCCAACATCGCCGTCGGCCGGGTGCGAGGCCTGTTCGACCCCCTGCTCGAGGCGCTGCCGACCCTGGGCGTGCTCGCCGTGCTGCTGGTCGGCGCGGGACGTCTGGAGAGCGGGGCGATCACCCCCGGCGTGCTGGTCCAGGTCGCCTACCTGTTCACCCTGCTGGCCTTCCCCATCCGAGCCCTCGGCTGGGTCCTGGCCGAACTGCCCCGTGCCGTCGTCGGCTACGAGCGGGTGCGGGCCGTGCTCGACACGACCGGCTCCATGGAGTACGGCTCGGCGACCCTGACCGGGGAGAAGCCCGCGGGCCTGCGGGTACAGGGCCTCGGCTACTCCTACGGGGACTCCGCGGTGCTGCACGAGGTCGACCTCGACATCCCGCCCGGCCGTACGGTGGCGCTGGTCGGGCCGACCGGCTCGGGCAAGTCCACGCTCGCCCAGACCTTCGTCCGCCTGGTCGACCCGGGGCGAGGGGCCGTTCTCATCGACGGGATCGACCTGCGCGAGGTGGCCCGCGGCGGAGTCAGCGAGGCGGTGGCGCTGGTGCCGCAGCAGACCTTCCTGTTCGACGACACCGTGCGGGGCAACGTCACCCTCGGCCTGCCCGTGGGAGACGAGGACGTCTGGGCGGCGCTGCGCCTGGCCCAGGCCGACGGCTTCGTCAGCGCCCTGCCCGGAGGGCTCGACACCAAGGTCGGCGAGCGGGGCACCTCCCTGTCCGGGGGACAGCGCCAGCGCCTGGCCCTGGCCCGCGCGCTGGTCCGCCGCCCCAGGCTGCTCGTCCTGGACGACGCGACCTCCAGCGTCGACCCCCAGGTCGAGGCCAAGATCCTGCAGGGCCTGCGGGACACCGCCCAGGCCTCGACCGTGGTCGTCGTCGCCTACCGGATGGCCACCATCGCCCTGGCCGACGAGGTCGTCTACCTCGAACACGGCAGGGTGACCGACCAGGGTCCGCACGAGCTGCTGCTCACGAGGTGCAAGGGGTACCGCAACCTGGTCACCGCCTACGAACGTGAGGAGGCCGAGCGCGAGGCGCTCGACGCCGAGGAAGCCGAGAAAGAGGAAGAGGTCAGCGCGTGAGTTCGCTCCACGGCGTCGAAAGGTCGGCGCTGGCCACCGTACGGCACGGCCTGTCGCTGACACCGGAGTTCCGCAAGGGGATCGCCGGGACGCTCGCGCTCGCCGTGCTGGCGACGATCGGCAAGGTCATCGTCCCGATCGCCGTCCAGCAGACCATCGACACGGGACTGAAGGGATCGGTCCCCGACCTGCCCTACATCCGCGGCGCCGTGCTGCTGTGCGCGGCGGCCGTCGTGCTCACCGCGCTGTGCGCCTACCTGATGAACGTGCGTCTGTACCAGGCGACCGAGTCCTCCCTCGCGACCCTCAGGACACGCGGCTTCCGGCACGTGCACGACCTGTCGGTGCTCACCCAGAACTCCGAGCGGCGCGGCGCCCTGGTCTCCAGGGTCACCGGGGACGTGGACCAGATCAGCGTCTTCATGCAGTGGGGCGGGCTGATGATCATCATCGCCATGGGCCAGCTCCTCGTCGCGACCGTGCTGATGTTCGTCTACTCCTGGCAGCTCGCCCTGACGGTCTGGCTGTGCTTCCTGCCGCTCATGATCGTGCTGCCGCGCTTCCAGCGGTGGCTCTCCGGCGCCTACACGCAGGTGCGCGAGCGCGCGGGCGACATGCTCGCCGCGGTCGGCGAGTCGGTCGTCGGGGCGGCCGTGATCAGGGCCCACGGCTCGGAGGCCCGCACCGCCGAACGGCTGGACGTGACCATCGAGGCGAACAAGGCCGCGCAGGCCCGCACCCAGCGCATCGTCGCCACGGTCTTCCCGGTGACCGAGATCGTCGCGGCGCTGGCGACGACCGCGGTCGTGCTGATCGGTGTGCGGCTGGGCGTGGCCGGCGACATCACCGCGGGGCGCCTGATCGCCTTCCTGTTCCTGATCACGCTGTTCGTCTCGCCGTTGCAGACCGCGACCGAGATGCTCAACGAGGCGCAGAACGCCATCGCCGGCTGGCGCCGCATCCTCGGCGTGCTCGACACGCCGCCGGACGTCGCCGACCCCGGCGAGGACGGCGTCGAGCTGCCGCGCGGTCCCATCTCCGTGTCCTTCGAGGAGGTCGGCTTCTCCTACCCGGGTGGCGCGCCGGTGCTGACCGGCGTCACGGTGAACATCCCGCCGCGCTCGCGGATCGCGGTCGTCGGGGAGACCGGCTCGGGCAAGACGACCTTCGCCAAGCTGCTGACCCGCCTGATGGACCCGGTCACGGGTCAGGTCACCGTCGACGGGCACGACCTGCGCGGGGTCCGTTTCTCCTCGCTGCGCGAGCGCATCGTCATGGTGCCGCAGGACGGTTTCCTGTTCGACGGGACCCTGGAGGAGAACATCCGTTTCGGCCGTCCCTCGGCGACGAGCGAGGAGATCCTGCTCGCCCTGACCGAGCTGGGGCTGGCCGACTGGCTCGAAGGACTGCCCGAGGGCCTGGCCACCCCGGTCGGCCAGCGGGGAGAGTCCCTGTCCGCGGGGGAGCGCCAGCTCGTCGCCCTGGTCCGCGCCTATCTGGCCGACCCCGACCTGCTGCTGCTCGACGAGGCCACCTCCGCCGTCGACCCGGCGACCGAGGTACGGCTGGCCCGCGCGCTGGACGGGGTGACGCGGGGCCGTACCGCGGTCTCCATCGCCCACCGCCTGTCCACCGCGGAGGCCGCCGACGAGGTGCTGGTCTTCGACGGGGGCCGCATCGTCCAGCGCGGCCCGCACGCCGAGCTGGTCGGCGAGCCCGGCGTCTACGCGGACCTGCACGCCTCCTGGGTCTCGGCCGCCAGATCCTGACCACGGGTTCCCGGGCGGCGGCGCGCCGCCGCCCGGGGCCGTCACTTCGCCGTCTGCCTGGGCAGGCCGGGCGGGTTGACCAGCGACTCGGGGATGGCCTCGTTGGAGAGGTTCCAGCGCTTGAGGACCTCGCCGTACTTGCCGTTCCTGATGAGTTCGTTGATCGCGGCGTTGAGCGGTTTGACGAGGCCGTTGTCCTTCTTGGTCATGGCCGCGATCAGGCCCTGCAGGTCGGGGCCCGCGCCCGAGACGGTGCCGACGATCTTGGTGTCGCCGCCGACGGCGTCCTGGTAGGCGAGGGAGGGGTTGGGGCCGAAGTAGGCCTCGATGCGGCCCGACTTCAGGGACAGCAGGGCGTCGACGTACTTCTGGTAGTTCTGGATCTGCGCGGGCTTCAGGCCCGCCTTCTGGTTCTGCGTGTCCCAGTCGACCAGGATCTTCTCCTGGTTGGTGCCCGAGCCGACCGCGACCCGGCGCCCGGCGATGTCCGAGGGCTGCTTGATCGAGGTGATCGGGCTGTTCTTCGCCGTCTGCCAGGCGAGCTGGTCGACCCGGTAGGTGGCGAAGTCGTAGATGTCCTTGCGCTCCTCGGTCACCGTGACGTTGTTGAAGGCCACGTCGTACTTGCCGGACTTCACCGAGAGGAACAGGTTCTCCCAGGAGGTGACCTCCTCCTTGGCCTTCAGGCCGAGGACGTCGGCCACGATGTGGGCGATGTCGGTCTCCACGCCGATGATGGTGCGGTCGTCGTCGGCGAGGAAGGTCAGCGGCGGCGCGCCGTCCCCGCTGAAGCCGACGACCAGCTCACCCTTCGCGCGGATCGCCTCGGGCACCTGGGCGGCGATCGCGTCGACCTTCTCCGCCTGGATCCGGTTCTGCTGCGGAGAGATGTTGATCTTCGAGCCGCCGGTTCCCGCGGGGGCGGAGGCCTGCTCCGCGGGCTTGGCGTCGCTCTGGGGAGCGGCGGAGGTGGTCCCGGTCGAGCCGCAGGCGGCGGCGAGCAGAAGCGGGGCGGTGAGGAGGGCGGGCTTGAGCCTGGAGAGGAACGACATTTCAGTCCTGTTTTTCTGGGAATCGCAGAGAGGGGTTGTCACGGATCAGAGGACCTTGCTGAGGAAGGAGCGGGTCCGTTCGTGCCGGGGGGAGTCGAGAACCTGGGCGGGCGGACCCTGTTCGACGACGCGTCCGTCGTCCATGAAGACGACGGTGTCGGCCACCTCGCGGGCGAACCCGATCTCGTGGGTGACGACGATCATGGTGGTGCCGCTCCTGGCGAGGTCCTTCACCACGTCGAGCACCTCGCCGACCAGTTCGGGGTCGAGCGCGGAGGTCGGCTCGTCGAAGAGGATGACCTTCGGCTCCAGGGCGAGCGCACGGGCGATGGCGACCCGCTGCTGCTGCCCTCCGGACAGCTGCCCGGGGTAGGCGTCCTTCTTGTCGGCCAGGCCGACCCGGTCGAGCAGCCGTACGGCCAGCCGGTGCACCTCGGCCCTGGGCCTTCGCTGCGCGGACAGCGGCGCCTCGACGATGTTCTCCAGCGCGGTCAGGTGCGGGAAGAGGTTGAAGTGCTGGAAGACGAACCCGATCCGGGTCCGCTGCCGCAGGATCTCGCGTTCGCGCAGTTCGTAGAGCCTGTCGCCGGACTGCCGGTAGCCGACCAGCTCACCGTCGACGCGCACCGATCCGCTGTCCACCTTCTCCAGGTGGTTGACGGTGCGCAGCAGGGTCGACTTGCCGGAGCCCGAGGGGCCGAGGATCACGGTGACCTCACCCCTGGCGACCCGCAGGTCGACGCCGCGCAGGACCTTCAGGGGGCCGAAGCTCTTGTGCACGCCCCGCAGATCGACCATCACGGCGCTCATCTGCGACCCCTGGCGTAGTGACGTTCGACGTAGTACTGCGCGACGGACAGCACGGAGGTGATGATCAGGTACCAGACGGTCGCGACCAGCAGCAGCGCGATGACTCTGCCGTTGCGGCTGTAGATCACCTGGATCTGGTAGAAGAGCTCGGGCAGGGCCATGATGTAGACCACCGAGGTGCCCTTGACCAGGCCGATGATCTCGTTGCCCGCGGTGGGCACGATCGAGCGCATGGCCTGCGGAAGGACGATCCTGAACAGTTGCCTTCTCCAGGGGATGCCCAACGCGGCGGCGGCCTCGCGCTGGCCCGGGTCGACCGAGAGCAGCCCCGCCCTGACGATCTCGGAGCAGTAGGCGGCCTGGTGCAGCCCGAGCCCGAGCACGGCGGCGGTGACCGGGCTGATCAGGTCCATGGTCCCGATGTCGAAGAAGGAGGGGCCGAACGGAACGCCGAAGGAGATCCGCTGGTACAGCAGCGCCAGGTTGTACCAGAACAGCAGTTGCAGGATGAGCGGGATCGACCGGAACAGCGCGACATAACCCCAGGCGACCGAGGACAGCAGCGGGTTCCTCGACAGCCGCATGATCGCGAGCACGGTGCCGAGCAGGAAGCCGATGCCGATGCCGAGCGCGGTGAGCTGGAGCGTGAACAGCACGGCGTGCAGCACCGAGGGCGCGAACAGGTACTCCCCGACGACGTTCCAGTCCCAGGCGGGGTTGGTGATCAGCGCGCTCGCCGCCATGGCGAGCAGCACGCCGACCCCCGCCGCCGCCGCCCACCGGCCGGGATGCCTGGTGGTGACGACCCGCAGCGCGGGCGGGACGTCCGGGCCGGCCGTCCCGGCGTCCGTGTCGTCCTGCGGCCGGGTCTCGACCGCGGGGCGGCTCACCGGCCCGCCAGACTGGTCGCCGGGTGCTGCCGGGACTCGGCGGCCTCACGCTCGCGGTCCCGCTTGGCCACCTCCTCGCGGACGATGGGGATGACGTGACGGCCGAAGTCGGCGGCGTCCTCAAGCAGGTCGTAGCCGCGCGCGGACAGGATCTCCACGCCGAGGTCGTAGTAGTCGAGCAGCGCCTGGGCCACGGTTTCGGGGGTGCCGACCAGGGCGGTGGAGTTGCCCGCCCCTCCGGTGGCCGCGGCGGTCGGGGTCCACAGCGCGCGGTCGTACCTGTCGCCCCCGGCGGCGATCGCGACGAGCCGTTGTGAGCCCGCGTTCTCCGGGGCATGGCCCGCGGGCAGCCGCCGGGGGGAGACGCCACGCGACTTGATCGCCTCAAGCGTGCGGGCCGCCTTCTCCCAGGCCTTCTCCTCGGTCGGTGCGATGACGGGCCGGAAGGCCACCTGGAACCTGGGCAGGTCCCTGCGTCCCGACGCGAGCGCCGCGCTCCTGACCGCGGCGATCTGCTCGGCGGTCTGGGCCAGCGGCTCGCCCCACAGGCAGTAGATGTCGGCCTCGGCGCCGCCCGCCGCGTACGCCGCGGGAGAGGAGCCGCCGAAGGAGACCAGCGGACGGGGCTGCTGCACGGGGAAGACGTCGGACAGGAAGTCGTCGAAGCGGTAGTGCTCTCCCTCGTGGGAGAAGGGCGTCCTGGACGTCCAGCCCTTCTTGACGATCTGGATGTACTCCCGGGTGCGGGCGTAGCGACGGTCCTTGGACAGGCGGTCGCCCTCGCGGGCCTGCTCGCGGTCGTTGCCCCCGGTGATGAAGTGCACGGTCAGCCTGCCGTCGCTGATCTGGTCGAGCGTGGCGAAGGACTTCAGGGCGAACGTCGGGTAGGAGACGTTCGGCCGGTGGGCGAGCAGGAGCTGTATCCCCTCGACCTGCCCGGCGACGAGGGCGGCCACCTGCGCGGGGTCCGGCGAGCCCGAGCCGTAGGCGAACAGGATCCGGTCCCAGCCGTGCTCGTGGTGGGCCCGCGCCAGCCGTAGCGTGAACTGTCTGTCGAACACGGGCCCGGAGCGGGGTCTGGTCTCCGATCCGTCGTTCGTGGCACCTATGCCTAGGAACTCGACGGGCATGACTGAGGCCTTTCTGGCAGGTCGTCTGGGCGGGGGCGTCCGGAGCGGGGACGGCGGCACGGTGGCGCGCGGCACCGGAGGGGCGCGGCCGGTGCGCGAGGTCAGTGGCGACAGGAACGGGACAGCGCGCGGCACGGCGCGAGGTGACCGCGGACCGCCGGTGGGAGCTCAGCCTGCATGGCCTCACTCCAACACAGGAACTCAATCCCGTCAAGACCTACTGGTTTAGTGGGTTTATTGTCATGGGGGAAGTTGGGGAGGGATGAACAGTGGCCTACAAGTCATCAAATGGGCTGTTCATGTCCTCATGTCGGGGATTAACGTGCTGAGATGGAGGTAAGGGAGCCGCGGGACCACCGCCCGGGCTCCCCGCCCGGGGGAAGCGGGGAAGGACGTCCATGACCGATCTGGTGGGTGAGGAACCCGTGCGGGGCGGCGGCTACCCCGTACTCGACGTGCGCTCCGCCGCGTCCCGCAGTGACCTGCTCGACGAACTGCCGAACCTGCGGGTCCTCGACGACGACGATGACGACCCCGTACTCGTACGGCTGGACGGCACCCCGGTGGACACCTGGCGGGAGAAGTACCCCTATCCGGAGCGGATGGACCGTTCGGAGTACGACAGGACCAAGCGGCTGCTCCAGATCGAGCTCCTCAAGCTGCAGTACTGGATCAAGGACACCGGCGGGCGGCTGCTGATCCTGTTCGAGGGGCGCGACGCGGCGGGCAAGGGCGGCACGATCAAGCGGTTCATGGAGCACCTCAACCCGCGCGGGGCCACCGTGGTCGCCCTGGAGAAGCCGAGCGAGCGTGAGAGCACCCAGTGGTACTTCCAGCGCTACGTCTCCCATCTGCCCGCCGCGGGGGAGATGGTCTTCTTCGACCGTTCCTGGTACAACCGCGCCGGGGTCGAGCGCGTGATGGGCTTCGCCACGCCCGGGGAGTACACGGAGTTCATGGAGCAGGCGCCTGCCTTCGAGCGCATGCTCGTCCGCGACGGCATCCACCTGGTGAAGTTCTGGTTCTCGGTCTCCCGATCAGAGCAGCGCACCCGCTTCATCATCCGCCAGGTCGACCCGGTGCGGCAGTGGAAACTGTCGCCGATGGACCTGGAGTCGCTGGACAAGTGGGACGAGTACACCCAGGCCAAGGAGGACATGTTCCTGCACACCGACACGGAGGAGGCGCCGTGGACGGTGATCAAGAGCAACGACAAGAAGCGGGCCAGGGTCGAGGCCATGCGCTATCTCCTGAGCCGGTTCGAGTACACCAACAAGGATCACGAGATCGTCGGCGAGCCCGACCCCAGGATCGTCGTGCACGCGGCCGACCTGTTCGACGACGACCGCACCCGCTGACCGCCGGACGCGGGACCTCCGCCCAGGTGCGGCACAATTGCCACATGCCCCTTGACCCGGCCATCGCGGCCCGACTGAAGCGCACCGCCGACGGACTGGTGCCCGCCGTGGTCCAGCAGCACGACACCGGCGAGGTGCTCATGCTCGCCTGGATGGACGACGAGGCGCTGCACCGCACGCTCACCACCGGCCGTGCCACCTACTGGTCGCGCAGCCGCCGGTCCTACTGGGTCAAGGGCGAGACCTCGGGCAACGTCCAGCACGTCAGGTCCGTCGCCCTCGACTGCGACGGCGACACGATCCTGCTGAGGGTCGACCAGGTGGGAGCCGCCTGTCACACCGGCGACCGGACCTGTTTCGACGCCGACCGGCTGGCGGTGACCCCGGCGTGAGAGCGGGCCGGGCGCTGTGGACCTGGGTCGCCGCGTGCGCGGCGGGCGCGGGCCTGGTGCTGCTGGCCGCGGGCCGCGACTGGGTCACGGTGAGGTACGGCACGCGCGCCGTACCCGTCTCCGCCGCCGAACTCGCCCCCGCCCTGGCGCCCGCGGCCTGGGCGGCGCTGGCCGCGGTGGTCGCGGTGCTCGCGACGCGAGGCGTGTGGCGCAGGGTCATCGGCGTCGTGATGGCGTTGTGCGGGGCAGGGGTGATCGCCGCGGTGGTCGCCGGAGGCGGAACCGACGCCGGCCTCGCCGCCGCGGCCGGGCACACGCCCATGGCCGCGGCCGCCGAGACGGCGCGGGCCACCGGCCACCTCCTCTGGCCGGTGCTCGCCGGGGCGGGCGGCCTGGTGCTGCTCGCCGGGGGAGCGGTCGCCGCGCTGTGGAGCGGGAACTGGCCCGGCATGTCGGAGCGCTACGAGCGCAGGGGCGCGGCCCGGGGGAGCGAGGCCCTCGCGCGCGCCGGAGCCTCGGGCAGCGGCCGGGCCATGTGGGACGCCATCGACCTCGGCGCCGACCCGACAGCCGACCCCGCCACTGATTCCACCGACGAGCCTGCTGCCGAGCCGGGACGCGACAGGCGCTGAGCCGCGGCGTACGGTCACAACTTGCCCACGGACTAGGCGGCGCACCGCCGCGATGATCTGATTTCGCTAGGATTTCGCCCGCAACGTGTGTAGAGGGAGTAATTCATGAGCTATGGGAATCAGCCCGGCGGCTACGGGCCCCCGCAGGGCGGCTACGGGCCACCCGGTGGGTACGGCACGCCGCCCGGCGGTGGTTACGATCCCTATGGCTACGGAGCGCCGCCGCCCCGAGGCAACAACGGCATGGCCATCGCCGCCCTCATCATGGGCATCGCCGGGCTCTTCGTCTGCGGCGTGACCTCGATCGTGGGCATCGTGCTTGGTCACATCTCGCTGGGCCAGATCAAGCGCACCGGCGAGGAGGGACGGGGCATGGCCATCGCGGGCCTGGTCCTGTCCTACTTCGGTGTCGCCTGCTGGCTGATCGTGCTGGTGGTCTGGCTGGTCGCGATGGGCGTCCTGGCGGGCTCCGCCACCTACGGCTACTAGGACTCCCGGCCGTTCCCCGCCGGGGCGTCGCAGGTCATCCGGCGCCGCCTTGAGTATCGTTGCCGGTGACGGTCTTCGCGGGAGAAGGGGTGCGGGCGGGCAGATGGTGACCGGCGGGGCCGCGAGGGCGGGAGAGCCGAGAGCACGGCGGGTACGGGCCGTGCTGGCGCCGCTCGGCCTGGCCGTGGCGGCGGGCGCGGGAACCCTCCTGGTCGCGCTGGTCGATCCCGGCGAGCCGGGGCACTATCCCACCTGCCCCTTCCTCACCCTCACCGGGCTGTACTGCCCGGGTTGCGGAGGGCTGCGGGCGGTGCACGCCCTCACCCAGGGTGACCCCGCCGCCGCGCTGGGGTTCAATCCGCTCGTCGTGATCATGGCCCCCGTGGTGGTCCTGCTGTGGGGACGCTGGACGTTGTTCTCCTGGCAGGGAAGACGAGATGCCGGAAAAGTTATAAATCCTGCCTATATATGGGCATTTCTTGGTTTAATGATCGTTTTTTGGATAGTGCGGAATGTTCCCTTTGGGGAATTCTTGGCCCCATAGTCACCTATAGGCGTCACCCGGTGGCGGGGCGACCACGGCAAGGCCGATAGCATCGGCGAGACAAGGCAATCGATCGGGAGGGGCCTTACTCGTGAGCGAGTGGAGTGAGCGGACCATGCGCACGGCAGCGTTCGCCGACATGACCTCCGAGTTTCGCGAGGAGGACAGGTGAGCGTGCTGGAGGAGATCCTCGAAGGAGTCCGCGCGGACCTGGCCGACCGGCAGCAGACGGTGTCGCTGGCGCAGCTCAAGGAACGCGCGGAGCGGGCACCCGCCCCCCGTGACGCCTACGCCGCTCTCGGCGGCGACCAGGTGGCGGTCATCGCGGAGGTGAAGCGCTCAAGCCCGTCGAAGGGGGCGCTGGCCGCCATCGCCGACCCTGCCGCGCTCGCCGGTGACTACGAGTCCGGCGGCGCCCACGTCATCAGCGTCCTGACCGAGCGTCGCCGCTTCGGCGGCAGCCTGGAGGACCTGGCCGCCGTCCGCGCCGTGGTCGACATCCCGGTGCTGCGCAAGGACTTCGTCGTCACCGCCTACCAGCTGTGGGAGGCTCGCGCCTACGGCGCGGACCTGGTGCTGCTGATCGTGGCCGCGCTCGAGCAGAACGCGCTGATCTCACTCATCGAGCGGGCCGAGTCGATCGGGCTGGCCCCGCTGGTCGAGGTGCACACCGAGGAGGAGCTCGACAGGGCGCTCGCCGCCGGAGCGAAGATCATCGGTGTCAACGCGCGCAACCTCAAGACCCTTGAGGTCGACCGCGAGGTGTTCGCCAAGATCGCCCCGAAGATCCCGGACGGCATCATCAAGATCGCCGAGTCGGGTGTGCGCGGTCCTCACGACCTGCTCGCCTACGCCAGGGCGGGGGCGGACGCCGTTCTCGTCGGCGAGAGCCTGGTGACCGGCAAGGACCCCAGGGCCGCCGTGGTCGACCTGGTCACCGCCGGAGCCCACCCCGCATCCCGACCAGAGGGACAGTGAGCACGTGACAGTGACAGACGGCATCCTCACCTCCGCGGACCTCGCGGGCAACGGCGTCCACGGCGACGACCCGGACACCGACGGCAAGTTCGGCGTCTTCGGCGGGCGCTACGTCCCCGAGGCCCTCATCCCCGCGCTGGACGAGGTGGCGGCCGAGTACGAGAAGGCCAGGAACGACCCCGCCTTCCTGCGGGAGTTCGACCACCTGCTGCGCACCTACGCGGGCAGGCCGACCACCCTCACCGAGGTTCCCCGCTTCTCCGAGCACGCGGGCGGCGCCCGGATCGTGCTCAAGCGCGAGGACCTGACCCACACCGGCGCCCACAAGATCAACAACGTGCTCGGCCAGGCCCTGCTCACCAAGCGGCTCGGCAAGAACCGCCTGATCGCCGAGACGGGCGCGGGCCAGCACGGCGTCGCGACGGCGACCGCCGCGGCCCTGATGGGCCTGGAGTGCGTGATCTACATGGGGGCCGTCGACTGCGAGCGCCAGGCGCTCAACGTCGCCCGCATGAAGCTGCTCGGCGCCAGTGTCGTCCCGGTGACCAACGGCAGCCAGACCCTCAAGGACGCCATCAACGAGGCCTTCCGCGACTGGGTGGCCAACGTCGACCACACGCACTACCTGTTCGGCACCATCGCCGGACCGCACCCGTTCCCCGAGATCGTCCGCGACTTCGCCCGCATCATCGGCGTCGAGGCCCGCCGTCAGATCCTCGACCTCGCGGGCAGGCTGCCCGACGCGGTGGCCGCGGCCGTCGGCGGCGGTTCCAACGCCATCGGCATCTTCCACGCCTTCCTTGAGGACCAGGACGTCCGGCTGCACGGCTACGAGGCCGGCGGCCGCGGCAAGGAGACCGGCGAGCACGCCCTCACCCTCACCGAGGGCTCCATCGGGGTCCTGCACGGGTCGCGCACCTACGTCCTGCAGGACGACGAGGGCCAGACGATCGAGTCCCACTCGATCTCCGCCGGCCTCGACTACCCCGGCGTCGGTCCCGAGCACGCCTGGCTCAAGGACACCGGACGCGCCGCCTACCACGGCATCACCGACGCCGAGGCCATGGACGCCTTCGCCCTGCTCGCCAGGACCGAGGGCATCATCCCGGCCATCGAGTCCTCGCACGCGCTCGCCGGAGCCCTCAAGCTCGGCCGCGAGCTCGGTCCCGAGGCGCTCATCCTGGTCAACCTCTCCGGCCGGGGCGACAAGGACATGGGCACCGCCATGAAGTACTTCAACCTCTGACGACCGACTTGCTTCCCCTCCGCCCCGCGGAGGGGACGGAGGCCACGACCGACAACGGAACCAACGATGACGACTCTTCAGACGGTGTTCGCCAAGGCTAAGGCGGACGATCGCGCCGCCCTCATCGGATACCTCCCCGCGGGGTTCCCCACGAAGGACGGCGCGATCGCGGCCGCGACCGCCATGGTCGAGGCCGGCTGCGACGTGATCGAGATCGGCCTGCCCTACTCCGATCCGCTCATGGACGGCCCGACCATCCAGGACGCCGTGCACCGGTCGCTGATCAACGGCACCCGCATCGCCGACGTGCTGCGCACGGTCGAGGGGGTGGCCAAGACGGGCGCCGCCACGCTGGTCATGACCTACTGGAACCCGATCGACCGCTACGGCGCCGACCGGTTCGCCCGCGACCTGGCCGCCGCGGGCGGGACGGGGACCATCACCCCCGACCTGACCCCGGAGGAGTCGGGGCCGTGGCGGGAGGCCAGCGCGGGGGCCGGAATCGACACCGTCTTCCTCGTCGCGCCCAGCTCTCCCGAGACACGCATCAAGGCCGTCGCCGACTGCTGTACGGGCTTCGTCTACGCCGCCTCCCTGATGGGCGTCACCGGGGCGCGCGCCACGGTCAGCGAGGCCGCAGAAGGCCTGGTCGAGCGGACCCGCAGGCAGACCTCACTGCCGGTCTGCGTCGGCCTCGGAGTCGGCACCGGCGAGCAGGCGGCCCAGGTCGCCCGCTACGCCGACGGTGTCATCGTCGGCTCGGCGTTCATCCGCCGCCTGCTCGACGCTCCGGATGAGGCCTCGGGCCTGGCCGCGGTCAGGAAACTGGGAGCCGAGATGGCGGCGGGCGTGCGCGCCTGATTCGTCGCCGAAAACCGGGCTTGCCCGGGACACGCCTGAAATCTCATACGACGCGGCCGTCCACACGGGACGGCCGCGTTCCTCGTATGGCGCCGTCCATGGAGCCGGGGCGTCGTCATGCCCGCCGACCTGCGCGGAAGGCTGCGGCGTACCCTGGAAATGCGTACGCTGGAAGCGGCGCATCGGCCCCGGGGGTGCGAGACCTCCCTCCCGGTTCAGTCCGTGCGCTCCCCCCGTTGACCTGAAAACGCCGCGAGGACCGTGCCTCGGCTACGATTTCCCAGTTCAAACAGGCTCGGCCCGCCGATCGCACAGGCGGAGGGACATGGGGGAAACCGGGACGGCCATCGAACCTGGAGGGTGTGTGCCAGTGGCGGACGAGCCGAGGCGGCGGCCACGCCGTCCCCGCCTTCGCGCCATGCCACGCCCGGCAAACGGGAGACCCGAGTTTCGGGACCTTCACGGAGCGCGTTACGGCCGGCCGATTGACTTACCCAACGCTTATCCAGCACGTGATGGGGTTCCTCAGGAACGCGTGTAGCCGCTGACGACGGCCGCGACGCAGGTCCGGAATGGGAGACGATGATGCTCGTGACTTCTGAAAAGCAGGCCCCCCCGAGGTCGCGCAGAGCTAGTTCGACGCTACCCTGGGTGACGACCGTCTCGCGGTTGGTGCTGGCGGGGGTGCTCATTGTCGCAGGTTGGGGCAAGATCGGCACGCCTGTGCTTTCCGTCCAGTCGGTCAAGGCGTACGAACTGCTTCCAGACTCGCTTGCCACGGTGGTCGGCTACGGCCTGCCCATCCTGGAGATCGTCATTGGGGTGTTGCTGGTTGTCGGACTGCTCACCCGCGTCGTGGGCGGCATCTCCGCGCTGCTCATGCTGGCGTTCGTCATCGGCATCGCCTCCGTATGGGCGCGCGGCCTGCGGATCGACTGCGGCTGCTTCGGCGGCGGCGGCCAGCTCAAGCCGGGGGTCGAGCCCGACTACCTCGTCGACATCCTGCGGGACTCCGGTCTCTTCGTTCTCGGCGTGCTCGTCGCCCGGTTCGGCCCGGGACGACTCGCGCTGGACTCCGCGCTCGGGCTTGCCCCTGAGCGGGAGCCGTACGACGAGGTGGACGGCGAGGAGGAACCACGGAAACAGGAGGACCACTGATGGGCAAGGCCGCACGGGAGCACTCGGTGCGTGAGCGGATCAAGGCACAGCGGGAGGAGCAGCGGCAGAAGGAGCGGCTCAAGCGCGTCGCGACGGTGACGACCGTGGTGGTCGTCGCCCTCGGCGCGATCGGGGCCGGATGGTGGTACGCCGCCAACGGCAGCAAGCCCGAGGAGGTCACCCAGGCGCTCGCGCCGATCACCGCCTCCCCGGACGGTTCCGTCGTGATGGCCGTCGCGGGCGTCGAGAAGCCGGTCCTGGACGTCTACGAGGACTTCCAGTGCCCCGCGTGCAGGGCGATGGAGCAGACCAGCGGGCCCACCATCAAGAACCTGGCCGCCGAGGGAAAGGTCAAGGTGGTCTACCACCCCATCACGATCTTCTCGCAGGAGATGAACCAGGGCGTCACCAGGGGTAACTCCCTGCGTGCCGGGGCCGCCTCCCGGTGCATCCCCGGAGGGACCCCGTGGTCGAAGTTCCACGACAGGCTGTTCAAGGAGCAGCCCTCCGAGACCGTCGAGGGCTTCAAGGTGGACGACATGGTCGACTGGGGCAGAGACGCAGGGGTCACCGGCTCGGCCTTCGCCACCTGCGTGACCACCCAGCAGAAGGCCCAGGAGCAGATCGACTACAGCACCAGGACCATGCAGGGCGCCAAGCTCAGCGGCACCCCGACGTTGAAGATCAACGGAACCGAGATCGGCAACGACGTCGCGTTCAAGCCCGCGGATCTCCGTAAAGCCGTTCTCGATGCCGCCAAGTAGCCCGCGACACGGTAACGTCACCTGACATGCCCCTCGCCTCGATTCCCAGCCCCTCGCAGGGGGTCTGGTACCTCGGTGTAATCCCCATCAGGGCCTACGCGCTGTGCATCGTGCTCGGCGTCATCGTCGCCGTCGCCATCGGCGAGCGCCGCTGGCGCGCCCGTGGGGGAACGCCGGGCACCATCGTCGACCTCGCCGTCTGGGCCGTGCCGTTCGGCCTGGTCGGCGGGCGTCTCTACCACGTCATCACCGACTGGCAGCTCTACTTCGGTCCTGACGCCCCCCACACGCCCATCGAGGCGCTCTACATCTGGAACGGGGGGCTGGGCATCTGGGGGGCCGTCACCCTGGGGGCGCTGGGCGTCTGGTTCGGCTGCCGCAACCGGGGGATCTCGGTGTCCGCGGTCGCCGACGTCGTGGCCCCGGCCATCGCGGTCGGCCAGGCCATCGGCCGGCTGGGCAACTACTTCAACCAGGAGTTGTTCGGCAGCCCGACGAACCTGCCGTGGGGCCTGGAGATCGACCCCGACAAGCCGGGCACGATACCGGGGGTCTCCACCTACCACCCCGCCTTCCTGTACGAGATGGTGTGGGACCTGGGCCTGGCCCTCGTGCTGGTCTGGGCGGGCCACAGGTTCGCCCTCAGGCACGGCCGGTTGTTCCTGCTCTACATCGCGGGCTACACCCTGGGCCGGTTCTGGATCGAGGGGCTGCGCATCGACACCGCCCACCACATCCTCGGCCTGCGGCTCAACCAGTGGACCTCCATCGTGCTGTTCGTCGCGGCGCTCGTCTGGTTCTGGAGCACCAGGAACAAGACCGGTGAGGAGCGGGTCGTCGGGGTGACGCAGGACCAGGAGGCCGACCATCCGGCCGACCCCGCGCACGCCGCCGACCAGGCCGACGAGCACGAGACCGCGCCGCGGGCGGAGTCCGAGGACGACCGGCCCGCCGATTCCGCACCCCCCTCGGGGCAGGACGGCGGGCAGGACGGGCAGGATGGAAAGGCGGAGCTCGTGTCCGCCTTCGCCCAGACGGGCGAAGAGACCGACCCCGCCCACGGGTCCGACCAGGCCGACGAGGCCGAGACGGCCGTGGCCGACGGCGAGCGCACGGCCGGGGAGAAAGGCACGGCGTGAGCCGGGCTCCCCGCTGAAGGAACCAGGCGAAGAAAGAGGAACGATGAGTCAGGGCGGCGCCCAGGAGCGCGCCGAGATCCACCACGCCCACCGGGATGTCAACGGCGGCTGGCTGCGGCCCTCCGTCTTCGGGGCGATGGACGGGCTCGTGTCGAACTTCGCACTGATCGCCGGTGTCGCGGGCGGCACGACGAGCACCAGGGTCGTCGTGCTGGCGGGCATCGCGGGCCTGGCGGCGGGGGCGTTCTCCATGGCGGGTGGCGAGTACGTCTCGGTCGCCAGCCAGCGGGAGCTCGCCGTCGCCGAGATCGACGTCGAGCGGCGCGAGCTGGAACGCAATCCCGAGGCCGAACTGCGCGAACTCGCCCAGCTCTACGAGTCGCGCGGCGTCCAGCCCGAGCTGGCGGCGGAGGTGGCCAGGCAGATCTCCCTCAACCCCGACAAGGCGCTTGAGGTGCACACCAGCGCAGAACTCGGCGTCACCCCGGGGGACCTTCCCTCGCCGAAGATCGCCGCGGTCTCCTCGTTCCTGTCCTTCAGCGTCGGCGCGGTCCTGCCGCTGCTGCCGTACCTTCTCGGGGTCACCAGCCTGGTCGGTTCCGCGATCGTCTCGTGCCTGGCGCTGTTCGGGGCGGGGGCACTGGTCTCCAGGGTCACCGCGCGCAGCTGGTGGTACAGCGGGCTGCGCCAGCTCGGCGTCGGCGCGCTCGCCGCGCTCCTGACCTTCGGTCTCGGCCACCTGCTGGGCGGGGGCGGCCTGTGAACGCGCCCACCCCCCAGGCCCCGACCCCGCCGCGCAGGCGCCGCCGCGGCTCGTCCAGGACGGCGCAGTCCGTGGACGGCGGCAGACTGCGGGAACTGGGGCTGAGCCGCCTCCAGCAGCGACTGCTGATGATCGGCGGCTCCGTCGTCGGAGTGATCGTGACCGCGGTCGTCCTGGCCTTCGTGATCTCCGCGGTCGGCAACGACTTCGTCCCCGAGCGGGCGACCGCCGCCGCCATCGTGACCCAGCCGAGGCCCGACACCTACAAGGGGTGGAACTCGCCGAAGCTGTTCGCGCCCATCGAGCGGAACACGGCCGACCCGGCGCCGCTCACCCTCAAGGAGATCTTCCCCGTCAGGACCCTCAAAGAGGGCGCGATCACACTGAAGCTGGGCGCCACCAAACTCGACGCGACCTGCTCGGCGGCGGTCTGGGGGCAGGAACTGGCCGACCAGCTCACCAGGTCGGGCTGCACCCAGGCGCTGCGGGGCACCTACACCAGCGCGGACGGCCGCTACACCGCGCAGTACACCCTGTTCAACCTGCGTGACACCGCCGCGGCCAACGAACTGGTCCAGTCCCTGACCGCGGGCTACCGGGGAGGCTGGCCGCAACCGCTGGGGCAGGGCGGCAGGGCGCCGTTCTCCTCCTCCGGTTACAGCGAGGGCAGCGGCAACGCCATGGGCCACTACGCGGCCCTGGTTTGGATCGGCCGCGCAGACGGTGCCGATCCCGGCGAGAAGGACGACTTCGTCTCCCTGTCCCTGGCGGTCAGGGGCGCGGAGAGGGCCGTTTTCCGTCGTGTCGTCGCGGTGAAGCCCGCCGCGTCCCCCTCGTGACCCCACGGACAGTAGGCTCATCGGTCATGCGTAAGTGGATCATCGCCGTCGCCGTCGTGGCCCTCGCCGCCGCGGGGACGGCGGTGTTCCTGTGGTCACGGGCGGGTACGGAAACCCAGCGTCCGGCGACCTTCAGGGCCGAGCGGACCACGGCGCACTACGACCCCATCGCCACCCGGGCCGCCGATCCCGGCCCGCTGACCGTCGCGGAGGTCTTCCCCACCGGTTCGGTGAGTGCGGGCGGCGTCACGCTCACGCGCCAGGGCACCGAACAGCTGACCGACTGCGCCTCGGCGGTCTGGGGCGGGGCACGGGAGGCCGTGGCCGGATGCACCCAGGTGTTGCGCGCCCGCTACGCGACCCGTGACGGCCGGGTCCTCGGGCAGTTCGTCGTCTTCAACCTGGCCGACTCCGCCGCCGCCGACCGGCTCGTCGGCGCGCTGGGCCGTGACGGCTTCGTACGGCCGGTCCCGGGTACTCCGGAGGGCTTCCAGGGGGCCGCGGGCTGGGCACAGGCCCGCGCCCTCGGCCACTACGTCACCGTCAGCTGGGTCGCCCCCGCCGGGAACACGGGGGAGGGGGCGGGTAAGACCGACCTGACCTACCCGCAGGTGGCCGTCGACAGCCCCAGCCTGCTGCTCCAGCACCGCCTGGTGCGCTGAGGGCGCTCAGCCCGCAGGCACGGGCGCGGTCAGGGAGCGGGCGACCGCGTCCTGGAGCTCCCGCAGCCGGTGCGCGGGCAGTTCGAGGACGGTGACGTCCTGCGCCCACGGCGCGCTCAGTGCGACGAGTGCCCTGGCCTGCCGTTTGGTCAGCTCACCTCTGACCGAGATGAGGGCCTCCCGCCAGGTGTTGGCGACCTTGCCGTGGGCGTTGTCCAGGATGCGCCGCAGGACGCGGCCCTCGTCGGTCTGCGGGGGCGGCAGCCGTACGGCGTGCACGGTCCGGCCCTCGGCGGTCAGCTCGTAGACGGCCGACAGCTCGGCGGGCAGGCCGGTGGGCGGTTCGGCCAGCGTGATCTGGACCCGGTCGGCGCGGGTGGCCAGCAGCAGCCGGGGCAGCGCGGCCTCAAGCCCCGCGGGCACCGCGATCGCCACCTCGGCGGGGTCGGTGGCGTACGGCTTGGCGAGCCAGGTCGACAGGCGGGCCCTGGGGGTGCGGGGCAGAACCTGGGCGGGCCAGTCCCCGACCAGCACCTCGGGGCTCCCGGTGACCGGGGGAGGGGGCGCAGACGAGGCGGCCGACTCGACCGCCTGGGGCCCCTGGGTGTAGATGGCGGCGCTGAGGCCCTCGACGCGGGCGGCCACGGCGGGCCAGGTCTTCGTGGTCGGCCGCAGGACGTACAGGTCGGCGGCCGAGCCGATGGCCTCGGCGCCGAGATAGCGGTTGAAGTCGGGGTAGATCGCCTCGTTGACGAGGTTGAGGGCGGACAGGGCGTTCTGCACCTTCAGCGCCAGGGCGGGAGTGCGTTCGCTGGCGCCGTAGGCCAGCAGGACGCGGCCCTGGTCGCGGTCGCGCAGCCCCTCGGCGGCGCGGGCGACGAACAGCCCGACCCCCTCGGGCGTGTAGGGCGGGTCGGTGATCGCCAGGTCGGCCCATCCACGGGCCGAGGCGGGCAGCCCGAGGCGCAGGTCGGCCCAGCGGGTGCGCACCGGCAGGCCCAGGCGTCCGGCCTGCTCGGCGATGTAGCCGAGGATGCGCTCGTCGATGTCGGCGACGGTCACCTCAAGGCCGGGGCACAGCGCCGCGACGGCCAGCGAGGTCAGGTCGTGGTCGCCGACGCACAGCAGCCGGGCGCCGTCGAGCCAGAACCTGGCCTCAAGCAGCAGGGCCCGCCTGACCACGGTCTCCGCGGTCGCCGACACGTGGTCGAGCGTGTGACGCCCCCGGGGCGCGCCGGCGATCAGCTTCTCCATCGTGGCGACCAGGCCGGCCTGCTCGGGCAGCAGATGGGCCACCGGGTCGGCGGGCGCACGGGACACGGGCGTCTCAGGCAGCGGGGCCCTGAGCCTGAACCGGTCGCCGGAACGCTCCAGGTCGAGCTCACGCAGCAGGGACTCGACCGTCCGCCGTGACGTCGCGGTCAGTCTGACCAGATCGGCGAGGGTCCACCAGCGGCCGTCGCCCAGCGCGGCCAGCACCGCCCTCGGTCTCCTGCCGTCGACTCCCGCCCGCGCGAGAAGATCCGCAATCGCGTCCATGCGCCAACCTTAGGGCGCCCGATGGAATGCCGTGCCGTACAGGCATGTTGACTGAAGTGGGCAAACCTGTACTAAATGGTCGCTATGCGGACCGGGTAGGTAGCTTTCCGGCAGGGTACGGTAATGTCTACCCACCACGCAGCAGGGCCAACGTCGTCCCTAGCTTGATCCAGAGCAGCGAGACGACGGGAGGGATTCGATGCCTGCTGCCCACCTCGGTTTCCCCGAGCCCCAGGGCCTGTACCACCCTTCGAACGAGCACGACGCCTGTGGCGTCGCCATGGTCGCCGATGTCGCGGGCCGCCGCAGCCACGACATCGTCACAAAGGCGCTGACGGCCCTGTGCAACCTCGACCACCGGGGAGCCCAGGGAAGCGAGCCCGACACCGGTGACGGTGCCGGCATCCTCACGCAGATTCCCGACACCTTCCTCCGCGCGGAGGCGGGCTTCCCGCTCCCCGAGGCGGGCTCGTACGCGGTCGGCACCGCCTTCCTGCCCGCCGAGGCGGAAGCCCGCCACGACGCGGTACGGCGGATCGAGCGGATCGCGGACGAGGAGGGCCTCATGGTCCTCGGCTGGCGCGACGTCCCGACCGACCGGGCACTGCCCGGCCCCAGCGCCCGTGCGACCATGCCGCACTTCGCGCAGCTGTTCGTCTCCTCCCCCGGCGGGGAGAGCGGCCTTGAGCTGGACCGGATCGCCTTCTGCCTGCGCAAGCGGGCCGAACACGAGACGAAGGTCTACTTCCCCTCGCTCAGCTCACGGACGATCGTCTACAAGGGCATGCTCACCCCCGGCCAGGTCGAGCCGTTCTTCCCCGACCTGAGCGACGAGCGCTACGAGACCGCCATCTCGCTGGTCCACTCGCGCTTCTCGACCAACACCTTCCCCTCCTGGCCGCTGGCGCACCCCTACCGCTACGTCGCGCACAACGGCGAGATCAACACGGTCAAGGGCAACCGCAACTGGATGCGCGCCCGCGAGGCCATGCTGAGCACCGCCGCCCTGCCCGGCGACCTGTCACGGCTGTTCCCGGTCTGCGACCCCGACGGCTCCGACACCGCCTCCTTCGACGAGACGCTCGAACTGCTCCACCTCGCCGGACGCGAACTGCCCCACGCCGTGCTGATGATGATCCCCGAGGCGTGGGAGAACAACACCGAGATGGACCCCGCACGGCGGGCCTTCTACGAGTTCCACTCCACCCTCATGGAGGCCTGGGACGGCCCCGCCTCGATCACCTTCTCCGACGGCACCCTCGTCGGCGCGGTCCTCGACCGCAACGGCCTGCGCCCCGGCCGGTTCTGGGTGACCACCGACGGCCTCGTCGTCCTCGCCTCGGAGGCGGGCGTCCTGGACATCCCCGCGCAGGACGTGGTCCGCAAGGGCCGCCTGCAGCCCGGCAGGATGTTCCTGGTCGACACCGCCCGCGGAAAGATCATCGAGGACGACGAGATCAAGGCCCGGCTCGCCGCCGAACTGCCCTACGGCGACTGGCTGCACGCGGGCCTGGTCCGCTTCGAGGAACTGCCCGCCCGCTCGCGGGAGATCCCCACCCACGAGGCGCTCATCAAGCGGCAGCAGACCTTCGGCTACACCGAGGAGGAGCTGCGGATCATCCTGGCGCCCATGGCGACCACAGGCGCCGAGCCCATCGGCTCCATGGGAACCGACACCCCCGTGGCGGTCCTGAGCGACCGGCCCAGGCTGCTGTTCGACTACTTCAGCCAGCTGTTCGCACAGGTCACCAACCCGCCGCTGGACGCCATCCGCGAGGAACTCGTCACCTCCCTGGCCAGCACGCTCGGCCCCGAGGGCAACCTGCTCGCCCCCGAGCCCTCCTCCTGCCGCCAGCTCGTGCTGCCCTACCCGGTGATCGACAACGACGAGCTCGCCAAGATCATCCACATCAACGACGAAGGCGCGCTGCCCGGCTTCCGCCCGCACGTCGTCTCCGGCCTCTACGAGGTCCACGGCGGCGGCGAGGCCATGCTCCACCGCATCGAGGAGATCCGCACCGAGGTCTCCGCGGCGATCCAGGGCGGCGCACGGATCATCGTGCTGTCCGACCGGGGCTCCTCCGACGCCCTCGCGCCCGTCCCGTCGCTGATGCTCACCGGCGCGGTGCACCACCACCTCATCGCCGAGAAGACCCGCACCCGGGTCGGCCTGGTCATCGAGACCGGCGAGGCGCGTGAGGCCCACCACATGGCCCTGCTCATCGGCTACGGCGCGGGCGCCGTCAACCCCTACCTCGCCATCGAGACCGTCGAGGACATGATCGCCTCCGGCGTCCTGAAGGTCGAGCGCGACAAGGCCGTGCGCAACCTCATCAAGGCGTACGGCAAGGGCGTCCTGAAGGTCATGTCCAAGATGGGCGTGTCCACCGTCGCCTCCTACACCGGCGCGCAGATCTTCGAGGCGCTCGGCCTCGACGAGAACGTCATCGGCACCTGCTTCACCGGCACCACCTCCCGCCTCGGCGGCGTCGGCTTCGACGTCCTGGCCAGGGAGTCCGCGCTGCGCCACACCCGCGCCTACCCCAGGGCGGAGAACGCCCACCGCAGGCTCGAGGTCGGCGGCGAGTACCAGTGGCGCCGCGAGGGCGAACCCCACCTGTTCAACCCCGAGACCGTCTTCAAGCTGCAGCACGCCACCCGCTCACGCCGCTACGAGATCTTCAAGGAGTACACCTCCCTCGTCGACTCCCAGGCCGAGCGGCTGATGACCCTGCGCGGCCTGTTCACCCTCCGCGAGGGAGTCCGCGAACCGGTCCCGATCGACGAGGTCGAACCGGTCAGCGAGATCGTCAAGCGCTTCTCGACCGGCGCCATGTCCTACGGCTCCATCTCCAGGGAGGCGCACGAGACCCTCGCCGTCGCGATGAACCGCCTCGGCGCCAAGTCCAACACCGGCGAGGGCGGCGAGGACCCCGACCGGCTCCACGACCCCGCCCGCCGTTCGGCCATCAAGCAGGTGGCCTCCGGCCGCTTCGGCGTCACCTCCGAGTACCTCGTCAACGCCGACGACCTGCAGATCAAGATGGCCCAGGGCGCCAAGCCCGGCGAGGGCGGCCAGCTGCCCGGCCACAAGGTCTACCCCTGGATCGCCAAGACCAGGCACTCCACCCCCGGCGTCGGCCTCATCTCGCCGCCGCCGCACCACGACATCTACTCCATCGAGGACCTCGCCCAGCTCATCCACGACCTGAAGAACGCCAACCCGGCCGCCCGCGTGCACGTCAAGCTCGTGGCGGAGGTCGGCGTCGGCACGGTCGCGGCGGGCGTGTCCAAGGCCCACGCCGACGTCGTGCTCATCTCCGGCCACGACGGCGGCACCGGCGCCTCCCCGCTCACCTCCCTCAAGCACGCGGGCGCCCCCTGGGAGCTCGGCCTGGCCGAGACCCAGCAGACGCTGCTGCTCAACGGGCTGCGCGACCGCATCGTCGTGCAGGTCGACGGCCAGCTCAAGACCGGCCGCGACGTGATCATCGCCGCGCTGCTCGGCGCCGAGGAGTACGGCTTCGCCACCGCCCCGCTGGTCGTCTCCGGCTGCGTGATGATGCGCGTGTGCCACCTGGACACCTGCCCGGTCGGCGTCGCGACCCAGAACCCCGAGCTGCGCAAGCGCTTCAGCGGAAAGCCCGAGTTCGTCGTCAACTTCTTCGAGTTCATCGCCGAGGAGATCCGCGAATACCTCGCCGCCCTCGGCTTCCGAACCCTCGACGAAGCCGTCGGACACGCCGAACTGCTGGACACCGCCCCCGCCGAACAGCACTGGAAGGCCTCAGGCCTGGACCTCACGCCGATCCTGCACCGCCCGGAACTCCCCGAGGGAACCGCGCTGCGCCGCGTCACCGAACAGGACCACGGCCTGGAACGAGCCCTCGACCACACCCTGATCCAGCTCGCCGAAGGCGCCCTGGCCAACGGCGACCCGGTCACGCTCGACCTGCCCATCCGCAACGTCAACCGTACGGTCGGCACCATGCTCGGCCACGAGGTGACCAAGCGGTACGGCGGAGCGGGCCTGCCCGACGACACCATCGACGTCCGCTTCACCGGCTCCGCGGGCAACTCCTTCGGCGCCTTCGTGCCCAGGGGCGTCACCCTGCGCCTGACCGGCGACGCCAACGACTACCTCGGCAAGGGCCTGTCCGGCGGCCGGATCACCGTGAGGCCGCACGAGGAGGCCCCCCTCGACGGCCACATCATCGCCGGAAACGTCGGCCTGTACGGCGCGACCTCCGGCGAGGCCCACATCCGCGGCGTCGTCGGCGAACGCTTCTGCGTACGGAACTCCGGGGCGACCGCCGTCGTCGAGGGCGTCGGCGACCACGGCTGCGAGTACATGACGGGCGGCAGGGTCGTCGTCCTCGGCCCCACCGGCCGCAACTTCGCCGCGGGCATGTCCGGCGGCGTCGCCTACCTCCTCGACCCGGAAACCACGCGGATCAACCGCGAGATGGTCGAGATCGAGGACCTGGACGAGACCGACGCCGACACACTGCGGGAGATCGTCGAGACCCACCTGGCGGAGACCGGCTCGCCCGTCGCCAAGGAACTCCTGGCCGACTGGGACCCGGCCCGCTTCCGCAAGATCATGCCGACCGACTACAAGCGGGTGCTGCGCGCGGCCGAGGCCGCCAGGCGCGAGGGCAGAGACATCGACGAGGCGGTCATGACGGCCGCGGTGCAGGGATAAGGGGGTACACACCGATGGCTGACCCGAAGGGTTTCCTCACTCACGGACGCGAGCTGCCCGCCCGCCGCCCGGTCGACGTGCGCATCCGCGACTGGAAGGAGGTCTACCAGGACTTCCCCAGGCCCGCCCTGACCAAGCAGGCGTCCCGCTGCATGGACTGCGGCATCCCGTTCTGCCACAACGGCTGCCCCCTGGGCAACCTCATCCCCGAGTGGAACGACCTGGTCTACCGCGACGACTGGCGCGAGGCCGTCGAACGCCTGCACGCCACCAACAACTTCCCCGAGTTCACCGGCCGCCTGTGCCCCGCGCCCTGCGAGGCCGCCTGCGTGCTCGGCATCAACTCGGACCCGGTGGCGATCAAGCGCGTCGAGGTCGAGATCATCGACCGCGCCTTCGACGAGGGCTGGGTCACCCCCCAGACCCCCACGGCCAGGACCGGCAGGAAGATCGCCGTCGTCGGCTCAGGGCCCGCAGGCCTGGCCGCCGCCCAGCAGCTCACCAGGGCCGGGCACGACGTGGTGGTGTTCGAACGCGCCGACCGCGTCGGCGGCCTGCTGCGCTACGGCATCCCCGAGTTCAAGATGGAGAAGCGGCACATCGACCGCAGGCTCGCCCAGATGCGGGCCGAGGGCACCGAGTTCCGCACCGGCGTCAACGTCGGCGTCGACGTCACCGCCGCCCAGCTCCGCGCGGAGTTCGACGCCGTCGTCCTGGCCGGAGGCGCCACCCTGTGGCGGGACCTGCCGGTCGCCGGACGCGACCTCAAGGGCGTCCACCAGGCGATGGAGTACCTCCCCCTGGCCAACAAGGTCCAGGAGGGCGACCACACCGTCCCGGCGATCGACGCCAAGGACAAGCACGTCGTGGTCATCGGCGGCGGCGACACCGGAGCCGACTGCATCGGCACCGCGATCCGCCAGGGGGCGGCCTCCGTCACCCAGCTGGAGATCATGCCCCAGCCCCCCGCCGAGCGCCCGGGCAGCCAGCCCTGGCCCACCTTCCCCATCCTGTTCAAGATGGAGAGCGCCCACGAGGAACTGGCCGACGGCGGCGGCGACCGCGTCTACGCCGTCTCGACCACCGAGTTCGTCGGCGACGCCGACGGCAACGTCAGGGCACTGCGTCTCGTCCAGGTCGAAGGCCCCGCGAACGGCTTCAAGCCGATCCCCGGCACCGAGCGGGAGATCCCCGCGGACCTCGTCACCCTCTCCATGGGCTTCGTCGGCCCGGAGAAGGCGGGCCTGCTCCAGGACCTCGCGGACTCCGCCGACGGCGAGTTCTTCGACGCCCGAGGCAACGTCGCCAGGGACAAGGGCTACATGACCTCCGCCGAGGGCGTCTTCGTCGCCGGAGACATGGGACGCGGCCAGTCGCTGATCGTCTGGGCGATCGCCGAGGGCCGCTCCGCCGCCGCGGCCGTCGACCGCTACCTCACCGGCCAGACCGCCCTGCCGACGGCGATCCCACCGACCGCCAGACCCCTGGTCTGAACACGGGCCCGGCGTTCCCGGTACGGCTCTCCGCCCGCCGTACCGGGAACATCGGTTTGCTTTGCAGGTCGGATGGCTTGAGGATGATTCTCCTGGCTCCGACGGATGTGGAGGATCGATGAACCGCTGGCGCGCACGCCTGACCGGGGCGGCAGCCGTCGTCGCCGTGGTCGCGAGTCTCACCGCGGCCGCCCCTGCGAACCAGGCCACGGCCGGCGGCGGGGCGTTGCGCGACTACCTCGTCTTCTACGCCGACGGCGCACGGACCGGAGCGGTCAAGGCCATCGAGGCGGCCGGGGGAACCCCGCTCTCCACCGAACCCAAACTCGGCTACGTCGTCGCCAGAGGCCCCGCCGCCCGCTTCGTGGAGAGCCTCGCCGGTGACCCCTCCGTCGCCGGAGTCTCCGGCGACCGCAGGATCGGCCACGCCGCCTCCGTCCCCGCCACGGCGACCGGAGCCGACGTCTCCGACATCAGGACCATCGCCCTCAGCGGCGGCGAACCCCTCGCCGGACGGCAGTGGGACATGGGGATGATCGGCGCGACCGCCACCGGATCGCACGCCACCGCCCCCGGCGACAAGCGGGTGCTGGTCGGCGTCATCGACACCGGCATCGACGGCAAACACCCCGACATCGCCCCGAACTTCAACCGCGACCTCAGCCGCAACTTCGTCACCGACATCCCCAAGGACCCCAACGGGAAGGAACTCGACGGCCCCTGCGAGTTCAAGGGCTGCAAGGACCCCGTCGACTGGGACGACGACGGCCACGGAACCCACGTGGCCGGCACCATCGCCTCCCCGATCAACGGCCTGGGCGTCGCGGGCGTCGCCCCCGGTGTCTCCCTCGTCAACCTCCGCGCGGGCCAGGACTCCGGGGTGTTCTTCCTCAAACCCAGCATCGACGCCCTCACCTACGCCGCGGACAACGGCATCGACGTGGTCAACATGAGCTACTACATCGACCCGTGGCTGTTCAACTGCACCGCCAACCCCCGCGACTCCAAAGCGGAACAACTCGAACAGCGCGGCGTCATCACCGGCATGCAACGCGCCCTCGACTACGCCCGCGCACACGGCGTCACCCTGATCAGCGCCATCGGCAACGAGGCCACCGACCTCGGAAACCCGAAGACCGACCTCATCAGCCCCGACTACCCCCTCGACACGCAGCGCACCCGTAAGATCGACAACTCCTGCCTCAGCGTCCCCGCCGAGTCCAAGGGCGTCATCTCGGTCTCCGCCGTCGGCCCGACCAAGCGCAAGGCCTCCTACTCCGACTACGGCCTCGAACAGACCGACCTGGCGGCCCCCGGCGGTGACGCCGCCGACGGTGAGAGCGGCCAGGACATCACCAGGACCGTCCTGGCGGCGGCCCCGGAACACGTGCTCCGCGCCGAACACCTCATCGACGCCGACGGCAAGCCGCGCAGCGGCTCCGTCGTACGTGACTGCAAGGCGGGAACCTGCGCCTACTACCAGTACCTCGCCGGCAGCTCCATGGCCGCCCCGCACGCCACCGGCGTCGCCGCCGTGATCATCAGCCGCTTCGGCAAGCCGTCCAAGGACGGCGTCACCATGCGCCCCGCCGACGTCGAACGGCTGCTCTACGCCAGCGCGACCCGCACCTCCTGCCCGAAACCCCGCCGCTACGTCTACCAGGGCTTCGGCGACGAGGCCGCCCACACCTGCCAGGGCTCCAAGGCCCGCAACGGCTTCTACGGCCACGGCATCGTCGACGCCGCCAAGGCCGCGGCCATCGCCCCCTGACGTTCCGGGCGTCGCACCCGCACAGGCCGGTGACGCCCGCAAGGACGCCTGGTCTGGGGCGGAGCGGCGCCCGCCCCAGCCCGTGAGGCCGGCTGCCTGACCCACGGCGTTGTCACCGGCCATCACGACGACGTACGGCACCGCCCGCGCCCCGGCCGGACCGCCCCACCACCGATCGGACGCCCCGAAGAAGCCTGACGGGCTCATCCCGCCGACCGGACGGAGACCGCCACGCCCGGCCGGCCCAACGCCCGGCCGTACGACACCGCCGCGCCCGGAGACCCCTCGGCCACCGTCGTCCTCACCCGCGTTCACAGGCCACGACTCCGGGCCGCCGCCTCAACACCCCCCGGCATCCCACAGGCGTTCAACGGGAACATCCGGGTTCGCATCGGTGACACGATGTCATCGAGTTTTTCACCCCCGCTCCGGTCAACGTAACGACCAAGTGGTCTGTACCAATTAGGGTGGGACCCGTGACTCGTCGCGCAAAAATCGTCTGTACCCTCGGCCCCGCCACCTCCTCCCCGGAACGCCTCCGCGAACTCATCGCCGCAGGCATGGACGTGGCTCGTTTCAACCTCAGCCACGGCAGCCAGGAACTGCACAAAGAGGTATACGACAGGGTGAGGGAGGCCGCCGCCGAACTCGGCCGCGGCGTGGGCGTGCTCGCCGACCTGCAGGGCCCCAAGATCCGCGTCGGAAAGTTCGAGGAGGGCCCCGTCCGCCTCGGCTTCGGAGACGTCTTCACCATCACCACCGAGGACGTCCCCGGCGACCGCGAACAGGTCTCGACCACCTACCTCGGCCTCCACAAGGACGTCCGCCCCGGTGACAGCATCCTCGTCGACGACGGACGCGTCCACCTGGAGGTCACCCGCATCGACGGCCCCCGCGTGACCACCCGCGTGATCATCGGCGGCATGATCTCCGACAACAAGGGCCTCAACCTGCCCGGCGTCAACGTCAGCGCCCCCGCCCTCACCGACAAGGACGAGGCCGACCTCCGCTGGGCCCTGCGCACCGGCTTCGACCTCATCGCCCTGTCCTTCGTCCGGCGCCCCTCGGACGCCGACGTCGTCCGCAACATCATGGAACAGGAAGCCGTCCGCCTCCCGCTGCTCGCCAAGATCGAGAAGCCCCAGGCGGTCGAACGGCTCCCCGAGATCATCGAGGCCTTCGACGGCATCATGGTCGCCCGCGGCGACCTCGGCGTCGAACTACCCCTCGAAGAGGTGCCGATCGTCCAGAAACGCGCCATCCAGCTCTGCCACGAGAAGGCCCGGCCGGTCATCGTCGCCACCCAGATGCTCGACTCCATGATCTCCGCCCCCCGCCCGACCCGCGCGGAGGCCTCCGACGTCGCCTACGCCGTCATGGAGGGAGCCGACGCCGTCATGCTCTCCGGCGAGACCTCCGTCGGCAACTACCCCATCGAGACCGTCCAGACCATGAGCCGCATCGCGGTCGCCGCGGAGAAGACCTCCCTGCACGCCACGCACAGCCTCGACCGGCTGCCCGAGACCACCGGAGGCGCCATCGCCCGCGCCGCGGCCGAGGTCGGCGCCATCGTCGGAGCCAAGGCCCTCGTCGCCTTCACCATGTCCGGCGAGACCGCCCGCCGCCTGGCCCGCTACCGCTCGCCCATCCCGCTGCTCGCCTTCACCTCCGCCCCCCACGTCCGCAACCAGCTGGCTCTCACCTGGGGCGTGGAGACCTTCGAGGTGCCCTTCGTCCACCACACCGACGACATGGTCCGCCAGGTCGAGGCCTCCCTGCTCGCCAACGCCCGCCTGGAGAAGGGCGACAAGGTCGTCATCGTCGCCGGGTCCCCTCCCGGCACCGCGGGCTCGACCAACGCCCTGCGCGTCCACACCATCGGCGCGGCCGTCTCCCACCCCGCCTGACCAACCCACACCCACCCGGTACGGCCGGCGCCTCGACGCCCGCCGTACCGGCGTCGTGAGCCGACGGTGGGTCAACCGTCGTACTCCCACGTCCGCAGGAACAACCTCCTGCCCTTCTCCTCACCGGGAATCGGCGGCGCCTCCGTCAGGGAGTAACCCGCCGCGCCCGCCACCGCCGCGCTCGCCGCGTTCTCCTTCTCGATCTCCAGCAGCAACCGGTCGATCCCCAACGTGCCCCGGGCGAACTCCGTCATGACCCGCACCGCCCGCACCGCCAGCCCACGCCCCCGATGGGCCGCACCCACGCTGTAACCGATCTCCGCGACCCCCGAACCGGGCTCGCTCCACATCAGCAGCACCTCACCCAGCGCCGCCCCCGAGCCCCCCGAGCCCCCCGAGCCCCCCGAGCCCTCTGTGATGGCCAGCTGGACGGCCTGCCCCGCCGCCCGACGCTCCCGCGCGCGCTTCAGATAGAGCCGGGCGGCCTCCAGGTCGAACGGGGAGACCAGGGGCGTCCAGTAGGCCACCTCGGGATCGTCGAACAGGCCGACCATCGTCTCCAGGTCATCGTCCTCCCACTCCCGCAACACCAGGCCGTGCCCGCTCAGGCGGAGCTCCCCCGGGACGACACCACCAGTCATGTCTGCCTCTCAGATCGAAGGGCCGGAACCGCCGACTCTTCCCGATGCCTCCCCTCAGCGGCAAGTCGCCCACGCGGACCGTCAGTGCTTCGGGCCGACGAACTCGTCCAGCCGCTCGACGGCCTCCCGGCGGGCGATGGAAACGGTGTTCCGCTTGGGACGACTCCAGGCGACCCCGAGCATCAGGCGACCCCGAGCATGTCGAGGGCCTGGCCGCACAGGTTGAGGATGTCATGCGACTCGTTCTTGAAAAGGTAACGGGGGTACTCATACCAGTGGTCGGCGCCGTTGAAGTGACGACGTATCCGGTTCGTTCCGCGATAACCGTCGGAGTGCATCAGTCCCCGGACGAAGAGGCCCGGGCACTCTTCGACGATCTTGCGTTGCCACTCGTCCAGGACGATTTCGCGGTCGTGTTTTCGGCCGGGACCATGCTGGGGAAACAGACAGACCCAGTGCTTGGAGTAACTCTTGACCTCTGTGCACCCTCTGAGCCGGCGACGGCTGACCGATGAGGTCGGTATGACCTCCGCCATGACGGACGCGGCCTCCTCGGTCAGGCCTGGCCAGTCGTCGCAACATGCCAGTGAGAGTTGGTAGACGCCTCTTCCGCACAACAGGATGTGACCGTCGCCGAGGTAGAGCCCGAGCAGGTGGGCGTAGGCACGGTGGTCCAGCGCCCGTCCGTGGCACAGGGGGCAGGAGTGGAAGTGGCGCAGATCTCCTTCGGGTTGGGATCTGCGTGCTCCGGTGCGCCACTTCTGGACAGCGCCGAGCGACACGCCGCAGAGCCGGGCCACTTCGCGGTCGATGAGCCCTTGGGAGGAGAGCCGCAGAGCGCGCTCAACGGTTTCACGGGAGTGCATGGGACGACCATGCCATCGGGCACCGACAGTTTCAGGTCGGTCACTGAATGTGTGCCGGAAGCGGGACTCGAACCCGCACGCCCTTTCGAGCAGACGCTTTTGAGGCGTCCGTGTATGCCATTTCACCATTCCGGCTTATATTTCCGGACTTGTCCGGATTGTGTGCCGGTGGTGAGCTTACCCAGAACTGGATCAGCTGTGGACACCGGCGTGGTTCTAATCTAGCGGACATCGGTACTCTCTTGCTCGTGAGTACGCAGCGGCGAGTGGTGATCGCGGAAGACGAGGCTCTGATCCGCCTCGACCTGAAGGAGATGCTGGAGGAGGACGGGTACGCCGTCGTCGCGGAGGCCGGAGACGGGGAGGCCGCGGTCGCGCTGGCCGCCGAGCACCGGCCCGATCTGGTGATCCTGGATGTGAAGATGCCCATCCTGGACGGCATCTCGGCCGCCGAGCAGATCGTGTCGCGGCGGATCGCCCCGTGTCTGATTCTCACGGCCTTCTCTCAGCGTGATCTGGTGGAGCGGGCGCGGGATGCCGGGGCCATGGCGTATTTGGTGAAGCCGTTCACGAAGTCGGATCTGGTGCCCGCGATCGAGATGGCGGTCAGCAGGCACGAGGAGATCGTGGCGCTCGAGCGGGAGGTGGGGTCGCTCTCTGATCGGCTGGAGACGCGCAAGCTGGTGGAGCGGGCGAAGGGCCTGTTGATGTCGGAGCACGGGTGGAGTGAGCCGCAGGCGTTCCGGTGGATTCAGAAGGCGTCGATGGATCGCCGGTTGAGCATGCGTCAGGTGGCGCAGATCGTGGTCGACGGGGTGTCCGGGGCCGGGGGTGCGCCGGGGGAGTGAGGGGTTGGGCCCGGTGGGGAGGCCCCGCTTCCTTTAGGAAGGTTTCCTGTTTGTTAAGCCCGCGCGGCTCCGGTGACCCCGGTCTGACGCGGGCTTTTGCATCTTCGAAGTGATCTATGTGAGGGTGGTGATGCGCGTGGTGACCATGACTTTTGTCAGTTATAGCTGAAAAGAATCGGTGTAATAACGAAATAGTTACGGTGGCCTGTCCTGTATCGACCCGTGACATCCGCTGGCTGTACTAACCGACACAACCCCCTGGCCACTCCGTCAGGGAGGGCATCTGTGAACCCGCTCCCTATGAGGGGTCGGGCGAAAGGAAGGCAACCTTGCGGCCCAAGACTGCTCGCCTCGGTGGAGTGCTCGCTGCCGGTGTGGCGCTCACCCTCGGTCTCGCTGCTTGTGGTAACAGTGGCTCTGGGACCCCGCAGTCGGACGGTGGCTCCAGTTCCGCCGCCCCCGCTGCCGGGACCGTCAAAATCGGTTTCATGGGTGACCTGACCGGCGCCAACGCGGGTATCGTCATTCCGCCGTGGAACGGCGCGAACCTCGTCGTCGACGAGTACAACAAGACGAACCCGGCTGTGAAGATCGAGCTGGTCAAGTACGACAGCCAGGGTGACGCCTCCAAGGCCGTCGCGCTGGCGCAGCAGGCCATCAAGAGCGACAAGGTCGCCGGCCTGATCGGCCCGGCGTTCTCCGGTGAGTCCGCGCAGGTCGCGCCGGTGCTCGAAGAGGCGGGTATTCCGAGCATCACGGCCTCGGCGACGAACGCCAAGCTCGCGGAGAACGGCTGGAAGTTCTGGCACCGTGTGCTGCCGAACGACGGTGTTCAGGGTCCCGGTATCGCGGACTTCATCGCGGGTGCGGCGGGTGCGAAGAACGTCTTCGTCATCGACGACAAGTCGGAGTACGGCAAGCCGCTGGCCGACGCGGTCCGTACGCAGCTCGGCACCAAGGGCGTGAAGCTGACCAACGACTCGCTCGACCCGGCCGAGAGTGACTTCTCCTCGGTGGTGAACAAGGTCGCGGCGGCCAAGCCTGACGCGATCTTCTTCGGCGGTTACTACGCCGCGGGCGGCAACCTGCTCAAGCAGCTTCGTGACAAGGGCGTGAAGGACGCGAAGTTCTTCTCCGGCGACGGTTCGCTGGACAAGGGCCTCATCGACGGCGCCGGCGCGCAGAACGCCGAGGGCGCCCTCGTCGGCTGCCCCTGCTACATCGCCACCCCCGACGTCACCGACCCGAAGGTGAAGAGCTTCGCCGACTCTTACAAGGCGAAGTTCAACGCCGACCCGGCGATCTACGCCTCTGAGGGTTACGACGCCGCGTCCGTCTTCGTCGAGGCGGTCAAGGCGGGCAACACCACCACCGACAAGATCAACGAGTTCATCAAGACCGTTGACCTGGCCGGTGTCTCCAAGCAGGTGAAGTTCGGCGACAACGGTGAGGTCGTCGCCAAGGACATCTACATCTACCAGGTCAAGGGCGGCGCCATCACGCTGCTGGGCAAGGCCACCGAGGCCAAGCTGGGCTAGGGACGGACCGCGAGAAGAGAAGGTAGTTGGCGCACGGGGAGCGGGATCGCCGAAGCGCGGTCCCGCTTTCTGTGTACTTCCACCAGAGTCCACGAGGTTCTGCTGGAAGCGGTGTGCTACCGGCAGTGCAGGCGACCCCCGCTAGAAGTGGTAAACCCTAGTGCTCAATGACTTCATCAATCAGTTCTGGCCGGCCACAATCGACGGCCTGGCCTTCGGTTCGATCTACGCCCTGATAGCGCTCGGTTACACCATGGTGTACGGCGTGCTGCGTCTGATCAACTTCGCGCACTCGGAAGTGTTCATGATCGGGACCTTCGGCGCGATGTTCGTCCCGTTCGTGTTCGGCATAAGTTCACCTCTGACCGGCATCGCGCTGGCCGGGGTGATCCTGCTGATGGTCGTGGCCGGGATGCTCGCCTCCGCGGGAACCGCGGTGGCGCTGGAGCGGATCGCGTACCGGCCGCTGCGCAAGCGTGGGGCCTCCCGCCTCGCGGCGCTCATCTCGGCCATCGGTGCCTCGATCTTCCTGCAGGAGCTGTTCGCGCTCCTGGTGATTCCGAACGTCTTCAACCGCCCGCAGCAAGGCCGCATTCAGATGGGCCTTCCCCGGTTGATGGAGCGGAACGAGCTTTTCTCGATCTTCGGTCACTCGGTCCGGGCGGACCAGGTGCTGGTGATCGTGGCGGCGGTCGGCATGATGATCGCCCTTGACGCCCTCGTCAACCGTACGAAGATCGGCCGTGGTATCCGCGCCACCGCGCAGGATCCGGAGGCGGCGGTCCTCATGGGCGTCGACATCAACAAGATCGTCCGGATGACGTTCCTGATCGGCGGCGGCATGGCCGGTGTGGCCGGGGCGCTGTATCTGATCTCGTACGAGAACACGTACTACTACATCGGCTTCCTCTTCGGGATCAAGGCGTTCACCGCGGCGGTCCTGGGTGGCATCGGCAACCTGCGCGGTGCTCTGGTGGGCGGTGTGGTGCTCGGCCTCGTGGAGAACTACGGGGCGATCTTCGCGGGCTCCGACTGGAAGCACGTGATCTCCTTCAGCATCCTCGTCTTGGTCCTGATGTTCCGCCCCACCGGAATCCTCGGTGAATCACTCCAGCAGGCGCGCGCATGAACCAGAAGAATTCACTGGCAGACTTCCGTCATAGGCTCAGCCAGTACGGCGACGCCGTACACGAGCGCTGGCTGAACACGCCGGGCTGGCAGCGCTGGGTCGTCTACGTTCTCCTGATCGTCGGGGCGCTGCTGTTGCCCTCGGAGAGCATCGGCTCGTTCATGTCGCCCTACACGGACTGGGCGAGCATCCTGTTCTTCCCGATCGGCACCTATGTGGTGCTGGCCATCGGGCTCAACGTGGTCGTCGGTCAGGCGGGCCTGCTCGACCTGGGGTTCGTCGCGTTCTACGCGGTCGGCGGTTACGCGATGGCGTTGATCGGCACCAGGCTCGGCTGGAACTTCTGGCTGATCCTGGTGGTCGGCATCGGGCTGTGCGCGCTGTCGGGCATCACGCTGGGCGCTCCGACGCTGCGGCTTCGCGGCGACTATCTCGCGATCGTCACGCTGGGTTTCGGTGAGATCATCCGGATCACGGCGCGTAACACCGACGCGATCGGCGGCCCGAACGGCGTCCGCGGCATCCCGCACCCGCCGAGCTTCCCCGACATCATGATCGGTGACGTGGCGATCTTCAAGTACGGCGTGCTCGACCCGCGGCCCTACTACTACCTGCTGGTCGCGCTCGCGGTCGTCGTGATCATCCTGGTGAAGCGCTGGGAGAAGAGCCGGGTCGGACGGGCCTGGGCGGCGATCCGTGAGGACGAGGACGCGGCCGAGGTCATGGGTGTGCCGACGTTCCGCTTCAAGATGCTCGCCTTCGCGATCGGCGCCTCGATCGGCGGCGCGATGGGCGTGCTGTGGGCGGCCAAGGCCATTTCGATCAACCCGAACGACTTCCAGTTCCTGCTGTCCGCGACGATCCTGGCCGCGGTGGTCATGGGCGGCGCGGGCAACCTGCCGGGTGTCATCCTCGGCGCGTTCGTCGTGGCGTGGCTGCCCGAGCGCTTCCGTGGCCTGCAGGACTACCGCATGCTGATCTTCGGCGCGGTGCTGGTCGCTCTGATGATCTTCCGGCCGGAGGGGTTGCTGCCCTCGCGTCAACGCAAGGCGGAGCTGCAAGAGGGATCGGGCGGGATGGGAAGCCTCGGCGCAGAGGTGTCCGGTCCCGAGTCGCATGGTGAGGAGGTGGCCTCCCGATGAGCACCGAGGTGAGCGGGACGGCCGGTGGGCGCGGTGGCCGAGCGATGCTGGAGCTGCAGGGTCTTGTCATGCGGTTCGGCGGCGTCACGGCGCTGCGCGAGGTCGATCTGACCATCGGCGAGGGGGAGATCTTCGCTCTCATCGGTCCGAACGGCGCGGGCAAGACCACGGTCTTCAACGTGGTGACCGGGGTCTACCAGCCGACGGAGGGGCAGGTCCTCTTCCAGGGCGAGCGGATCAGCGGTGTCAAGCGCTTCAGGATCACCAAGCGGGGCGTCGCCCGTACGTTCCAGAACATCCGGCTGTTCCACAACATGACGGCTGTGGAGAACGTCATGGTGGGCGCGGACGCGCACCATCGTTCGGGCATGCTGAGCGTGGCGCTCGGGCTTCCCGCGCACCGCAGGGCGGAGCGTGAGGGGCGCGCGCTGGCGATGGAGCTGCTCGACTTCGTCGGCATCTCGCACCGGGCGAACGACCACGCCAAGAACCTGCCCTACGGTGACCAGCGCAGGCTGGAGATCGCCCGCGCGCTGGCGACCAACCCGAAGTTGTTGCTGCTCGACGAGCCCGCCGCCGGTATGAACCCGGCGGAGAAGGTCGCCCTGCAGCAGCTGATCCGCGACATCCGTGACGCGGGGCGGACGATTCTCATCATCGAACACGACATGAGCCTCATCATGGGCATCAGCGACCGTATCGCGGTGCTGGACTTCGGCCAGAAGATCGCCGACGGCCTGCCGGACGAGGTGCGGAGCGACCCCCGGGTCATCGAGGCGTATTTGGGGGCTCCCGCAGATGCTTCTTGAGGTCAAGGACATCCACGTCCACTACGGAAAGATCGCGGCGCTCAAGGGCATCTCCGTCGAGGTGAACGAGGGCGAGATCGTCACGCTCATCGGCGCGAACGGGGCGGGCAAGACCACGACCCTGAAGACGATCTCCGGTCTGCGCGGCCTGACGTCGGGGAGCGTCGTCTTCGACGGCCGGGACATCAGCAAGATGCCGGGTCACAAGAGGGTCCTGGCGGGCCTGGGGCAGGCGCCTGAGGGCCGGGGGGTCTTCCCCGGTATGACGGTGCACGACAACCTGCTCATGGGCGCCTACACCCGTTCCGGTGACTTCGACGCGGACCTGGCCGAGGTCTACGAGCTGTTCCCGAGGCTCGCCGAGCGCAGGACGCAGATGGGCGGCACGATGTCCGGCGGCGAGCAGCAGATGCTGGCCATCGGGCGCGCGCTGATGGCCAAGCCGAAGGTGCTGCTGCTCGACGAGCCGTCGATGGGGCTGGCGCCGCTGATGGTGCAGCAGATCTTCTCGATCATCGAGGAGATCAACCGCCGCGGGACCACGGTGCTGCTGGTCGAGCAGAACGCCCAGCAGGCGCTGAAGCTGGCGCACCGGGCCTACGTCCTGGAGACCGGCAAGGTGGTCAAGAGCGCGCTCGCCGCCGACCTGCTCAACGACCCCGACGTGCAGGCCGCCTATCTGGGCGGTGGTCTCGGGCACGAGGCCTAGGAAGGGGTTCACGTCCTCGCCGCACGCGTGCGGCGAGGACGTGCCCGGCCTAGCCCAGGGGGACGGTCGCGCCCTGGGTGGTGCCTCCGACGCCGAGGGGCGGGTCGCCGTGCAGGCGGACGCCGGTGACCTTCGCGTCCTTGGGGACGTCGAACCACAGGTCCATCTCGATCCTGACCTCGGCGCCGAGCGGGAGGGTGTCCGGCTGGCGTTTGATGGCCTGGGCGAACCTGTCGACGGCGTGGGCCGTGCCGTCGGCGGTGAGGAGCCGCTGGCGGCCGGCGACGAAGCGGGAGTTGGTGCGGCCCGGGTTCTCGGCGACGATCCGCACGACCACGTACTGGCCCTTGGCCTGCCATTCGCCGTGGCTGCCGACGAACTCGCTCAGGCCGGTCTGCAGGCCGATCACCTGGAAGCGGGTGTCGCCGTCCGTCACGGGCGCGGCGGTGATCGGGCGCTCGCCGGGCCGTACCGGGCGGGGCGTCAGCTGGTAGGTGGGGGTAGGTGAGGGAGAGGGGGCCGCGGAGGGCTGCCCCGAGCACGCGGTGAGGAGCGCGGTGGCCAGGACGGCACCGGTCAACGGCTTTGGGAGGTTGCGCACACCGGGCAAGGTAACCGAGGCGTGGGCCGTTCCTCAATGCCCTTTCCCCGTGGATTCGGGGAGTTCCGTAACGGCCTTTACCCCACCTGAAGTGCGAAGATAGAATATTTGCACCGTTTTGGGGCTGGATGATTTCCGGTCCCGGACCGTGTTGGGTGGCAGTGTTGACCACTCGGCGTCCGAAGGCGTCAAGGGCCTGGTGGGGCATGATACCGATCATGGTGGCGCCGAAAGGGGTTGTTGTCCGAATCGTGTTGTAGCGGTGATCCATACGTCCGTACGGGTGGGCAGTATTACCCGGAGGTAACTGTCCACGATGTGACTCTGACCGAAGGAGGCCTTGTGGGCCTGAGTTTTGTTTCCCGTCGCGTGCTCGCGGCGGGAGCGGTGGTGGTCGCCGGCACGTTCGGCCTCGCGGCCTGCGGTACCGAGAGCACTGGAGGTTCCTCCGCGAGCGCCCCCTCCGAGGGCGGCGTGAAGGTGGTCCACCCGGGCAAGCTGACCACCTGCACGAACCTTCCCTACGAGCCCTTCGAGTTCAAGGAAGGGGACAAGACCGTCGGCTTCGACATCGACATCGTCGACCTGGCGGCCAAGAAGCTCGGCCTGACCCAGGACGTCGTCGACATCGACTTCGCCGTCATCAAGAGCGGCGCGGCGATGGCCGCGGGCAAGTGCGACGTGGCGGCGGCGGGCATGACCATCACGCCCGAGCGCAAGGCCAACATCGACTTCTCCGTTCCGTACTTCGACGCGACCCAGGCGCTGCTCGGCAAGAAGGGCGTCGGCATCAAGACCCTCGACGAGGTCAAGGCGAAGAACCTGCGCCTGGGCGCGCAGGCCTCCACCACGGGCCTGGAGTACGTCAGGAAGAACGGCTTCGACCCCAAGGAGTTCGCGGACTCGCCCAAGGAGCTGCTCGGCCTGCAGTCCGGCCAGGTCGACGTGATCGTCCAGGACCTGCCGGTCGTGCTGGCCTGGCTGAAGAAGCCGGAGATCGCCGACAAGTTCGAGCTGCTCGCCAGCCTGGACACCGGTGAGCAGTACGGCATCGGCCTGAAGAAGGGCGCCGACCCGGCGCTGCTCAAGGCCATCGACGAGGCGATCACCACGGCCAAGGCGGACGGAACCTACGAGAAGCTCTACGTCAAGTGGTTCGGTAAGAAGCCCGGAGAGCTCGGCTGATCCATGACCGACCAGTCAACGACGGCTGAGAAACCGGGTCCGGCGGGGCGCGCCCGCAGGACCCGGCTCAGTCCGCGAAAGAGACAGCGCGTCAGCCGGGCCGTCCAGTACGCCGTGCTGGTCGCCGTGGCCGTGTTCCTCGTCCTGCGCATCGACTGGAACAGTCTGGCGCAGAACTTCGCCAAGCCGGAGATCGCCGCCGAGGCGTGGCCCGGGGTGATCACGGTCGCGCTGAAGAACACGATCATCTACTCGGTCGGCGGTTTCGTCTTCGCCTTCCTGTTCGGTCTGCTGCTGGCCCTGATGAGGATGTCGTCGGTGCTGCCGTACCGATGGCTCGCGATCGCCTACATCGAGGTCTTCCGGGGCCTGCCCGCGCTGCTCATCTTCCTGCTCATCCTGTTCCTGCCACAGGCGCTGCCCGGCTTCCAGGTGCCCGGCGACACCTACGGGCAGGGCATCCTGGGCCTGACGGTCGTCGGGTCCGCCTACATGGCCGAGACGCTGCGCGCGGGCCTGCAGGCCGTCCCCAAGGGACAGATGGAGGCGGCGCGCTCGCTGGGCATGTCCCACACCCGCGCCACGGTCAGCATCGTCATCCCGCAGGCCGTGCGGATCGTCATCCCGCCGACGACCAACCAGTTCGTGTCCCTGCTCAAGGACTCCTCACTGGTTCTGTTCCTCGGCGTGACCAGCGAGTACGTCGAGCTCACCAAGTTCGGCAACGACCTGGCCTCCACACACGCCAACGCCACGCCCATCCTGGTCGTCGGCATCACGTATCTGTTCGTCACGATCCCGCTGGGTTACCTCGCGAACCGGCTGGAGAGGCGGCAGGGGAGGGGACGGCGATGACCGAGCCGACGACCCAGGCGGCCGCCTCCGTGGCGCACGCGGTCGAGATCAGGGACCTGCACAAGCGCTTCGGCAGGCTGGAGGTGCTCAGGGGGATCGACTTCGCCGTCGACCCCGGCCAGGTGGTGTGCGTCATCGGCCCCTCCGGGTCGGGCAAGTCGACGCTGCTGCGCTGCGTGAACCTGCTGGAGCAGCCGACCTCGGGCAGGGTCGTGCTCGAAGGCGTCGAACTGACCGACCCCGACGTCGACATCGACGCGGCCCGCCGCCGTGTCGGCATGGTCTTCCAGCAGTTCAACCTCTTCCCGCACATGACCGTGCTGCAGAACGTGATGATCGCCCAGCGGCGGGTGCTCAGGCGGGGCGCGGCCGAGGCCGAGCGGATCGCCAGGGAGCACCTGGCGAAGGTCGGGGTCCTGGAGAAGGCGGCCTTCTACCCGGCCCAGCTGTCCGGCGGGCAGCAGCAGCGGGTGGCCATCGCCAGGGCGCTGGCCATGAACCCCGCGCTGATGCTCTTCGACGAGCCGACCTCCGCGCTCGACCCGGAGCTGGTCGGCGACGTGCTCACGGTCATGCGCAAGCTGGCCGAGGAGGGCATGACGATGCTCGTGGTCACCCACGAGATGGCCTTCGCCAGGGACGTGGCCGACCGCGTGGTCTTCATGGACGGAGGCGTGATCGTCGAGGACGGCCCCCCGGACCAGGTGATCGGCTCACCCCGGTACGAACGGACCAGGAGCTTCCTGCGCCGGGTGCTCGACCCCACGCACACCGACGTGTGACCCTCGTTCCCGTACGGCCCGAGCCCCCGGAAGGGCCCGGGGCGGGCCGTACGGGGCCGAGCGAACACGAGCCCGGGGAGAGCCTTTGGCGCCGCGCAGGACTTCCCCGACCCTGCGCGTTTTCTACTCGGCTCCCCCACGGGCATCGATGTCACCCACCGTAGCGACTCCTGTGGCAAGAGTGCAAAAAGGGGAGGTCGGGTAATGATCGAAAACCGGTGAGTTCCCGTTCAGGCGTCGCGCAGCATGCAGGTCAGGCGTGAGCTGCACACCCTGCGGCCCCGCTCGTCGGTGATCTCGATCTCGTAGGTCGCCACGCTCCTGCCGCCGTGCACCCTGGTCGCGACGCCGGTGACGTGGCCGGAGCTGACGGCGCGGTGGTGGGTGGCGCTGATCTCGATGCCGACCGCGACACGCCCCTGGCCCGCGTGCAGGGCCGCCCCGATCGAGCCCAGGGTCTCGGCCAGCACACATGAGGCGCCGCCGTGCAGCAGGCCGTACGGCTGGGTGTTGCCCTCGACGGGCATGCGGCCCGTGACCCGCTCGGGAGAGGCCCCGGTCAGCTCGATGCCCATCCGCTCGACGAGCGCGCCACCGGTGCCGCCGAGGGTCTCCTCGAGGATCCGGGCGACTTCCTGTGGGTCTGTCATGGTCAAGGGGGCGTCTCCTTGTCGCGGGACCAGCGTTTTCTGTCGTATCAGGAGACTAGGCTTCCCCTGTGCCGAAGAACGAAGCGACCCCCTCGCGTCCGTGTCTGCTGCTGCTGGATGGACACTCCCTGGCATACCGGGCTTTCTACGCCCTGCCCGAGGAGAACTTCTCCACCACGACGGGGCAGACGACCAACGCCGTCTTCGGGTTCACCTCGATGCTGGTCAACGTGCTCCGTGACGAGCGGCCCACGCACGTGGCGGTCTGCTTCGACCGGTCAGAGCCGACGTTCCGGCATACGGAGTACCCGGAGTACAAGGCCAACCGCAGCGCGGCCCCGGACAGCTTCCGCAGCCAGATGAGCCTGATCCACGAGATGCTCGACGCCCTGCGCGTGCCGTACCTGTCGCTGGCCGGATACGAGGCCGACGACCTGATCGCCACGCTCGCCACCCGCGCCGCCGCGCAGGACATGAACGTGCTGGTCGTCACCGGTGACCGCGACGCGCTCCAGCTGGTCGACGAGCGCATCACGGTGCTGATGACCAGGGTCGGCATCAGCAACATGACCAGGTTCACGCCCGAGGCCGTGCTGGAGAAGTACGAGCTCACCCCCACCCAGTATCCCGACTTCGCGGCCATCAGGGGCGACAGCAGCGACAACCTCAGGAACATCCCCGGTGTCGGCGAGAAGACCGCGGCCAAGTGGATCCGCGAGTTCGGCTCGCTGGAGGAACTGGTCAACCGGGTCGACGAGGTCAAGGGCAAGGTCGGGGACAAACTGCGCGACCACCTCGACCAGGTCCTGCTGAACCGCCGTCTCACCCAGCTCACCCGGGACGTCCCGCTCGAAGCCGAGGTCACGGCGCTGACGGTCGGCCAGGGCGAGCGCGCCGAGATCGACAAGATCCTCGACACGCTGGAGTTCAGGGGCGAGCTGCGCGACCGGCTGTTCAAGACCCTCTCCTCGGCCGAGCCGGAGCCGGGCGAGGGCTTCGAGGTCGAGACGGTCGTGCTCGGGCCGGACGAGGTCGGGCCGTGGCTGCGGGCCATGCCGGAGGGCAGGGCGGGCCTGGCCTTCCGGGGCTCCCACGGCAGTGGCACCGGACGGGTCGACAGCGTCGCGATCGCCGCGCCCGGCGACGGCGGGCGCGGCGCGGCCTTCATCGACCAGACGACGCTCACCGAGGCCGACGAGGCGGCGCTGCGCGAGTGGCTGTGCGACGAGTCGCGGCCGAAGGCGGTGCACGACGCCAAGGGGCTGATCCTGGCGCTGTGGGCCCAGGGGATGGACCTGCGCGGGCTGACCAGTGACACGGCGCTGGCGGCCTACCTGGCGATGCCCGGCCAGCGCTCGTTCCCGCTTGAGGACCTCGTCCGGGTCTACCTGAGCCGGGAGTTGCGCGGGGAAGAGGACAACAGCGGCCAGGCCAGCCTATTCGACGACCAGGAGACCGACGCCGCCCACGACCTCGGGCTGCGGGCCATGGCCGTGCGGGAGCTGGCCGACGCCCTTGAGGACTTCCTCGAACCACGGGGCGGCACCCACCTGATGGGCGACGTCGAGCTGCCCCTGGTGACGGTCCTGGCCGAGCTCGAACGAGCCGGGATCGCCGCGGACGGTCCCTACCTCAGCGGGCTGGAGGCCGAGTTCGGCGCCGCGGTCAAGCAGGCCGTCGACGCCGCGCACGCCGCCGTCGGGGAGCAGTTCAACCTGGGCTCGCCCAAGCAGCTCCAGGAGATCCTGTTCGTCAAGCTCGGGCTGCCCAAGACCAAGAAGATCAAGACCGGCTACAGCACGGACGCCGAGCAGCTGGCCTGGCTGGCCACGCAGACCGACCACGAGCTGCCGGCCATCATGCTCAGGCACCGCGACCAGGCCAAGCTGCGCGTCACGGTCGAGGGACTGATCAAGGAGATCGCCGACGACGGCCGGATCCACACCACGTTCAACCAGATCATGGCGGCCACCGGGCGGCTCAGCTCGGAGAAGCCCAACCTGCAGAACATCCCGATCCGCACCGCCGAGGGCCGCAGGATCCGGCAGGGCTTCGTGGTCGGCCAGGGCTACGAGACCCTGCTGACCGCCGACTACAGCCAGATCGAGCTGCGGATCATGGCCCACCTGTCCGGCGACGCGTCGCTGATCGCGGCCTTCGAGTCCGGGCACGACTTCCACCAGGCGACCGCCGCGCGGGTCTTCGACATCGAGCCCCAGCAGGTCACCGGTGAGATGCGGGCCAAGATCAAGGCGATGAACTACGGCCTCGCCTACGGACTGTCCGACTTCGGGCTCTCCGGGCAGCTCGGCATCCCGGTGCAGGAGGCCAGGGCCCTCAAGGACGAGTACTTCGAGGAGTTCGGCGGCGTCCGCGACTTCCTCAACGCGATCGTCGTCCAGGCCAGGCAGGACGGTTACACCGAGACCATCATGGGCCGCCGCCGCTACCTGCCCGACCTCAACAGCGACAACAGGCAGCGCAGGGAGATGGCCGAGCGGATGGCGCTCAACGCGCCGATCCAGGGGTCGGCGGCCGACATCATCAAGGTCGCGATGCTCGGTGTGCACGACGCGGTCAAGGAGGCCGCTCTGCGTTCGCGGATGCTGCTCCAGGTCCACGACGAGCTGGTGTTCGAGGTGGCGCCGGGAGAGCTGGAGACCCTGCGTGAGCTGGTCGTCGACCGGATGAACGCGGCCTACTCGCTGCGCGTCCCCCTCGAGGTCTCCGTCGGGGTCGGCCGCACCTGGGAGGACGCGGGCCACTGAGGGCCGCCTTCCCGGCTCGATCCTCCGCACCCGCCCCGCGACGTTCCGCGGGGCGGGTGCCGTCACGATGTGGTTCCCGTGCGGACACCCAGTGGTGACCAGGTAGATCATTGGTTGTTTGCCCGGCCTGCCCGAGTCTGTTCTAGGGTGGTAATCCAGTCGAGATCTCGATGGGTACGGGAGTTTTGTGCGGAGTTCAGCGCCACTGACGCAGATCATCATGCTCGCCAACGTGGTGGTTGTGATCACCGCGGTGGTGGTGCTCCTGGTGCGCCCTGAGGCGGCGCCGACCTCCGTCTCACTGGCGGGTACGGCGACGCCGCTCAGCACACCGCCGACGACGCCACCCGCCCAGACCCCCTCCCCGCCGCCGTCGCCCGGTCCCTCGCCCGCGGTCGCTCTGCCCTCCGCCGAGCTGCCGCCGCCGGTGGTGGCCTCGCCGGAGTTCGCCCGGCAGGTCAAGGCCAACGAGGCGGGAATGGTCCCGGTGCTGATGTACCACCGCATCCTGAAGAAGCGGCTGGCCTCCATCGACCGGACCCCGGCCCAGGTGCGCCAGGAGATGGAGCGGCTGGCCAGGGACGGCTACGTGCCGATCACCGCGCATGAGTTCGTCACCGGTGACATCCGTGTTCCGGCGGGCAAGCACCCGGTCGTGCTGACCTTCGACGACGGTCACCCGAGCCACTTCGCGCTCGACAAGGCGGGCGTGCCGCTCAAGGACACCGCGGTCGGAATCATCTATCAGGTGGCTAAGAAATACCCAGATTTCCGGCCTGTCGCGACATTTTGGGTAAATCATCAGCCCTTCGGGTTGCGGGACGCGCATGCCCAGGAGAACGCGGTGCGGTGGCTGACCTCGCACGGCTTCGAGGTGGCCAACCACACCTGGGACCACCCCTACCTGCCGGGCCTGTCGAAGAAGCGGGCCGCCGAGCAGATCGTCCGCGTCCAGCGGATGCTGGCCAAGTACGGCGCGGGCACCCCGGACACCCTGGCGCTGCCGTTCGGCGCCATGCCGCGCAAGCGGTCGACCGTCCAGAAGGGCAAGTGGGACGGCACCTCCTTCGCCTTCAAGGGCGTCTTCCTGGCCGGCGCGCAGCCGTCGGTGTCGCCGTTCACCAAGGACTACGACTGGCGGGCGATCCAGCGGGTCCAGAGCAACGGCAAGAAGGGCGAATGCCGTAAGTGGTGTTCGCAGTACTGGCTGGAGTGGCTCAACAAGCACCCGGGCAAGCGGTACACGGCCGATGGAGATCCCGAACGCATCTCCGTTCCACGGGAACTTCGGGGTAATATCAGCCCGCAGTGGAAGCAGCGGATCAATGCCTACTGACGGCGTCGAGCCATGGCTTCGCCATAGGTGTGTCGTGCTACCGGATTGACCAGGCTCGTCTGTTCTCATATGCTGATCGCTGCGCTGTGGGCTCGCGTGTGTCTCGGACCGAGTGGGCTCGCGCTCGATCAGGCCGGTGGATTCCCGGCTGAACGATAAGAGGCCTGCCGCGTGTTCGCCACATCGACATCTGTCCGCGTTCGGAGCAATTCCACACATGACGAGCAGCACTGAGGCCACCTCGAGCACCCCGCAGGTAGCGGTCAACGACATCGGCTCCGAGGAAGAGTTCCTCGCAGCGATCGACCTGACCATCAAGTACTTCAACGACGGCGACATCGTCGAGGGCACCGTCGTCAAGGTCGATCGAGACGAAGTTTTGCTCGACATCGGCTACAAGACCGAGGGCGTCATCCCCTCGCGTGAGCTCTCGATCAAGCATGATGTCGACCCGGCGGACGTCGTCGAGGTTGGCGAGCACGTCGAGGCCCTTGTTCTCCAGAAGGAGGACAAGGAAGGCCGTCTCATCCTGTCCAAGAAGCGCGCCCAGTACGAGCGCGCCTGGGGCACGATCGAGAAGATCAAGGACGAGGACGGCATCGTCACCGGCACCGTCATCGAGGTCGTCAAGGGCGGCCTGATCCTCGACATCGGCCTGCGGGGCTTCCTTCCCGCCTCGCTGGTCGAGATGCGCCGGGTCCGCGACCTGCAGCCCTACGTGGGCCGTGAGCTCGAGGCCAAGATCATCGAGCTGGACAAGAACCGCAACAACGTGGTCCTGTCCCGCCGTGCCTGGCTGGAGCAGACCCAGTCCGAGGTTCGCCAGACGTTCCTCAACACCCTCCAGAAGGGCCAGGTCCGCAAGGGCGTCGTGTCCTCGATCGTCAACTTCGGTGCCTTCGTGGACCTCGGTGGCGTCGACGGACTGGTTCACGTCTCCGAGCTGTCCTGGAAGCACATCGACCACCCCTCCGAGGTCGTCGAGGTCGGCCAGGAGGTCACCGTCGAGGTTCTCGACGTCGACATGGAGCGCGAGCGGGTCTCGCTGTCGCTCAAGGCGACGCAGGAGGACCCCTGGCAGCAGTTCGCCCGCACCCACCAGATCGGCCAGGTCGTGCCGGGCCGCGTCACCAAGCTGGTGCCGTTCGGCGCGTTCGTCCGCGTCGAGGAGGGCATCGAGGGCCTGGTCCACATCTCCGAGCTGGCCGAGCGCCACGTCGAGATCCCCGAGCAGGTCGTCCAGGTCGGCGACGAGATCTTCGTGAAGATCATCGACATCGACCTCGACCGCCGCAGGATCTCGCTGTCGCTCAAGCAGGCCAACGAGAGCGCGCTGGGCGCCGACGTCGAGTTCGACCCCACGCTGTACGGCATGGCGGCGACCTACGACGACTCGGGCAACTACATCTACCCCGAGGGCTTCGACTCCGAGACCGGCGAGTGGCTCGAGGGCTTCGACCGTCAGCGCGAGGAGTGGGAGCGGCAGTACGCCGAGGCCCAGACCCGCTTCGAGGCGCACAAGCGTCAGATCGAGGAGGCCCGCAAGGCCGAGGCGGAGGCGGGCGAGGCAGCCCCCACCTCCTACTCGGGCGAGACCCCGGCCTCCGGTTCGAGCTCCTCCGCTCCGGCGGCGGGCGCTCTTGCCTCCGACGAGGCTCTCGCCGCCCTGCGGGAGAAGCTCGCGGGCGGTCAGAGCTGACCTCTTCCAGTGGTTGATGTGGCGATCTGAAGATCCGAGGAAGGGCCCCGCTCAGGCGGGGCCCTTTTTCGTGCCCGTCGCCGGTCCGCCCAGGGCACGCTCCCGTCCCGTCCCGTGCCGGGGGCCGGGTTCGCCCGTCGCCGGCCACGCTAGGGTTGGCGGGTGACCATGATCGGGCGGGCGGTCCCCGCGGACGCGGGAGAGATCCTCACGGTCCAGCGGGCCGCGTACGTGAGCGAGGCCCAGCTCTACGGCGACCCGTTCATCCCGCCTCTGGTCGAGTCGGCAGAGCAGGTCGAGCGGGCGATACGGGCGGGTGTCGTGCTCGTCGCCAGGCGGGAAGGACGGATCGCCGGGGCGGTTCGCGGGCGGATGTCCGGCACCACCTGTCTGGTCGGCCGCCTGGTGGTCGCGCCCGACCTGCAGGGCGGCGGCGTCGGCGGCGCCCTGCTGGACGCCCTTCACGGGGAGATGGACTCCGCCCTGGCGTTCGACCTGTTCACCGGGCACCTGTCGGAGGGCAACCTGCGGCTCTACCGCCGGCGCGGCTACCGTGAGACCCACCGGGAGCGGATGAGCGACCATCTGACCCTGGTCCACCTGCGCAGGCAGCGGTAGCGGCGCGTATTCTGCGGACCATGTTGAAGGTGGGGCTCACCGGAGGGATCGGTTCCGGCAAGAGCGAGGTGTCACGGCGCCTGGCCGCCAGGGGCGCCATGGTGATCGACGCCGACATGATCGCCCGTGAGGTGGTCGAGCCGGGAACCGAGGGGCTGGAACGGATCGTCGCGATCTTCGGGCCCGACGTCCTGCGCGAGGACGGCTCGCTCGACCGGGGACGGCTCGGCTCGATCGTCTTCGCCGACTCCGAGAAACTGGCCTCCCTCAACGCCGTCGTGCACCCGCTGGTCGGGGAGCGGGTCGCCGAATTGCAGAGCCAGGCGGACGAGGACGCCATCGTCGTCTACGACGTGCCGCTGCTGGTCGAGAACGACCTCGCCCCGATGTACGACGTGGTCGTGGTCGTCGACGCGGCCGACGAGACACGCGCCGGACGGCTGCTCACGCTGCGCGGCATGACCGAGGCCGACGTCAGGGCCAGGATCGCCGCCCAGGCGAGCCGTGAGGAGCGGTTGAGGGCCGCCGACATCGTGGTGCCCAACGAGGGGTCCCTGGAGGAGTTGGAGGCCCGGGTGGAGGCTCTCTGGGCCGATCTGGCCGCACGCGCGAAGGCCTGAGCCAGGACCTGTTTTGTGGGTCTTGCCGCCTGCCGCGGTCGTTCAGGCGGCCCCTCGCCGCGTTGTCGCCCGTCCCACGAAAACGCTCCGCGTTCGCCGCGGGGCCCCGGGGGAGAACCTGTCGCTCATGACCCCGTCATAGCTCCTCCGCCTCGCGGGGCATCCACCTGGACGATCCCCGCCACGGCGAAGATCCGCGGAACAGGTCCTGAAACCGTACGGCTGGGCTCCGCCTATGGGACGAGAAGGGACGAGCCTCTTGGATGAGGACGCCATGCCGTAAATCGTCCAATCGGCTCAGGTGGCCGAGGGATCCGCTCCTCTACCGTCGAGTTACTTTCATCGGCGGCGGGGGGCGACGTGCGGGGCGTTCGAGGCGTGGGCGGGATCATGGCGGCCGTGACGGCCGTCGTTCTTCTCCTCGCGCCGTTGCTGTCGCCGAGCCCCGGCCCGCCCGGGCCGGGAAGCCTGATGTCCGGCGGGACACCCGAAGGCCTCCACCTCCAGATCGCCGCCCACCCGGACGACGACCTGCTCTTCATGAGCCCCGACCTGCTGAGGCTGGTCGCGCGTGGCGCGAGCACCGTCACCGTCTATCTCACGGCGGGGGAGGGAGTGGCGGGGGTGAGCGACGGGCACCCGCCCAGGCGGTACAGCATCGACAGGCAACGGGGGGTCAGGGCCGCCTACGCCTGGATCGCCGGGGTCCGTGACCGGTGGCGGCGAAACCTGATGACCGTGGGCGGGATCCGGGCCGAGGTGGACACGCTGGCGGACCGGCCGCAGGTCCGGCTCGTCTTCGCCGGACTGCCCGACGGCGGCGACCCCAGGGCGGACGGCGGGAGTGGCGCCCTGAGCCGCCTGTGGGCCGCCTCAGGGGACCTGAGCTGCGTGCGCCCCTTCACCAGGCCCGCCGTCTGCCTGTCCCGCTCCGACGTCCTGGAGGCGCTCCGCGGGCTGATGCGGGTCTTCCGGCCGTCGGTGCTGAACACCCTCGATCCGGACCCGCCGCCGGGTGTCGCCGACCATCCCGACCACATCGCCGCCGCGAGGTTCGCGGCGGCGGCCGCCCCGCCGGGCGTCAGGGTGGTCGCCTACCGGGGCTACACCACGCTGCCCCTGCCCCCCAACCTCACCCCCGCCGAGCACGAGATCAAACGCGAGGCCTTCGCCGTCTACCGGGGACACGACTACCGGGCGGGCTCGGGCCGCCGCTACGACGCCTGGCTCCGGCGGATGTACCGCGGTCCCGGCGCGGCCTCGCCGTGAGGGACGTCACGGCGAGGGGTCGCGCGCCCGGGGGGCGTGGGGGACGGGGGAGCGGCCCCGGTCGGCGGGAGGCGGCCGCCGGGGCGCAGCCGTGAGCGGCGGGTCAGAACCAGCCGCGGCGCTGGGCCATCGAGTGCAGGCCCGCGCGCAGCGACTGCTCCACCTGGCCGGGGTGGTCGTCGTAGTGGACCGTGAACCGGTTGTAGGTGTCGTGGCTCGAGGTCAGGAAGCCGCCGCGCTTGTCGGCCTCCAGGATGACGTCCACCGCCCGCGGGCCCGCGATGAAGGTCAGTTCGAGCTCGCTGAAGTGCCGGGAGTACTCGGGGCCGACGTAGTACTCGATCTCCTGGAAGAACGGCATCCGGGAGCCGTGCAGCGTGCCGCGCTCCAGGTCGGCCTTCTTGAAGCGGAAGCCCATGTTGTCGAGCGCGCCGAGCACGTGGTCCTGGGCGGGCAGCGGGTTGACGAACAGCGCGTCGAGGTCGCCCTTGTCCAGCGCCCCGGCCAGGGACAGCTCGGTGGAGACGCCGAGCTGCATGCCGCGCAGCGGGTGGCCGCCGATGGCGCTGATCGGGGTCTCCCACGGGACGGGGATCTCGAACGGGGCCGACTGCGGCGCGCCCGCGGCCAGGTGGAAGGAACCGGTGATCTGCTGGCGCAGGAAGCTGTAGGTGGTCTTGTACTCGTTGTCGCCGCTCTCGACCTCGACGACCGCGGTGAAGTCGATGAAGATGCCCTCCACCCGGTAGTCGGAGCCGCCGCCGCGGAAGTTGACCTGTCCGCGCAGGGTCTCGCCGGGGCGGACGTTGGAGTTCAGCAGCACCGTGTCGACCTCGACGCCGGCGCCGAAGGCAGCCATGAGTTTACGGAACACCATTGGGGGACTCCCGGGGTTGAGATGTTTCAGTTGGGTTCAACGGACGGTTTGACCTGGCCGTTCCCCGCGCCGCCGTCCGCACTGAGCTGCGGCAGGAGCTGGGCGAGGAGCAGGGTGGCCAGTGGGGAGGTCTCGCCTGAGGCGCCGCCGGTGCGCACGACGATCGGGCGGGGGGCGTTCTCGGCGAGCTTGGCGCCCACGTCGAGACGGCGGCGGGCCAGCTCGTACTGGAGCACGGCGCGGTTGTCGCGGTAGGAGTCGGCGAGCCTGCGCAGCCCCTTGGCCTCGTTCTCCGCCGAGGTCAGCTCGGCCCTGCCCCTGGCCTCGATCTCCCAGCGCACCCGCTGGGCCTGCGTCTCGTGCTCCTCCAGCATGCGGGCGACGTCCTTGCGGGCGGTGTTGGCGGCGGCCCTGACCTCGACGATACGGGCGTCCCTGGTCTTCTTGGCCCGCTCGATCTCCATGAGCAGGGTGTCGATGCGGCGCTTGCGGGTCAGCTCCCACTCGCGCTCGAAGGCCGACAGCTCCTTGGCGACCTTCTCCCGGGTCGCCAGGTGCTGCTGGTACTGGTCGGGCAGCTGCACGTCGGGGATGTTCGCGCCGGTGATGCGCACGCCGTACCTGCCGAGCTGGCGGGTCAACAGCTCCTGCATGTCTCCCACGTCGGAGCCGCGCAGGTCGTAGGCCCGCTCGGTGTGGACCTTGCGGCTGCGCTGGCGGATGGCGTCCTGCACGGCGCTGCTGAGCACGAGGTCGAAGTTGCCCGCCCCGATCGTCCTGACGAAGGCGACCGGATCGACGATGCGGAACTTCAGGAAGAACTCGATCGACTTCAGCGGCACGTTCTCCGCGGTCGGGCAGGCCGCGATCGGCGCCGAGTAGGGGATCTCGGTCGAGGTGTCCACGACCGCGTCGACCCGGTCCCAGGGCAGCCACAGGTAGTGACGGCCGGGGGGCAGGGTGCCGACGATGGCCCCCCACCGGCTGCGCACGCCGGTCGTGCCCTCCTCGATCTCGACGATGGCCCTGCGCCACAGCCAGACCAGGGCGGTCAGCAGGAAGAACACCGCGCCCAGGGCGGCCAGGGCGGACAGGACGCCGCCACCGCCGAGCAGCGCGGTGCCCACGAGGTAGAGCGCGAACATCAGCAGCGCGACCCAGGCGAAGCCCCTGCGGTCCTTGGGGATCACCACTGGGACGATCTGGCCGGACTCGCCGCCGCGCAGCAGCTGGCGGATCTCCGACCAGGAGGCCAGCGATTCCTTGATCTTGGAGAACTCTCTGCTCATCTTCAGGCGTCTTCCTGCGCGGCGGGCGGTACGGCGTGCGGGGCGTGCGCGGGCTCCCCATCGGCGACCTGGGCGGTCTCCCGGCCGGCGGCCTGGTCGGCGCTCTGACCGGTCTCCTGGCCCGCGTCCTGGCTGAGCAGGGCGGTGATCTCGGCCTCGCGGTCCTCGACACGGCGGCTGATCTCGGTGATCCGTGCCCGGATCGCGGCGGTGTCCGCCTCGGAGAACAGCCGGGCCTCCCCGCCGCCGACGAGCTGGCCGGCCAGGGCGAGCAGGTCGATGTCCGTCGTCTCACCGACCTGCACCACGCGGGGCAGGTGGGCGGCGACGGATTCGAGCCTGTCGAGCAGGTCCTGCTGGAAGCGGTGGTCCAGGATCTCCGGCGCCTGCGCCGCGCTCAGCGCCCTGATGTCCAGCGCCTGGGCCTCAAGCAGCGCCGCGTTGGCCTTCGCCGTCGACTCGGCCTCGACCAGCCGCTGGCCCGCCTGGGCCTTGGCCTGGTTCGAGGCGCGTTCGAGCGCGGTGTCCATCCTGGCCTGGTAGCCCGCGATCTCCGCGTGGATGGCCGAGAGCTGCTCCTGCAGCCCGGCGAGCTCCTTGACCAGGTCGCCCTCGTTCTGCTCCTTGCGCAGCTGCAGTTCGTACTCGTAGGTGTAGGCCTCCTTGGCGACCCTGATCATCTCCGGCGCCGCCAGGTCCATCCGGTACTCCTGGCTGGAGGGCTCGGCGTGGGTGATGTTCACGTCGGTGAGCCGTACGGCGGGCAGGAACTGCTGGTTGAGGTTGTCCAGCATGCCCAGGGTGCTCTCGCCGACCAGGTCGTAGATGTCCTCGGCGCGCTGGGCGTAGATGAGGGAGCGGGTCACCTCGCTGATCGCGTTCTGCAGCTTGGCCTGGAAGCCGCCGACCGAGCCGAGGACGAAGATGAACTCGGCCGGGTCCTCGATCCGGAACTGCAGGAAGAGGTCGACGCTCGCCTTGACGCCCTGCTGGGTCGGGGCCTCGCGGATGGGGGCGTTGAAGGGGTACTCACGGGTGGTGTTGACGATGTAGCTGACCCGCTTCCACGGGTTGAACAGCGTCACCCGCCCGGGTTCGGCGATCTGGACGAGCTTGCCGAACTTGGTGATCAGCGCCTTGCAGCCCTCGGGGACCATGACGACGCTGCGCCGCCACCACAGGAACGCCGCGGCCAGCACCAGGACGGCCCAGTAGTGCGGGCCGAACAGCACCCGCGCGCCCTCGGGCAGGCCGTTGGCGATCAGGCCGATCAGGCCGAGTCCCGCCAGGACGACCAGAGGGACGACGACCCGTGCCGTGGTGCTCTTGGGGATCACCACGGGGGAGATCACGTGGACCGTCTCGCCGTTCTGGCCGCTGCCGCTGAAGCTGCGGTTGACGATCTCCCCTGCCTCGTTCAGCGAGGCGCTGCGGGCTTCGATCAGCGTGCCGACGGACGCGCCCTGTTCACGCGCGGCGAGGAAGTCGGTGGGGTTGAGCGTGAAGCCCCGTTCCCCGGCCTGTCCCGTCACCTGCCCGGTGAGCTGGCCTGCGACCTGCCCGGCGATCTGGCGCAGGTCTCCGCCCTGGCCGTACGCCTGGGCGGCCGCGACCGCCGCCTGGATGGCCTCTTTTGGCCGCGACATCACACCTCCGTGGGTCCTTGTTCGAAAGCCCGATATATCACGCTTTGTGATTGCCTGCAGGGATGCCAGTAAAGAACATGTGGCTTGCGGATGGCTTGACAGCCGATTGAACGGATGCTGAACGCCGTGCCGTACGGGGCTCCCGGAGAGGAGGCGGGAATGTCGGTGGGGCGTCCTACAGTGGGTGAGGTGAGGCCGGTAACAGATTTGCAGCGCAAGGTGGCCCCCTTCGAGGTCGTCACCGACATGACCCCATCCGGCGACCAGCCGACCGCGATCGCCGAGCTTGAGCGGCGGGTGAGGGCGGGTGACAAGGACACCGTCCTGCTGGGCGCGACGGGCACGGGCAAGACGGCCACGGTCGCCTGGCTGATCGAGCGGCTGCAGCGGCCGACCCTGGTCATCCAGCCCAACAAGACGCTCGCCGCGCAGTTCGCCAACGAGCTGCGGGGGATGCTGCCCAACAACGCGGTCGAGTACTTCGTCTCCTACTACGACTACTACCAGCCGGAGGCGTACGTCCCGCAGAGCGACACCTACATCGAGAAGGACTCCTCCATCAACGAGGAGGTCGAACGGCTGCGCCACTCCGCGACCAACTCGCTGCTGACCCGCCGCGACACGGTCGTGGTCGCCTCGGTCTCGTGCATCTACGGCCTGGGCACCCCCCAGGAGTACGTCGACCGGATGACCGCGCTGAAGGTCGGCCAGGAGATCGAGCGCGACACGCTGCTGCGGCGCCTGGTCGACATGCACTACACCCGCAACGACCTGGCCTTCACCCGCGGCACCTTCCGGGTGCGGGGCGACACGATCGAGATCATCCCGAAGTACGAGGAGCTCGCCGTACGGATCGAGATGTTCGGCGACGAGATCGAGAAGCTCTCCACCATGCACCCGCTGACGGGTGAGGTGATCACCGAGGACGAGGAGCTCTACATCTTCCCCGCCTCCCACTACGTGGCGGGTCCCGAGCGGATGGAACGGGCCGTGCGGGACATCGAGGCCGAACTGGCCGAGAGCCTGCAGCGGATGGAGCGACAGGGCAAGCTCCTTGAGGCCCAGCGGCTGCGCATGCGCACCACCTACGACCTGGAGATGATGCGCCAGATCGGCACCTGCTCCGGCATCGAGAACTACTCGCGGCACATGGACGGCCGCTCCCCGGGCAGCGCGCCGAACACCCTGCTCGACTACTTCCCCGAGGACTTCCTGCTGGTGCTGGACGAGTCGCACCAGACGGTCCCGCAGATCGGCGCCATGTACGAGGGGGACGCCTCCCGTAAGCGCACGCTCGTCGAGCACGGCTTCCGGCTGCCCTCCGCCCTGGACAACCGCCCGCTGAAGTGGGAGGAGTTCCTTGAGCGGATCGACCAGACGGTCTACCTCTCGGCGACGCCCGGCTCCTACGAGCTGGGCCGCTCCGGCGGCGACGTCGTCGAGCAGGTGATCAGGCCGACCGGCCTGGTGGACCCCGAGGTGGTCGTCAAGCCCACGAAGTCGCAGATCGACGACCTGGTCCACGAGATCAGAACCCGCGCGGAGAAGGACGAGCGCGTCCTGGTCACCACGCTGACCAAGAAGATGTCGGAGGACCTCACCGACTACCTGCTCGAGCTGGGCATCAGGGTCCGCTACCTGCACAGCGAGGTCGACACGCTGCGCCGCATCGAGCTGCTGCGCGAGCTGCGGCTGGGCGAGTACGACGTGCTGGTCGGCATCAACCTGCTCCGTGAGGGCCTGGACCTGCCGGAGGTCTCCCTGGTGGCCATCCTCGACGCCGACAAGGAGGGCTTCCTGCGCTCGGAGACCTCGCTGATCCAGACCATCGGCCGCGCGGCCCGTAACGTCTCCGGTCAGGTCCACATGTACGCCGACCGGATCACCCCCTCCATGGAGCGGGCGATCGAGGAGACCAACCGGCGCAGGGCCAAGCAGACGGCCTACAACGAGGCCAACGGCATCGACCCCCAGCCGCTCCGCAAGAAGATCGCCGACATCCTCGACTCCCTCAACCGGGAGGACGCCGACACCGCCCAGCTCCTCGGGGGCAGCGGTCGTCAGCAGTCGCGCGGCAAGGCCCCGGTCCCCGGCTTCGCGGTCAAGCAGGCCGGTCAGCACGCCAGGGCGATCGCGGGGGAGATGCCCAGGGCGCAGCTTGAGGCCCTGGTCGAGTCGCTCACCGAGCAGATGCACCAGGCGGCGGCCGACCTGCAGTTCGAGGTGGCCGCCAGGCTGCGTGACGAGATCAAGGAGCTCAAGCGGGAGGTCCGCGACATGCGCGAGGCGGGGGTCTCCTGACCCGGCCCGCCGGAACACGGGCGGGTGCCGGCGCGTACGGCCCCGCCCGCCTGGGCGGACCCTCTCAGCGGTGATCTGAGCGGCGGTCGTCGTCGGGGAAACGGGGCACCGCGGTGCGCCGGTAGAGCTCGTCGATCTCGTCCAGGGGGTCGGGAGCGCGGCGGCGCGCCTCGATCTCCAGGTCGGTCCGGTCCCGGATGTCGTCGATGCCGTTCGCGGAGTGCGTCATCTGGTCGTTGAGCAGGTCCGCGCGGATTCTGGCGCACGACGTGGTCAGCTTGGCGTGGTGCTCGCGCAGGCGGCCGAGGGAGGCGTGGTCGACGTAGGCGGAGCTCCGGCTGTGCCGGGCGTAGAGCGCGAGCTGGCCGTCCAGCTGGTCGGCGTGCACGCCGATCTCGGCCACCAGCCGCGGCAGGTCACCCAGCCCCCATCCGGCCTGGAGCGCCTGGTCGACGGCCTGCCGGGTCAGGGAGACCTCCTTGCGCAGGTCCAGGCGCATCCGCTCGGTCTCACCGGCCTGGCCCGGGTCCATCGCCGCCACCTGGGAGGCCACCCGCTCGGTCACCTTCCTGGCCTTCTTCGTGGCCTTCTTGCCGAGCTTGACCAGGAGGTAGACGCCCACACCCCCGGCGAGAAGGAACAGCACCATGAGCACCAGCACGATGGTGAGGAAAGTGGTGATCTTGATCACCTCCCGGCGGGGGAACAGGTGTTTCGAGCATAGCCCGCCTGCCCGTGTACACGGGGGTTCGCGACGTGCGCGGGGCTCGGTGCCCATGAGCGCGGGCCGCCGAATGGGCGAGGCCGGACGGGGCCTCGCCGCGCTCCCCGCCGGTGTCCGTCCCGGGGAGCCGGGGTTCAGGCGGGACTTCGCCGCAGGGCGCGGCGGCGCCGTACCCGGCGGACGGTCCACCAGGCGAACACCGCGAGCACGGCCACCGCGACCACGACCAGGATCGGGAGGAAGATCGCGACCAGGGACACGGCGAGAGACCCCGCGTCCTCCATCGTGCTCACCACCGGTGCCCCGACCCCGGCGGTCGTGGCGTTGACCACCGGCCTGGCGGTCGCCTTCATCACGTGCACCGCGAGCGCGACGCCGATACCGAGCACCCAGCCTGCCCAGGGGTTGTGGGCCATCCAGTCGGAGCCGTCGAGCCGGGCCGCGGCCTCGGTCGCGCTGAAGACCACGCCGCCGGACAGCGGGCGGACCACGGTCTGGATCATGTCGTTGACGCTGTCGACCACCGGGACCTTGTCGAGGACGAACTCGGCGACCAGCAGCACGCCGACGATCGCGAGCACCCAGCCGTTGGCCAGCCAGGCGAACTCCGGCTGCAACCGCACCTGGTCGGTGAGGTTGGCGAGCAGGCCGACGACCAGCAGCGGTATGTAGGCGTTCAGCCCCGCCGCGGTGGAGAGTCCAAGGCCTGTCAGTGCCGCGAGCATCGTGCCTCCGTGGTGTCTCGGTCCTCCCATTCAACGTCCTCGGGGCACCGGTGGATCCCGCCGGGTCACGGCGCCGGGCGAAACGGCGGCGGGGGCGCGCCCGTGATGGACACGCCCCCGCCTGTTCCCGCGGGCTACTCCGAAACGGGGATCCGGAGGATTTCGCCCTTGCCGGGCGCCATGGCCTTGTCGGCCACGTAGACGGCGCCGTCGGGGCCTACGGCCACGCCGAGGGGGGTGGTCAGCGTGCCGGGCTTGAGAAGCTCGGTACGGGTGCCGTCACCCTCGACGCGGTAGACGGTGGTCTTGCTCATGCCGTTGGCGGGAAGCGGTCCGGCGGATCCCAGGACGATCAGCCGCCCCTTGGCGTCGAAGGTCACGTCGGCGACCGTGGTGAAGCCGCGTGCGGCGGTGGTGACCTTGCCGTCCTTGAGACGGAGGACCCGGGCCGCCCCCTCGGGGTTGGGGAATCCGCCGTGCTCGGCGACGTAGTAGGCGCCGTCGGGGCCCTTGGCGATGCCCATCGGCACCGACTGCATCGGGATCTTGCTGCCCTTGGGCATCTTGAGCGCCGGGGGAGCGGCGACGGACCTGGCGTGCAGGACCGCCTCGGTGCTGACCCTGCCCTTGCGGTCGACCCGCAGCACGGAGTTGCCGCCGGTGTCCGTGACCAGCGCGCCGCCGCCGGGCAGCGGGGCGAGGCCGAAGGGGTAGGAGTCCACGGCGCTGCCCTTGTCCTTGCGGTCCGGGTTGTGCCTGGTCTCGTGGGCGGCCAGGTCGGCGAAGGACAGCCGCCTGCCCTTGGTGGAGAGGGTCAGCAGCGTGCCCAGGGTCCTGGCCTTGGGGCCGAGCTTGGCACGGAAGGCGGTGTCGCCGGAGAAACCGATGGTCACCAGCAGGTCGCCCTTGGGGGTGAACGCCACGTCGTGCGGGCCGAGGGCGAACGGGCCGCTGGCGGCAGAGGGCAGGCCGTCGACCAGTACGGAGGTCTTGCCGTCCTTCAGGACGCTGATCCGCCCGGTCAGGCCGAAGCACATCTTCTCCGCCTTCTTGGCGGGAGTCATGGCGCACTTGACCTTGCCGCCGTGGCCGGACTCGGCGATGTAGAGGGCACCGCCGGGACCGAAGGAGATTCCGCGCGGGCTGTCGAGGCCCTTGGCGACGACCTCGGGCGCGCCGCCGTCCGCCCGTGCCGCCGTCACCGGACCGGCCGTCACGGCCAACGCCGCGACTCCTCCTGTGGCAGCAGCGAGCAGCCTGCGGCCGATACGAACTCCGCTCAACGCAATCCCCTCCACGATCCCCGCCATATCCGTCAAGCGGGGGCGAACACCCGGAAAGCTATGAGCTTCTTCAGACCGCTCACAAGGAAAAACCGCCACAATCCACCCTGCTCCGCGGCGATTTCCCCCGGGCGGGTGACCGTCTCTCCGTCTCCCGGCGGACGACCCCGCCGATGCTTCTCAGCCGACGGCCGACGGACCGGCCTCGGGCGCGGGGGTCACGGCGGTGTCTAGCCCGCCGGCGCGGCCGGCGCGCCGAGGACCCGGTCCGCGGGCGCGGTCTCGGTACGGCCACCCGAGGCGCCGTCCGGATGGGGCGGCAACCACCCCCGCCCCGGCACGTGGTGGCGCACGACCCGCGCGGGCACCCCGGCGATCACACTGTGGTCGGGGAACTCGCCGCGGACCACGGCACCGCCCGCGACCACGCACTGCCTGCCGATCCTGGTCCCCGGCAGGATGATCACGCCGGTGCCGAGCCAGGAGCCCGAACCGATGACCACCGGGTTGTTGCGCGGCCACTGACGGCCGATCGGCGTCTCCGGGTCGTCGTAGACGTGGTTCTGGTCGGTGATGTACACGTAGGGGCCGGTGAAGACGTGGTCGCCGATGTCGATCGACTGGTGCCCCACGATGTGGCCGCCCCTGCCGATCGAGCAGTTCTCGCCGATCCGCACGATCGAGGCGGGGCCGAGGTCGACCCCGGGGCCCATGCCCGCGGAGATCGACACCCGCTCGCCGACCAGGGTGCGGGCGCCGATCTCGATCCAGGCCTCGCCGAAGACGGCCCCCATGGGGAAGGCCAGGCACGCGCCCTCACCGATGTGGCGGAAGCGGTAGCCCGCGGGGCTGGCGGCGCTCACCGCGCCCACGGCGCGGACCGCGGACCAGACACGGTGCACAAGGCTGCCCATGGCACGCCGTACCACACCACGAAGTGACATAGCGGCCCAAGGTACCGTCAGGTCATATGACGGCGAAATGCGGGTCAGGGGATGTACGGGCCGATCACGGGAACCGTTTGATATTCTGAGAGCCCGTGGACATGTAGGCCGTCAGCAGGACGCGCCGACTGATCTATGACGACCACGGGAGACTCCTTGCGCAGCGCCGCACACACCAAGCATCTGTTCGTCACCGGCGGCGTCGCCTCCAGCCTCGGCAAGGGACTGACGGCCTCCAGCCTCGGCCGCCTCCTGAAGCTGCGGGGCCTGCGGGTCACCATGCAGAAGCTCGACCCCTACCTCAACGTGGACCCCGGGACGATGAACCCGTTCCAGCACGGCGAGGTCTTCGTGACCGACGACGGTGCCGAGACCGACCTCGACGTCGGCCACTACGAGCGCTTCCTCGACACCGAGCTGCACGGCTCCGCCAACGTCACCACCGGCCAGGTCTACTCCAACGTCATCGCCAAGGAGCGCCGCGGCGAGTACCTCGGCGACACCGTCCAGGTCATTCCGCACATCACCAACGAGATCAAGGACCGCATCCGGGCCATGGCGGGCCCCGACGTCGACGTGGTCATCACCGAGGTCGGCGGCACCGTCGGCGACATCGAGTCGCTGCCCTTCCTTGAGGCGGTCCGCCAGGTCCGCCACGAGGTGGGCCGGGACAACGTCTTCTTCCTGCACGTGTCGCTGCTGCCGTACATCGGGCCGAGCGGCGAGCTGAAGACCAAGCCGACGCAGCACTCGGTCGCCGCGCTGCGCAGCATCGGCATCCAGCCCGACGCGATCGTGTGCCGCTCCGACCGGCCGATCACCAACTCCCTCAAGCGCAAGATCAGCCTCATGTGCGACGTCGACGAGGACGCGGTCGTCTCCGCCGTCGACGCGTCGAGCATCTACGACATCCCCAGGGTGCTGCACTCCGAGGGTCTGGACGCCTACGTGGTGCGCCGCCTCGGCCTGCCCTTCCGCGACGTCGACTGGAAGGAGTGGGAGCAGCTCCTTCGCCGGGTGCACCGCCCGGCGAAGGAGGTCACGATCGCCCTCGTCGGCAAGTACATCGACCTGCCGGACGCCTACCTGTCGGTCACCGAGGCGCTGCGCGCGGGCGGCTTCGCCAACGACGCCCGCGTCAACATCCGCTGGGTCAAGAGCGACGACTGCGAGACCCCCGAGGGCGCGGCCCGTGAGCTCGACGGCGTCGACGGCGTGCTGATCCCCGGCGGATTCGGCGTGCGCGGCATCGAGGGCAAGCTGGGCGCCGTACGGCACGCGAGGGAGACCAAGATCCCGCTGCTCGGCATCTGCCTGGGCATGCAGTGCATGGTCATCGAGGCCGCCCGCAACCTCGCGGACGTCGAGGACGCGGGCAGCACCGAGTTCGACCCCGAGACCACCCACCCGGTCATCTCGACCATGGCCGACCAGGAGGACGTCGTCTCCGGCGAGCGCGACATGGGCGGCACCATGCGCCTCGGCCTGTACCCCGCCAAGCTCTCCGAGGGCTCCCTGGCCCGCCAGCTGTACGGCATGGCCAAGGTCGAGGAGCGCCACCGGCACCGCTACGAGGTCAACAACTCCTACCGCGAGCAGCTTGAGAAGATCGGCATGGTCTTCTCCGGTCTCTCGCCGGACGGCCGCCTCGTGGAGTACGCCGAGCTTCCCGTCGACGTGCACCCGTTCTTCATCGGCACCCAGGCGCACCCCGAGTTCCGTTCCCGCCCCACCCGCCCACACCCGCTGTTTAAGGGCCTGATCGGGGCGGCCCTGACCTACGCCGACATCCGCGGCACCGCGGCCAAGGCGGGCAGGAGCAAGTGAGCGGCACCGTCAAGGCCCTGAACCCCGGGGATGTCGTGGACGTCCCCGAGGAGTGGAAGGTCGTCTCCTCGGTCAGGCACTTCAGCGGGCGCGTCATCACCGTGGTGACCGACGCCGTCGTCATGCCGGACGGAGAGGTCGTCAACCGCGACTACGCGCTCCATCCCGGCTCCGTCGCGGTGCTCGCGCTCGACGACCAGGACCGTGTGCTGCTGCTCAGGCAGTACCGCCACGCGGCCGGGCACCTGCTGTGGGAGCTGCCCGCGGGACTGCGGGACGTCGAGGACGAGCCGCTGCGGGAGGCGGCGGCCAGGGAACTGGCCGAGGAGGCGGGCTACCGGGCGCGGACCTGGCACACTCTGGTCGACGCCTTCACCTCGCCCGGGATGACGGGGGAGCGGACCAGGATCTTCCTGGCCAGAGACCTCAGCCTCATCCCCGAGGGGGAGCTCGACTTCGTCGGACGACACGAGGAGTCCGACATGCCGGTGGTCTGGATCCCCCTGTCCGACGCGGTTCGCCGTGCCCTGGCGGGAATGATCCACAATTCCCAAGCCGTGGCCGGTATTCTCGCCGCATACGCCGCTTCGGCGGATGCTTTCGCCTCGCTGCGGCCCGCCGACGCACCGGAGGCATGACAGGAGGAGCCCTGAGCGAGACGGAGGTCGTCCTGGCCAGCTACCTCGCCCATCTGGCGATGGAACGGGGCCTGGCGGCCAACACCCTGACCTCCTATCGTCGTGACCTCCTTCGATACCTGGAGCACCTGAGGAACCGCGGCCGCGCCACCTTCGGCGAGGTCGCGGAGGCCGACGTCGCCGCCTTCCTCACCGCGCTGCGGGAGGGCGACGAGGAGCATCGGGCGCTCGTGGCCAGCTCGACGGCGCGCGCGGTCTCCTCGGTGCGGGGTCTGCACCGCTTCGCCCTGCGTCAGGGAGTCTGCGACCACGACCCCACCCGCAGGGTGCGTCCGCCACGCCAGCTCAGGCGCCTGCCCAAGGCGATCAGCGTGGACGAGGTCGAGCGCCTGATCGCCGCCTCGGGCCCGGAGGGGGCGCCGCTCACCATGCGCAACCGGGCGCTGCTCGAACTGCTGTACGGCACGGGCGCCCGCATCTCCGAGGCGGTCGGGCTCGCGGTCGAGGACGTCGACCTGAGCCCGGCCAGCCAGCGGGTGAGGTTGCGGGGCAAGGGCGGGCACTCCCGTTTGGTGCCACTCGGCCGTTTCGCCAGGGAGGCGCTCAGGGTCTACCTCACCCGCGCCCGTCCCGGCATCGCCGCCCACGGCAGGGGCGGTTCGGGGCTCTTCCTCAACGCCAGAGGCGGAAGGCTCACCCGGCAGGGAGCCTGGGAGGTGTTGCAGGCGGCGGCCGAACGCGGAGGGCTGGCGGGAATCTCACCCCATATCTTGCGACATTCGTTCGCAACACACCTCCTGGACGGGGGCGCGGACGTTAGGGTGGTTCAGGAACTACTCGGCCACGCCTCGGTGACCACCACCCAGGTGTACACCCTGGTCACGGTCGACAAACTCCGTGAGGCCTGTGCCGCCGCGCATCCGCGCGTGCGGCATTGACCTTTGTCGTGTCCGGGCGTGCCGCCTTGCCGCATACGTGTTGACGCCATAGTGTCCGTCCGGACGGTCCGGTTCGAGGCCGTCAGGGAGGTTCGACTGGTGACTGTGACCACCGACGGTTCTGGCCGGGGGACGGCCCCCGGAAACCCCGAGAATCCATGGGGGGACACCAAGACCACCGGCACCCCTCGGAGCGGAGGCGTTCTCGGCCCCACCGGGCGGCCCCGCCCGGTGTTCCCCGACCCATCCCCTCGTACGGTGCACGGACCGGCGCGCGTCGTGGCCATGGTCAACCAGAAGGGCGGCGTCGGCAAGACGACCACGACCATCAACCTGGGCGCGGCGCTGGCCGAGGCCGGGCTGAGGGTGCTGCTGGTCGACTTCGACCCGCAGGGCGCCCTGTCCGTAGGCCTCGGCATCAACCCCCACCAGCTCGACCTGACGGTCTACAACCTCCTCATGGAGCCGCAGATCACCGCCAGGGAAGTGCTGATGGAGACCGGCGTCGAGGGCATGGACCTGCTGCCGAGCAACATCGACCTGTCGGCGGCCGAGGTCCAGCTCGTCACCGAGGTCGCCCGCGAGCAGGTGCTCGGCAGGGTGATCAAGCCCCTGCTGCCCGAGTACGACGTCTGCCTGATCGACTGCCAGCCGTCCCTGGGCCTGCTCACGATCAACGCGCTGGCCTGCGCGCACGGCGTCATGGTGCCGCTGGAGTGCGAGTTCTTCGCCCTGCGCGGTGTCGCACTGCTGATGGACACCATCATCAAGGTCCAGCAGCGCATCAACGAGGACCTGGTCATCGAGGGCCTGCTCGCCACCATGTACGACGCGCGCACCCTGCACGGCCGTGAGGTGCTCGCCCGGGTGGTCGAGGCGTTCGACGAGAAGGTCTACCACACGGTGATCAACCGGACGGTCCGCTTCCCCGACGCCACCGTCGCCGGAGAGCCCATCACCAGCTTCGACCCCTCCTCGCTCGGCGCGAGCGCCTACCGGGAGCTGGCCCGCGAGGTCCTCGCCAGGTGGAACGCCGAGTAACCACCCCTCACCCGCGGTGACCGGGATCCCGGTGCGGGACAATGTCGGGATGACCGAGCAGTCACAGACGGCCGACGACACCTTCAGAGTGCACCTGGAGGTCTTCGAGGGTCCCTTCGACCTGCTGCTCGGCCTGATCTCCAAGCACAAGCTGGACATCACCGAGGTCTCGCTCAGCAAGGTCACCGACGAGTTCATCGCCCACATCCGGGCCAGGGGCCCCGAATGGGACCTCGACCAGACGAGTCACTTTCTGCTCGTCGCCGCGACCCTGCTCGACCTCAAGGCGGCGAGGCTGCTGCCCTCGGGAGAGGTCGACGACGAGGAGGACCTCGCGCTCCTCGAGGCCAGGGACCTGCTGTTCGCCCGCCTCCTGCAGTACCGCGCCTACAAGGAGGTCGTGAAGGTCTTCTCCTCCCGGATGGCGGAGGAGGCCCTGCGCTTCCCCAGGATCGTGCCGATGGAGGCGAGGTTCGCCAACCTGCTGCCCACGCTGGTCCTCGGAGTCGGCCCGGAACGGCTGGCGGAGCTGGCCCGGCGCGCCTTCGCACCCAGGGTTCCCCCCTCGGTCTCCGTCGCCCACATCTACCAACCGCTCGCCAATGTCCGCGAACAGGCGGCTATCCTTGTCCAGCGGCTGCGGCGCATGCGCCGGGCGACCTTCCGCGCTCTCACCTCCGACTGCACGGGCACCTTCGAGGTTGTCGCTCGTTTCCTGGCCGTCCTGGAGCTCTACCGGGAGGCGGCGGTCTCCTTCGAGCAGGTCGAGCCCCTCGGTGAGCTGCATGTGACCTGGACCGGCAGTGACGACGGTGACGTGACCGTCGCCGACGACTACGACGCGAGCGCGGGTAAGGAGCCCTCCGATGACCGATGAGGCGTCCGGCCCCGGCCTGCGCGCCGGGCTTGAGGCGATCCTGCTCGTGGTCGACGAACCGGTCGCCGAGACGACCCTCGCACAGGTGCTGGAACGGCCCGTTCCCGAGGTCTCCGCCGCGCTTCAGGCGCTGGCGGCGGAATACACGGCCCAGGGCCGGGGTTTTGACCTGAGAGAGGTCGCGGGCGGCTGGCGGTTCTACACGCGGGCCGGATGCGCGGCCCTCGTCGAACGGTTCGTTCGTGACGGCCAGCAGGCGCGGCTCACCCAGGCGGCGCTTGAGACGCTGGCCGTGGTCGCCTACCGCCAGCCGGTCAGCCGGGCCAGGGTGGCGGCCATCCGAGGGGTCAACAGCGACGGCGTCATGCGCACGCTGGTGGCCAGGGGGCTGGTCGAGGAGGCCGGCACCGATCCGGAGGGGCAGGCGTTGCTCTACCGGACGACTTCATATTTCCTTGAGCGGATGGGCCTCCGGGAGCTCGAAGAGCTTCCGGAACTCGCGCCCTTCCTGCCAGACGACGTGGAAAACCTAGAGGAGCAGAAGCAGTGAACAGCAGGCGTGGTACCCCGTCCGGTGATGGACGCGGTCGAGGCCGTGGCGGCGCCCCGCGCGGTGGCGGCTACCGCGGGAGCGGCGACTCCAGAGGCGGATCGCAGGGCGGCTTCCGCCCGGACGCCTCCCGAGGAGCCTCCCGAGGCGGCCCCCGGAGCGACGATCGCGGCGGTTTCCGCGCCGATCGCGGCGGGTCCCGTTCCGAGGGCCCGCGTCGTGACGATCGGGGTGGCTTCCGCTCCGAGGACCGTGGCGGCTTCCGCGCGGAGCGCGGCGGGTCACGTGGCGGGTACGGCAGGCCGGAGGGCGGTTTCCGGCAGGATTCCCCGCGTCGTGACGACCGGGGTGGGTTCCGCTCTGAGGGTCCGCGTCGTGACGATCGGAGTGGCTTCCGTTCCGAGGGTCCGCGTCGTGATGATCGTGGCGGGTTCCGTTCCGAGGACCGTGGCGGATTCCGTGCCGACAGGCCGCGTCGTGATGACCGGGGTGGCTTCCGCTCTGAGGGTCCGCGTCGTGATGACCGTGGCGGGTTCCGCTCTGAGGGTCCGCGTCGTGATGACCGGGGTGGGTTCCGTTCCGAGGGTCCGCGTCGCGATGATCGGAGTGGCTTCCGTTCCGAGGGTCCGCGTCGTGATGACCGTGGCGGGTTCCGTTCCGAGGACCGTGGCGGATTCCGTGCCGACAGGCCGCGTCGTGACGATCGGGGTGGCTTCCGCTCTGAGGGTCCGCGCGGTGATGACCGTGGCGGGTTCCAGTCCGACGAGCGCGGTGGCTCGCGCGGCCGGTACGGCAGGCCGGAGGGCGGCCCGAGGGAGAACCGCGGTGGCGGCTCCCGAGGCCGTTACGGCAAGACCGGCCGTGGCGCGGAGGTCCGTACGATCGGCGGCGGCCGGGCCGACTCCTACGGCGAGCGCCGTCCCGCGCCCGCCCGAGGCGCCTCGGCGAAGGACCGGCAGGGCCAGAAGCCCGCTCTGCGGCCCGGAGGGATCGAGAACGACCGGTTCAAGACCGCCCGCCAGCCCAAGCGCGACTTCGACTTCTACGACTCCGACTACGTCGACGAGCGCGACACCACCGAGGTCCCCGGCGGAGTGCGGCTGCAGAAGGTCCTCGCCCAGGCGGGCGTCGCCAGCCGCAGGGCGTGCGAGGAGATGATCGGCGCGGGCAGGGTGACGGTCGACGGCCAGACCGTCCGCCGCTTCGGCGCCAGGGTCGACCCCGCCAAGCAGGTCATCCACGTGGACGGCAAGCGTCTGCCGACGATGCCCGACCTCGTCTACCTCGCCATCAACAAGCCGCTCGGCGTCGTCAGCACCATGTCCGACCCCGACGGCCGCCCCTCGCTGGCCGACTACGTGGCCGACCGCACCGAGCGGCTGTTCCACGTGGGCCGTCTCGACACCGAGACCGAGGGCCTCATCCTGCTCACCAACGACGGGGAACTGGCCAACCGGCTCACCCACCCCAGCTACGGCGTGCAGAAGAAGTACTGGGCGAAGGTGCCGGGCAGGATCGAGCGCGACCTGGGCCACCGCCTGAAGAAGGGCGTGGAGCTTGAGGACGGCATCGCCAAGGCCGACTCCTTCAGCATCGTCCAGGAGCACGGCCAGCAGGCCCTGGTGGAGATCGTCCTGCACGAGGGACGCAAGCACATCGTCCGCCGCATGCTGGAGGAGGTCGGGCACCCGGTCATCGACCTGGCCCGCATCGAGTTCGGCCCGGTCAAGCTCGGCAGGCTCAAGCCGGGGACGATCCGCGCGCTGACCCTCAAGGAGGTCGGGGAACTCTACGCCGCCGTGGGTCTGTGACCCGAGGCCGGTAACCTTCCCCGACACGTACACGTTCAGGACACGAAGGAGCGACGATGGTGCGGGCGATCCGCGGGGCGGTCCAGGTCGACGCGAACGACAGGGACGCGATCCTGGCCGGGGTGACCGAGCTGGTCACGGAGGTGATGGGACGCAACAGGCTCACCACCGACGACGTGATCAGTGTGATCTTCACCGCGACGCCCGACCTGAACGCCGAGTTCCCCGCCCTGGCGGCACGCAAGCTCGGCTTTCACGACGTCCCGTTGATCTGCGCCTCGGAGATCGACGTCCCGGGCGCGCTGCCCCGTGTCGTACGGCTGATGGCGCACGTGGAGACCGACCGGCCGCGTCAGGAGATCCACCATGTCTACCTGCACGGCGCGGCGGCCCTGCGGGTCGACATCGCCCAGTGACCCCTGTCCAAGCATCACGCCGGAGGAATGCGTGTGAACGGCCTTGAGAGCGTCCTCGTCGTCGGCACGGGCCTGATCGGTACCTCGGTCGCCCTCGCCCTGCGCGGCCACGACGTCCCCGTCCACCTGGCCGACCGCGACGCGGGAGCCGTACGGCTGGCGCGGGAGCTCGGCGCGGGCGTCGAGTGGGACGGGCGGCGGGTCGGGCTCGCGGTCGTCGCGGTCCCGCCGCACCTCGTCGCCGACCAGATCGCCCGTCTGCAGCGGGAGGGCGCGGCACGCTTCTACACCGACGTGGCCAGTGTCAAGCGGCTGCCGATCGAGGGGGCGGCGGCGCTCGGCTGCGACCTGAGCACCTACGCGCCGGGGCACCCCCTGGCGGGCAGGGAGCGCTCGGGCCCGGCGGCGGCCAGGGCCGACCTGTTCCTGGGGAGGCCGTGGGCGCTGTGCCCGACGGAGGAGACCTCACCCGACGCGGTCGAGGTCCTGCGCGGCCTGATCAAGCTCTGCGGCGGCGAGGCCGTCGAGGTCGGCGCGGACGAGCACGACAGGGCCGTCGCGGTCGTCTCGCACGCCCCGCACGTGGCCGCCTCCGCGGTGGCCGCCAGGCTCGCCGAGGCCTCCGGGACCGCGCTTGGCCTGGCCGGTCAGGGGGTCCGTGACGTCACCCGCATCGCGGCGGGGGACCCGGCGCTGTGGACCGGCATCCTGTCGGGCAACGCGCTACCGGTCGCCGATGTGCTCGAGGCGATCGCGGACGACCTGGCCACCGCGGCCGCCGCGCTGCGCGCCGCCGCCGCCCCGGCGGACGGGAACGCCGGCATGGACGGCGTCACCGGCCTGCTGCGCCGCGGTGTGGTGGGCACGACCAGGATTCCCGGCAAGCACGGCGGTCCCGCGCGTTCCTACGCGAGCGTCCAGGTCGTCATCGGCGACCGTCCCGGAGAGCTGGCCCGGCTGTTCCAGGTGGCCGAGGCGGCGGGTGTCAACATCGAGGACGTCCGTCTTGAGCACACCCCGGGGCTGCCCCTGGGCGCCGCCGAACTGCAGGTCCAGCCGGAGGCCGTACCGGCCCTGTCGGAGGCGCTGCGGGCCGGCGGCTGGCAGCTCCCCTAGAACCGGTCCTCACGGCCCGTTCACGGCGGGCCGTGAGCCGTCCGATGCGCGATCACCTCGCCGTTCCCGGTAGCCTCGTACGGACAACTGAAGCGGGCTGCAAGGGAGAGGCGTCGTGACCGGACTGGTCGTCGCGATGGACGGTCCTTCGGGGTCGGGCAAGTCGAGCGCGTCGCGCGGGGTCGCGCGGGCGCTCGGGCTGCGTTATCTCGACACCGGGGCGATGTACCGGGCGATCACATGGTGGATGCTCCAGCAGGGCGTCGATCTCTCCGACCAGGAGGCGATCGCCGCCAGGGCGCTCGGCCCGGTGCTGACGCTCGGTACCGACCCGGACGCCCCCTCGGTCGCCGTGGACGGCGCCGACGTGGCGGCTCCCATCCGCACCTCCGAGGTCACCGCGGCTGTCTCCGCGGTCAGCGCGGTGCCCGAGGTGCGGCGCAGGCTGGTGGCCGAGCAGCGCGAGATCATCGGCGAGGGCGGCATCGTCGTCGAGGGCCGTGACATCGGCACGGTCGTCGCCCCGGACGCCCCGGTCAAGATCTATCTGACCGCGAGCGCCGACGCCAGGGCGCTGCGCCGTACGGCGGAGCTGGCGGGCACCACGGTGCAGGCCCAGAAGGCCGCGATGGCCAGGCGCGACAACCTGGACTCCACACGCAAGGCGGACCCGCTCGCGATGGCGGCCGACGCCGTCGAACTCGACACAACGGCGCTCAACCTCGACGAGGTCGTCGCCGAGATCCTGCGTTTGATTAAGGAAAAGACGTGACAGGGGAATTCGAAGAAGACAGCGGCTGGATCGACGCGGGGCCGGTCGATTCAGGTACCGGGGAAGGCTCAGAGGAGGACTGGCGGGACGCCGGTCCTCAGCCGGTCGTCGCCGTGGTCGGTCGTCCCAATGTGGGCAAGTCCACGCTGGTCAACCGGATCATCGGCCGCCGTGAGGCGGTCGTGGAGGACGTGCCGGGCGTGACCCGGGACCGGGTCACCTACGACGCCACCTGGCGTGGACGGCGCTTCACGGTCGTCGACACCGGCGGCTGGGACCCGGACGCGACCGGCATGGCGCTGAGGATCGCCGAGCAGGCGCAGGTGGCCGCGGAGCTGGCCGACGTGATCCTGTTCGTGGTCGACGCGACGGTCGGCGTGACCGACGCCGACGAGATCGTCGGGCACGTGCTGCGCTCCTCGGGCAAGCCGGTGATCCTCGCCGCGAACAAGGTCGACAACCAGCAGATGGAGCTTGAGGCCGCCGGACTGTGGTCCCTCGGCCTGGGCGAGCCCTATCCGGTCTCGGCCCTGCACGGCCGGTCGAGCGGTGACCTGCTCGACGTGGTCCTCGACAGCCTGCCCGAGACGCCGCCGCAGCGTTTCGGCGAGGAGCGCGGGCCGCGCAGGGTGGCCCTGCTCGGCAAGCCGAACGTGGGCAAGTCCTCGCTGCTGAACAAGCTGGCGGGGGAGGAGCGCGTCCTGGTCGACCCGATGGCGGGCACCACCCGTGACCCGGTCGACGAGCTGATCCAGCTGGGCGGCAAGACCTGGCGCTTCGTGGACACCGCGGGCATCCGCAGGCGTGACCGCGAGCTGAAGGGCGCCGACTTCTACGCCAGCATGCGCACCAGGTCGGCCCTGGAGCGCTCCGAGATCGCGGTCGTGCTCATCGACGCCAGTGAGACGCTGACCGAGCAGGACCTGCGGATCATCTCCCTGGTGATCGAGTCGGGGCGGGCCATGGTCGTGGCGTTCAACAAATGGGACCTGCTCGACGAGGACCGCCGCTACTACCTGGAGAAGGAGATCGACCGTCAGCTCGTCCGCGTTCCGTGGGCGCTGCGGGTCAACATCTCCGCCAAGACCGGCTGGCACGTGGACAGGCTCGTCCCCGTCCTGGAGAAGGCGCTGGAGTCCTGGTCGACCCGGGTGCCGACCGCCCGCCTCAACGCCTTCCTCACCGAGCTGGTCGCGGCGACCCCGCCCCCGGTCAGGGGCGGCAAGCAGCCCAAGATCCTCTTCGCCACCCAGGCGACGACCGAGCCGCCCAGGTTCGTGCTGTTCACCTCCGGCTTCCTTGAGGAGACCTACCGCCGGTTCATCGAGCGCAGGATCCGTGAGGAGTTCGGCTTCGCGGGCTCCCCGATCGAGGTCACGATGAAGATCAGAGAGAAGCGGCAGGGCCAGAAGAAGAAGTGACCCGTTCACCGGGTACGGCGCGCCGTACCCGGTGAACGAACTCAGCGCAGGCTCTTGAGGTGGGTCACGACCGGGCTGTAGGCGGCTTCGAGCTCCCGCAACTGGTCGTCGGTCAGCAGGTCGATGAAATGCTGCCGTACGCTGGCCACGTGATGCGGGGCGACCTGCTGGATCGTGGCCCAGCCGTGCTCGGTGAGCACCGCGAAGGTGCCGCGCCTGTCGTCGACGCAGGTCTCCCTGGCCACCAGTCCGGCCGCCTCCATCCGGGAGATCTGATGGGACAGGCGGCTGCGGGACTGGATCGTGGCGTCGGCGAGGTCGCTCATGCGCATCCGGTGGCCCGGGCTCTCCGAGAGGTTGACCAGGATCTCGTAGTCGTTCACCGAGAGCCCGAAGGTCTGCAGGTCACGATCGAGGCGGTGCTCAAGTAGTTTGTGCGCGGCCAGATGAGCACGCCAGGCCCGCTGTTCCATCGTGGAGAGCCAGCGGGGCTCTTCGTCGTTCACCGAACGCCTACAGCGCGGAAGCCCGGCCCTTTAGAGCCAAGAGGAAGCACGGAGCGGTCCCGCACGTTTTGATCCTTCCGTAGACATTGAGTGATACCGTCAATGGTTTGTTGGTGACGGAGATGTTGAAGCTCGCGCCGAGCGCCGGACAGGCCGAGGCGCTGCTGGCGACGATGCGGGCATGCAACGCCGCCGCCGGCCGGGCCGCCGAGGTCGCCTTCGCCCGCCGCACCGCGAACAAAATGGCGGTACAGAAGCTCGTCTACGCCGGCTTGCGGCACGAGTTCGGCCTGTCGGCGCAGATGGCCATCCGATCGATCGCCAAGGCGTGCGAGGCGTACAAGCGGGACAAGGCCGTCAAGCCCGTGTTCCGGGAGTTGGGGGCGGTCGCCTACGACCAGCGCATCTTGTCGTGGAAAGGCCGCGACCGCGTCAGCATCCTCACCCTGACCGGCCGGATCATCGTCCCCGTGATCTACCAGGGTCGATGGCCGGCCACCACGGGGACGACCATGCGCGGCCAGGCCGACCTGCTCCACCGCGACGGGATGTTCTTCCTCGCCGTGGTGATCGACGTCCCCGAACCCCCGTGTGGCGAGGAGCCCGACTCCTGGCTGGGCGTGGACCTCGGGATCGTGAACCTGGCCACCGATTCCACCGGCGAAGCCCACACGGGCAAGGGCGTGCGCGCGGTACGGCGGCGCGAGGCCCGGCTTCGCGCACGTCTCCAGGCCAGGGGCACCAAGTCCGCGAAACGCCTGCTCAAGGCGCGACGGCGTAAGGAAGCCCGGTTCGCCCGGGACGTCAACCATGTGATCTCCAAGCATCTGGTCGGCAAAGCCGAAGACACCCGCGCGGGTATCGCCCTCGAAGACCTTGAAGGCATCCGCGACCAGGTCACGGTTACGAAGGCGCGGCGTGCCGACCTGCACTCGTGGGGCTTCCACCAGCTCCGTGCGTTCATCACCTACAAGGCCGCCATCGCCGGGGTTCCCCTCCGGCTGGTAGACCCGCGTAACAGGTCGTGGACCTGCCACCGGTGCGGTCACCTCGACAAGCGGAACCGCCCCACCCGGGACGATTTCCGGTGTGTCGGCTGCGGGTTCGCCGGCCCCGCCGACCACAACGCGGCCATCAACATCGCCTCGCGCGGTGCTGACGGCCGGGCAGTGAGTCACGCTGCCTAACGCGGCCTGACCTGTGCACCCCATGCGCGGTAAGGAACTGCAAGCTCGACCCTTCAAGGCCGAGAAGCTGACTGCTGCTATCACCCGTTCCTCGCTCGTCGTGCTGGAGGCCGCCACGGGTTGGCCGTTTCGCCCGCCGTGCCGTGATCGCTCCTGGCTCATAGAGCAGAACTTACCTCAGACGGTGGTTACGACCTCCTCGTAGGTCAGGCGGGGAAGGCGGTCGAACCAGGCGTCCGGGCCGGGCCTGCCGATGTTGACGACCGCCAGCACGGTGTGGGCCTCGTCGAGGAACTCCTTGTCGACGCCGGCGGCGTCGTAGCCCGCCATCGGGCCCGCGGCGAGACCTGCCGCGCGCACCCCCAGGATGAAGTAGCCGACCTGCAGCGCCGCGTTGAACGTCGCGGTGCGGGAGCGCAGCGCCTCGTCGGCGGCGAAGACGTCCCTGGCCTGCGGCCGGTGCGGGAAGACCTTGGGCAGTTCCTCGTGGAAGTCGAGGTCGGCGGCCAGGATGGCGACCAGCGGGGCGGCGGCGGTCTTGGCCTGGTTGCCCGGCGCCATCAGGCGGACCAGGCGTTCCCGGGCCTGCGGTGAGCGGACCAGGACGACTCGCAGCGGCTGCTGGTTCATCGCGGTCGGGGCGTACTTGACCAGGTCGTAGATCGCTCGCACCTGTTCTTCGCTCACCGGTTCCGTGGTGAAGGTGTTGGCCGTACGGGCCTCACGGAAGAGCAGGTCCTGGGCCTCGGGAGAGAGCACGAGCGACATGTTTCACCCCTTATGGGTTATATGCACGGTTTCTAGCGTTCTCTGCCGACAACATAGGTGAAGATTCAACTATTCCGAGGTGGGCAGGAGACGTGCGTCACGGCCGGACGGCGGGGAGGAGGCGAAGCGTGGAGGACAAGCAGGAGAGCCTCGGCACGGTGATCGTCGCGGGGCTGGCCAACCTCGCCATCGCCCTGGCCAAACTGGTCGCGGGTCTGGTCAGCGGCTCCTCGGCGATGCTGTCCGAGGCCGCGCACTCGGCCGCGGACACGGTCACCGAGGTCCTGCTGTTCATCGCGGTACGCAGGGCCGGACGCCCCGCGGACGTCCGCCACCCCTTCGGGTACGGCATGGCGGGCTTCTTCTGGGCGCTCATGGCCGCCTTCGCCACCCTCATCGGCGGCGCCGGGTTCTCGATCACCCATGGCGTTCACGAGATCGCCCACGGCGAGGAACTGGCCGACCTGAGGCTCTCCTACCTGGTCCTGGCGATCGCGTTCCTCGTCGAGGGGATCTCCCTGCTCAAGGCCCTGTCACAGGTGCGCGGGCAGGCCAGGAGGCTGCGGGTCAGTCCGGGGCGCTACGTCGCCAGGACCCCGGACACCGCGCTCAAGGCCGTCGTCTTCGAGGACGCCGCCGCACTGGTCGGCCTGCTGATCGCCGCCGCCGGGCTGCTCGGCTACCAGGTGACCGGATCCTCCCTGTGGGACGGCGCCGCCTCCGTGGTGATCGGCCTGCTGCTCCTGGGCGTGGCGCTCAACCTCATCCGCGCCAACGCCTCCCTGCTGATCGGCCAGGCGGCACCGGCGCGGATCGAGCGGGAGATCAGGGCCGAACTGCTCGCGATGCCAGAGGTCGAGGCGGTGGTCGAGCTGCTGACCATGATGCTGGGTCCCGACGAGATCATGGTCGCCGCCCGGGTGGACTTCGTCGACGAGAGCACGGCGGGCGCGCTCGAACGCGCCGCGGACCGGGTCGAGCGCACGCTGGCCGAACGCTTCCCGGCCATCTCACAGGTCTTCCTCGACCCGACCCCCGGAGAACAGGCCAAGCGTGGCCGGGCGGTCGGTGACGACGCTGACCGCGACGCCTGAGGCGGTGCGCCACTCCAGCAGGTGCCTGCCCTCCCACTCCAGGCGCCGTCGCCCGTCCCCGACGTCGTCGAGGGGAAGCGCGGAGAGGTCGGCCGAGCGCAGGCCGTCAAGGGCGAGCTCCCCGCGCTTGATGAGGGCCTCCTTGCGGACCCACAGGCGGATCAGCGCCTCGTTGTCGGCGACCAGGACCCTTTCTGCGGGGGACAGCGCCTGTGCCGCCAGGGCCTCCTCGAACGGGCCGTCGGGCACCCGTTCGGCGTCGACGCCGATCCGCCCCGGGCCCGCCGCCGCGCACACGTATCCCTCGGTGTGGGAGAGGCTGACGCCGAGCTCGGGGAACTCCGCCAGGGACGGCCTGCCGTGCCCCGGGCCGCAGCGGTCGCAGTGCTGCAGCAGCGTCAGCCCCTCCTCGGGCACACCGGTCACCCGGGCGGCGCAGCGCCGTACCAGGAGGTGGGCGGCCACGAAGTCGCGGCGGTGGGCCTCCTTGAGGAAGCGCGCCGCACGCTCCCGCTCCACCTCGGTGAGCAGGTCCAGCGCGGCGGGGGAGTAGATCTCGTCGGTCGGACCGGCCAGCACCAGGCAATCGGACATCCGCCCAGAGTAGAGCCTGTTTTGTGGATCTTCACGCCTACCGCGGTCGCCCGGACGGTGGGCCGTGGGTGCCGTGGGTCAGGGGAGGAGTCCGGCCATCCACTCCTCGATCTCGTCCGGACGGCGGGGCAGCCCGGAGGACATCAGGCGGGCGCCGTCGGCGGTGATGACGAGGTCGTCCTCGATGCGCACACCGATGCCGCGCAGCTCGGGAGGCAGGGTCAGGTCGTCGGGCTGGAGGTAGAGGCCCGGCTCGACGGTGAGCACCTGCCCCTCCGCGAGCACGCCGTCCAGGTAGGTCTCGGCACGGGCCTTGGCGCAGTCGTGCAGATCGATACCGAGCATGTGGCCGCTGCTGCACAGCGTGTAACGGCGGTACAGGCCGCTGTCGGGTTCCAGGGCCTCGTCGGCGCCGATCTTCAGCACTCCCCAGTCGTGCAGCCCCTCGGCGATGACCCGCATGGCCGCCATGTGGAAGTCACGGAACCTGGCGCCGGGGCGCAGGGTGGAGATCGCCGCGTCCTGCGCCTGGAGGACCAGCTCGTAGACCTGCCGCTGAACCGGGCTGAAGCGTCCGGAGAGCGGCAGAGTCCTGGTGATGTCGGCGGTGTAGAGGGCGTCGGTCTCGACGCCGGCGTCCAGCAGGAGCAGGTCGTCGCCGTTCAGGGCGCCGTCGTTGCGGATCCAGTGCAGGACGCACGCGTGCGCGCCGGAGGCCACGATGCTGTCGTAGCCGACGGCGTTGCCCTCGAGACGGGAGCGGAGCCCGAAGACCCCCTCCAGGTAGCGCTCGCCGCGCCGGTGCCGCATCGCCTGGGGGAGCGCCCTGACCACGTCCTCGAAGCCGCGGACGGTCGCCTCGACGGAGAACTGGAGCTCGGCGACCTCCCACTCGTCCTTGATCAGCCGCATCTCGGACAGGAACGTCTCAAGCTCCGCGTCGCCCTCGTGCGGGAAGACCAGGGTGTCGACGGAGGCGTCGACCCCGCGCAGCACCCTGGCGGGCCCGGCGAGCGCTTCGCCGAGGCGATCGATCGGCGCGCAGTCGATCAGGTAGAGCGACTCGGCCTCCGCCAGGTCGGGGCGCCTGCCGACCCAGAACTCGCCGTAGCGGCGGTCGCGGTAGAACTCCTGCCCGGCCCGTCCCGGGGCCGAGCGCGGCGAACGAGGACGCAGGAACAGGGTCGCGGCCCCCGAGGGCTCGACGACCAGGACGTCGTCCGGCTCCTGGTCCCCGGTCAGGTAGGCGAAGGCGCTGTGCGCCCTGAACCGGTAGTCGGTGTCGTTGCTGCGTACCTTGAGCGTGCCGGACGGGATGACCAGCCGCTCGCCCGGGAAGCGCGTGGCCAGTGCGGCACGGCGCTTGGCGGTGTAGGCGGCCTGCGGCAGCGCGGCCAGGTCGTCCCGGTGGGTGTCGGCCCAGCCCGTGCCCATGAACGCGGCGAGGGCCTCGGAGACCGGTAGGTCGTGGCTGCCGGTGTTGAGCTTGTCGGTCATCGTTTCCCCGTGGTGAGATTGTGGTATTTCACACGTTACTAATCTGTGGCGGGGCGCGCATCTCACCACCGTGTGTGACATAACGGTCGCGAGAGCCGCCCGGCCCATGCTTAGGGCGCGCTCGGCCAGGGCAAAACCCAGGGATACCCCAGCCACGCCGAACCGAGGTGGTTTCCATGCTGATTGGGAAGATTCTGCAGGCCAAGGGCTCCGTGGTGACGACCATCCGTCCCGACGCGACGGTAACAGACCTGCTCGGGCTGCTCGCCGAGCACAACATCGGCGCCGCGGTGGTGTCCGAGGACGGTTTCTCGATCGTCGGCATCGTGTCCGAACGTGACATCGTACGGCGGCTGCACGAGCACGGGCCCGGTGTGCTGGGAGCCCCGGTCTCCTCCATCATGACCACCGAGGTCCGCACCTGCTCGCCGGACGCCAACGCCGACGACCTGCGCCAGACCATGACGACACACCGCATCCGGCACGTCCCGGTGGTCACCGACAGGCGGCTCATCGGAATCGTCAGCATCGGCGACGTGGTCAAGAGCTCCATCGAGACGCTGGAGACCGAGCGGGCCCACCTCGTCGACTACCTCCACCGCTGACCCTCTCCGGGTGGGGTCCCCGTGCGGACCCCACCCGGACCGCTATCGCACGGTCACCTTGCCGGTCTCGACGGTCAGGCCCTTGACCTGCGGCGTCGAGGTGCCCGTCGTCACCGTCCCGGTTCCCGGGCTGACCCCCCTGACCTTCAACGTGTAGGTCAGGCTTCCGCCCGGGGCCCCGGGCACACTGGTGACCCGCAGATCCCCGGTGGGCGGTCCCGAGATCCGGCCGCCCGCCGTACCGTCGGCGTTCTCCGCGCCCACGGTCAGGCCCAGGTCCCCGGACGGGGTGCCGGGCAGCCTGTCCGGATCGTAGGTGTAGGTGATGTCCTCGGTGCCGTTGAGCCCGACCCACTGCTGGAACACCTTGGTGTCCGAGGTTCCGCGGACCTTGAGCCGCCACTCGATCACCAGCCACTTGCTGGGGCCGTCGGCCAGCGTGCCGACGTAGACGCCGGGCGCGTCGGTGCCGTCCAGATCGGTCCAGTAGGGGGCGATCACGTTGTTCGGCGCCGCCGGGTCGGGCGGCGACTGCGGGACGGGACTGATGTCGGCCGGATCCGAGGTGCCGCCCGCGACCGTGTAGCCGTTGGAGACGACGCCGATCCTGGTGTAGGTCCTGCCCGCGTAGGTGAACGCCGGGACGGTGAAGTTCAGCGCCTGCTCGTCGCCGATCGGCGTCGGCTTGACCCCGAAGGCGTCCAGCGGGAGGTACGGCGCGGGCCCGGTGCCGGGCGCGACGTCCGGCCTGTCGGGCTTCCTGGGGGCCAGGGTCGCCCTGGTCGTCGCCAGCTGCGAACCGATCTTGACGGCGCCGGTCACGCCGTTCAGCCTGAGTTTGCCGTCCAGCGTGCTGACCGCCGTCACCTCGGTCTTCTCGAAGGTGTCGTTGCGCACGGTGACCGTGCAGGTCGCCTCCTCGGTGCCACGCCGGATGACCGAGGGCGCGCAGTTCTGCTCGACCGGGACGGCCCCCTGCCTGCGGAGGAACGCCACGGGAAGGTGCAGGTCACGGCTGCCGCCGATCTCCTTGAGGTCCACCCGGCCGAAGTACTGCCCGTCCGGCAGCTCGGGCGCGGCGATCACGACGCTGATCTTCGCGCTCCTGCCCGGCCCGACGCTGAGGATCGGCGGCAGCACCGTGACGCTCGCCCCGTTCACCGTCGTGCCGGTGGCCCGGTAGAGGAGGGTCCTGTTCGTGACGTTGGTGACCGTCCGCCTGACCGTGAGGACACCCGGCATGACCGGGGCGTTCACCGAGGGCAGGTTCAGGTCGACGCGGTTCAGCTCGTCGGCCGCCGAGGCGGCGAAGTTCCGTGCGCTCTCGCTCAGGGTCAGGCCGGGATCGCCCGCCCTGGTCAGGTCGACACGGCCGCCGCCGACGTCGAAGGGGTCGGCCGGGGTGAGGCGGTCCTGCTTGGTGACCGTGGTCTTCGCCGTGGTCACCAGGGCCGACTTGACCTGTCCCGGAGTCCAGTCCGGGTGCAGCGCGAACAGCAGGGCCGCCGCGCCCGCCACGTGCGGTGCCGCCATCGAGGAGCCCGACATGACCTGGTACAGGTTGCCGGGCGGGCCGCCGGACGGGCTTTCCAGGACCGGCGTCTGCCCGGCCAGGATGTGCAGGCCGGGCGCGCCGACGTCGGGCTTGAGGAAGTCGCCGCCGGGGCCGCGCGAGGAGAAGGAGGTCGTCACGTCGCCCTGCGCGGCGGCCTTGGCGCCCTGGGTGAACGTCGCGGTCGCGCCCGGGTTCGCGGACAGGAAGGTCAGCATCGTGTCGGCCTCCGGCTTGCCGAGGTGGATCGCCGGGAGCCAGTGGTTGTCGACCATCGGGTCAAGCGGCCTGGCGTCGTAGACGATCAGGCCCGCGGCGCCGCCCTGCCGTACGTTGTGGCCCTTGAGAATCCGGTCACCCGCGCTGTCACAGGCGACGATCTTCCCGGTGAACAGGCCCGCGGGCGCGGGCGCCGAGCAGGAGGCGTTCGAGTACGGCGCCGCGGAGGCGAGCACCACCGGCAGCGGGGAGGCGACGCCCGTCGTGACGGACAGGCCCTTCAGCGTCGCGCTCGCCCCGCTCGCGCCCGCCAGCGTGATCGCCGACTGGAACGTACGGTTCTGCGTCGAGGCCGCGACCGTGGTCACCCACGGGCCGGCGTGGTTGACGGTCCCCGCCTTCGGCCCCGTGTTGCCCGCGGAGGCCGCGACGAAAACTCCCGCCGCGTAGGCGTCGAGGAAGGCCAGCTCGACCGGGTCGCTGTAGGGGGAGGCGCCGCCCGAGACGGAGTAGTTGATCACCTGGACGCCGTCGAGGATCGCCCGGCCGACGGCCTGAGCGGCGTCGGAGGGGAAGCAGCCCTGCTGCCCGCAGACCTTGTAGACCGACACGTGCGCGGCGGGGGCGACGCCGTGCAGCGGGCCCCGGTCGACACCGAGCAGGGTGGCGCCGGAGACCGGGCCGCCCGCGGCGGTGGTCGCGGTGTGCGTGCCGTGGCCGTTGGAGTCACGGGCACTGTCCGGGTACGTCTCCCCCGGATAGGCGGAGTTGTAGGTCTCCAGGAAGGGCGCGCCGCCGATCAGCTTGCGGTTGCAGGCGAACGGGTCGGTCCGCGGGGTCAGCGGGTTGTCGCCGAAGGCGCAGACACGCGGGGTCCCGTCCTTGGTCGGGGGCACCGCGGGCAGCGTGCCGGGGTCGGCGAACTGGGGGTGTTCCGGCCAGGCGCCGGAGTCGAGGACGCCGACGACGACGCCCTTGCCCGAGGAGGAGACGCCGCCGAGCCTGCCGTAGACCGTGGGCGCCCCGATGAAGGAGGCGCTCGAGTCGGTCAGGAGCCGCTCCGGTTTGTCCTCCTGCACGGCGGCGACCCCGGGGAGCCGGGCGACCAGGGCCGCCTTGCCGGCCGGGATGCGCAGCGCGATCCCGCCGTAGACGGTCCGCAGCCGCTGTCCGGCCTCGGCGCCGGGGACCTCCCTGGCCAGCGCGGTCAGGAAGTCGTCCTCGACCCGCTCGATGTGCCCGGTGTACTTCCTGGCCTCGGCGCCGCGGACGTCGAGGGCCCTTCCCGTCTCGGCGGGGCTCGTCGCGGGCAGGCCGTCGAGCCCGCCCCGGTAGGCGGCGTAGGAGTCGTAGTCGAGCTTGACCATCACGTTGACGGTCGCGTCGGAGGTGGAGCGCAGCAGCGCCTGGTCGCTCCTGGCGATCCTGCCGGTCTCGGACCTGGCACCCTGCATCGGCTCGCCGCCGGTCAGCGGGGTCACCGTCCACTTCCCCTGGCCGGCAGGGGAGGGAGCCGGGTCCGCGTGGGCGGGCGGAATCATGATCGCGACGAGCCCGGCGCCCGCGACGGCCGCGACCAGGCGCCGGGTCCGTGGCGAGGGGGACGTGCTTGACAACTGGGGACCTCCTTGGGGGACGCGTGAGCGTGTCACACCGCCAGGAGGCGCTCGGTCACCCGCCGCGTCCGGGCGCGGTTGAGGAGGCCTCGGCTCTCCCCGCTGGGTGACGAGGGAACTACCGCCCGATATGGGCGGCTGATCATGAATGGGAGCCTAGCTAGAGCCCCTTTGTTTGCCTAGATACGGAAATTTCGGCAATCATCGGGATAGCTGGCCCGGTCCCGGGTGGGCTCGTCCGCGAGCACGTGCGATGAGAGGCTGGAACCGTGAAACTGAAGCTGGACCTCCACCCGATCTTCAACCGCGGCGGCGAGATCGACCGGGCACTGCGGGACATCATCGACGAGGCCATCAGGAAGCGGGCGACCGAGGTCGAGATCATCCCCGGCAAGGGGTCAGGTCAGCTCAAGAAGAAGGTCCTGCGTTTCCTCGAGCAGAAGGAGATCAAGGCCCTCTACCACCGCATCGACAAGGACTCCAAGAACCACGGCCGCCTGTTCGTCTACTTCCGCCACAAGTAGACCGGACAGTGGGCTGTGAACGTCGCCGGGCTGGCACGTTCGAGCTGAGCTGTCGATGTTCGGCGTCGTAAGCCCGGCTCAGAAGGGCTTTTCCCAACAGCGGAGAGCGCGGGCCGGTGGCGTCGAACCGCTGGCCCGAGGTACTCCTACCGACCCTGGGCCGTCTGCGGGCCGTCGGACCGCAGCGCGACGGCCCGGTCCGTCCCTCACCGCTCGGCAGCAGGTGTGTGGACCCTGAGGGCGAAGCCCGGATCGCTGTGACCGAGGTACTGGCTCAGAGCCTTGATGTTCTCCCCGCCATCCAGCGGCACTGAAGCGTAGAAGTGCCTCAGGGCAGGCATACCGTGCTCTCGGGTCGCCTGGTGTCATTCCCCCCTTCTTCGGCTCCGGGATGACGCCAGCGGCCACGAGAGCGGGCTTCCAAACGTAGGCGTCGAAGTTGTTCCGCCTGACCGCACCGCCGTTCTCCCGACCGCCGTTCTCCCGGGAGAGGAACAGCGTCTTCGTGACGGCCGGGCCGCCGAGAGTGCGCCAAGGCAACGTGACGGCGATGGGTGGAAAACGATCCATGTGGCCTTGAGCGCGTCAGTCACCCTCTCTGAGAGGGGTACGTCACGCTCCTTCTCCGTTTGGGAGGAGCGAAGATCAGACGGCCGTTGATGAACTTCACCTGGCGACCCACGTGCACCCAGCCTGCGTCGAAATCCACCGCCTCAAGAGGAAGGCCGAAGATCTCTCCTTGCCGCAGCCCGCAACCTCCGCCAAGGTCGGCCACGGCCTGGTAGCGCTCAGACAGGTTCGTCCGGACAGTGAAGACACGCTCCGCCGTCCAAGGCCGAATGCGACCACGTGCGGGAGAGGGTGCTCGCACCGAGCGTGCGCTGCACGGATTCTTAGGTAGCAAGCCGTCATCGACGGCCGCGGTGAAAACGGCGGACACGCTCGCGAAGATGAGGCGACGGTAGGAGAGCACTCTCCAACTCGCTCAGCCAAACGCCAGGGCTGCGTAGTCCTCTTGAAGCTTCACCAGCTGTGCGCGCATGAAGGCGGAGTCCTCGGGGCTGAACCAGTCGTTTTCCGCGATCCGGCGCTCCGCTCGGGCGAAGGGGCGGAGAGGAGGAAGGCGTAGATCTGTTGGCGCCTCCATCGCATGGAGTCGGGAGAGTAGCCTCCCCACTTCGATGGGGGTCCCGTAGTCCTCCTTGTCGGAGATGGACTTCCAGAAGGTGACGACCCGCCCATCCACGGATGACGGGCTGATCGAAGAGGAGCGCACGAGTAGTTGGGAAGTTTCCTCAGTCAGCCAGCGGGCTACAGCGACTTCTTTCCGGGCATCGTCGGCGTACGCCACCGCCGGCCGATGCGTACCACGACCGGCGAGGCCAGCCGGTAGACCGCATCCTCTTCGAGCCGGATCAGTTCGCCTTCGACGCGCTGAGGTTGATCGCGCTGCACGCCTTCGTGAGCGTGGTCAAGGTGCTTGCGGCGGTGAAGGGAGGCTTTGGTGTGCGCGGTCGACGCGACCGTTCGGCTCTCCGTCATGATTTGACGTTATCCTTTCGCTTCAACCGAATGAATTTGGTAGATCTGGGCGATAGAGTCGCAGGCCAGCCTGCTCCCCGTGCACGTGGGGATGATCCTTTTTAGGAACTGGGCCGTCTGTGAGTCGTTCAGGGTGAACCAGTGATGACAAGATCGCGTCTGGCATGACCCGATAGTCTTCACCGCCGCGCTGTGCCGCTCCCGTCTCGGGTGCGGCCGACTAACCCATGTCGATCGGGTCACCAGGAGCTTGACGACGCTGCCTTGCCGGCGCCAGGCAAGCCGATAGCTTTCAGACCCAGAGATCTTTTCTAAGCTCGGAAAGAAATCGTCAGTTCGCGTGCGAACGGACCGCATAGCGATTCTGTTTCCTTAAGCAGTACATGAGTTTTACCGAGTCGATCGGACCCGGGCGCACTATCAGCACCTAGACTACGGAAAGTAATGACAACAACTCAGACCGTCGCTTTGGGTGTGAAGCGGCTGGGGAGTGGTGGATGTGCTCGGAATCGCGGACGGCGCCATGTCGCTACGACCGGAATGCTGATCGAAGAAGATTCCGGGCATAGCTCGCGGATCGCGATCTCCGATGGCCACCCTCATTGTCGAGGCCGAGCCGTTCGAGGACGTTCCCTTGGGGGCGCCGTCCTCGGCAAGATCTATGTCGATCCGTGAACGCGCGTCATAGCACGGGTGAACGCCCGGCTTGCCGAAGGTTCGAACCGACGAGCTCCTGTCTCGATCCGCGCATGCCAGGCGGCCCGTCGTGAGAGGAAACAACGACTTGACCACTATTGATCGTTCTGCGGTCGATGCCTTGTTCGACGGACGTGCCGACCAACTGCATCACAAGGTCGATGCCACACGCGATGCCTACTGCGGCTTCATTTTCCCGGTTAATCGGTCGGATCTCACCGCAGTAGCAAGTGCGCTCGATATCGCGCCCGAGGTGGCGCACCTCATCTACCAGCGCGGCACGTCGTTCTCGACGTTTCGGCGTACGGATCGTACCGGTCAGATCACCAACCATATTGTGGGGGCAACCCTGCTGGCGCTGCGGGGTAAGGACCTCGACACTGGGCTCGGCTCCGTCACCACTGAAACCATCGATGGCATCGTTGCAGAGCACGAAGCCGCTGTGCTAGAGATCGCCGAGGCTCGGTCTTCCTGGTTCGGTCGGATCTATTTTCCGGCTGCGACCTTTGCTGACGCAATCCGGGTCTTCGGCGGGAGCGTGGACGGATCCTCGGTCCACAGCCTCGCCCAGAAGTACGGGTTCGCCGCCGAGGCAGGGAACCGGTCGACGGTGCGTGGTGACTTCGGCATCGCCGTGTGGCTGACCCTTCTGGCGAAGGCACCCTGAACGGCTCGCCCAACACATGAAGGGGCGGCGCTCCACTCACTGATAGGGCGCTACCCCTTCGTGCCTATGCCTCGCCGGATCGTAGATCCCGAATCTGGACATTGCCCGGCCCGGCTACCCCAGCACACACTGGCGATCTTGCCAGCCGTATGCAAGTTGGCTACTGCCCCATGCTCCGAGCGCGACCAGCCCGCTTGCGATCCACATCTTGTCTTTTGTCGTGGCCTACCGAACGAGACACTCACAGTTCAAGCGCTGCTGCGCGGCTTCCGTTCCTCGGGCCTGGCGGCCCTGCGGTACGGATCCCCTAGCGAATGGGAAGCGCCAGGGAGCGTCGCTGTGCCGAATACGTGCCAAAGTCTCCTTCGGTAACGTCCAAATGTGAGCATCCTCACAGGCGGAAGGCATGATCACAGGCATTTTTATCCGTGTCTCATAATCTCCGGTCTGACTTACGGTGTGTTGACATACGCCATCAACTCGTGCCGAAGGGTGGTCAGGGCCTCGGCCGTCCGGGCCCGTACTACATCCCACGCGCCGCTCCAATTTGGCGGCGCGTCATAAATACCGAGATCACGCAGCTTGGCCGTCAACCCGCCGCCTTCGGTGATGCCATGCTGTTCCGCATTGCGGGCCTGACGGACAGTACGCAGCGTTCGTATAGCCCTATTTATGGCTGCATGTTGCAGAGCGGGCAGTCTGTAGTGCAAGCAGTCAAGCATGCGGTTGAGGCTTCCCTTTAGTAGATCTTCGTCCCGCTCTTCTTCGTCCTTCGACCGTGGCCGCAGCAGTGCGTCATCTACCTTGATGCGATCGATCAGGTCAGCCAAGTCACTGATGCGCGCCTCGAACTCGGCACGTGTAGCGCAGGGAAGCGACAAAGCAGCTGGCGTCGCCACTGTACTCAGTGCCAGCAGCGACTTCTTCTTCTGGTCGAATGCCAGCCGCCAAGCCGCATCTAGCACATCGAATGCTTCGGCAAGCTCCAACGGTGGCACAAGGATAACGGCAGGCTCTTCGATTTCCACGAGGCGCTGCCAGCAGTCGTGACCACCGGCATGACACTTGCTGATGATGTTAACCCTGTCTGTATGCCCTTCGTCACACATAGCGGTCATGGCTCGACGTTCCATGATTCCGCCCATAGTGCTCTTGCCCGATACTCTTGGGTGCATTAAGTGCGAGCAGATGTAATCTGTTTCGGGGAGGTTGCATCCTGACATAGCGGCTTGCTCGTTGGTGCTGCCTGGCGGTTGTTAATAATGATGTTTGTAAGTGTGGAATCTTTGCTGCTAGCGGCTATGCAGAAGAGATCGCGCTTCAACCGTACTTGATAGTGGCAGCTTTTATCTCTAGCCAACGCCAGGAGCTGCGGCACGTCTTCGGAATTTAGGTGCCAAACGTCGCCTGGCTGTGGTGGTCTTGTGCCGGTGCTGGCCCACTCAGCTGCCAGAGGCTCTAGGCGGCGTACGGTATACAGAAGCAACGCATCGTTCAAGGTGTCGTGCGCCTGATCAGGTGTTAGGGGCACTACGCCTGTCGCTTCCAAGCGTGTGATAGCTAGGTCGGATCCCTGACCCGACAGTTCGGTGTGTACCCGAAACACTTGCTCGCCTGCTATCTCCACCCTGAAGCAGGGGATGAACGAGTGGCGATCACGTAGATCAAGCCTCTGTGAGGGCATTGGCCCCAGATAGCTGATGGCAACCTTGGGTGGCATCAGCGCACACTCCTCGGGTACGTGGGGCGTCCAGCTAAGACTGGACGGCGGAGTAAGAGACCAGCCGATCAGGCTATCAAGGGTGAGGGCGATGAGGCGTAGTTGCTTCACACCGAAAAGGGGCGCAACTTGTCGGGATCGCACGCGGTGCTCACTGAACCGTCCTCATCCGTGGACCAGTTGTGGACCAAGCGGGGCGATGAACGGGGACGTTTACGCATTCATGCTGGTCAGGGACATAGTCGGTTGGTGTTCTGCACTCCTTGCCGGAGACGTTTCGCTTCCGCTTCAACTGGATGAATTCGGCAGGTCTGAGGGATGGAGTCGCAGGTCAGCAATGTCCCCCACACGCGGGGGCGGTCCCGCCGGATGCGGTATGTCTCGCAGAGCCGTCTCGCGATCCCCGAACACGAGGGGATGATTCTCCTCGGGCGCTGGGCCGTGCCTGGCCGGGCGCTGCGCCGGGCCAGGCAGGACGGTCTGCGCCACCTCGGGCTGGACGGCATCTGACCACATCGGCCGGATCGCCGCCGACCGGCCGTACCTCTCCGGCAGGCATCGCCGTGCCCGCCTACGCGGACTCGGCGAAGACGCGGACGCCCGGCTGAAGAGCTGGAGGATTCTCAAGCTACGCCGCGGCCCCGGCAAGACCGGTCACCTCCGCGAGGCCGTCGCCGTCCTCCAAAGGCACGGAGGCGCGCGGACCACCCGAGGACGAAAAGGGTTCACCGTCGCGAGACCGTGCCGGGGTTCCAGGAGCGGGTGCTGAGGACGAGGCGGTAGCCGTCAGGGTCGGTGAGGGTGACGCCGTGGGCGTCCCAGTAGGGGTTGTGGGCGGGAACGCGGACGCCTCCCGCGGACAGGAGCCGGTCGAGCAGGGCCTGGTCGACGGAGGCGGCCAGGTAGAGGACGAGGAGGTCGTCGACCGTGGGGGTGGGCTCCAGCGGGACGTCGGGGTCGCGGGTGAGTTCGAGGTGCCAGGCGCCGCCCGCGGGTCCGACCATGAGAAGGTCGTGTTCGCCGGGGACGTGTTCGACGGTACGCCACAGGACGGTCAGGCCCAGGCCTTGGACGTAGAAGGTCTCGGCGGCGGCCAGGTCGCGGGAGGGGCGCGCGATGCGGATCCGGATGGAGGCGTCGATCGTCATCGGCGCACGTCCGTTCCGGCGATCTTGGCGGTGGTGATGGCGACGCGGTTCCAGGTGTTGACGGCGAAGACGACGGCGAGCACGTGGGCCAGCTCGGCCTCTTCGAACTGGGCGGCGGCTTCGGCGTAGACCTCGTCGGGGACGCCGGCGTCGGCGATCAGGGTGACCGCTTCGGTCAGGGCCAGCGCGGCCTGTTCCCTGGAGGAGAAGAAGTGCTTCGCCTCGCGCCAGACCCCGATCATGTGGAGACGAAGGTCGTCCTCACCGGCCTTGCGGGCGTCGGTGACGTGCATGCGCAGGCAGTAGGCGCAGCCGTTGAGCTGGGAGGAACGGATCTGGATCAGCTCGACCAGGGCGGGGTCGAGGCCGTCGCGGGCGGCGGCGTCGAAGCCGATCAGGGATCTGAACGCCTTCGGGGCGGCGGCGAAGTTGAGGCGGGGCGCGGTGTCCGTCATGCGCACTAACCTAGGGAGTTGATAGACCGCTCAGGAGGTGCATTCCACTGTCGGAATCATGGGTCAATTCTGCGGAGCGCATCGGTTCTGACCTGCATCTTGAGCTGGATGGAACCGGATCGCGGCGAGCCGCTCTCGGGCGGGCGCTGCGGGCGGCGATCCAGGACGGGCGGCTCGCCCCGGGGGCGCGGCTGCCTCCTTATCGGTCGCTCGCGGCCGATCTCGGAATCGCCAGGAACACGGTCGCCGACACCTACGCCGAACTGGTCGCCGAGGGCTGGCTGACCGCGCGGCAGGGCTCGGGCACCCGGGTCGCCGAACGCGCGGCTCCCGCGAAGGCGGCGCGGGTGCCGAGGAGGCCGCGGGCTGTGCCCGCCGCTCCGGCGCACAACCTGTCGCAGGGGCAGCCGGACGCGTCGTCGTTCCCCCGGAACGCCTGGTCCGCCTCGACCCGCCGCGCCGAACGACGCGTTCGGGCCGGGTGATCCCCAGGGGCGGATCGAGCTGCGCACCGCGCTCGTCGACTATCTGGCCCGTGCCCGTGGGGTGCGGGCCGTCCCGGAACGCATCGTGATCTGCGCCGGTTTCGCCGACGCGCTACGCCTGCTGTTCGGTGGCGGCGTGCTGCGCGGCCCGCTGGCCGTCGAAGCGTACGGGCTGGCGTTCCACCGTTTCCTGCTGGCCGCCGACAGGGTCCGGACGGTGCCGCTCGGCTTGGACGACCACGGCACCAGAACCGAGGATCTGGCCGGGCAGCGGGGCGTCCGCTCCGTGCTGCTCACCCCCGCCCACCAGTTCCCCATCGGTGGTCCGCTCACCCCGGCACGTCGCAACGCCGCCGTCGACTGGGCGCGCGAGCGCGGCGGCGTCATGATCGAGGACGACTACGACGGCGAGTTCCGGTACGACCGGGAACCGGTGGGCGCGGTCCAGGCACTCGATCCCGAGCACGTCCTGTACGTCGGCTCGACGAGCAAGAGCATCTCGCCCGCCCTCCGGCTCGGCTGGATGGTGCTCCCCGAACGCCTGGTCGACCCGGTCCTGGCGGTGAAGGGCCAGCGCGAACGCTGGACCAGCGTCGTGGACCAGCTCACGTTCGCCGACCTGATCGTCTCCGGCGCCTATGACCGGCACATCCGCCACATGCGCCAGCGTTACCGCGAACGCCGTAACCGTCTGGTGGAGGCCCTCGCCGGCCAGGCTCCGCACATCGAGGTGGCCGGCATCGCCGCGGGCCTGCACGCGGTCCTGCGCCTGCCGCACGGCACCGAGGCCTCCACCTTGAGGGCCGCCGCCTGGCGCGGCGTATCCCTGGACGGCCTGGCCGGATTCCGTCACCCCGACACCCCCGTCCACCTCGAGGGCCTCGTCGTCGGCTACGCGACCCCGTCCGACCACGCCTACGCCGCCGCCCTCGCCGCCCTCTGCGAGATCCTTCCACCCGCCCCCTGACCCGCCGGGTCCCGCCCGTGCGGAACGGCGAAGGCCCCGTCCGAGGACAGGGCGGCGGCCGGGATCTCAGCGAGGTCTGCGGAGACGGAGAGCCACGAGGGCGGTGAGGGCGATGCCCGCGACGGCGATGGCGATGGCGGCCTGGAGGCCGTCGATGACGGCACCGGGGGAGGGGGCTGCGGGAAGACCCGAGTTGGCGACGGCGACGATGGCGACGATCGCGGCGCCTATGGCGAGGGAGCCGAGAAGGACCGGGCGCAGGCCGTGGCGGGTGGCGAGGCGGCCCGCTGCCTGGGAACCCGCGGCGATGGCGAGCATCGGGACGAGAAAGGCGAGGCCGGTGCGCATCGCGCCGTAGCCGTGGACGCTTTGGAAGTAGACCGTCAGGAAGTACAACAGGGTCCCGAACGCCGCCATGTACAGGAACGCGATCACGGTGCCGGTCGTCAGGTCGCGGTCGCGCAGCAGGCGGTGCGGCAGCAGCGGGTCGGCGCTGCGGCGTTCGACGACGGCGAACGCCGGCAGCAGCAGGGCGCCGACGAGCGCAGCGCCCAGGACCTCCCACGAGGTCCACCCGACTCCGGTCCCTGGACGAGAGCGAAGACGATCGCGGTGATGCCGGCGGTGGAGGTCAGGGCGCCCGCCAGGTCGAACGACCGGCTCGTCATGCGGGTGGCGTCGGGCGCGACGAGCGGGAGGGCCAGCACGGCTGCGACCACCGCCGGCGGAACGTTCACGAAGAAGACCGAGGTCCAGCCGAACGTCTGGGTCAGCACGCCGCCGAGCAGCGAGCCGAGGATCATGCCGCTGCCGCCCGCGGTGCCCCAGACGGCGAACGCCCGGTTGCGCTCCGGCCCCTCGGGGAAGCAGGTCGAAACCAGCGTCAGCGTCGCGGGGAACAGCAGCGCCCCTCCGACGCCCTGGACGGCACGGGCGGTGATGAGCAGGCCCGGCCCGGTGGCGAGGCCACCGAGCAGGGACGCCACGGCGTACGGCCAGAGCCCCGACGCGAACATCCGGCGTGGCCCGAACAGGTCGCTCCCCCCCCCACCGAGCAGGAGGAAGCCGCCGAAGGCCACCGCGTAGGCGCTGATCACCCACTGCAGGCTCTGGGTGGAGAAGCCGAGACCCGAGCCGATCTCGGGCAGCGCCACGTACACGACGTTGTAGTCGATCGAGATGATCAGCTGTGCGAACGCCAGCAGTGCCAGGGTGAGGCCCGGTCGTCGGCGGGCCGCGACACCGGGTGCGGTCAGAGCGGTCATGATGGAGTCCTTCTTCGCGGAGGGACTTCAGCGCTGGGCGAGTTCCCGCTGCCAGACGGGGCTGTCGAAGTAGTGGTTGTCGAAGCGCTCGGAGCTGTCGCGGATCTCCTGGACGGAGGCTTCGCCGCGGTGGACGCGCTCAAGCAGCCGGTAGTAGTCGAACCGGTCCATCCCGGGCGTGAAGACGACGAGCATCTCGGCCTCGGACCCCACCGACGGGGCGAACGCGTGCGGGACGGTCGGCGGAACGGTGAGGAAGTCGCCCTGGCCGAGGGTCACGACCGTGTCGTTCAGCAGGATCCGCATCGAACCGCGCAGGACGTGGAACATCTCCGTGGCCCGGGTGTGGAAATGCGCGGGCGCACCCGGCGACCCCTTCAGGAACGTCGCCTTGTTGGCGGTCAGCGCACCGCCGGTTCCCCCGGAGTCGGCGAGCAGGGTGATCAGGCTGCTCGCGCCGTCCCGCAGGGCCTCGGCCTCAAGGGACCGGACGAGAACGGGCTGGTCAGCGGTGGCGAAGGTCATGATCTCTCCGATGTTCGGTGATGCCGCAGGAACGTTTCTCCGTGGCGGCACAACCGAATCTAGGACCCGAAAAGACCCATCACATGGTTCATTTTGGCTATGAAAACATGGGTCAATCTACATCCGGTCTCTCTGTGCGGACCCTGCGGAGGGGGAGCTCGACGGAGCCGTTCTGGGCGCGGGTCGGGCACGAACACGCCGGGACCACCCCCGTGCGGGGACGTCCTTCTCGGACGCCGGGCCGTCTGCGGACCGGTGACGACGGTCGAACAGCGGGTCCGGCGTACGGGGCGGAGGTGATCGAGGCGGGGTGTCACTTCGGGCGCAAGCGGACCCGGTCCGCCTCGCGGGGACGTCGGGTGGCGGGGGCCGAGGCGTCCACGGCCAGGTGATCTTCGTCGTACGGCCGGCGGGAAGATTCCGTGCCGGACGCCTCGTACGGTGGCCCTGTCCCGGCCTGTGCGGTCCCGGGTCCTCAATTTTTGATCTACGTTGTAAAGGGGAGGCCCCGGCGTCGGAGACACCGGGGCCCGATCGGAGATCGTCAGGCGTGGGGACGTTCGTCGACCAGGGGGATCAGCTTGCCGGTTCTGGGGTTGGTGGCCAGGTCCGCGGGCCGTACCCACTCGATGCTCAGAGGGTGGACGAACCCCTTGGCCGCGTACTCGGGGTACATCGGGCGGGCCTCGTGCACGGCCTCGATGAAGTGCCTGGTCAGGGCCTCGGACGGTTCCTCGGTGTAGGCCAGACGGAGCACCAGGCCGTCCTTGTTGTCCCAGCGGCGCTGTACCAGCTGCATCCCGGCCAGCACCCGGTCGGTGTCGGCCGCGACGACCACCTCGCGGACGTCCTCGGTGCGCATCGTCACCATCGCCACCCTGGCGCCCTCCGTCGTCCTGCCGACCAGCCGGAATCGGCGGCACTCGTCGTCGATCCACTCGGCCCGGTCGCCGACCGGGTAGCGGATGATCGGCATCAGGGTCCGGAACAGGTTGGTGACGAGCACCCGGCCGGGCACGCCGGGGGTGGTGATCGGCTCGCCGGTCACCTCGTCGACCAGCTCGACCAGCGTCCTGTTGGGAAAGGCCTCGTGCACCCGCACGTCGTCACCGATGACCGGGGCGCCGACCAGCCCGGCGTCGACGGAGGCGTACCCGAGCGAGGCGATCACCGCCCGGGGGAAGGCCTTGGCCAGGTGCGGGCGCAGGTCGTCGAAGAGGAGGTCGCCGCCGAACAGCAGCAGTTCGACCGACTCGGCCGTCAGCCCCCTGGCGTTCATCGCGTCGGCGACCCCGCTGAGCTTCATCGGCGGGCCCGCCAGCACCTCGACGTCGAAGGCCGCGATCAGGTCGGCGATGTAGTCGTCCGGCGCGGAGCCCGCGACGGGCAGCCGGACGTTCTCGACCGGGGCGTGGTAGAGGGCGTTGTCGATGTAGAGGAACCCTCCGTACAGTTCGCCGGCGAAGAACAGGTTCGCCACCCGGTGGCCGGGTCTCAGACCCGACCTGACCATGCCCGCCCCGAAGGAGCTGACCGAGTCGGTGTGCTCGGTACGGGTCCACGGGGAGAACTTCGGCGCGCCGGTCGTGCCGCCGGAGGTGTAGACCCCGGCGTCGGTCAGCGGCCCGGTCAGCAGCCGGTTGTCCGGCCAGGTGTTCGCGGCCCAGAAGGCCGTCTGGTCGATGATCGGCAGCAGGCTGAGGTCCTCGGTGCCGTGCGGTACGTCACGGTAGAGGTCGGCGTAGAAGGGGGAGTTGCGCCGGGCGAAGTCGATCAGGTCTCGCAGTGGTTTGGCGGGCATGTGCCGCTCCTTCCGGGAGAGGGGTTCAGATCAGGGCGTGGGCCAGGCTGGGGATCCCGGCCAGCACCCGGCGACGGTAGAACCACCAGTTCGTGGCCAGGAACACGCCGTAGGCGGCCAGGAACAGGTAGAGCGCGACGTCCACGGAGCCGGTCCGTGAGAGGGAGACGGCGAAACCGCGCGGGATGAGGAAGCCGCCGAAGGCGCCGACCGCGGAGGCGATGCCGATGGCGGCCGCGGCCTCCCGCTTGGCGCGCAGCCGGGCCTGCTCGCGTTCCACGCCGTCGGCGACGTCACGTTCCGCCTGGGCGGTGAAGATCGCCGGGATCATGCGGTAGGTGGAGCCGTTGCCCGTCCCCGAGGCGACGAAGAGCACCATGAACGCGCCGAGGAAGAGCGGGAAGCTGCGCGTGCCGAGTCCGGCGAGGGCACCGGCGGCGCCGGCGGCCATGGCGGTGAAGGACCACGCGGTGACCCTGGCCCCGCCGTGACGGTCGGCCAGCCAGCCGCCGAGGGGGCGGGCCAGTGAGCCGACCAGGGCGCCGAGGAAGGCGGAGTAGGTGGCCGCGGCCTCGGGGAAGGTCGCCTTGACCAGCAGTGGGAACGCCGCCGAGTAGCCGATGAAGGAGCCGAAGGTGCCGATGTAGAGGAAGGACATGACCCATGTGTGTCCACGGCGGAAGGCACTGCTCTGCGAGGCGAAGTCGGCCCTCACCACGGCCAGGTTGTCCATGAACAGGTAGGCGCACAGGGCCGCCGCCAGGATCGGCACCACCCACACCGCACCGGCGTTGGCCAGGCCGAAGGCCGCGACGAGCGGGACCGTCAGCTGCACCACGGCCACCCCGAGGTTGCCGCCCGCCGCGTTCACGCCCAGCGCGAAGCCCTTACTCCGTTCCGGGTAGAAGTAGGAGACGTTGGCCATGGAGGAGGCGAAGTTCCCGCCGCCGAGCCCGGCCGTGGCCGCGGCCACGAGGAACATCCAGTACGGCGTGCGCGGGTCGGAGACCATCCAGGTCAGCAGCCCGGCGGGGACGAGCAGCAGTAGCGCGCTGGCCACGTTCCAGTTGCGCCCGCCGAAGGCCGAGACCGCGAAGGTGTACGGCAGTCGCAGTGCGGAGCCCACCAGGTTGGGCACCGCGACCAGCCAGAAGAGCTGGTCGACGTCGAAGGGGAAGCCCGCGGCGGGCAGCAGGACGACGACGGCGCTCCACAGCAGCCACACCGTGAAGCCGAGGTGCTCGACGACGATGGAGAACAGGAGGTTCCTGGTGGCGATGCGGCGTCCGGTCGCCGCCCAGAAGCCGGGGTCCTCCGGTTCCCAGTGGTCGATCCAGCGTCCGGTTCTGCGGGTCTTGGGGCGTCTGTCGTTCATGTCGGGGTTCCTGTTGTCTCGTGTGGATCGGCGAGGCGTCGTACTTTTGGCAGGCAGTCACCGCACCCCGTGCCCGCCCTGGTCGCGCGGACCAGCGCGGTCACGCCGCCGCCTGTGGCGCGGGCCGCGCGGGTCAGGTCGTCCTTGGTCACCGAGTTGCACCGGCAGATCACCGTGGAGCCGGGCAGGCGGGCGGGGTCGTCATCGACGGCCGGTGGCGGCGTTCGTCCGAGCAGCAGGGCGAGCCGGTCGGCGGGTGCGGGCCGCCCGGTGTCGTACAGCTGGGTCAGCGTCGCCCCGACGCCGGGCAGCCCGAGCACGATCGCCCCGGTCACCCGGTCGCCGTCGAGCGTCAGCTTGGCGTAGGTCCCTCTGGCGGGGTCGGCGTAGCCGAGCACCTCGGCCTCCCGGCTGTCCAGCCCGAGGTGCGAGGTGCCGAAGACGGTGAGGTCGACGTTCCCGGCGCGTAGCCGGGTGACCGGAGGGCTCGCGCGGTAGCGTGCCGTGGGGCCGGCGCCGGTGAGCAGGTCGGCCAGCACCGCCGCCTGATCCCAGGCGGGCCGCAGCAGGCCGGACGGCGCGTCACCGGTCCGGGCGCAGTCGCCGACGGCGTGGACGTACGGGTCGGCGGTGCGCAGCCGGTCGTCGACCGGAACGCCCTCCGCCGAGCCCAGCCCGGCGGCGACGGCCAGGTCCGTCTCGGGGCGCACCCCGGTGGTCACCACCGTCAGCGCGGCGGGGACGAACGCGCCGTCCTCCAGCTTGACGCCCTCGTCCGGGTAGTGCCTGACCGCGGCCAGGCCGGTCACGACCCGTACTCCCGCCGCGTGGCACAGCCGGGCCAGGATCATCCCGGCTGTCGGGTCCAGGTGGCGTTCCATCAGGTGGGGCGCGGGATGGATCAGCGTGACCCCGGCGCCGCGCCTGCCCAGCGCGAGCGCGGTCTCCACGCCGAGCACCCCGCCGCCGAGCACGGCGACGGAGACTCCGGGGCCGGTCCCGGCCGCGATTCGCGCGCAGTCGTCCAGGCCGCGCAGGGTGGCCACGCCCCGCGCGGGCTCACCTCGCTCGCCGGTCAGCCCGCCGACCGGCGGCAGCCACGGCCTGCTGCCGGTCGCCAGCACCAGGGCGTCGTAGCCGATCGGACGGCCGTCCGCGAGGTGGACCACGCGCGCCGCCCGGTCCAGCCGTACGGCGACGGCCCCGAGCAGCAGCCGGACCCGGTTGTCCCGTGCCCACTTCCGTCCGTGCAGGGCGATGCCGTCGGCGGTCATCGTGCCGTCCAGCACGCCGGGCAGCAGCACCCGGTTGTAGGCGGGATGGGACTCGGCACCCACGACGGTCAGCTCGACCAGCTCGCCCCGTGGGTCGCGTTCCCTGACCAGCTCGGCCAGGCGCGCTCCGGCCATGCCGTAACCGATGACCACCACCCTGCGGGGACTCACGACCCCTCCTCGTGGGCGGGGGTCTCACGGGCGGAGGATTCACGGGCGGGGGCGAGCCGTACCGCGCACGCCTTGAACTCCGGCATCCCGCTGACCGGGTCGAGCGCCGGGTTGCTGATCAGGTTGGCCCGGCCCGCGCCGGGGAAGTGGAACGGCACGAACACCGTGTCCGGCCTGATCCCCGGCGTGCAGCGCACCTCGGCCTCGACCGCGCCCCGCCGTGAGACGACACGGGCCAGGTCGCCGTCGGCCAGCCCGGCCCGCCGGGCCGTGTCGGGATGCACCTCCACATACGGCGCGGGCGCCGCCCTGACCAGTTCGGCGACCCGGCGGGTCTGCGCGCCGGACTGGTAGTGCGCGAGCGTCCGGCCGGTCGTGGCGACCAGCGGGTAGACGGCGTCGGGGGACTCGGCGGGTTCCCGGTGCTCGACGGGCGTGAAGCGCGCCCGGTGGTCGGGGTGGGCGAAGCCGTCCAGGAACAGGCGGGGCGTTCCCGGATGGCCGGGTTTCGGGCAGGGCCAGTGCGGCGTCTCGCCGGCTCGCAGCCGCCGGTGGCTGAGCCCCGAGTAGTCCGCCGCGCCGCCGCGGGAGGCCAGGGCGAGTTCCGCGAACACCTCCTCGGGATCGTCGGGGAAGCGCTCGGCGGGCTGCCCGAGCCGTACGGCGAGCTCCCGCAGGACGGTCAGGTCTCCGCGGACCCCCTCGGGGGGAGGTACGGCCCTGCGCCGCAGCAGTACCCGCCCCTCCAGGTTCGTCATCGTGCCCTCCTCCTCGGCCCACTGGGTGACCGGCAGCACCACGTCGGCCAGCAGCGCGGTCTCCGACGGGACGACGTCGGCGACGACCAGCAGGTCGAGGGCGGCGAGCCTGCGTGTCACGTGCGCGGCGTGGGGCGCCGAGACCACGGGGTTGCTGCCGAACAGCAGCAGAGCCCTCGGCCCGGTCGAGGTGCCCAGCGCGTCCAGCAGCTCGTAGGCGGAGCGGCCGGGACCGGGAAGCTCCTCGGGGGCGACGCCCCACACGGAGGCCACGTGCCGCCGCGCCGCCTCGTCGTCGAGGCGCCGGTAACCCGGCAGCTGGTCGGCCTTCTGCCCGTGCTCACGGCCACCCTGCCCGTTGCCCTGCCCGGTCAGGCAGCCGTAGCCGGAGCCCGTACGGCCCGGCAGCCCGAGGGCGAGTGCCAGGTTGATCCAGCCGGAGACGGCGTCCACGCCGTTGGAGTGCTGTTCGGTTCCCCTGCCGGTCAGAACGTAGGCGTTACGAGCTCCGGCGAGCAGTTCGACGGCGGCCCGCTGGTCGGCGCCCGCGACCCCGGTGACCCGTTCGGCCTCCTCGGGACGCCAGCGCGCGGCGACGCGCCACGCCTCGGCGAACCCGCCGGTCCGCGCGCCGACGTAGTCGTGCCGCAGGTGCCCCCCGGTGACCGCCGCGTGCAGCATGCCGAGCGCCAGCGCCAGGTCCGTGCCCGGCCTGGGCGCCAGGTGTAGCGAGGCCAGTTCGGCCGTCGCGGTGCGCCGGGGGTCGACCACGACGAGACCGCCATGGTCCCTGGCCCGGCGCAGATGCCGGAGGAACGGCGGCATCGTCTCGGCGACGTTGGCCCCGACCAGCATGACCGCCTCCGCCTCCCGCAGGTCGGCGACCGGGAACGGCAGCCCCCGGTCGAGGCCGAAGGCCCGGATGCCCGCCGCCGCGGCCGACGACATGCAGAACCGGCCGTTGTAGTCGATCTGCGAGGTGCGCAGGGCGACCCTGGCGAACTTGCCGAGCAGGTAGGCCTTCTCGTTGGTGAGGCCGCCACCGCCGAAGACGGCGACCGCGTCCGGCCCGTGCCGTTCACGCAGTTCCCGCAGCCGTCCGGCGATCAGGTCGAGGGCCTCCGGCCAGGTCGCGGGCCGGAGCGGCTCGTCCCTGCGGAGGCGGACGAGCGGGTGGGTGAGCCGGTCGGGGGTGTCGAGCAGCGCCGCCGCCGTCCACCCCTTCTGGCACAGGGCACCCTCGTTCACCGGGAAGTCCCTGGGGCCGACCCGCGCGCCCGCCGGCGGGCGAGGGGTCAGGGCCATCCCGCACTGCAACGCGCAGTAGGGGCAGTGCGTCCCGGTGCTCGCGCTCATCACGACACTCCACCGGGCCTGCCGGAGACCGTCACGCTCTGGCCGCGGAACTCCGCGACGATCTCGCCGCAGGGGCGCCGCACGGTCACGTCGTAGACGCCCTGCCTGCCGTACCTGGCGCGTTCGACGGCCTCGGCGAGCAGTTCCTCACCGGCCTCGGCCGGGCGCAGGAACGTGATCTGCGCGCTCTGCGCCAGCGTGACCGGGCCGCGGGCGTTGCCCGCGTAGGCGAAGGCGGCGTCGGCCAGCAGGAACAGGTAGCCGCCGTGGGCCAGGCCGTGGCCGTTCAGCATGTCCTCGGAGATCCGCATCCGCAGCCGGGCCCTTCCCACGGCGACCTCCTCGACGGTGACGCCCAGGGAGCGGCACACGGCGTCTCCGGTACGGCCCTCGCCGTCGTCCCCACCGTTGGCCCCGCCGTTCACCGGGCCTCCCCGTCGGAGCCGGAGACCCAGGTCCCGGCCAGTTTCCGTACGGCGGAGCCGTCCGGGTCGGCGAGTTTGTGCGACAGGTAGGCGGTGACCCAGTCGCTGGTGGGGATGCGGAACGGCGGCGCCTCGGCGGTCAGCGCACGCACCACGACCTCGGCCACCTCCCAGCGGGACTGGCCCGCCCCCTCCCACCCCTGGCCGGTCACCCAGGCCAGATAGTCGGAGAAGGTCTCCGCGTACGGTCCCGAGGCGGCGCGGACGGTCTCCCTGTTGACGCCGGGGAAGATCCCGAACCGGGTGCCGGGCACGAAGCCGGGCACGACCACGCCGACGTGGACCCCGTGCCGGGCGGCGACCGGGGCCAGGCTCTCCATGAAGCCCTCGACGGCCGCCTTGGCCGCCGCGTAGGCCTCGTTGAAGGGCTGTCCGACGACGCCGTGCACGCTGCCGACGGTCAGCAGGCGGCCCCGGCTGGCGCGCAGCAGCGGCATCGCGACCCGGCTGACGGCGACGACGCCGAAGAAGTTCACCTCCAGGTTGGCCCGCAGCGCATCCAGGGTGGACATCTCCATGGTGGGGTCGAAGTTGGAGATCCCGGCGTTGTTGACCAGCGCGTCGAGGCGCCCGTGGGCCAGCCGTACCTCCCGCAGGCAGGTGTCGACGGAGCCGGCGTCGGTGACGTCGAGGCGCCGCACGTCCAGGGTGACCCCGGCCTGGTCCGCCGCCTCGCGCAGCTCGTCCGCCCGGCCGGGGTCGCGCATCGTGGCGACCACGGTGAACCCGGCCCGCGCCGCGGTCACCGCGGTCGCAAGGCCGATGCCCGAGGAGGTTCCCGTGACCAGCAGGACTCCGCGCCGGGGCGTCACGACGCGCTCCCGGACAGCTGAGGCTCCTCCTGCTGTTCGGCGGCGGCCCGGTCGAGCAGCGCCTGGACGCCGGAGGCGGGCACGAAGGAGAGCGCGGCCAGCAGCGTGCCGCCGACCATGACGGCCTTGGCCGCGTTGAGCACGCCCAGGTCGCCGGTGAGCAGGGTGACCGCCAGGCCGCCCACGAGCGCGGCCAGCGGGATGACCCCCCACGTCGCGGTGCGGAAGGCCGCGTGTGTGACGCCCTGGTTGTCGGCCGTCATCCGTGACTGACGGATCGGGGCGCTGCAGACGTTGATGCACGACATGAAGAAGCCGTAGCAGCCGAACGTCACCCCGATGACGGGTGCGGCGGGCAGCGCGGGTGTGGCGAGGATGCCCAGGCCGACCAGGCAGTGCAGCAGGAGCGCCCAGGCCAGCGTACGGCCGAGGCCGAGCCGGGCGCCGATCCTGGGGGCGACGAGCGCGCCGAGGACCGCGCCCACCGCCGCGGCCGACATCGCCGCCCCGAACACGCCGACCGGGACGCCGAGGCCCTGGTAGGCCAGTACCGGCAGCACCGTGACGAAGATGGGGCCGCCCGAGTTCAGCGTCACCGCGGCGATCACCACCCGGCGCAGCACCGGGTCGGTCCAGTTGAGCCGGAATCCCAGGACCAGCCGTGACCGGATGGAGCCGTGCTGGACGGTTCCGGTCCCCCAGGGCCGCATGGCGCGGAAGCAGGCGGCCGAGACCAGGTAGCTGGCGGCGTCGACGAGCAGCGCGGCCACCCCGAGCGCGTGGTAGAGGCCGGCGGCGATCGACGGGCCCGCGACCTCGGAGACGGTCCTGCTGCCCTCAAGCCGGGAGTAGGCCCTGACCAGCTTGTCCTCGGGGACGGTGGTGGGCACCGCGACGAGGTAGCCGACGTTGAAGAAGATCGTCGCCCCGCTGACCAGCGCCACGCAGACGAACAGCACCGGGGTGGACAGCACTCCGAGCCAGTAGGTGATGGGCATGGCCGCCACGGCGGCCAGCCGTACGATGTCGCAGGCCAGCAGGGTCAGGCGCCGGTCCCAGCGGTCGACGAGCACGCCCGCGACCGGCCCGAGCAGGGGGATGCCGAGGTACTGCGCCATGGCGACCACGCCGACCTCGAACGGCGAGGCGTGCAACGCGAAGATCATCAGGGTGGGCACGACGAACACCGTGATGCGGTCACCGACAAGGCTGATCGTCTGGCCGCCCCAGAACAGGTTGAACTCCCGGCCGAGGGAGGTCTTCGACCTCACGGCTCCTCCCGCACCACGAAGGAGGCGGTCTTGCCGGTGCGTTCGTTGCCGACCAGCGTGTCGGCGACCGTGACCCGGAAGGACCCCGGGTCGTGCTGGAAGGCGGTGCTGATGGTGAAGGTCGAGGACATGAGGTCCTCGCGCAGCCGTACGGCCAGGCCTTCGGGCGCGTTCGGGGCGGTGAGCAGCAGCACCTCGACGGAGGCGACGCGGCCCCGCCGCTCGTTGACCAGGACCTGCGCCCGCAGGACGCCGGGCTCCCGTTCCGCCCGCGCGACGACGTCGTCCACGTGGAGCCCGAGTCCGCGCACCTGGACCACCGAGTCGCGGCGGCCCAGGATGCGCAGCGCCCGGTCGGGCCTGCCGCACTCGCACGTCGTGAACCGTCCGGCGTCGCCGGTCCGGTAGCGCAGCACCGGGTTGAGCATGTCCGGGTCGAGGGTGGTGAAGTCCAGCAGTTCGTCCTGGTCCACGTGGACGAGCTGTTCGGGCAGCAGGTGGAAGACGTCCGCCGGGCAGTCGGGGGTGTTGGTGCCCGCGACCCAGGTCTCGGTGCTGCCGAACATGCCCCAGCGGCGCGCGTCCGGAGCGACCTCGGCGAGGTCCTCGTCGAGCTGCGGGTGCCAGGCCTCGCCGAGCCAGAGCACCTTGCGCAGCGCGGGCAGGCGGATTCCGGCCTGCCTGGCGTGCGCGAACCACAGCCGCAGCACACTCGGGGTGCCGCCGAACGCGGTCACGCCCCTGGCGGCGAAGAACGACAGCCAGTCGCCGTACTCCGGCGCGGAGACCGAGCCGAGCGCGATGACCTCGCAGCCGGACAGGTCGGCGAAGGCGGCGGCCAGGAAGTGGGCGCCCCACATCCGGCCCGCGCCCCAGCCGTTGACGAAGACGTCGTCACGCCCGAGCGGTCGCCACTGCTCGTGGACGCCGCGCATGTAGAACCCGGTCGGGGCGTGGCCGACCTTGGGCTCTCCGGTGCTGCCGCCGCTCTGGAAGAGCCAGGTCGCGCCGTGCTCCGCCCGGGGCCTCAGGTGCGCCAGGGCCACGTTGAGGTCGTCCTTGACCAGCGGGGGCAGCGCGGCGAGGTCGTCGAGGGTGAGCACCTTGCCGTGGCCGGCGTAGCGCGGCGCCAGCGCGGGCACGTCCCTGAGCCGTTCCAGGGAGCGCCGCGCGACGTCGAGGCGGGGCTCGGCGGCCTCCGGCGGCAGGGAGAACGATTCGGTCATGTCGTCACCGGCTTTCGTGGGTCGTCGAGGAGTCCCGCGTCATCCAGCGGGCGTGGGCGTCCCGGTAGGCCGTCCAGCGCGCCCGGGTGACGTCCCGCTGCACCGCCCGGCCCGGGTCGCCGAAGTCGGGGGCGATCACCCCGTCGGGTTCGAGCTCGGAGAACCAGAACCGCTCACCGTCGTGGAGGAAGTCGACGCAGAAGAACGGGATGGGCAGTTTGCGGTGGAAGTAGGCCGTCGCCTCCGCCAGTTCGGGCGGGACGGGCGCGAACTCCATCGCGCCGCCCCGGCTGGCGTTGGCGACCGGCGACCCGGCCTCCGGGGTCCGCTTCAGCACCGCGTACGGCCTGCCGTCCACGACGTAGACCCGGTAGTCGACGGTGCCGTCGCCGAGGTAGGGCTGGAGCACGAGGGTGGTGTCGCCGCCCTGCGCCAGGCTGGCCAGGCCCCTGACGTCCTCGGGGCCGCGGGCCAGGTTGACCCCGCCGCCGCCGCACCACCCGGCGGGCTTGACGATGGCCGGGTAGGTGAGGCCGTCCAGCGCCACCTCGTACAGGTGTTTGCCCACGTCCCGTCCGCTGCCGACGCGGATCGTGGGGATCGGCGGGATGGGGGAGTCGTGCAGGTGCAGGACGGTGGCCAGCTTGTCGTTGGCGATCGGGGACAGCCACGGCGGGAACGGCAGGTAGAAGCCGGCCTGTTCGAGCACGGCGTACAGGCCGTACTGGTTGAACACGTCCATGTCCTGGTAGGGCAGCGAGTACAGCGCGGTGATGAAGAGCGTGTCCTGCGGGGTGACGAGCTCGTCGTCCACGTAGACACGCGGCTTGCCGGGTTCGAGGCCGTCCACGGTCACCGCCTCGGGGGAGTGCCTGGTCCAGGTCAGGCCGAGCTCCTCGGCCACCTCGGCGTACATGTCCCAGAAGTAGTGGCGCCACATGGCGCCGGTCCTGGACGACTCCCGGTCGGGGAAGATCCAGCACATACGGCGCAGCGTGCTCTCGGGGGGCGGGGTCATCGTCGTCCCTCTCCTCGGGTCCACCAGAGGCGGCCCGGCTCGGGCAAGGTGTCGATCGGGTCGTAGAAGGGGAAGCGGTCCCCCGGGCCGGAGGGTTCGTCCCGGCCGGGGCCGACCCCGTGGTTGCCGGTCCAGTGGGAGACGCCGCGTTCCCGGTCGTACTCGGCGGCCTGGTGCACCCAGCGTTTGCCGACGTACGGCACGTCGCACACGATCCGCGGCGTCGCGTAGCCGGGCAGGTAGCCCATGAGGGACTCCTGGAGCCGCTGCGCCTGGTGCAGCGGCGTCCGCCAGTGCTCGGCGTTGGGGATCATGTCGCAGAGGTAGAAGTAGTACGGCAGGATGCCCGCCTCGCCCTGCAGGGCGAAGCACAGGTCGAGCAGGTCGGCCTGGGTGGCGTTCACCCCGCGCAGCAGCACGCCCTGGTTGCGCACGTCCCGCACGCCCGCGTCGAGGAGGGCGCGGGCCGCCTCGGCCACCAGCGGCGTCACCGAGCGCACGTGGTTGGCGTGGGTGTGCACGGCCAGGTTCACCCCGCGGGCGCGGGCGACGGCGGACACCCGGCCGACTCCCTCGACCACGTCCGGCCGCAGCCAGTGCTGTGGCAGGCCGACCAGTGCCTTGGTCGCCAGCCGGATGTCCCGTACGGACTCCAGTTCGAGCAGCCGCAGCAGGAACGCCTCAAGCCGGGGCCAGGGCACGTTGGCCACGTCACCGCCGGAGACCACCACGTCCCGCACACCGGGGGTGCGCTTGAGGTAGTCCAGCATCAGCTCCTGCCGGTCGACCGGCCTGAGGGAGAGGCTGGCCTTGACGACCTGCGGGGTCGAGGTGCCGACCAGGTCCATCCGGGTGCAGTGCCCGCAGTACTGCGGGCAGGTGGACAGCAACTCGGCCAGCACCTTGGTCGGGTAGCGGTGGGTCAGGCCCTCCACGGCCCACATCTCCGCCTCGTGCAGCGAGTCGCGCCGCGCGAGCGGGTGGCTCGGCCACTCGGGGTGGCGGTCGGAGCAGACCGGCAGCATGTAGCGGCGGACCGGGTCGGCCAGGAACGCCTCGGTGAAGGAGGCGGGGCCGGCCACGGCGTCCGGAGCCATCACGTTGAGCAGCTGCGGTGTGAGCAGCGTCGACATGGTCGCGAACCGTTGCGCGTCGGCGGCCAGGTCGGCGTAGAAGGACTCCTGGAGCAGGTCGCCGACGACCGCGCGCAGCTGCGCGGCGTTCTTCACGCAGTGGGCGCGCTGCCACTGGGCGTCGCGCCACAGGTCGTCGCCGACGCCGCGCCAGCCGGGCAGCCGCCGCCAGTCGGGTTCCACGAGGGGCCGCCGCGTGTAGACGTACGGCCCGGGGGAGGCCTCGCCGTTCATGCGGAGGATCACCCGGCCAGCAGCGTCGCGTGCCGGGTGCGCAGTTCGCGCTTGAGCACCTTGCCGGTCGGGCCGAGCGGTACGTCCGCCTCGTCCCGTGCGACGACCACCGCGGCGAGCGTGGCCAGGCCCGCCTCCGCGAGGGCCTTGTTGGCGCGTTCCCGCACCTCGTCGGCGGTGACGTTCCCGGCCTCGGCCTGGGGGACGACCACGGCGATCGGGCGCTGCCCCTCGCCTGGCCGTCCCGGCACGCCGATGACCGAGCAGTCCTGGACGAGGTCGGCGCAGTCGGCGATGAGGATCTCCTCGACCGGCAGGCTGTAGACGGGGCCGTCCACGGTGTCGATGACGTCCATGGTCCGGTCGAGGTGGTAGAAGTTGCCCTCGCCGTCCCTGCGGGCCACGTCCCCGGTCAGCCAGTAGCCGTTGAGCTCGAAGCTTCCGGTCAGCTTCGGGTCGTTCCAGTAGCCGGGGGTCCTGGAGGGGGTGATGACCGCCAGCAGGCCGACGGTGCCGTCGGGCACCTCCTCGCCGTCCTCGTCCAGCACCGCCGCGCGGGTCACGGCCTCCTGCGCCTTGCCGACGCAGCGGTCGTTCCTCGGGGTCTCCGGCGTGGTGACCTGGCCGAACAGCGCCATCCCCATCTCCGAGGAGCCGAGGCCGTCGACGAACTGGGAACCGGGCAGCGGCCCGTCGGAGGCGGCCCCGCCGGGCAGCAGCCACGGCTTGATCAGGCCCGCGGGCCGTTCGCCGAGCCGTACCAGGCGCCTGATGTGCCCGTGGTGCGCGCTGTCGCCGGTGTTGAACCAGGAGTGCACCTTGGCGGCGCCCTTGACCGGCAGGTCGCCGGTGGCCAGTTCGACGAAGGTCCTGGGGAAGGAGGCCAGCATGGTCGGCTGGAAGGCCTCCATGACCGGTTCGACGGCCACGCGCCGCCAGTCCGACATGACGACGGTCGGCAGCCCGAGCAGCACCGCGGTGAGGAAGTAGCTCAGCCCGCCCGCGTGGGTGTGCGGCATGAGCGACATCAGCCTGTCGTACGGCTCGGCGGGGAAACGCACCATCCTCGGCTGTTTGCCGTCCCAGAACTGCAGGTGACCCAGGATCGTCGACTTGGGGACGCCGGTGGTGCCGGAGGAGTGGATCAGCCCGACGACGTCGTCCGGGGCGTGCCGGTAGGGCTCGCCGTCCGACGTGTCAAGGCTCGCGTCGTGGGCTCGCACCTCGGAGGACGGCGCGACGAACCGGGGCCGCTCCCGCGGGTTGTTCCGGTAGGAGGCCTGCAGCCGGGTCGTGTCGTCGGCGACGACGCCGACGGCCCCCACACGACTGAGGTAGCCGGCCATGATGTCGGGCCGCATGGCGTCGTTGACCATCGCCGGGACGGCGCCGAGGGAGGTGAGCGCCAGGAAGTGGATGAGGGGTTCGAGCCCCTCGCCGACCACGACGCCGACCGGCTCGCCGGGCCGTACGCCGTTGGCCCGGTACCACCCGGCGTAGCGGTCCCGCAGCGCCGCCAGGTCGGTCAGGCTGTGACCGCGCAGCACGACCCGGCCGAGGTGGTCGTCGTGGTGGCTGTAGACGAAGGGGACGTCCCGGTTGGGGTTGGCGGCCAGGGCGTGGTCCAGGAAGTTGCCCGCGCCGAGTCCCGGCTCGGTCATCAGCCTCCGCCGGACCTCCAGGGGGGTGATCGAGGTGGTCTCAGACATGCTCGTCTCTCCTCTCGTAAGTCGTGATCACTTCCGCGGCGACGCGGTGACCCGACCGGATGGCGCCCTCCATCAGGCCGAAGAACTCCGTGCTCGTCTCGGTGCCGGCCCAGTGCACCCGTCCGTGCGGGGTGACCAGGTGCGGGCCGAGCCGTGTCCAGTCCCCGGGGCCGAACAGGGCCGCGTAGCACCCCCGGCTGTAGTCCTCGTTGACCCAGTCGGTCACGTGGAAGCCGGTCGGCTCCGGCAGCCCGGGGAACAGCCGCGCGGCCTGCTCGAACGTCCGCGCACGCTGCTCACCGGGGGACAGCCGGGCGAAGTCGTGCGCCTCCCTGCCGGTCACGAACCCGGTCAGCACGCCGATCGCGCCGTCGGGCGGCGAGTCGTCGACCGTGGACAGCAGCGGCCCGCGCGCGTTGACCGACCAGCCGGACAGGCCCCGTTCGCGCCAGGCCGGGCTTGGATAGACCAGGTGCACCTTGACCGCGCAGCCGGGCGCCGTACGCCCGCCGGAGCGGGGGACCGGCAGCGCGGGGTGGTGGTCGACGGCGTCGGCGAGCGACGGCGGCACCGCGACCACCACGGCGCGGGCCCGCAGCGAACCGGCCGCGGTCGTCACGGTCACGCCCTCGTCGTCCTGGTGGACGGCGCGCACCGGCTCGCCGAGCCGTACCCGGTCGCCGAGCCGTCCGGCCAGCAGTTCGCACAGCCGGTGCGCGCCACCGGCGACGCGGTCCTCCTGCGCGCCGCCGGCGAAGGCGTTGAGATAGCGGACCCCGCCGCCCGAGCACAGGTAGAACCCCATGTGCAGGACCGAGACGTCCCGAGGGTCGGCGGCCATCATCTCCCCGAGGAACAGCGGGAAGAACAGCCGCGCGTCGGGGTGGCGCAGGTGCTCACGCGCCCACTCGTCCGCGGTCGTCGCGTCCAGCCGTACGGCGTCCGCCGACAGCCAGGGCGCGTCGGCGCGCACCGCGCGGGTCAGCTCGTCCAGCGCGTCGAACAGCTCGCCGAGCGCGACCGCCGACAACGGAGGGAACCGTCCGGGTCTGGTACGGCCGTCGCCGTCGTCGCCGAGCGCGAAGCGGCTGTCGCCGGTCATGGCGGTCGGCGTGGTCCGAAGGCCCACCTCCGCCATCAGGGCGGTCAGCGCGGTGTGCCGTTCACCCAGGTAGGCGGCGCCCGCGTCGACCCAGCTGCCGGGGGCGGCCTCGACGCCGTGGACACGGCCGCCGACCCGTTCGCGCGCCTCGACCACGGTGACCTCGACGCCCCGCGCGGCCAGGTCGGTCGCGGCGGTGAGCCCGGCCAGGCCCGCCCCGACCACGACGACGCTCACGCCATGCTCGCGATCTTCTTGGCCAGGGCGTCCGGCGTCGGGGCGGTCATGAAGTCGTCGAAGTCCAGCTCGACCCCCCAGGACCGGGCGACCGCGCTCAGCACACGGGTGGCGAGTAGTGAGTCTCCGCCCATGACGAAAAAGTCAGAATCGGCCCTTACATCATCATTTTCCAGCACGCGCCGGAATATGTCGGAGACGGCGTCTACGTTCATGGAATGCATTGCTCCTTCAATTGGCTGAGGACGCGTATCGCCGGTGCGAACCCGCTCGATCGACCTTTCCGCTGGCCGTATAGGCGAGTTCGGGAACGACGGTGATCCGGCTGGGCACCAGATGACCGGGCACCCGGTCGCGCAGATAGTTCAGGACGTCCCCGGCGAGAGTCGGGGCGTCGGCGGGCGAGCGGGGCACGACGTAGGCGGCGAGCGTCGTGTGGTCGGCGACGGTCGCGCCCGCGACCGCCACCGCGCCCACCCTCGGGTGGCCGGAGATCTGGGCCTCCACCTCGCCCGGATCGACCCGGACGCCACGGACCTTGAGCTCGTGGTCGAGCCGTCCCTCGTGGACGAGCGCCCCGTCCTCGGCCCGGCTCACCCGGTCGCCGGTGTGGAAGCAGCGCTCGGGGCCCTCGCCCAGGTCCGCCTCGGCGAACCGCTCCGCGGTCGCCTCGGGCAGGTCGCGGTAGCCGAGTGCCAGCGAGGGGCCGCCGACGAGCAGCTCGCCGTCCCCGGTGACGTGCTGGCGGACGTGGGGCAGGGGGCGCCCGATCGGGACCCGTTCCCCCGCCGTCCACGGCCGGTCCCTGCGGGGCGCGAGCGGGCCGTGCAGGTCGACGGCATGGGTGATGAGCGTGGTCTCCGTGCACCCGTAGGTGTTGACCAGCCGGATCCCATCGGTGCCGAGCGCGCACCAGTCGGCCAGCCGTACGGGGCTGACGGCCTCCCCGCCGATGACGACCGTCCGCACGGAGGCCGGCAGCACGGCCCGCTCCTCGGTCAGGTGGCGCACCAGTTCGTGCCAGAACGCCGAGGGGAGGTCGAGCAGGGTGATCCGCTCGGTCTCGATCATCCGTAGCAGCCGGGGGAAGGAGCCCGAGTGGGCCCGCTCGTCGAAGACCAGCGCCGCCCCCGTGGTGAGCGCGGGCAGGATCTCCTCCAGGCAGGTGTCCCAGTTCGGCGACGCGAACTGCAGCACCCGGTCCTCGGGGGTCAGTCCGAACAGGGTCCGCAGCTCACCGGTCACGGTGGAGACGGCCCCGCGCGGGGTCACCACGGGCTTCGGCGCCCCCGTTGAGCCGGAGGTGAACAGGACGTACGCCGGGTCGTCGGCGTCTCCCGTCTCGGGCACGGCCCCGGGTACGGCCTCGCCGGGGGAGGGAAGGGCGAGCGCGCGCACTCCCGGCGGTGTGGGCGCGTCGGGGTCGGGGGTGAGCAGCAGGCGGCATCCGCTCGCCGCCAGCAGCGCCCGCCGTCTTGGCTCCGGGTGCGCCGGGTCGACGGGGCAGTATGTGCCGCCCGCGGCCAGGACGCCGAGCAGGGCGGCCACGGTCGCCGCCGAGTGCGAGGCGACCACCCCGACCGTCCCGGGGCGGGGACCGAGCCGCCCGGCCGTCGCGCGGACCCACGCGGCGAACTCGGCGTAGGTGAGGGGGTGGCCGTTGTCCGCCGTCGCGAGCCGTTCCGGATACCGTTCGGCCGCGTCCGCGAACGCCCTTATCACGTCGGGATGCGAATAAGGCACTCTTGCCTCTTTCTGAGTTAACACGCCAAATGGTGTTTTGCAGTGAATTCGGGGGATCGCGTTCATGCTGTCGAGGAGCACTGGATGTGGACTTGATGCGGCCTGGATTTCGGCTGGACTACATCTCGTGTTTCTCGCATGGCTGCCTGTGACAACGATGTGACAGACGGAGAGCGAAATGTCAGAAAGGTGCCTGGGGCACGTTCTGAAAATCGGGCTGCTCGGAGCGGTCCGGGCGCGCTGCGAATGCCGGGAGGTCCCCCTCGGCCCGCCGCGGCAGCGGGCGGTGCTGGCCCTGCTCGCACTGGAGGCGGGCCGTACGGTCCCGATGGAACGGCTGATCAGAGGTTTATGGGGGGAGCGGGTGCCGGCGGGGGCGCGGGGACTGGTCCAGGGATACGTCTCACGGCTGCGGCCGGCCCTCGCCGGGATGGGTGTCACGATCGCCTACGCGCCGCAGGGCTACCTGCTCGAACTCGCGGCCGAACAGGTGGACGTCCACGAGTTCCGGATTTCGGTCACCAGGGCACGCTCTCTCGACACCGACGAGGCGCAGGCCGTCGCCCTGCGGCGCGCCATCGCGCTGTGGCGGGGGGAGCCTCTGGCCGGGGTCTCCGGAGGCGAACTGCTCGACGGGCTGCGCGAGACCCTCACCGAGGAACGGCTGGCCGCCACCGAGGAGTGCCTGAACGCCGAGGCGCGAGCGGGCCGTGCCACGGTGCTGATCCCCGAACTGATCGCGCTCGTGGCCGAGCACCCCTTCAGGGAGGGCCTGGTCGGCCTGCTCATGCTGGCGCTGTGCCGGGCGGGCCGCAGGGCCGACGCCTTGGAGCGATACGAACGCACCAGGCGCCGTCTCGTCGAGGAACTCGGCCTCGACCCCGGCCCCGAGCTGCGGCAACTACACCAGACGATCCTGCGCGGCACCGTACGCGGGGCCGGGACCGTTCTTCTCCCGTCCGTCGAGGCGGACGCGGTCCCCGCCCAGCTGCCCGCGGAACCCGGCCAGTTCACCGGCCGCGCCGCCGAACTGACCCTGCTGGACTCGGTCGTGACCGGTGGCGACACGGTGGCGATCTCGCTGGTGACCGGTACGGGCGGTGTCGGGAAGACCGCCCTGGCCGTCCACTGGGCGCACCGGACCCGCTCCCGTTTCCCCGACGGGCAGCTCTACGTCGACCTGCACGGTCACTCACCGCGACGGCCGCTGCGTCCGATCGAGGTCCTCGGACGGTTCCTGCGCGCGCTGGGCGTTCCCGCCGAGCGGGTCCCCGGCACCGTGGAGGAGGCGGGCGCGGTCTACCGCAGCCTGCTCGCCGACCGCAGGGTGCTGGTCGTGCTGGACAACGCGGACAGCGTGGAGCAGGTCCGTCCCCTCCTGCCCGGCGGCAGGCGCTGCGCGACACTGGTCACCAGCAGGGAACACCTGGCGGGCCTCGTCGCCAGGGACGGCGCGGTCCCGGTCCCGCTCGGCGTGCTCGCTTCGGACGAGGCGGTCACCCTGTTCGGCAAACTCCCGGGCGGCGAACGGCTGTCCGCCGAACCGGAGGCGGCCGGGGAACTGGCCAGGGCCTGCGGCTACCTGCCGCTGGCGCTGCGCGTCGCCGCGGCCGACGTCGCGGGCGGGCCCGTGGGGGAGACGGCGGGCCGGGCCCGCAGGCTCGCCGGCGCCAGGCTGTCCGTGCCCGCCGGCGGGGAGGCGCGTGAGATCGCGCGCGGCGCGCTCGACAGCTCCTACCGCCACCTCGACCCACCCGCCCGGCGCCTGTTCCGGCTGCTCGGCATGGTCCCGGGGCCCGTCTTCACCGCCGAGGCGGCCGCCGCGCTCGCGGGCACGCGCCCCGGCGAGGCCGACCGCCTGCTGTACGGCCTCGCCGCCGCGGGGCTCGTCGAGGAGACCGAACCGGGCCGCTACGCCCTCCACGACCTGGTCCGCGAGTACGCCCTCGAACGTGCCTGGGCCGAGGACCCCGAACCCGAGCGCGCCCGCGCCCTGGACGCCCTGCTGACCTGGTATCTGCGCGCCGTCCGTGAGGCGGGCGAGGAGGCCTGCCTCACGGAGGCCGTACCGATACCCATGGCCGCCGTCCCCTGAGAGCCGGGCCGGGCGTCGTCGTTCGGGTGCGGTCGAGAAGTTCGTACCAGCGGGCGACGGAGTCCTTGGAGCCAGGGGGCGTCGCGAGCGCGTCGATCTCGTGGCGGTCGAAGAGACCGATCCCTCTGTGTCCGTGACCGATCACCGGTGCCGGCGGGCGTCGGTCACGCGTCCTGTTCACGACGGCGAGACACGACGGCGAGAGGGGCGGCCCCCGGAGCGGGTCGCGTTCCTCATCGACGGGTGAGCCCGGCGGTCACGGCCAGCCAGGCGAGCGCGGTCAGCGCCAGCGCCGTCGCGACGACGAACGTCGTCCCCGTCCCGGCCGGCATCGTCAGCCCGCCGACCGCCGTTCCCACGCTGATGCCGAGATAGATCGCCGAGGAGTTCAGCGCCACCAGCAGCGGCGCCTGAGCCGTCGCGGCCTCGATCAGCCGGTACTGCTGCGGCGGGGTCTGGCACCAGCTCGCCGCGCCCCACGTGACGGCCAGCAGGGTGACCGCGACGGGTGCCCGCACGCCCGCCACGGCCAGCAGCGCGAAGGCGGCCATGGTCACGGCCATCAGCGCGTAGCCGGTGGTCAGCGTCCTGACCGGGCCGATCCGGTCGGCGGCGAAACCGGCGGCCAGGTTCCCCGCGACGGCGCCGAGGCCGTAGGCGGACAGTGTCCACACGGCGCCGGGGCCGGTGACGCCCAGGGCGCCCAGTGCCGGGACGGCGAAGGCGTAGGCGGTGTAGGCGGCGGCCATGCCCAGGGCGGTCAGCGGCAGCACCGTGGCGACCCCCGGCCGGCGCAGCGCCGCCAGCCTGGTCCGCAGCGGCACCGGGACACCTCCGGGAAGGGACGGCGTCAGCGCGCCCGCGGCCAGCGCGGTCACCAGGCACAACGCCGCCACCAGGCCCAGGGCGGCCCGCCAGCCCATCACCGCGCCGATCGCGCCGCCGAGCGGCACGCCCAGCGCGGTCGCCACCGTCAGGCCGCCGACGACCACGGCCAGCGCCCTGGCCCTCAGCTCGGGACGGACCAACGCCGCCGAGACCGCCCCTGCGGTCGGGGTGTAGGCCGCCGCGCCGACCGCCGCGAGCACCCGGGTGACCAGCAGCGACGGCAGGTCCGGCGCCAGCGCGGAACCCGAGTTCGCCACCGCCAGCAGCACCAGCGCCGCCACCAGCAGCGCCCGGCGCGGCAGCCGCGCGGTCACGGTCGCGACCACCGGCGCCGAGAGCGCGTAGGCCGCGGCGAACACCGTCACCGCCTGCCCCGCGCCCTCCGTCGACACGCGCAGCGAGGCGGCGACGTCCGGCAGGAACCCGGCCAGGACGAACGCGTCCGTGCCCACCGCGAACGTCCCCAGAGCCAGCACCCACGTCCGGCCCAGGCCGCCGAGGGCGGCCGGTCGCGATATCGAGACATTGGACATCCCGATTCACCTTTCAATGAAGCCCGGCCGACCGGCCGGGCGCGATGGATCTCCTCGTGCGGCAGGGCCGGGGTCAGGAAAGGGTCTGGCAGAACCGGCGCACCCGCGCCGGGGCCGCCGCGGGACTCACCGCGATGAGGTCCGCCAGGGTCTGCGCGGCCAGCTCCCGCCGCCACGCGAGCTCCGCCCTGCGCATCGCCTGCGCGACCCCGCACGGGCGGGCGAACTCGGAAGCCGGGGCCTCCGCTCCGGCGCCGCGCCGCCGGATCTCGGTGCAACGGAACGCGTCCTGCCGTTCCTCGATCGCGGCCACCACGTCCATGAGGCTGATCTCCTCAGGTGCCCGCGCCAGCGAGTAGCCGCCGCGCGGCCCCGGCGAGGAGGCCAGGATCCCCGCGCGCACCAGCGGCTGGAGACGCTTCTTCAGATACTCGGGTGGCAGCTCGAACACCTCGGCCAGCCGCCCCGTCGACACCGGCGCCTGATCTCCCAGCCACGCCAGGGCCAGGCAGCAGTGCAGACCCCACTCGACGCCCTCACCCATCAACATAATCGGGATATTACATGTACCGATTAATCTCCCGATTCCGCACTGGCCGTCCGTCGGGAGGCTCGGGCGTACGCGCTCTTGATCTACGGTAAGCTACCTGATGTCTAGCCGTAGGGCCGACAGCCGGGACGTAGCGCAGCTTGGTAGCGCACTTGACTGGGGGTCAAGGGGTCGCAGGTTCAAATCCTGTCGTCCCGACCAGGTTTTCGCTGGTCAGCGAGGGTGTCTCTCATATGAGAGGCACCTTTTTCGCGTGCTGAGGCACTAACTGAGGGACCGGCACTCCGCAAGAAGGCCGTGCTCCCGCGCATGCGCGCAGGGCGCGGCTCCCTGGGACGGGTGCCGCGCCCTGGCGCCGGTTCAGGTGTTCGGGTGGGTCAGATGGTCCACGGGCGGGTGGGCGGGATGAATCGGCACAGCACCGCACTCTTCTCCTGGGGCAGGCGGTTCAGGGCGTCGAGCAGCTGGGAGTTGGTCATGTGAATCCCCTCTGTGGTTCTGGCGAAGCCCCCGCCGGGCGGCGGGAGAGGCCCACGGCCGGTCGGCGCGCGGGAGTTCATGGGGCGGGACGGCTCAGCGGGCCGGAAGCCAGGGGCGCGGCCCGCCGTACCGCTGCCGGACGAGGAAGGACAGCGCCCCGGCGACCCCGGTGGCGTGGTCGGCGTAAGGACGCTCCCAGCAGTCGCCGACGGCCACCGGCAGGCCGCCGGCCAGACCGGCCCGTACGGTCAGCATGTCGGCCAGCTCACCGGCCCATCTGTAATAGATCGGGTCGAACAGGGCGTCGGCGAGGTCGAGCAGGAACTGCCCGTCCCCGCTGATGCCGTGACAGGCCCCCAGCGGAGCGATGGGCGCCGCCGTATGCACCGCGGCGGCGGCCTCCTCGGCCAGCTCGCGGTACGGGACGTGATCGGTGGCCAGCCACAGCCGCAGCAGGAACGTGCCGATCCCCGACGAGCCGTGGCACCAGTGCGCCAGCCGCCGCTCCGCGCGTCCCGGCCCCTCGCCCCACCAGGCCGCCCCGTCCTCACGTACGGCCGCGCGCACCAACAGGTCGCCGGTACGACGGGCCGCGTCCGTGTAGGCGTCCTCTCCGGAGGCGACGCCCGCCGCGAGGAGGAAGGTGCCGATTCCGGCGCAGCCGTGGGCGAAACCGTAGTACGGGCCGATGGAGTCCGACCCCGCATCCGGCCACCACAACCCGCCACCCTCGGCCTCCCGAGCCTGGAGGAGGACGCCGTCGGCGCAGGCCCGCCACCGTTCGGCGAGGTCCTCGGCGCCGCTCAACTCGTGCAGGCGCACCAGGGCGAGCCCCGCCCCCGCCGTACCGTGGAAGACGTCGGGTGTGGCCCAGCGCACCGGCAGCCGGCGCGCCATGGCGAGGGCCCGGCGGGCGGTCACGTCGTCGTTGACCGCCAGCGCGGTCTCGTAGGCGGCCAGGCACGGTCCCGCGTGCCCCGCGTACAGGCCGGGCAGCACCCTGCGGCCGGGCCGGGTGTCCAGATTCCTGTCGTACCAGCGCGAGGCCTCCCACAGCGCGGTGTCGAGCCGCTCGCTCCGCTCGGCGCGCTCCCAGACCTGGACCAGGACACCGGTGCCTCCGGCGGCCCCGAACTGGACGGTGCACGGGTCGAGGCCGCCCGAGATGACGTTCGCCGGCCACAGGGCGGTGCCGTCGGGGTCCATCGAGTCCAGCAGGAAGGCGAGCGACCCCTGGATGAGGCCGTCACGGCCGGCCGCGGGAAACAGGGAGGCCGCGTGGCAGGGCGTGGCGGGAAGCCCGTCGAGGAACGCGCGGGCCCGCTCCAGTTCCCACCGCTCCTCCGGCCGCTCGCGCATCAGCCCCTCGACGGCTTCGGCGAGTTCCCCGGCCACGGGGAAGTGCCGGGCGGCGTATCTGACCCAGACCGTCACGTCGCCGCCGGGCGGCACCAGGGGCTCCTGCCGCAGGCACAGCAGGGCGATGAGCGCGCCCACGCCGTAGCGGTCGGCGGCGGGATCGGCGGCCGAGGCGCGCTGTTCGGGCGCGGCGTAGCCGGGGGTGGCGAGCCTGCCCGCCACCCCGCCGGGCAGCACCGCGGCCTCCAGGTCGACGAGGGCCATCCGCCCGTCGGGCCGCACGATGACGTTGGCCGGGGACAGGTCGCGCACGACCACTCCCGCCTTGTGCACGACGGACACCAGGTCCAGCAGGCTTCCCGCCAGCTCCAGCACCCGCTCGCGGTCCAGCGGCGGCGGTGCCGAGGAGTCGGCGAGGTCGGCGGGGGCGGCGAGCGCGCGCAGGCTGGTGCCCGCCACCTCCTCCTGGACCAGGAACAGGTGGCCGTCCACCTCGTAGGTGCCGACGAGGCCGGGCACCACCCCGGTCGGAGCGAGGTGCCGAAGGACGGCCTCCTCGTTGCGCAGCAGGTCACGCACGTCCCTGCCGTCCTCATCGGCTTCGAACCAGGGGCGCCCCTGCTTGATCACCACGGGCGCCCCGTCGCGCCGGGTGTCCTCGGCGCGGTAGACGCCGCCCTTGTTGGAGTGCCGTACCGCCCCCGTCACCCGGTAGCGGCCCGCGAGCAGCAGTTCACCGTCACCCGTCTGTTCCTGTTCCTGTTCGGAGGGCGGGAACGGGTCCCGCGCCCACGGCGGAGGCGCGAACCAGGGCAGGCGGTCGTCGGGAGTCAGGGAGCCGTCAGGGGCGACCAGCACGTCCCGCCACAGACCGTGGTCGTCCAGGTCGCGCAGGGCGGCGAAACCGCCGTAACGGTAGTGGACCAGGCCGCCCTCACGGTACGGACGGTCGGACAGGATGCCGGGACCGGACAGTCCCTCGGTCGCCAGGTGGAGCGCCTCGGCGAGTTCGGCGCACTGTTCGTCGCCGGCCGGGTAGACGGTGAGGAACTTGCCTCCTTCGGCCCGCCGGTGGTCGCGGGAGAGGGAGCGCCGCAACCGCTCGACGGTGCCTACGAACTTGAACGGCACCCGCAGAGGCAGCAGCACCCGGGCCGCGCGCCGCAGGACCTCCTCCGCGTTGCCGGGCACCGCGGACAGGTGCAGCTTCCAGCCCTGCACGCGGTGACGGCAGGCGAGAGGCTCGACGTGGAACCAGAAATCCCCAGCCCTGGTCTCCCACGACGCCGCCTCGGCCCCGGTCCCCAACTCGGCCCGCAGAATCGCCAGAAGACCGTCATCGCCTGTCCCCGTCATCGTCGCGTCCCCCTCCGCACCCCGTGTTCACGATGAGGAATGTCTCAGGCGGCCGTCGACGAAAGATAGACAGAACGTATACGCGCCACGATCGACGGGGTCATCCGGTGGGCAGCCCCAGCCGCTCCTTGATGGCCAGGCTCTCGGCGGCGCGGACGTCCGCGGCCTCGCGCTCGCCCATGTCCAGCAGGACGCGGGCGATGACGTCCAGGCACTGGGCGCGCTGGTAGTCCAGCTCGGCCTCCGTCGCCAGGCGCAGGGCGTACCCGGCGCGCCCGCGGGCCTCGGCGAGCCGCCCGGCCAGCCGCAGCGACTCGGCCAGCGACAGGTGGGCCAGCAGGATCTGCTCGGGCCAGTGGGTCCCGTCCAGCTCGGCGACCGCCTGGTCGAGAACGTCGATCGACTCGGCCAACCGGCCGAGCGCGCGGTAGGCCATGCCCAGCGTCCGCATCGCGACGCCCGCTCCCCGCCGGTTGCCCAGCTCCCGGTGGAGCCGCAGCGACTCCGACGCCGAGGTCAGCGCCTCATCGAGCGCGCCCGTGCGCCGGTGGGCGACGGCCAGGATCTCCAGGGCGTCCGCCTCGAGGGAACGCAGCCCGTGGCGGCGGGCGATGACGGCAGCCTCCCCGGCGAGCCCGACCGCCTCGTCGCCCCGGCCGTGGACGAGCGCGCTGGCCGCCGCGCCCGCCAGCGCGTCGGCGAGGGTGTGGACGTCCCCCACCTTCCTGGCCAGTCCGATGGCGGCCCGTACTTCGGCGTCCGCCTCGCTTCCCCGGTGCATGCGCGACAGCATCGCCCTGGCGCGGCCCTCGGCCCAGCGGTCGCCCGCCGCCGACGCCGCCCGCGCCAGTGCGGTGAAGGCCGACTGGAACTCACTGACGAGGCGCCGGGAGTCGACCAGGTCGCCCAGCAGGACGGCGACGTCGGAGGCGAGCCTGATCTGCCACGCCTCACCCTGGACCGCCGCCTGCGTCAGCACACCGGCCACGGCGGCCGCCTCCCGGCGTTGCCACGCCTGCGCCTCGGCCGGAGAGCCGAAGACGACGCCCGGCACGTCGAACATCCCGGGACGGGCTCCCGGCCCGTCGCCCGGGGTGAGGACCCCGGCGGCGTTCGTGGCGGAGGCGAGCAGGTGGCCCAGGCAGCGGGTCAGCGCCCGCGCGGCCTCCTCCGGACTGGCGCGCTGCCTGCCGTACAGGCGCAGCAGGTCGTGGTAGCGGTAGCGGCCCAGCTCGCCGGAGGTGAGCATGTTCAGATCGACCAGGCTCTCCAGGATCTCCTCGGCGTCCGGCCCGGGAACACCGAGGACCGCCGCCGCGGTCTCCAGCGGGAAGCAGGGGATGTTGAGCCCGGCCAGCAGGCGGAACGCCCTGGCCTGGTCGTCGGTGAGTCCCATGTACGACAGGTCGAAGGCCGCCTCGACGTCCAGCCCGCCCGCGCGCAGTTCGCGTAACCGCCGCCGGTGGTCCATGAGCCGGGCCCACAGGGAGGTGACCGTCCATGCCGAGCGCGCCGTCAGCCGGGCGGCGGCGATGCGTACGGCCAGCGGCAGGTAACCGCAGGCGGTCACGACCTCGGCGGCGCTGTCACGTTCCGGTTCCACGCGCGACGCGCCCACGATGCCGGTGAACAGCGCCAGCGCCTCGCCGGGGGCCAGGGGGTCCAGGTGCAGGTGGCACGCGCCGGACACGTCGGTCAGGACCGTACGGCTGGTCACCAGCACGGCGCATCCCTTTCCGCCCGGCAGCAGCGGCCGGATCTGGGCGGCGTCGGAGGCGTCGTCCAGCACCACCAGGACCCGCCGGTCCGCCAGCAGCGACCGGTAGAGCGCGCTCTGCTCGCCCGGCCCGCTCGGCGGATCGTTCTGCCCGAGCGCGCGAAGGAACCCGCCGAGCGCGGCCTCGGGGGCGACCGGATCGGCCCCGGCGCCCCGCAGGTTCACGAAGAGCTGCCCGTCCGGGAAGAGATCGTGGACGGCGTGGGCCACGTGCAGGGCCAGCGCGGTCTTGCCGACACCGCCCTGCCCTGACAGCGTGAGCACGGCCGTCGCGGCCTCCGCCTGCGAGGACAGACACCGGAGCATGGTCTCGATCTGCTCACGGCGCCCGGTGAAGTCGGCCAGGTCGGGCGGGAGCTGGCGGGGCGTCGGGCAGGCCCCGCGCTGGGCGGGAGTCGCGCTGGGCGGGACGAGGGCCGGGTCACCGGAGATGATCCGCTGGTACAGCGCCGCGAGCTCGGGAGTCGGGCCGACGCCGAACTGCTCGGCCAGAAAGGTTCGCAGACCGGTGTAGACGCCGATGGCCTCCGCCTGCCGCCCCGACCGGTACAGGGCCCGCATGAGCAGGGCGGCGAGCCCCTCCTGGGCCGGGTGCGCCGCCACCGCCTCGGTGAGCTCGCGCACCACGGCCTGGTCCTCGCCCAGGGCCAGTCCCGCCTCGGCGTAGGAGCCCAGCGCCGACAGCCGCAGCTCGGTCAGCCGGACACGCTGCCCTGTGGCCCAGGTCCCCGGCAGTCCGGCCAGCGGTTCCCCGCGCCACAGGCCAAGAGCCCGCGCCAGCAGCTCACGCGCCTGCTCAGGCGAGGCGTCCGCCGCCCGCCCGGTCAGTGTGGAGAACGTCTCCAGATCGTGGGGTACGGCGCAGGCGTAACCACCGGGTGAGGACCGGATCACGTCCTTGCCCAGCACCGTGCGCAGCCGTGACAGGTAGGTGCGCACCGTCTCCACGGAGGTCTTGGGCGGCTCCTCCCCCCAGAGGATCTCCACCAGCCGTTCGGCGGTCAGCCCCCGCCCCTCCGCCATGAGCAGGGCCGCGAGCGTCAGACGCTGCTGGGGGGAGCCGAGGTCGAGCTCGCACTCACCGTCCCAGCCGCGAACAGGGCCGAGCAGCTGAAAACGCATTCCTCCCATATAGCAGCTCAGCTGGGGATTAAAGGGGTAAATCCCTTTTTAACCGGCAGGGTCTCTTCGGATGGGGGCGGCGCGCGTCTTCTGGATTTGACCTGCCGCCGGTGCCTCCGGATTCCCGGGCGGTGAGTCCGCGACCTGTCAGGAAGGCGCCGTACGGCGTCGAGATTTGGGATATTCGGCGTAACGAGTCCGGTGAATCGGCTCCCTGTGGGTTTCAGCGAACCGTTGGTCATCGCTGTAGGTGACAGGTCTCTCGCGCAAGGAAACCGGTGAGGCCGATTCGCGGCGGGTTGTTAAGGGCGACAAGGTCTCTGTGAGAGGGCCGATCCTCTGTCTGGGACGACGGCGAAGGGCGGTGTGGACCGACCCGCTTTCGCGTCGGCGCCTGGAGACATGAAATGGCCCGCACGGCGGCCGCGGTGCCCGGGACGGGACCCCTCGTCGTGCGGGAGGAGTCCCTGCCGCACCCGCGAACGACTCGGAGACCGGGAGGACGACGTCCGCCTCAGCCGGCCAGCTTGGCGACCAGGCGGACGAGGGTGTCCCGGGCGGTCTCCGTGCCCTCCGCCATGATCATGCGGGCGAGCTGCGGGGTGGCGTACCACCAGCCGGCCAGGGCGACCACGGCGTAGAGCAGTTCCCTGGCCGCGAGGTCCGGGTTCAGGGCGCCCGCCTTCTGGCCGGCGGTCAGCGCGGCCAGTTTCGCGGCGTAGTGGGCACCGCGCTGTTCCTCGGCCGCGATGGGTCCGTCGCCGCGGTGCAGGCCCTCCCAGTGCAGCAGGCGGATGAGCTGTGGATGCTCACGGTGGTAGTCGTAGACGCGCCCGGCGTACTCCGGCAGGTCGCCTGCCAGGTGCTCGTCCAGTGGCACCGCCTCGGCCAGCCGTTCCAGCGCCGAGGTCAGCACGGCGGCGAACAACTGCTCCTTGTTGCCGAAGTACTGGTAGATGCGTTCCTTGTTGACGCCCGCGGCGGCGGCGACCCGATCCAGCCGGGCGGCCTCGGGGCCGTGCTGGGCGAACTCCTGTACGGCCGCGTCCAGCAGGAGCTGCCGCGTCCTCTCCGTGTTCCACGCCATGGTGACCAGCATAGCCGAAACTCCAACTGGACAGTTGGAGTTGGTCGTGGCAATATCCAACCAGCGAGTTGGAAATGTGTAGCGAAAGGCACCGTCATGTCCGCTGTCCCCTCCGTGCACCACCGCGCCGCGATCACCTGGCTGTCGGTCTACGCGATGATCATGCTGGTCCAGGTCGTGATCGGACCCGTCCTCGCGCCGTTGCCGCTGCCGTTGCGCACCCTGGTGCTCACCGCGATCGTGGTCCCCGCCGTGGTGTACGCCCTCGTCCCCAATCTCCTGCGCGTCCACGCCCGCCTTCGCCGGAGCCACCGCCTGACCGCCTCGGACGACGCCTAGACCGGGCGATCCGGCCCCGCCGGCATAGATCGGCGCCCCGCCCGCGTCCTTGTCCGGTGACATCGCGAGGAGGACGGGTGGATCCAGGATTTGAGGCGAACTTCAGGGAGTTCGTCGTCGATCGATCGGGGGCGCTGTTCCGTACCGCCTACCTGCTGACCGGCGACCGGCACGCCGCTGAGGACCTGGTGCAGTCGGCGCTGGCGAAGACGGCGGCGAGATGGCGCGGCCTGCGGGACACCGCGGCCATCGAGGGTTATGTCCGCCGCGTCATGTACCACGAGCAGGTGAGCCGGTGGCGGCGCCGTTCCCGCATCGCGGAGGTGCCCACCGGGTGGCTGCCCGAACGGATCGGCGACGGGCACGCGGAGGCGGCGGATCTCCGCCTGGTGATGCGCGAGGCTCTCGCCCGGCTGACCCCCCGGCAGCGGACCATACTCGTGCTGCGCTACTTCGAGGACCTGTCCGAGACCGAGATCGCACGGCTGCTCGGCGTCAGGGTGGGGTCGGTGCGCAGCCAGATCTACCGGTCGCTGGAGCGTCTGAAGGCGGCCGCGCCTGAACTGAGCACGGTGAGGGAGTTCGGATGAACATCGAGGATCTGCTGCGCGAGACCCTTTCCGACATGGCCCACGAGGAGCAGCCGCCCCCACCGGGCCGGTTCGTCCAGGCCGGGCGGGGGCGACCCCGCCGGCGCGGACTCGCCCTGGTGGCGGCGGCGGCCGTGACCGTGATGGCGGTCGGATCCGCGCTCGCGGCCCAGGGCCTGTCCTCCTCCCGGGGCGTCGCAGGGCAGGGCACGGCGTCCGTGGAGGCCGGGCGGGGACGGATCACCCTGACCGTGCGGGAGGGGCTACGGCTCTCGCAGGTCCTGGAGCGGCTGTCGGCCGCCACCGGCAGACCGCGGGCGGAGTTCGAGCGGGCGGCCAAGGACGGCGGGGCGCTCGGCCTGCCGTCCTACGCCAGGGGCGCGCTGGAGGGATTCGCCTTCCCCGGAACCTACGAGGTCTCGCCCACGTCGGGCCCCGGCGAGATCCTCGCCGCGATGGTGACGCGCTTCGACCGCGTGGCCGGGGACAGCGATCTGGTGGACGGGGCCAGGCGCGCCGGCCGTACGCCGCTGGAGATCCTGATCATCGCCAGCATCGTCCAGGCCGAGTCGGCCGACAAACGCGACATGCCGAAGATCGCGCGGGTCGTCCACAACCGGCTGAACCACACGCCCGGGCTGAGGCTGCAGCTGGACAGCACGGTTCTGTACGGCCTGGGCAAGTACGGCGCCAAGGCCTCGCAGGAGGATCTCAGGAGCCGTTCGCCGTACAACACCTACGCGCGCCGGGGCCTGCCGCCCGGTCCCATCTGCAACCCGGGCGCCGACGCCATGGCGGCCGCCCTGAAGCCGGCCGCGGGGCCCTGGCTCTACTTCGTGACGACCGACCCGAAGAGAGGCGTCACGAAGTTCGCCTCCTCCGAAGCCGAGTTCCTCAAACTGGCCGAGGAGTACCGCAGGAACCTCAGGAGGGCCGGGTGAGCCACAGGCCGGGGGAGCGCTCTCCCGAGGGGCTCCAGGGCGGGGCCCTCTCCCGGGGAAGGACACGGTATGGAACCGATGATGTCGTTCGTGTAATGAGGAGAGCGCTCCAAACGAAGAAAGGGGTATGTTCAAAACCCCCCAGAAGCGACGAACGGGTACGGCGATCTCCGCCGGGTTGCTGATCTTCACCCTCGCGGGTTGCGTGAGCGCCCCGACCACCACCATGGACGCCACCCAGATGGTCGAGGCGCTGGCCAAACAGGGACTGCCCGTGTCCCTCACGGTGACCTACACCGCCTCCAACGACCCGAACAAGTTGCTCGGGAAGCCGAACGGTTACACCTCCAAGGCCTCCTTCACCGACCAGCGGGTCGACGCCGCCAAGGTCCCCGGGGCCAAGCAGGGTGACGTGGGCCTCGGCGGCAGCGTCGAGGTCTTCGCCACGGCCGGAGACGCGGAGGTGCGCGCCAACCTGCTGAAGGAGAGCGCGGCGAAGGTCCCGACACTCGCCGAGTACAGCTACGTGAAGGGCCCGGTCGTGGTGCGGGTCTCGAAGGAGCTGATGCCGATGGACGCCCAGGAGTACGAAGGGGCGCTCGGCAAGCTCGTCAAGTAGCCCGGCGGACTCGCGAGGCGCGTCCGGTGAGGTCCCGACCCCCCACCTGGGACCTCACCGGACGGCCGAGCCCGACGTCCCGGGCGGGCCGTCGCCCGGCCTCAGAGCTTGCGGAAGGTTCTGGACTCCTCCGCCGAGGCCAGCACGGTCCGCAGGGACGCCCCCGTGCTCGCTGAGACGACCGCCGCGACGGCGCCCTCGACGAACGGCACGTCGGCGACCACGACGCCCGGGGCCTCGAAGAGGCGGGCGGTCAGGACCGAGCCGCCGAGGTCGGGGATCAGGATCACCCCGTCCCCCTGGTCGACCCGGGAGATCGCCGCGGCCACCAGGTCGGCGCTGTTGCCCAGGCCGCCGTCGGACGTTCCCCCCGCGGGAGCCAGGGGTACGGCGACGCCGCAGATCTGGGCGGCCAGCGCCGCGACCTCCGAGGCGAGCGGCCCGCTGTGGGAGACGAGGACGATGCCCACCATCGGCGCCCTACCTCTGCCCGGGATCGTTCACGGCCGAGAGCAGGGCGGCGAACACGAGCGCGCAGGAGGCGGCGCCGGGGTCCTCGTGGCCCGCGCTGCGAGAGCCGAGATAGCTGGCCCTGCCCTTGCGGGCCACCATCGGGACCGTGGCCTCCGCTCCCGCGAGGGCGGCCGAGGCCGCCGCCTCGAACGCCTTCCGCCCTCCGGCCCCGGCGACGGTTCCGGCGACGGCCGATTCGGTGGCCGATGTGGTGGCCGACTCAAGTGCCCTGACGGCCGGGGCGAGCGCGTCCACCATGGTCTTGTCGCCCTCCGCCGCCGACCCCAGCCGCGTGACGCCGTCGAGTCCGGCCCTGAGCGCGCGGGCCAGTTCGGCGGGGGACACCTCGGGGGAGTCGCCGAGAGAGCCGAGGTGCCTGCCCGCCTCCCGGAACGCCGTGCCGTACAGGGGGCCGGAGGCGCCGCCGACCCTGCGGATCAGCGTGCCGCCCACCAGGCGGAGCAGGGCGCCGGGGCTGGCCGGTGGCTCCTCGGCCAGCGCCTGTACGGCGGCGCCGAAGCCCCGGTCGAGGTTGACGCCGTGGTCTGCGTCGCCGATCGCGGCGTCCAGCTCGGTGAGCCGTTCCCGGTTCGCGTGCACCGTCTCGGCGATCCCGGTGATCCACCGGGTGAGGAGGGCGGTGTCCATCAGCGGCCCCAGCGCAGGGCGGGGGTCTGGACCGGGGCGTCCCACAGGCGGGTGAGGTCCTCGCTCAGCAGACAGGCCGTGACGGAGAAGCCCCGCATGTCGAGGCTGGTGACGTAGTCGCCGACCAGGCTGCGCGCCACCCGGGCGCCCCTGCCGGACAACCGCTCGGCGATCTCAGCGAAGACGATGTGGAGCTCGATGAGCGGCGTGCCGCCCAGGCCGTTCACCATGACCAGGACGTCGCCGGAGAGCGGCATGTCCTCGTCGACGGCGTCGAGTGCCACGGCCGCCAGTTCCCGGGCGTCGCCCATGGCGGCGCGTGAGCGTCCGGGCTCGCCGTGGATGCCGACGCCCAGCTCGATCTCGGTCTCGCCCAGTTCGAAGGTCGGTCTGCCCGAGGCGGGGGTCGTGCAGGCGTCCAGCGCGATGCCGAAGGAGCGGCTCCTGGCGTTGACCTCCTGGGCCACCCGTGCGACCTCGGCCAACGGCGCGCCGCCCTCCGCGGCGGCTCCGGCGATCTTCTCCACGAAGACGGTCGCGCCGGTGCCCCTGCGGCCCGCGGTGTTCGGGGAGTCGCGCACGGCCACGTCGTCGTCGACGAGCACGCGGGCGATCTCGACGCCCTCCTCGGCGCACAGGTCGGCGGCCAGTTCGAAGTTCAGGACGTCGCCGGTGTAGTTCTTCACGACGTAGAGCACACCCGCGCCGCCGTTCGCCGCGGCGGTCGCGGTGACCATCTGGTCGGGCACCGGGGAGGTGAAGATCTCACCGGGACAGGCCGCGTCGAGCATGCCGTACCCGACGAAGCCCGCGTGCAGCGGCTCGTGGCCGGAGCCGCCGCCGGAGATCAGCCCGACCTTGCCCGGGGTGGGACCGCAGGCACGGGAGACGATCCGGCCGCCGGGGTCGACCCTCAGGTCGGGGTGGGCGGCCGCCAGCCCGCGCAGCGCGTCCGTGACGACCGTTTCGGCGCTGTTGATGAGCTTCTTCACATTCCTTAGCTCTTCCCGCTCCCGTGTCGTGGCAAGCGCGGCGGGGCGAAGCTCTCGGCGGGGCCGGGGGTACCGGGGGAGGGGGAGGACTGAGGTACGGTTCAGCCATGGCTGAGATCGTGTACCCCCCGGTCATCGCGCTGGCGAAGACCCTGTTCCGCGCGCTGGACCTCAAGATCCATGTTGAGGGCGCGGAGCGGATTCCGCGGACCGGCGGCGCGGTGCTCGCCAGCAACCACATCAGCTATCTGGACTTCATCTTCGCGGGCCTGGCGGCCCTGCCCGCCGAGCGTCTGGTTCGCTTCATGGCGAAGAAGGATGTCTTCGACCACCGAATCTCGGGTCCGCTGATGCGCGGCATGCACCACATCCCGGTGGACAGGGCCGCGGGCGCCGCCGCGTTCGGCGCGTCGCTGAAGGCGCTCAAGTCGGGGGAGGTCGTCGGGGTGTTCGCCGAGGCCACGATCAGCCGGTCCTTCACGGTCAAGGAGATCAAGAACGGCGCGGTCAGGATGGCCGTCGGCGCGAAGGTGCCGCTGATCCCGATGGCCCTGTGGGGCACCCAGCGGCTGTGGACCAAGGGGCGGCCCAGGAGGCTGCTGCAGCGGCACGTGCCGATCACGGTCCTGGTCGGCGAACCGCTGGAGCCCAAGCGCGGCGACGACTACGACGCGGTCACCGCCGAGCTGCGCAGGCGGATGGCCGAGCTGCTCGACCGGGCGCAGCGGACCTATCCGGAGATCCCGCCGGGCGCGTGGTGGCAGCCCAGCCACCTCGGTGGCGGTGCCCCGACCCCGGAGGAGGCCGCCAAGCTGGACGCCGCGGAGGCGCAGGCGAGGCAGGGCGACGACCTGTCCTGAAGGCCCGCCCCGCGAGCCCGGGGAAGCCCGCAAGCCGGTGTCAGGTGGGCCACAAGCGGTGTGGTCCACGCTGATCCCATGAATGACGTGTTCGACAACCTCGCCGAAGCCTTCCAGCCCGCCCCCTCGCCGGGGCCGGGCCGTACTCCCGGGCCGGTGGGGATGGCCGTGCTGATGATCCTCTGGGCGGCGCTCGGCCTGGCGCCCTTCGTCTTCGCGGTCGAGGATCTCAAGCTCGCCACGGGGAGGATCGGCTCCCCGGGAACCCTGACGGTCGTCTCGTGCGCGCCCCTGGGGAAGGGGCGTTACGACTGCCGGGGCGACTTCGTCCTGGACCGTACCGGTGAGACGGTGCGGGTCGCCGCCTCGCCCGACTCGACGGTCGGTGACGTCAGGCGCGCCCGGCTCACCCCGGAGGGCGACCGCGCGGTTCCGGCCGGCACCTCGGGTGTCCTGGCCGCCCTCACCCTGCCCTTCCTCGGCGTCGGGGTACTGGGCTTCCTGCCGTACGCGCTGCTGTACGTCCTGCGGGTACGGCGTGGCCGGCGCCCGGCCGTGGCCGTTGGATGCCTGCTCACGGCCGTCTCTCTGGCCGGTCTCGTCGTCGGCGTGGTCGCTGCCTATTCGTGATGCTTCGAGGTATTACGAGGGGCCTGATCCGTATGGCATTGGCCACGATGTTTGGACCGTTCCTGGTTTCTCATTAAGAACCGGCCGAATAGTCGTAAATTTTGCGACTTGAGAGCAGGGGTGGCGCCTGGAGGGAGGTTTCTGTTCGGGATGGCAAGGAGGGGGTGATTGGCATTTTTGGGCGAGATGTCCAGCCGATACATCCGGTCAAATGTGATATTTCGCTATATGCCTCATGAGTCACGCGTGTCACTTGATCGCGCACTATAACGATGCACTAACGACGGATATCCCCTCTATGGAAAACTTCCTGAAGTTCATGAGAATCAAGGGGTATCTCCCTGCTGTCTCGCGAACGGGGAATCGGGGGCCGTCGGCTGACGACGGCGAGACATCGCGAACGTTCAGGAAATCTGACTCTGCTGTCCGGTGTATTGCTCGACTCCGAGAATGGATGCCCGATGAGCCGTTTGACCGCCCTGCGTAGCAGGTTCGTGGACGCTCCCGATTCCCTGGGCGCCAAGGCCCGCGCGCGCCGCTGGCAGTGGCTGGCGCGGGTCTTCCCCGATGTGAGCGACATGACGGTCATCGACCTGGGCGGTACGGCCAGCGCCTGGCTCCGCTCGCCGGTCAAGCCCGCGCGTGTGCACATCGTCAACCTCTCCACCCCGCCCGCCGAGCTGCCCCCGTGGGTGACCGTGGAGAACGGCGACGCCTGTGATCTGCGCGCCGCCACCCACGGCCGCTACGACCTGGTCTTCTCGAACGCGGTCATCGAGCACGTCGGCGGCCACGCCAGGCGGGAGAGCTTCGCCGAGGCCGTCTACGACCTGGCCGACCGGCACTGGGTGCAGACGCCCTACCGCTACTTCCCCGTCGAGCCGCACTACGTCTTCCCGGGGCTGCAGTTCATGCCGATGGCGGTGCGGGCGGCGACCGTACGACGCTGGCCCCTGGTGCACACCCGCCCGGCGGACCGGGCGAGCGCGGTGCGCTCGGTGGCCGAGATCGAACTGCTCAGCAAGACCGAGATGCGGCACTACTTCCCGGACTCGGAGATCCACTACGAGTGGATGGCCGGTCTGGTGAAGGCCCTGATCGCGATCAAGCGTTGAGTTCGCGGATGGACCGTGCCAGGACGGCGGCCCTTCCATGGAGGCGGGGCCGTACAGGGGTGATATGGACCTCGCCGTTTTGTCCCGGTACGGTCGGCGCGTGACGTTTTCGATCGTGGCAAGGGCCGGTGACGCCTACGGGGTCGCCGTGGCGAGCAAGTTCCTGGCGGCCGGGGCGATCGTGCCCGCCGCGGAGGCGGGCGCCGGAGCGCTGGCGACCCAGGCGTGGGCCAACGTCGCCTTCCGGACGCAGGGACTGGCGCTGCTGCGCACCGGCGTGCGGGCCGAGGACGCGGTGGCCGGACTGGTCGCCTCCGACCCCGGGCGGGACCAGCGTCAGCTCGGCGTGGTCGGAGCCGACGGCCCCGGCGCCACCTTCACCGGGGAGGAGTGCCCCGCCTGGGCGGGCGGGGTCAGCGGTGACGGCTACGCCATCCAGGGCAACATCCTCACCGGCCCCGAGGTGGTCCGGGAGATGGAGGCGGCCTGGCTGGCCGCCGCGGAACTGCCCCTCGCCGAACGGCTGGTGGCCGCGCTGGCCGCGGGCGACGCCGCCGGCGGCGACAGCAGGGGCAGGCAGAGCGCGGCGGTCTACGTGGTCGAGGCGGGCGCGGGCTACGCGGGCTCGGGCGACGTCGCCTGCGACCTGCGCGTCGACGACCACCCCGACCCGGTGACCGAGCTGCGCAGGCTGCTGGACGTCCACGAACTGCTGTTCGGCAGGCCCGACCCGGAGAGCCTGCTGGAGATCCGGGGAGAGCTGGCCGAGGAGATCGAGGCCCGCCTGAAGGAGCTGGGACACGACACCCTCGACCAGTGGGCCGGGGTCGAGAACCTGGAGGGCAGGCTGGTCGAGGGCAGGATCGACCCGATCGTCCTGGCCCGCCTCAGGGGAGAGGCCTGAGACGCCCGGCCCGCTGAGGACGAGACCGTCAGGGCGTCCCACGCCGGGACACCCTGACGGCGGTGCCGTACGGGATCAGCGGGCCACCATGGTGGCCGCGGCGGTGAGCCGCTCGTTCAGACTCCGGGTGGTCAGGACCATCGCGCACCGCTCGGCGGCGTAGGTCAGGGCCATCCCGTGGTGCTCGGCGGAGAAGTCGGCGACGGCGTCGGCGACGAAGAAGACCTGCGTGTCGCTCATGAACGCGTCGCAGGCGGTCATCAGGCAGCCGATGTGGGCGTAGATCCCGGTGACGACGAGCTGGTCCCTGCCGGTCTCCGCCATCAGCTCGCGCAGGCGGGTGCGGTGGAAGGCGCTGTAGCGCCACTTCACGAGGTGGACGTCGTCGGGACCCGGGGCCAGGGCCGGGATGATCTCCTGGGCGCCGGGCTCGGGGCCGATCCCCGCCCCCCAGAAGTCCTGCAGCAGGCCGCGCTGCGTGCGGGTCTGCCCGCCGGGCTGGGCCGAGTAGACGACGGGGACACCGAGCCGCCCGGCGGTCTCGCGGAGCGCGGAGACGTTCGCCACCAGGTCGGACATCGGCGACGCCCCCTGGGTGAACGCGCTGACGAAGTAGTTCTGCATGTCGTGCACGAGCAGTAGCGCACGCCGTGGGTCCGGCGTCCACTCCACCCGGTTCTCGGGCAGCCCCTCCTCTCCCGGCATGGGATAGGGGGCGATGGCGGGAATGGCCACGTCGTTCCTTTCTTCGGTCGTCAACGGGTTCTGAGCCTGACCTTGCTGACCTTGCCGACGGCGGTCGTCGGCAGCGTCTCGGTGAACTCGATCCGGTCGGGGATCTTGTAGTCGGCGAGGCCCCGCTCCCGCAGGAAGGCCTTCAGCTCGGGCACGCCGACGGGGGAGCGGGTCACGACGTGGGCGCAGGACCGTTCGCCGAGGTAGGCGTCGGGGATCGCCACGACCGACACGTCGTGCACGGCCGGGTGGGCGAGCAGGTGGTTCTCGACCTCCTCGGCCGCGATCTTCTCGCCGCCCCGGTTGATCTGGTCCTTCGCCCGCCCCTCGACGACGAGGTGGCCGGTCGGCGTCCGCCGTACGATGTCGCCGGTCCGGTAGAAGCCGTCAGGGGTGAAGGCGGTCGCGTTGTGCTCCTCGGCGCGGTAGTAGCCGCGGATCGTGTACGGCCCGCGGGTGAGCAGGTGACCGGTCTCCCCGGGGGCGACCGGGGAGCCGGAGTCGTCGACGATCAGGATCTCGTCGTCGGGTGAGATCGGCCTGCCCTGCGTGGTGACGACGACCTCCTCGGGGTCGTCGAAGCGGGTGTAGTTGACCAGTCCCTCGGCCATCCCGAAGACCTGCTGCAGGGCGCAGCCGAGGGCGGGGCTCACCCTGCGCGCCGCCTCCTCACTCAGCTTCGCCCCGCCGACCTGCAGTACGCGCAGGCTCGACAGGTCGTGCTCGGCGCGGCGGGCGGCCTCGACCCACAGCAGCGCCAGCGGCGGCACCAGCCCGGTGATCGTCACACCCTCCGCCTCGATCAGCGGGAAACAGGTGTCCGGCCCCGGATGGGGGGCCAGCACCGCGCGTCCCCCGGCGTACAGGGTGCCGAAGACCCCGGGGGAGCTCATCGGAAAGTTGTGCCCGGCGGGCAGCGCGCACAGGTAGACGCTCGTCTCGTCGAGCCCGCAGATCTCGGCGCTGGCGCGGAAGCTGTAGACGTAGTCGTCGTGGGTGCGGGGGATGAGCTTGGGCAGCCCGGTGCTGCCGCCGGACAGCTGCAGGAAGGCCACGTCGGAGGGGGCGGGGCCGGGGACGTCCGCGGGGTCCGCGCCGTCCGCGGGGTCCGCGCGCAGGGAGTCCAGGGCGACGTGCCCACCGGGGTCGCCGTCCACGATCACGTGCGGCACCTTCAGCCCCTCGGCGAGCCGCCGGTGGTCGAAGCCGTCGTGGACGTCGGGGATGACGTACGCCGCGGCCTCGGTGAACTCGCAGAAGTAGGAGATCTCCGAGGACCGGTGGGCCGGGAGCGCGAACACCGGCAGTGCCCCGATCCGGAACAGCGCGAAGCAGACCTCGTAGAAGGAGATCCGGTTGGGGAGCTGGACGACGACCCGGTCACCGGGGCCGATCCCGAGGCCGAGCAGGCCCGTCGTCAGCCCGTCGGCGCGCTCGTCCAGTTCGCGGTAGGTCACCCGCTCGCCACCGCCGACCAGGGCGACGCGGTCGCCGTGCGCCGCGGCCCGTTCGCGGAGCAGACCGCCGAATGTCTCGCCGCGCCAGTATCCGGCGGCGCGGTACCGCTCGGCGAACTCCGGCGGGTACGGCACAACGCTCATCGTGGTTCCCGTCAATCGTGGGTTGAGGCCTGCGCGCCGAGACCGAGGGCGTGCAGGAGGGTGCGGAACTTCGCGGAGGTCTCGTCGAGTTCGGCCTCGGGGACCGAGCCCGCGACGATGCCGCCGCCCGCGAACAGGCGGACCCCGGTCCGCGACACCTCGGCGCAGCGGATGGTGACGGCCCACTCGCCGTCGCCCGAGGCGTCGCACCAGCCGACCATGCCGGTGTAGAAGCCGCGGTCGAACGGCTCGATGTCGGCGATGGCGGCGCGGGCCGCCCCGGTGGGCGTGCCGCAGACGGCCGGGGTGGGGTGCAGCGCGACGGCCAGGTCGAGTGAGGTCGTCGCCGGGTCGGTCAGGCGGCCGGTGACCCTGGTCGACAGGTGCCACATGGTGGCCGTGCAGACGAGTGAGGGCTCGGCGGGCACGCTGAGCGCGCGGCAGTGCGGAGCGAGCGCGTCGGCGACCGCCTCGACGACGACGGCGTGCTCCCGCTGGTCCTTGGCCGAGCAGAGCAGGGCCGCCGCGCGGCGGCGGTCCTCCTGCGGGTCGGCGCTGCGCGGCGCCGACCCCGCCAGGGGGTTGGCCACCACGGCCGGTCCGGTACGGGAGACCAGCAGCTCGGGGCTCGCGCCGACCAGGGTCCTGTCACCGGGCAGCGGCACCGCGAAGATGTGGCCGTGCGGGTCGCGGCCCGCCAGGCGGCGCACCATCGTCACGACGTCCACCGGCTCGGGGCGGGTCAGCTCCAGGGACCGGGCCAGGACGATCTTTTCCAGGGCGCCCCGCTCCAGCAGGTCCAAGGCACGCCGTACCCCCTTGCGGTGGTCGGCCGGGCTGGGGACCGCGACGATCCGCCACGGCTGCCCCGGTTCGGCCTCCGGCGGGTCACAGGGGACGAAGGGGTCGGCCCACCGGGCCCGCTCCGGCGCGACGAGGTGCGCCGCACCCGGCTCGTCGAACGGGATGGCGCCCATGACGAGGCCCGCCCGCTCCCGCACGCGGCCCGCCAGCTCGCGCAGCGTCGCCGCGGGGGGCACCACGTCGGCGCACCCCTGGCCCAGCAGCGTGTGCTGAGGGGAGGAGAAGAGGGAGGAGAGCCCGGGACGGTACCCGCGCAGCAGCTCGGAGGCGGTGACCGCCTCGTATGCGATGCTCAAAACTAGCCTTTCCTACAGAAGTCAGGCTCGCAGCGTGGCGCCGCCGTCCACGTACAGGTCCTGCATGGTGATGTGCCGCGCGCGGTCGGAGGCGAGGAAGGTCACGGCGTCCGCGATGTCGGCGGGGTCGGCGACCCGGCCGAGCGGGATGCCGACCCTGAAGGTGGCGGGATCGCCCTCGAGCACGGAGCGCCGGTCGAGCCCGGCCTGCATCACGGTCTCCGTCGAACCGGGGGAGACCACGTTGCAGCGGATGCCGTGCTCGGCGAGTTCGAGCCCGAGGCAGCGGGTGAACATGGCGGAGGCGGCCTTGGAGGCCGCGTAGGCCGCCATCCCCATCCGGGGCACGCCGCCCGCGTTCGACGCCACGGTGATGATCGTTCCGGAACGGCGGGGGACCATCCTGCGTGCGACGGCCCTGGAGACGTGGAAGACGCCCGAGGCGTTCACCGCGAACACCCGGTTCCAGTCGTCCTCGCCGAAGTCCGTCACCGCGCCGGTGCGCAGGATGCCCGCCACGTTGACCAGGACGCCGATCGGGCCGAGGAGGTCCTCGACCTCATCGACGACCGTCTCCATCCGTGCGGGGTCGGTGACGTCGGCGACCAGCCGGGTCACCTTCTCGTCCCGGTCCTCCCAGGGTTCGGGAAGGAGGTCGACCCCGGCGACGACGGCCCCCGCGCGGGCGAGCGCGGTCGTCACGGCCGCTCCGATACCTCGTGCGGCACCCGTCACGAGTGCTACGGCACCCGAGAGGCCGGGCTCGTTCATCGCTCTGCCCTCACTGGTCAACTTAGGTAAGCCTAAACTTAGGTAAGCCTAACTTTACCTTCCACGTCTCGACAAGATCTGTCAAGAGATCGACTGGTGTGATCTGGTTCACACTGGATTGCCCCTTGACGTCCGTCTTGACTGGATAGATCTTAGGTAAGACTTACCTAAGTACTTTAGGTGGATTTTGGGCCCTTCCATTACGCATGCCCTTTTTCTGAGGGGGGCTCAGCCATGCCCAGACACGAGGAGCGGAATGTCGGAATCCCCCGCGGAGAGATCACGGTCTCGGCGGCCACTCGACCTGGTCGGCGTCGGATTCGGTCCGGCCAACCTCGCCCTGGCCGTGGCGTTGCGAGAGCACGGCACGACGGGAACGGCTCTGGAGGCGGCGTTCTTCGAACGCCGTGAGCGCTTCGGCTGGCACCCGGGAATGCTCATCGAAGGGGCGACGCTGCAGGTCTCCTTCCTCAAGGACCTCGCGACCCTCCGCAACCCCGCCAGCGAGTACGGCTTCCTGTTCTACCTGCACGCCAAGGGCAGGCTGGCCGACTTCGTCAACCACAAGACGCTGTTCCCGACCCGCGTCGAGTTCAACGACTACCTGGAGTGGGTCGCCGCGCTGTTCGCCCACCAGGTCACCTACGGCACCACGGTGCGCGGTGCCCGGCCCGTGTGGGACGCCCACGGCGACGCCGGACGGATCGAGGTCCTCGGTGACGACGGCGAGGTCCTCGGCCGCACCCGCAACCTGGTGCTCGCCCCGGGCCTGCGGCCCCGGCTGCCCAAGGGCGTGCGCCTGTCCGAGCGCGTCTGGCACAACGCCGACCTGCTGACCCGGCTGGCCGGGCTGCCTCCGCTCACCCGGCGGCGCTTCGCCGTCGTCGGCGCGGGACAGAGCGCCGCGGAGGTCACCGACCACCTGCACCGGACCTACCCGGAGGCCGAGGTCTGCTCGATCTTCACCCGGTACGGCTACAGCCCCGCGGACGACAGCCCGTTCGCCAACCGGATCTTCGACGCCGAGGCCGTGGACGAGTTCCACGCCGCCCCCGAGGACGTCAGGCGATCCCTGCTGGACTACCACGCCAACACCAACTACTCGGTCGTCGACCTCGAACTCATCGAGGAGCTCTACCGGCGCGCCTACCAGGAGAAGGTCGTCGGCAGGGAACGGCTGCGCATCCTCAACGTCTCCCGCGTCGCGGGCTTGGACGAGGTCACCGACGGCGTACGCGTGCACGTCGACCACCTGGCGACCGGCACGAGCACCGTTCTCGACTGCGACGCCGTGGTCTTCGCCACCGGCTACCGCCCCGTCGACCCGGCCGAACTGCTCGGCGACCTGGCCGGGCACTGCCGCCTCGACGACCAGGGGCGGCTGCTGGTCGGCGCCGACTACCGCGTGTTCACCGACCCGTCCGTCAAGGCCGGGATCTACCTGCAGGGCGGCACCGAGTACGCCCACGGCCTGTCGTCCTCCCTGCTGTCCAACGTGGCCGTCAGGGCGGGGGACATCGTCCGCTCGATCGCGGGCGGTCCCCGCGCGAGCGGCCTGCCCGGCGTGGACTCCGCGTCCGTGGCCGCCCTCGGCTAGACAGTCCGCCCCCCGACCACCCGACGAGAAAGCAACGGTCACCCCATGCCGCTGAGCCACGAGCGCGTCCGGGAGGACGTCGCCGACGTCCTGTCCGAGCAGTCGGCCGAGATCTCCGACGACGAGAACCTCCTCGACCGAGGACTCGACTCGATCCGCGTGATGAGCCTCGTCGAACGCTGGCGCGCGGCGGGCGTCAGCACCACCTTCATCGAACTGGCCGAACAGCCGACCGTCGCCGCCTGGTGGCGGCTCATCAGCGACCGCATGGAGGACGGCGGCCGGTGAGCCGGGCCTGAACCACGTTCGGCGGGCCGGGCCGAAGGCGCCCGGGATCCGCCATGGAAAGACGAGATCCGAGAAAGAGGTTCCCCTTGCCCGCGGACGTGCTCGCGCTGACCGGCGCGCAGCTGGGCGTCTGGTACGCCCAGCGCCTCGACCCCGCCGACCCGAGCTTCAACGTCGGCCAGTACGTCGAGCTGTGCGGACCCCTCGACCTGGACCTGTTCGGCGAGGCCGTACGGATCGGGGTCGGCGAGACGCAGGCCCTGAACGTGCGGATCGTGGACGGCCCCGACGGGCCGTGGCAGGTGATCGGCGAGGCCGCGGACTGGGACTTCGGCGTCGTCCGCTGCGACCCCGAGGAGGCGCTGCGCGCCATGCGGGCCGACCTCGCGGCCCCGGTCGACATCCTGACCGGGCCGCTGGTCGCCGAGACCCTCTACGAGGTCGGCCCGCAGCGTTACCTCTGGTACCAGCGTTTCCACCACATCCTCATGGACGGCTACAGCTTCGCCCTGCTGGCCGGGCGGGTCGCGCAGATCTACACGGCGCTGGCCGCAGGCAGGCCGTACGGGGACAGCCCGTTCGGGCGGCTGGGGGCGGTCGTCGGCCAGGAGGTCGACTACCGGACCTCAGGCGGGCGCGAACAGGACCGCGACTGGTGGCGCGAACACCTCGCCGACCGGCCGGAGGTCGCGGAGATCACCTCGGGGACCTCCACGTACGGCTTCCTGCGCGAGCGGGCCGAGTTCCCCGGCCAGGCCCTGCTCGCCGTCGCCAAGGAGGCGGGCGGGACCTGGGCCGACGCGGTGACCGCCGTCGCCGCCGCCTACACCTGGCGGATGACCGGAGCCGCGGACGTCGTCCTGGGCATGCCGTTCGCCGGACGGTTCGGCGTGGCGTCGATGCGCGTGCCGGGCATGACGGTCAACGTCCTGCCGGTCAGGCTCGTCCACGAGGCGGAGACGACGCTCACCGGCCTCGTCCGCCAGGCCGCCGCCGAGATCGTCGCCGTCCGGGCCCACCAGCACTACCGGGGCGAGGACCTGCAGCGCGACCTCGACCTGGTCGGCTCGGGACGCAGGCTGTACGGCCCCTCGGTCAACGTCAAGGCCTTCGACTACGAGCTCTCCTTCGCCGGGGTCGACGGCGTCACCCGCAACCTCGCCGCGGGCCCCGTCGACGACCTGGAGTTCTCCTTCTACAAGACCCCCGACGACGTCCTGGTCGTCGAACTCGACGGCAACCCCGGCAGGTGCACGCCCGAGACCCTCAGGGCGCACCTGCGGCGCTTCCTCGCCTTCGCCGACGCCCTGGCCGCGGCGCCGGGAACGCCGGTCGCGGAACTGCCGCTGATCACCCCGGCGGAACGCGACCTCGTCGTCGACGGCTGGAACGCCACAGGAACGCCCGTCACCGGCGCGACCCTCGCCGAGGCGTTCCGCGCCCAGGCCCGCAGGACGCCGGAGGCGGTCGCGGTCCGCGACCTGTCCGGCTCCGGGAACGGTCTCAGCTTCGCCGAGCTCGACGCCCGCTCCGACCGGCTGGCCGCGCTGCTGCTCGGCGGGGGAGCGGCCCCCGAGCGGACCGTCGCCCTCGAACTGCCCCGTGGCACCGGCATGATCGTCGCCCAGCTCGCCGCCCTCAAGTCCGGCGCCGCCCACCTGGTGCTCCCCACCGACCTGCCGGAGGAACGGCGCGCCTTCCTGCTGGCCGACGCCGACCCGGTGCTCGTGGTCACCCCGGAGACGCTCGCCGAAGCCGAGACGGAAGCAGGGGCGGGGACCCTCCCCGAGGTGACCGTACGGCCCGCCTCGCTGGCGTACGTGCTCTACACCTCCGGCTCGACCGGCCTGCCCAAGGCCGTCGCCGTCACCCACGCCACCCTCGCCAACCTGTGGGAACACCACCGCGTCACCCTGCACGCCGGACCCCGCAGGAAGGTCGCGCACTCCTACGCCTTCTCCTTCGACTCGGCGTGGGGGCCGTTCCTGTGGATGGTCTCCGGGCACGAACTGGTCGTCCTCGACGAGCACGAACGGCGTGACCCCGCCTCCTTCACCGGGGTCGACGTCATCGACGTCTCCCCGTCGTTCTGCCTGCAACTGGCCGACGCCGGCACGCTCGACCGGCCGGGACACCCCGGGCTCGTGCTGCTCGGCGGGGAGGCCGTGCCGCCCGCGCTGTGGCGGCGGCTGCGCGAGGCCCCCGGCGTGCGCGCGCACAACCTGTACGGCCCGACCGAGTTCACCGTGGACGCCCTGTGGGCCTGGCTCGACGACAGTGAGGAACCGGTCGTCGGCCGTCCCGTCGGCGGAGCCAGGGCCTACGTGCTCGACGCCCGCCTCGTCCCGGTGCCGCCCGGCGTGACCGGGGAGCTGTACGTCGCGGGCGGCGGCCTGGCCCGCGGCTACCTGAACCGGCCCGGCCTGACCGCGGAACGGTTCGTCGCCGACCCCTTCCAGCAGGGCGGGCGGATGTACCGCACTGGCGACATGGCCCGCTGGCGCCCCGACGGCACCCTGGAGTTCCACGGCCGTACCGATGACCAGATCAAGATCCGCGGCCACCGGGTCGAGCTGGGCGAGGTGGAGGCCGCGCTGGCGGCCGTGCCCGGCGTCACCCAGGCCGCGGCCGCCGTGCGCGGCGGGCTGCTGACCGGCTACGTCGTCGGCGACGGCCTTGAGGCCGCCCGGGTGCGGGGCACGCTGGCCGCCCGGCTGCCCGGCTACATGGTGCCCGCCGCCGTCGTCGTGCTCGCCGCCCTGCCGCTGACCGGGCACGGCAAGCTCGACCGGCGCGCCCTGCCCGCCCCCGAGTTCACCGCCACGGGCCGCCCGCCGCGCGACGCGACGGAGGAGACGCTCTGCGGGATCTTCGCCGAGGTCCTCGGCCTGCCCGAGATCGGCATCGACGACAACTTCTTCGAGCTGGGCGGCGACAGCATCACCTCCATCCAGGTCTGCGGGCGCGCCCGCAAGGCCGGGCTCGCGGTGACGCCCCGCCAGGTCTTCGAACTGAGGACCGTCGCCGGTCTGGCCGCCGTCGCGGGAGCCGTACGGCAGGCCCGTCCCGACGACGGTGTGGGGACCGTCCCGCTCACGCCCATCGTCGCCTGGCTGCGCGACCTCGGCGGCTCGGTCACGGCGTTCAGGCACACGGCCTCCGTGGACCTTCCCGAGGGGGTCACCGGCGAGCGGGTGCTTCAGGCGGTGCAGACCCTGCTCGACCACCACGACGCGCTGCGCGCCCGCCTCAACCCCGACTGGACCCTCGACGTCCGGCCCCCCGGCGCGGTCGCCGCCGCCGACGTCGTCGGTACGGCCGCCGACCCCGGGGACGACCTCGACCCGGAGGCGGGCCGCATGGTCGCCTTCACCCACGAACCGGGACGGCTCACCGTCGCCGTCCACCACCTCGTCGTGGACGGCGTCTCCTGGCGTGTCCTGCTGCCCGACCTGCGGGCCGCCCTCGAAGGACGGCCGCTCGAACCGGTCGGCACCTCGCTGCGCACCTGGGCGGCCACCGTGGCAGGCCTGGACGTCTCCGGCGAACTGCCTTATTGGACCGGGGTTCTCGACCGGCCGGGACCGAGGCTCGGCGCGCGCAGGCCGGGACCCGGTGACACCGTCGGCACCGCCGCGCGCTCCGTCGTCACCGTGCCGCCGGGCCGTACGGCGCCGCTGCTGGCCGCCGCGGCCCGCTGCCGCGCAGGGGTGGACGAACTGCTGCTGGCCGTCCTGGCCAGGGCCGTCGGCGGGGACGAACTGTTGGTGCAGACCGAGGGACACGGCCGTGACCTGATCGACGACCTCGACCTGTCGCGCACCGTCGGCTGGTTCACCGTCGAACACCCCGTCCGCGTCCGTCTCGACGGAGCCGGGACCCCGGCCGACACCCTCAGGAGGGTGAAGGAGGCCGTCAGGTCGGTGCCCGGCGGCGGACTCGGCTACGGCGTCCTGCGCCACCTGCGCGGACTGCTCGACGGGCTGCCGCAGCCGCAGATCCTGTTCAACTACCTCGGCCGTTTCGCCGCGGGCGCCGCCTTCACCGCCTCCGACGACCCCGCCATGCCCACGCCGTACGCCCTTGAGGTCAACGCCTTCCTGCACGAGACACCGCAGGGGCCCTCGCTGGCCGTCCACCTGTCGAGCCCGCCCGGCGTGCTCGACCTGGACGACCTCGGCGCGCGCTGGGACGCCGCCCTCGACGAACTGGCCGCGACGCCCGACGCGCTCGTCCCGTCCGACCTGCCGCTGGTCGCCCTCACCCAGCGGGAGGTCGACCGCCTGCCCGGGGACGCCGCCGACGTGCTGCCGCTCTCACCGCTGCAGGAGGGCCTGCTCTTCCACGCCAGCGCCGACGAACTCGACGTCTACACCTCGCTGACCCACCTCGACCTCGAAGGGCCGGTCGACGGGCTGCGCGGGCGGATGGAACGGCTGCTCGCCCGGCACGACAGCCTGCGCGCGGTCTTCCTGTCCGACGGCTTCGACCGGCCCGTCCAGGTCATCCCGGCCCGGGCGGAGCTGTCCTGGCGGGAGCTCGACCTGTCCGGCGAGCCGGAACGCCTCGACGAGGTCGAACGCGCCGAACTGGCCCACCGCTTCGACCTCACCCGCTCGCCGCTGCTGCGCTGCCTGCTCGTACGGCTCGGCCAGGACCGCCACCGGCTGCTGCTGACCGGCCACCACATCGTCGCCGACGGCTGGTCGACCCCGCTCATCGTGCGCGAACTGGTCTCGGGCACCGCCGAGCCGGCACCGCCGTACCGGGACTACCTGGCCTGGCTGGGCCGCAGGGACACCGAGGCCGACGCCGCGGCCTGGCGCGAGGCGCTGGCCGGGCCGGTCGAACCGACCCTGGTCGGAGGCGCCGAACCCGCGCGAACCCCCGTCCCGCCGCGTGAGGTGGCCGTCGAGCTGCCCGCCGCCGCGGGTGAGCGGCTCGGCGTGTTCGCCAGGCGGCACGGCCTGACCCTCAACACCGTCGTCCAGGGGGCCTGGGCGATCCTGCTCGGCGTGCTCACCGGACGCGACGACGTCGTCTTCGGCGCGACCGTCTCCGGCCGTCCCGCCGACCTCGACGGCGTGGAGAACATGATCGGCCTGTTCAGCAACACCGTCCCCGTCCGGGTGCGGCTCGATCCGGAGGAGGCGGCGCTCGCCGCGCTCACCAGACTCCAGGCGGAACAGGCCAGGCTGCTCGACCACCAGTACCTCGGCCTGGCCGAGATCCAGGCCCTCGCCGGAGCCGGGACGCTCTTCGACACGCTGCTCGTCTTCGAGAACTACCCGGCCGGGCAGGGCGTGCCCGGCGGCGAGGTCACCGTGACCGGCGCCGGCAACCGGGGCCACACGCACTACCCGCTGACGCTGCTCGTGCTGCCCTCGGGAAACCCGGTGCTCGGCCCCGACGGCGGCGGCCCCCGGTTCGTCCTGGAGTACCGGCCGGACGCGTTCGGCGACGACGAGGCCCAGGCCGTGGCCGCCCGTTTCGCCCGGGTGCTCGCGCAGCTCACCGCGGAGGTCGCCGTCGGCGAGATCGACGTGCTGATCGAACGCGAGAGCGTCCTCGGCGACTGGATCGCCACCGAGGCGGAGATCCCCGCGGGAACCGTCGTGGACGTCTTCGAGGCGCAGGTCGCCGCGACCCCGGACGCGACCGCGGTGGTCTCCGGCACGACCGTCCTGACCTTCGACCAGCTCAACCGGCGCGTCAACCGGCTCGCGCACGCCCTGACCGGGCTCGGCGCCGGGCGGGAGACACTGGTCGCGCTCGCGCTGCCCCGCTCGGCCGACCTGGTCGTCGCGCTGCTCGCCGTACTGAAGACCGGGGCCGCCTACCTGCCGATCGACCTCGACTACCCGGAGGAACGGCGGCGGCTCATGCTCGCCGACGCCCGCCCCGTGCTGGTCCTGACCAAGCTCCCGGAGACCGACGACGGCCCGGAGACCGACCCCGTCGTCGAACGCGATCCCGCGCAGCAGGCCTTCGTCATCTACACCTCCGGCTCGACCGGACGCCCCAAGGGCGTGCAGATCGCCCACCACGGCCTGATGAACCTCTACCGCGACCACCGTGACACCGTCTTCGCCAGGGCGGTCGAGGCGGCGGGCGGGCGGAGGCTGCGCGCCGCGCACACCGCGTCCTTCTCCTTCGACTCCTCCTGGGAGCAGCTGCTGTGGCTGCTGTGCGGCCACGAGCTGCACGTCTTCGACGAGGAGACCCGCCGCGACGCCGAGGCGACCGTCGCGCTGGTCGCCGAACGGCGCATCGACACCCTCGACGTCACCCCGACCTTCGCCGAGCAGCTGCTCGACTGCGGTCTGCTCGACGGTGAGCACCGGCCCGTGCTCGTGCTGCTCGGCGGCGAGGCCGTGCCCGACGCGCTGTGGCGCCGCCTGCGTGAGACCCCCGGCGTGCTCGCGCACAACTACTACGGCCCGACCGAGGACACCGTGGACACCCTCGGCGCCGACCTCGCCGAGAGCCCCACCCCGGTCGTCGGACGGCCCATCGCCAACACCCGCGTCTACGTGCTCGACCGCAGGCTGCGCCCGGTGCCGCCGGGTGTCGCCGGCGAGCTGTACATCGCCGGGGCCGGTCTGGCCCGCGGCTACCTGAACCGGCCGGGCCTGACCGCGGAACGGTTCGTCGCCGACCCCCTCAGGTACGGCGAGCGCATGTACCGCACCGGGGATCTGGCCCGCTGGCGGGCCGACGGCACCCTGGAGTTCCTCGGCCGCACCGACGACCAGGTGAAGGTACGCGGCTACCGGATCGAGCTGGGCGAGGTCGAGGCCGCGCTCACCGCGCAGCCCGGGGTCTCCCGCGCCGCCGTGATCGTCAGGGACGACCGGCTCGTCGCCTACGTCGTCGCCGACGGGCCGGTCGACCCCGGCGCGCTCGGCCTGCCCGCCTACATGGTCCCCGCCGTCGTCCCCCTCGACGCGCTGCCGATGAACGTCCACGGCAAACTCGACCGCGCAGCCCTGCCCGCCCCCGGGGTGAGCCGTACGGCGGGACGCGCGGCCAGGGACGAACGGGAGGAACTCGTCCGCGGCGTGCTCGCCGACCTGCTCGGTGTGCCCGCGATCGGCGCCGACGACGACTTCTTCGCCCTCGGTGGCCACTCGCTGCTGGCCGCCCGCGCCGTCAACCGCATCCGGCGCGCCCTGGACACCGGCCTGGCGATCAGGGACCTGTTCGAGGCGCGCACCGTCGCCAGGCTCATGCCCAGGCTCGGCGGCGCCGCCCGCGCGCCGCTCACCCGCATGCCGCGCCCGGAACGGGTGCCGCTCTCGGCCGCCCAGCGCCGCCTGTGGTTCCTGCACCACCTCGAAGGCCCGAGCCCGGTCTACAACATCCCGCTGCGCCTGCACCTGACGCTGGGCGCCGACGCCGCCGCGCTGCGCGCCGCCTGGCACGACGTGACCGGCCGCCACGAGATCCTGCGCACCGTATACCCGGACGCCGAAGGCACGCCGTACCAGGTGGTCCTGGACGTCCGGCCGCCGCTGACGACCGTGGCGAGCACGGCGGAACGGCTGGCGGACGACCTCGCCGAGGCCGAGGAGTACGGCTTCGACCTGCCCGCCGAGCCACCGCTGCGCGGGACGCTGTTCACCCTCGGCGACGGACGGCTCGTCCTGTCGGCCGTCTTCCACCACATCGCCAGCGACCAGTGGTCGGAGGGGGTGTTCCTGCGTGACCTGGCGAGCGCCTACGAGGCCAGACTGGCCGGGCGGGAACCGGAGTGGCCCGACGTCCTGCAGTACGCCGACCACACCCTCTGGCGCCGGGACGTCCCCACCGAGGAGGACGAACGCCACTGGCGGGAGGCGCTGGCGGGCATCCCCGACGAGCTGGCGCTGCCCTACGACCGGCCCAGGCCGCACACCCCGACCCACCGGGGCGCGACCGTACGGCTTCGCCTGCCCGACGACGTCCACCGGGGCGTCGCGGCGCTGGCCGGGCGCGGCGGCGCGACCCCCTTCATGGTGCTGCAGGCCGCCGTCGCCCTCCTGCTGGGCAGGCTCGGCGGCGGGGACGACATCCCGCTCGGCGTACCCGTGGCGGGCCGCCCCGACGAGGCCCTCGACGACGTCATGGGCCTGTTCGTCAACACGCTCGTGCTGCGCGCCGACCTGTCGGGAGACCCGTCGTTCGACACGCTGCTCGGCCGGGTGCGCCAGACGGAACTGGCCGCGCTCGCCCACCAGGACCTGCCGTTCGAGCGGCTCGTCGACATCGTCGCCCCCACCAGGTCACTGGCCAGGCACCCGCTGTTCCAGGTCATGACCCAGTACCACCGGGCGGAACCCGCCGTCGCCCTCGGCGAGCTCGAACCAGACCTGAGCGTCCACGCCCGCTTCGACCTGGCCTTCAACGCCGTGGACGACGGCGAGACCACACACCTGTCGATCATCTACGCCCGCGACCTGTTCGACGACGCGACCGCCGGACTGCTCGGCGACCGGCTCGTCCACGTGCTGCGCCAGGTGCTGGCCGACCCGGCGCTGACCGTCGGCGCGGTCGACGTGCTGTCCCCCGCGGAACGCGGCCGGATCACCGGCGAGTGGAACGACACCGCCCGCGAGGTGCCCTCCGGCACGCTCAGCCGCCGCATCACGGCCCAGGCCCGCCGTACCCCGGACGCCCTGGCCGTGGCCGCCCCCGAGGAGTCCGTGAGCTACGCCGAGCTGGAGCGGCGCGCCGACCGGCTGGCCTGGGAACTCGCCGAGGACGGCGCCGGGCCCGAGACGATCGTCGCGATCTCCGTCCCCCGCTCGGCGGAGCTGATGGTCGCGCTGCTGGCCGTGCTGAAGACCGGGGCGGCCTACCTGCCGATCGACCCCGACTACCCGGCGCGGCGGCGTGAGCTGATGCTCGACGACGCCCGCCCCGTCCGGTTGCTGACCTTGGAGGACGTTCCCCGTGAGGGCGGGGACCGGCCCTTCCCCGACGCCTCGGCCCCCGGCGGCCCGGCCTACGTGATCTACACCTCCGGCTCGACGGGACGGCCGAAGGGCGTGGTGGTCGAGCACCGGGCGATCGTCAACCGCCTGGCCTGGATGCAGGCCGAGTACGGCCTCACCCCGGACGACCGGGTGCTGCAGAAGACCCCCGCCGGGTTCGACGTGTCGGTGTGGGAGTTCTTCTGGGCGCTCTGCGAGGGCGCCGCCGTGGTCCTGGCCGCGCCCGGCGACCACCGCGACCCCGCCAGGCTCGTCCGGCTCATCCGGGAGCGGTCCGTCACGGTCGCCCACTTCGTGCCGTCCATGCTGCGGGCCTTCCTGACCGACCCCGGCGTGCCCGGCTGCGTGAGCCTGCGCCACGTCGTCTGCTCCGGCGAGGCGCTGCCCGCCGACCTGGCCGCCGACTTCAGGAGGGCGCTCGGCGCCGGGCTGCACAACCTGTACGGCCCGACCGAGGCCGCCGTGGACGTCACCTACCAGGAGTACACCGGCGACCCCGGCGCCGCCACGGTCCCGATCGGCCGCCCGGTGTGGAACACCGGCGTCCACGTGCTCGACGCCGCGCTGCGCCCGGTGCCGGTCGGCGTCCCCGGCGAGCTGTACCTGTCGGGCGTCCAGCTCGCCCGCGGCTACCTCAACCGGCCGGGCCTGACCGCGGAACGGTTCGTCGCCGACCCGTCCGGGCACGGCGAGCGCATGTACCGCACCGGGGACCTGGCCCGCCGGCGCCCCGACGGCACCGTCGAGTTCCTCGGCCGCACCGACGACCAGGTGAAGATCCGCGGGCAGCGGATCGAGCTGGGCGAGGTCGAGGCCGCGCTGCGCGCCCTTCCCGGCGTACGGCAGGCCGCCGCGGCCGCCGTCGAGGGCCGTCTGATCGGCTACGTCGTCGGCGCCCCGGAAGGCGCCTCAGAAGGTGCCCCGAACGGTGCCCCAGACGGCGCGCTCGACCCGGCCGCGCTCCGCGCCGAACTGGCCTCGTGTGTCCCCGGCCAGCTCGTGCCCTCGGTGATCGTGCCGATCGACGCGCTGCCGCTTTCCGTCAACGGCAAGCTCGACCGCCGCGCGCTGCCCGTCCCCGCCGCGCCCGAGGCGCCCGCCGCCGCGAAGCCCGCCAGGCCGGGCGAGGAGGCCATGGCCGCCGCCTTCGCCGAGGTGCTCGGCCTGGGCGCGGTCGGCGTCGACGAGGACTTCTTCGGCCTCGGCGGCGACAGCATCATGTCCATCACCCTGGTCGCCAGGGCCCGCGCCGCCGGGCTGACGATCACCGCCAAGGACGTCTTCGAACACCCGACCGTCGCCGGGCTCGCGGCCGTCGCCACGGCGGCGGAGCCCGCCGCCGTGACGCCCGCGGAACCCGAGGAGGACGCGGGCGGCCCGCTGCCGCTGCTGCCCGTCATGCACTGGCTGCGCGAACAGGGCGTCCCGATCGAGGACGTGCACCAGGCCAGGCTGCTGCGGGTGCCGCCCGCGCTCGGCGTCGAGCGGATCACCGCAGCCTTCGACGCCCTCGCCCGCCGCCACGACGCGCTGCGGCTGCGCCTGACCAGGCCGCACCCCGCGATCTGGTCGGCGGAGATCACCCCGGAGGCGGCCCCCTTCGAGGTGCGCCGGGTCACCGGACTGGCCGGCCTCGAAGCCGAGTACCGCGCCGCCGTCGGACGGCTCGACCCGGCGACCGGCGCGGTCGTCCAGGTCGTCTGGTTCGACCTCGGCGAGGAACCGGGACGCCTGCTCGTCGTCGCCCACCACCTCGTCGTCGACGGCGTCTCCTGGCGCCTCCTGCTGCCCGACCTGGCCGCCGCCGTCGAGGGCCGCGACCCCGCCCCCGTCCCCGTCTCCCTGCGCCGCTGGTCACGGCGGCTGAGTGAGGAGGCGCACACCCCCGGGCGGCTCGCCGAACTCGACCACTGGCTGGCTGCCGTCGCCCCCGGCGCCACCCGCCTCGCGGCGGCGTCCCAGGTGCCCCCGGTGTCCCGGGTGTCCGGTACGGAGCCCGCCACGCACGAGACCGTCCTGGACACCGCGCTCACCCGGAGCCTGCTTTCGGCCAGGGGCGGGATGAACGCGCTGCTGCTCACCGCGCTCGCCCTGGCCCTGCCCGGCGACGGCCCGGCCCTGGTCGAACTGGAGGGCCACGGCCGCGAACACGCCGAACTCGACCTGTCGCGCACCGCGGGCTGGCTCACCGCCGTCCACCCGGTGCGTCTCGACGCCGGGACCTCCGGGAACCCCGGGAGCCCAGCCGGCACGGTCGCGGCGTTCAAGCGGGTCAGGGAACAGCTGGCGGCGGTGCCCGACGGCGGCCTCGGCTACGGCCTGCTGCGCCACCTCAACCCGCAGACGGCCGCCGTGCTCGCCGCCGCGCCCCGCCCGGAGATCCTGTTCAACTACCTGGGCAGGTTCGGCGTCGGCGGCGCCGAGGACTGGGGCATCGCCGACGAGACGCTCCCCGAGATCGGGACCGGCGCCTCGCCGTACGGGCTCGAGGTGGACGCCGTCACCCAGGACAGGCCCGAGGGGCCGACGTTGCGGGTCACCTGGACCTCGGCCGTCCTCGACGGCGCGCAACTGGCCGGTCTGGCCGGTCGCTGGGAGGCGGCGCTGGCCGAACTCGGCGCCCCCGGCGCCCTCGACGACGCGCTGACCCCCTCCGACCTGCCGCTGGTCTCCCTCACCCAGGCGCAGATCGACGAACTGCCCCCCGGTACGGCCGAGGTGCTGCCGCTCGCGCCGCTGCAGGAGGGCCTGCTCTTCCACGCCACCGTGGACGAGGGCGCGCTCGACGTCTACACCGTGCAGAACTTCCTCGAACTGCGCCGCCCGATGGACGCCGGACGGCTGCGCGAGGCCTGGCGGCGGCTGACCGCCCGCCACCCCAACCTGCTGGCCGGATTCAGATACGACGGCCTCGACCGGGCCGTCCAGTTCGTGCCTAGGACGGCCGAGCTGCCGCTGACCGAGATCGACCTGACCGGTCTCACCGGGCGGCCCCTCACCGGGCAGGAGGCGCGGGCGGAGGGCATCGACCTCGGCTTCCTCACCGACCCGGCGCAGCGGGACGCGGTCGCGCGGATCCTGACCGAGGACCGCGCCAGGCGCTTCGACCTGACCAGGCCGCCGCTGGTGCGCTTCACCCTGGTCAGGCTGGCCCCCGACCACCACCTGCTGGTCATGATCCACCACCACATCCTGTGGGACGGCTGGTCGGAGGGGCTGTTCCTGCGGGAGCTGTTCGACCTGTACGACGGCCGCGAGCCCGAACGGGTCACCCCCTACCGGGACTACCTGGCCTGGCTGTCGCGGCAGGACACCGGCGCCGCGTTCGAGGCCTGGAAGCAGGCCCTGGCCGGGCTCGCCGAGCCGACGCTGCTGGCCCCCACCGGGGGCGAGCTGACCGCGGTCGTGCCCGACGCCGTGCTGGCCGAACTGCCCGACGGGTTCGGGCCTAGCCTGGTCGCCCAGGCCAGACGGCACGGCCTGACGCTCAGCACCCTGCTGACCGCCGCCTGGGGCATGGTCCTGGCCGGGGTCACCGGCCGCTCCGACGTCGTGTTCGGCAGCACCGTCTCAGGACGGCCCGCCGAGATCCCCGGCGTCGAGTCGACCATCGGCCTGTTCCTCAACACCGTCCCCGTGCGGATCACCCTCGACGCCGACGAGACCCTCCTGGACCTGCTCACCCGCCTGCAGCGCGGCCGCTCCGCCGTACTGGCCCACGAACACCTCGGGCTCGGCGAGATCCAGCGGGCGGCGGGACTCGGTCAGCTCTTCGACACCCTGTACGTGCTGCGCAACTTCGGCGACGACGAGGAGGAACGCCTGCGCGTCACCGCCTCGTACGGCATCGCCGAGATGGACAGCGTGGACGGCACCCACTACCCGCTGACCCTCGTCGTCACCCCGGACGAACGGCTCAAGGTGTCGCTGGCCTACCGGCCCGACGTGTTCGACCGGCCGCTCGCCGAGGCGATGCTCGCCCGCTTCACCCGCCTGCTCGAACAGATCGCCGGGGACCTGACGACGCCCGTCGGCCGCCTCGACCCGCTCGGGCCGGACGAACGCCGGCTGGTGCTCCAGGAATGGAACGCCACGGATCACCCGCTGCCGGACAAGACCGTGGCCCGCCTCCTGGAGGAACAGGCCGCGCGCACCCCCGGCGCCGTCGCGCTGGTCTTCGGCAGGGAACGCCACACCTACGCCGAGCTCAACGCCCGCGCCAACCGCATCGCCAGGATGCTGGTCGGGCGGGGCGCCGGGCCGGAGCGGATCGTCGGGCTCGCGCTGCCGCGTTCGGCCGACATGGTCGCCGCGCTGTTCGCGGTGCTCAAGACCGGTGCCGCCTACCTGCCGCTCGACCTGGACTACCCGGCCGACCGGATCGAGCACATGATCGACGACGCCGGGCCGGTGTGCGTGCTGCGCCCCGGGGACCTGGACGGCCTGGACGGGCTGCCCGGTGACGACCTGGGCCTGGAGTTCCCGCTGAGCCACCCGGCGTACGTCATCTACACCTCGGGCTCGACCGGGAGGCCGAAGGGCGTCGTCGTGCCGTACGCGGGCCTGACCAACATGCAGTTCAACCACCGCAGCGAGATCTTCGACCCGGTCGTGGCCTCGGCGGGACGGCGGCTGCGGATCGCGCACACCGTCTCCTTCTCCTTCGACATGTCGTGGGAGGAACTGCTGTGGCTCGTCGAGGGGCACGAGGTGCACGTCCTGGACGAGGAGATGCGCCGCGACGCGCAGTCGCTCACCGCCTACTGCGCCGAGCACCTCGTCGATGTCGTCAACGTCACCCCGTCCTACGCCCAGCAGCTCGTCGAACACGGCCTGCTCGAAGGGCACGTCCCGCCGCTGGTGCTGCTCGGCGGCGAGGCCGTCGGCCACGCCCTGTGGGAGACGCTGCGCGCCACGGAGGGGACACTCGGCTACAACCTGTACGGTCCGACCGAGTACACCATCAACACCCTCGGCGGCGGCACCGGAGACAGCGTCACCCCCATCGTCGGCCGCCCGATCTGGAACACCCGCGTCTACGTGCTGGACGACCGGCTGCGCCCGGTCCCCGTCGGCGTCGCGGGCGAGCTGTACGTCTCCGGGATCGGCCTGGCCCGCGGTTACCTGAACCGGCCCGGCCTCACCGCGGAGCGCTTCGTCGCCGACCCCTTCCAGGACGGCGAGCGCATGTACCGCACCGGCGACGTCGTGCGCTGGCGCGGCGACGGCAACCTCGACTTCCTCGGCAGGGCCGACGACCAGCTGAAGATCCGCGGCTTCCGGGTCGAACCCGGCGAGATCGAGGCCGTCATCGCCGCCGAACCCGGAGTCGGCCAGGTGGCGGTCGTCGCCCAGCCGGGCCCGGTCACCCGCCTGGTCGCCTACGTCGTGCCCTCGGGGGACGGCCCCGGCGACCTGGCGGCGTCCCTGCGGGAACTGCTGCCCGGCTACATGGTGCCCTCGGCGTTCGTCACCCTCGACGAGCTGCCGCTGACCATCAACGGCAAGCTCGACCGCAAGGCGCTGCCCGCCCCGGACTTCGCCGCCGCCGTCTCCTCCCGCGAGCCGCGCGACGAACGCGAGGCCGCCCTGTGCCGGGTCTTCGCCGAGGTGCTCGGCCTGCCCAGGGTCGGCGTCGACGACAGCTTCTTCGAACTCGGCGGCCACTCGCTGCTGGCCATGCGGCTGGCCGCCAGGATCAGGGCGGAGCTCGGCACGCCGCTCAAGCTGGCCACCGTCATGGCCGCCCCGACCCCGGCGGAGCTGGCCGTACGGCTGGCCGGGGGAGCGCCGGGCGGATTCGACGTGATCCTGCCGCTGCGCGCCTCGGGCGACCTGCCGCCGCTGTTCTGCGCGCACCCGCCCGCCGGGTTCGCCTGGCTGTACGGCGGGCTGCTGCCCCACCTCGACCCGCGCAGGCCCCTGTACGGCATCCAGGCGCCCCAGCTGACCGGGGAGGACTTCGCCCCGGAGACCATCCGCGACCTGGGCCGGGCCTACGCCGACCGGATCGCCGCCGTCCAGCCCGCCGGGCCGTACCACCTGTTCGGCTGGTCCTTCGGCGGGCAGGTCGCCTACGCGATCGCCACGGCGTTGCGCGAGCGGGGGCAGGAGGTCGCCTTCCTCGGTGTGCTCGACACCTTCCCGATGGACGCAGAGGAGGAGCCGAGCCGTACCCCGCAGGAGCTGGACGAGCTCAGCCGGGCCGAGACCGAGGAGTTCCTGCAGGGGCTGCGCGAGTCGGCGGGCGTGCTCGCCGACTTCGACGACGCCACGGTACGGGCCATCGCGACCGTCCACCGCGCCTGCATGGACCTGCTGCTCGGCGCGGACTACGCCCGCTACGACGGCGACCTGCTCGTCGTCACCGCGACCAAGGACCGGGTGGAGACCGGTGACCACCTGCAGTGGGCCGCCCACGTGGACGGGACGATCGTCAACCACGACGTGGACTTCACCCACGCGGAACTGCTCACCCCCAGGGCGCTCACCGTGATCGGCCCCATCGTGAACCGCGCGCTCAACGAGATCCAGACCACGAGACCAGCACAGGAGAACCCCCGATGACCAATCCCTTCGAAGACGCCGACGCCCGCTACCTGGTGCTGGTGAACGCCGAGGGGCAGCACTCGCTGTGGCCCGCCTTCGCCGACGTGCCCGGCGGCTGGGAGAGCGTCCACGGCCCGGCCTCCCGCGCCGACTGCCTGGCCTACGTCGAGGCCAACTGGACCGACATGCGCCCGAAGAGCCTCGTCGCCGAGATGGGCGGCTGAGCTTGCCGCTCTCCGATCCCTCCTCACCCCGGCCACCCCGGCCTTCCTCGCTGCTGCGCCAGTGCCTGCTGGCGCAGCGGCGCACCCTGGCCGCCGCCGTCGTCTCGGCCGTCGTCAGGCAGGTCGCGCTGCTGGCCATCCCCTGGTGCGTGCAGCGCGCCGTCGACGACGGCATCTCCCGCTCCGACGTCGGTACCACGATCACCTGGGCGCTGGCCGTCCTGGTCGCCGCCGCGGTCCAGTGGGCCGGGCTCGCGGGCTGGCAGTGGTGGGCGAACCTGGCGGACGCCCGGGCGGGCGTCACCCTGCGGCACCGCCTGGTCCGGCACGTCGCCGCGCTCGGCGACGACGACCTGGCCGGGCGGGGCGGCCGGGGCGACCTGGCCATGAGCGTGACCCGGGACGTGGACCTGGTGCGCATCTGGGTGCACGGCCTGACCACCTGGGCGGTCATCGCCACCACGTTCGCGGTCGTGCTGCCCGCACTGGCCACGCTCGAACCCGTCCTGCTCTACGTGACGCTCGCCATGATCCCGCCGTTGATCCTGGTCAACGTGGTGTTCTCCCGCAGGTTCGAGCCCGCGCTCGCCGAGTTGTCCGACGCGCACGCCTCCCGCGCCGACGCCGTCGCGGACCTGCTGACCGTCGGCGGCGCGCTGCGCGGCCTCGGCGGCGCCGACGTCCTGCTCGGCAGGCACCGCGCGCACAGCGCCCGCGTCACGGAGACGACCATGCGCGCCGCCCGGATCTCGGCGACCTGGTCGGCGCTCGGGCCGATGATCCCCCGCCTGGCGGTGGTCGCCGGAATCGGCTTCGGCGGCATGGCGGTGCTCTCCGGAGACCTCACCGTCGGCGGCCTCGTCGCGTTCACCACGTGGATGGTCACGCTCACCCTGGCCGTCGGCGTGGCCGTCGAACGCTTCGCCGACCGGGGCCAGGCCGTCGTCGCCGCCCGCCGCATCGCCGAGGTCCTCGCGCTGCGCCCGGCGCTCGACCGGCCGGCCGACCCCCTCCCGCTGCCCGCGGACGCCGTTCTCGCCTGCGAGGACGTGACGGTCGTCCGCGACGGGCGGCGGGTGCTCGGCCCGCTGTCGCTTTCGGTGAAGCCGGGGGAACTGCTGGCCGTGACCGGGCCGAGCGGCTCGGGCAAGTCGACGCTGCTGCGGCTGCTGTGCCGTCGCGCCGACCCCTCGGAGGGGACCGTCTCCTACGGCGGCCTCGACCTGCGCGCCGCCGACCCCGACGAGGTGGCCGCGAGTCTGGTCCTGGTCTCCCAGCGGCCCGTGCTGGTCTCCGGGACCGTCGCCGACAACCTGCGGCTCGGCCGTGACCTGGACGAGGACGACCTGCGCGCCGCCTGCCACACCGCGGCCATCGACCTGCCCCTCGACGCGGAGGTCGGCGAGCGCGGCGGGGCCCTGTCCGGCGGCCAGGTGAAACGGCTCGCCCTCGCCCGCGCCCTGCTCGGCCGCCCGGCCGTGCTGCTGCTCGACGACGTCACCTCCGCCCTCGACGAGACGACGGAGGCGCACGTCCTGGATCGGCTGCGCCGCTGGTCGCCGCGGACCGCCGTCGTCTTCGTGACCCACAGGGCCGCGGTCGCGGACGCCGCCGACCGCGTGCTCGACCTCACCGGAGCGGAGGTCTCCCATGGCTGAGGTCGTCATGCTGTCCGACGAGCCGTCCACCAGGAGGCTGCTGCGCCGCGCCTGGCCGTACCTGCGGCCGCACTCGGGCAGGATCCTGCTCGCGCTGCTGCTCAGCCTGGCCGAGAGCGCCGCGCTGGTCGCCCTGGCGCCGTTCATCGGCCTGGCCGTCGAGGCGCTGACCGAAGGCGACCGCGACCGGCTGCTCACGGCCGTCGCGCTGCTGGCCGGGCTCGTCGTCGCGCAGGCGCTGCTGGCCAGGTTCGCCGCGACCACCCTGGCCGACGCGGGAGAGCGGGTCGCCAGGGAACTGCGCGAGCGCGCCGCGGAACGGCTCGCCGGGGCGCCGCTGCGCTTCATCGAGGCGCACCGCGACGGCTCGCTGCTGCAGCGCGCCACCGGGGAGATCGCCGAGCTGGCCATGTTCGTCCGCACCGCGCTGCCGAACCTGCTCGGCGTCACCGCGACGCTGGCCTTCACCGCCGTCGTGCTGCTCGGTTACTCCTGGCCGCTGACCCTCGTGGTCGTCGCGGTCTTCCTGCCTCCGGCGCTGCTGATCACCCGCTGGTTCGCCAAGGACGCCGGTCCGGCGTTCGGCGCGCACGCCGGGGCGGAGGCGACCATGGCGGGCACCTTCGCCGAGACCCTCGACGCGCGTGAGGAGCTGCGCTCCGCGGGCGGCATGCCCGCCTGGATGGCCCGTTTCGACCGGGACAACCTGGCCGCCCTCCTCACCCAGCGCCGCACGGTCGTGGTGGAGAACCGGATCGGCGCGATCACCCTGGTCGAGGGGGCGGCGATGGCCGTGCTCCTCGCCTTCGGCGCCTGGCTGGCCGCCGGAGGGCATCTGAGCGTCTCCACCGCGGTCGTCTTCGTGCTGGCCGGACGCAACCTGTTCGAGGGGTTCGGCGACCTGTCCCAGCTCGCGGGGGAGATGCAGACCGTGAGGGCCGGGCTGGCCCGCCTGCTCGACCTGCTGTCCGCGGGCGCCCCCGAGCCGGGCGGGAACCGGCCGCTGCCCGCCAGGGGGGAGCTGCTGGCCGAGGAGGTCACCTTCCGCTACGAGGACGAGACCGAGGTGCTGCGCGGGGTCTCGGTGCGTTTCGCCGAGAACGCCCACGCCGGGCTCGTCGGGGAGACCGGATCGGGCAAGACGACCCTGTCCAAACTCCTCAGCGGCCTCTACCGCCCTGACTCTGGGCGGGTCACCTTCGGCGGCGTCGATCTCGGCGAGGCCTCGCCGGAGGAGGTGCGCAGACGCATCGCGCTCGTGCCGCAGGAGGTCCACATGGTCTCCGGCTCGGTCGCCGACAACCTCGCCCTCGCCAGGGGCGAGCCGGGACGCGCCGAGATGGAGGCGGCCTTCGAGACCCTGGGGATCGGCGCGTTCCTCCGCGGGCTGCCCCGAGGGCTGGACACCCCCGCCGGGGACCTGTCGGCGGGGGAGAGGCAGATCCTCGGGCTGGTCAGGGCCGTGCTCGCCGACCCGGCCGTGCTCATCCTCGACGAGGCGACCGCGGACGTCGACCCGGTCACCGCCCGCAGCCTGGAGACGGCGCTCGCCCGGCTGCGCGACGAGCGCGCGCTCATCGTCATCGCCCACCGTCCCGCGACCATCGAGCTGCTGCCACGGCTGGTCGGGCTGCGCGCGGGCGCGCTCGACCCCCGGTACGAGAACTGACCGGGGCCGCCCGTGCCCGGGTGACGGGCGGCCCCGACTTGACGTGAAGGAAACCTGACTCTTTACTTAGGTTTGCCTTACCTAACAATAGTGATCCAGGAGACGCGGGATGCATCTCACCAGGGCCGTTCTCGGCCTCCTCACCGCCGGGCTGGTCGCCGTGACCACCGCGTGCGGTCCCTCCTCTGCCCCCTCCGCGGGCTCGGCGAGCGACCCCTCGGGGGCGCCCGCCGCCACCAGGACCGTCCAGACCGTCCACGGTGCCGTCCAGGTCCCCGCGGAGCCCAAGCGGGTCGTCTCCCTGCTCAACACCACCGCGGCCGTCCTCGAACTGGGCATCACCCCCATCGCGGTCCTCCAGGAGGCCGAGAGCGACTACTCGCCCGAGGACTGGGCGAAGGTCAAGGCCATCCCCGTCATCGGGACCGACGAGACGTCGATCAACTACGAGCAGCTCGCCCAGCTCCAGCCCGACCTCATCGTCAGCACCCAGCGAAGGGAGGAGGACTTCGGCTACGACAAGCTCAGCGCCATCGCGCCGACCGCCTTCTTCGTGACGGAGAACCCGGCCGACGTCCGCAAGGCCCTGCCCGAGATCGCCGACGCGCTGGGCAAGAAGGACGCGATGGCCGGGAAGATCGCCGAGTACGAGGCGAAGATCGCCGAGATCAAGTCCAAGTACTCCGCCGTCCTGGAGAAGACCACCTGGGACTACGTCGAGGGCGGCCCCGAGGGCTTCGTCGCCAACTCCCCGGTCTCCTGGCCCGGCCTGTTCATGGAGGAGACCGGCCTGAAGTTCTCCAAGGTCGCGACCGACGAGCGCGCCAACCGCGGCGTCCGGCTCTCCTACGAGCAGATCTCCCGCTTCAAGGACACCTCCGTCCTGCTGTACGGCGCGCAGCCCGACGGCGGCGTCGACCCCGCGACACAGAAGCTGCTCGACCAGGGCTCGTGGAAGCTGCTGCCCGCCGCGAAGGAGGGGCACGTCTACCCGATCAAGTACGGCTACCAGTACAGCTACAAGGGCGTCCTGGAGATCGTCGGCCAGCTTGAGGCCATCCTCGCCAAGCTCGCCTAGGCGACCGTCAGTTCACGAGGACGTTCACCGGAGCGTTCACAAGGAGGAAGAGGACCGAGTGGACCTCCCCTTACCATCGGTGACCCGCACCGCGACGGCCGCCCGTCCGCCGCGATCGGGGAAGGCGCCGTCATGACCGCCGGGGAGGGCGTCGGACTCCTGGCACCCCCGCCGGTCAGGCCGAAGGGAGGCCGGGCGCGCGGCACGGCGCTGCGCTCCGCGGGCGCGCTGCTGGCCTTCCTGCTGCTGGGCCTGGCGGTGCTCGCGAGCCTGGCCATCGGCTCGAAGGCCATTCCGGCCGGAGACGTCGTCAGGCTCCTGCTGCACCCGGACAACTCGGACGCGGCCCACGTCATCCACGACCTGCGCGTCCCCAGGACCCTGCTCGGGATCGGGGTGGGCGCCTCCCTGGCCCTGGCGGGCGCGCTCATGCAGGCGCTGACCCGCAACCCGCTGGCCGACCCCGGCATCCTGGGCGTCGAGGCGGGCGCGGTCATCGCCATCGCGGCGGCCATCGGCCTGTTCGGGCTGCAGGACCTGGGGGGCCTCGTCTGGTTCTCCTTCGCGGGCTCGGCCGCCGCCGCGGTCGTCGTCTACCTCATCGGCTCAAGCGGGCGCTCCGGCGCCACCCCCGTACGGCTCGCCCTGGCCGGGACGGCGGTCAGCGCCGCCCTGGCCTCGGCGACCCAGGCGATCGCGCTGACCGACCCCGAGGCCTTCAAGCAGTACCGCTACTGGGGGACCGGAGCCCTCAGCGGCCACGACATGACGGTCGTGACCAGGACGGTCCCCTTCATGGTCGTCGGCCTGATCGTGGCGATGTCGCTGGGCAACTCCCTGAACGCGCTCGCGCTCGGCGACGACGCGGGGCGCGCCCTGGGAGTACGGCCGGGCCGTACCCGGGTGCTCGGTGTCATCGCCGTCACCCTGCTGTGCGGCGCGGCGACCGCGGCCGTCGGGCCCATCGGGTTCGTCGGCCTGGTCGTGGCGCAGGCCGCCCGGCTGGCGGTCGGCCAGGACAACCGCTGGGTGCTGCTGTACTCGGTGCTGCTCGGCCCCGTGCTGCTGCTGGTGTCCGACATCGTGGGCCGTCTGGTGCTGTGGCCCGCGGAGCTGGAGGCCGGGGTGGTCACCGCCTTCGTCGGCATGCCGGTCTTTCTCGCCCTCGTCCGCCGCAGGAGGATCGCCCAGCTGTGAACGCGCTCAACACCACGAGGCGCCCCGGATTCACGGTCACCCTCCCCGGGCGTCGCGCCTCCTTCCGCGTCGGCCTCCGGGTCCTGCTGATCGGGGTCGTGCTCGCGGCGGCCGTGATCACGCTGACCGTCCTGGCCATCGGGACCGGGCAGTACCCGATCGCCCCCGCGGACGTGCTGCGCGCCCTGGCGGGCAACGGCCAGCGCGCCCACATGTTCGTCGTCGAGACGCTCAGGCTGCCGCGCGTGCTGACCGGACTGCTCGTCGGCGCGGCCCTCGGCCTGGCGGGCGCGGTCTTCCAGAGCCTCACCCGCAACCCGCTGGGCAGCCCCGACATCGTCGGTTTCACCACGGGCGCCGCGACCGGCGCGCTCATCCAGATCATCGTGCTCGGCGGGGGGATGGTCGCCGTCGCGGGCGGCGCCCTGGCCGGGGGCCTGCTGACCTCCCTCGTCGTGTACCTCCTCGCCTTCAGGGACGGGGTGCAGGGCTACCGGCTGATCCTGGTCGGCATCGCCGTCAACGGGGGACTGGTGGCGACCAACATCTATCTGATCGCCCGCGCCGAGTTCGCCGACGCCCACGTCGCGGCGACCTGGATGACCGGCAACCTCAACGGGCGCGGCTGGGGCCATGTGAACCTGCTGGTCGGCACGCTCCTGGTCCTCGTCCCCGTCACGCTGGCCGTCGGCAGGCGGCTGAAGCTGATGGAGCTCGGCGACGAACTGGCGACCGCCCTGGGCGTGCGGGTGGAGAGCTCCCGGCTCTGGCTCATGCTGCTCGGGGTCGCCCTCACCGCCGTGGCGACGGTCGCCTCGGGGCCCATCCCGTTCGTCGCGCTCGCCGCCCCCCAGCTGGCCCGCAGGCTCGCCAGGTCCGCCGCCCCCGTCCTGGTCCTGTCGGGCCTCATGGGCGCACTGCTGCTGGTCGCCGGGGACATGGCCGCCCAGCGCCTGCTGGCCCCGACCCAGCTTCCCGTCGGGGTGATGACCGGCTCCCTCGGCGGTGTCTACCTGGTCTGGGTCCTCGTCTCCGGCTGGCGCAAACGCTGACCGGCCGGGTCTCCTGTACGGCCCGCGCCAGGGCTGGGGGTCCGCCGCGCGGGCCGTACAGGTTCCTTCACAGAAGTCACCCGCGCGGCCGGTTCCCCGGCGCTTTCCGACATTTTCCGGTGTTTTCCGGGGGCGGATGGGAAATGTGGCCGCTCCGCGACTTCATCAGATTCTCCCGAGGGGCCGTCGCCTTCAGGTGACGGGGGAATCGGGAGCGGGAGGGCCGGCAAGGCCCGAGCGTGCATCGACCCGCCTGGTCTGTTTCCTGGTTTTGTCGGTGCCGGTCGATACCGTGACGGTGTCGTTGCCGAACGTGATGGGGGTGGGGTGTGCGCAGGTCGTTTAAGTTCCTGTTGCGCCCCACTCGTCACCAGGAGATCGCGCCGGCGGCGTGCCTGGAAGACCACCGCACGCTGTACAACGCCGCTCTGGAGCACCGCCGCACCGCTTACCGCAAGGCGGGCGTCACGATCCGCTACGGCGAGCAGTCGGCCGATCTGAAGCACATCCGGGCCGACGACACCGGTGGGCAGGGCCGGTGGTCGTTCTCCTCCCAGCAGGCTACCCTTCGACGGCTCGACAGGGCGTTCGCCGCGTTCTTCGACCGCGTCAAAGCGGGCCGCACGCCCGGTTTCCCGCGGTTCAAGGGTCGGGGCCGGTTCGACACGGTGGAGTGGCCCAGGGACGGTGACGGCTGCCGGTGGGGCTCCCAGCCCGAGCACCCCACCGCGGCGTTCGTGCGCCTTCAGGGTGTCGGGCATGTCCGGGCGCACCGGCACCGGCCGGTCAAGGGCCGGGTGAAGACGATCGGCGTCAAACGGGAGGGCGGCCGCTGGTATGTGGTGCTGTCGTGCGACGACGTGCCCGCCGAACCGCTTCCCGCCACAGGTGCGGCGGTCGGCATCGATTTGGGCGTCGCGTCGCTGGTGACCACCTCCGGCGGCGAGCACGTCGCCAACCCGCGCCATCTGGCCGCGACCGCCGATCGTCTCGCGGACGCGCAGCGGGCCCTGGCCCGTAAGAAGCGCGGCTCGCGGCGGCGCCATAAGGCGGTCGCCCGTGTCGCCGCCCTGCACGGCAAGGTCCGCCGTCAGCGCCTCGACCACGGGCACAAGGCCGCGCTCGCCCTGGTCCGCACTTACGACGTGATCGTGCACGAGGACCTGCGGATCGCGAACATGACCCGCTCGGCCGCGGGCACAGTTGAGAGGCCCGGCCGGAACGTCGCGGCCAAGTCCGGGTTGAACCGGAGCATTCTGGACGCGGGGGGGTGTTCCTGACGATTCTGTCGTACAAGGCTGAAAGTGCCGGTCGAGAGCTGATCGCGGTGAACCCCGCCCACACCTCCCGCACCTGCGCCGCCTGCGGGCACCGCGCGAAGGAGAACCGCCTCACCCAGGCCGAGTTCGCCTGTACGGCGTGCGGTCACACCGCGCACGCCGACGTGAACGCGGCGGTCAACATCTTGAGGGCAGGGCTTGCCCTTCGCCGGGCCGCGCGAGCGGTTTAGCGAGAAGCCGCTCCCTTCAGGGAACGGAGGAGTCACGAGGAAGCTGATGCGCCGGGTTACCGGACGCCGGGTCAACCGGCAGGCGTGGCGTGTTTGGTAGATCCCCCACCGGCCGCGCCGGGCCCGACGGTCCGGTGCGGTCCCCGGCTCACAGGAGGCGCGCGCGTGCCGCACGTGGACGAGACGCTGTCGGCGTACGAGGGCATCGCGCCCCGCTACGACGAGCTGAACGCGCGGACGGACACCGCCGGGCTGGTGGCGCGCTACGTCGAGATGGTGGACCGGTACGGCCCCGGCGGACGGCGGCTGCTGGACGCGGGCTGCGGAACCGGTCGCAGCAGTGTGGCCTTCCGCGAGCGGGGCTTCGAGGTGACCGGCTACGACCTGTCCCCGGCGATGGTGGCCGCGGCCCGGCGCCGCCCCGGAGCCGAGGGGATCCGGTTCCTGGTGGGACGGCTGCAGCGACCCCCGCCGGGACTGACCGGCTTCGACGCGGTCACCTGCGTGGACGTGTCGATGACCTACCTGACCTCCGAGGACCAGCTGTGCCAGGCGATGGCGGCCGCGCGCGACCAGCTCACCGAGGGCGGGGTGCTGGTCTTCGACATGAACACCGTCGGTTACTACCGGCGTGTGTTCGGCGCCCCCACGGTCGTCGACCGGGGGACCGGTACGTGGCGTGGTTCGCGGAGTCCCCGCCCATCGAGGCCGACGCGGTGGTGGTCACCCGGTTCGACCTGTTCGAGCGGTCGGGCACGACCTGGCGGCGGGTCTCGATGCGGCACGTGCAGCGGCACCACTCCGACCGGACGGTACGCCGGGCGGCCGAACGGGCCGGACTGCGCGTCGTCGCCACCCGAGGGCTGGTGGAGACCTCGGCGTGGGAACCGGCCGACGAGGAAGGCCACGACCGGATCCTGTACGTGGCCCGCCGCCTCGGCTGAACCCCGCCGGTCCGCCTGTCCGGCCCTCGGCCGCCACGGTCACTTCTCCACCCCGGTGCTCATGATGCCGCGCACGAACGTGCGCTGGAAACAGATGAAGAGGATCACCGGAACGGCGATCGTCATCATGGCGCCGGCCTGGATGTAGGCGGGTTTCGTCGAGTACAGGCCGTTGAAGGCGGCCAGGCCCACCTGCAGCGGCTGGAGCTCGGGTCGTCCGGAAAGGTAGACGAGCGGGGTGAAGTAGTCGTTCCAGGTGTAGACGAAGTTGAACAGGATGACGGCGGTGATCGCCGGCCACGCCTGCGGCACGATCACCGAACGCAACGTGCGCAGCGGTCCGGCACCGTCGATCGAGGCCGCCTCGTCCATCTCACGCGGGATGGTCAGGAAGTACTGCCTCAGCAGGAAGACGCTGTAGGCGTTGGCGAAGAAGGTCGGCACGAGCAGCGGCAGCCAGGTGCCGACCCAGCCGATCTGCACGAAGATGGTGTACGTCGGGATCAGCGTCACCGCCGTGGGCAGGAAGATCGTGGCGATGAGCAGGGTGAACAGCGGTCCGCGGCCGGGGAAGCGGAACCGGGCGAAGCCGTAGGCGACCAGCGTGCACGACAGAACGGTCCCGATCGTGCTGATCACCGCCAGCGTGATGGTGTTGAGCAGCAGCCGGGGGAAGTCGATCAGCCTCCAGACCGCGGCGTAGTTCGACCACTGCGGCGCCAGGACCCAGCTGGGTTCGAGGGTGCGCCAGGAGCCGCGCCAGACGACGGTTCCCTTCTCGGGAGCCGCCGGGTCGAGGAACTCGCTCTCGGCGCGCCCCTTCTTCACCAGGGCGAGTTCGCGGACCGCGCCGTCGACCGGCACCCGGTACACGTCGTACTGCCGGCCCTCGTGGGTGAAGGTGCGCGGGTCGGACGGCAGCAGCGGCGCGTGCGCCTGGCTGACCTGCCGCTCGCTCTTCAGCGACGACAGCGTCATCTGGACGAGAGGCGACAGGAACGCCACGACGATGCCGAACATCACGATCGTCATCAGCGCCGTCCGGATGCGGCGGGCGGCGTACGGGGTCACCGGGTCACCTCTCACTCGTGTAGTGGACCCAGTGCCTGGACAGCCGGAACAGCACCAGGGTCACGACAAGGGTGATGACGAACAGCAGCCACGCCAGCGTCGAGCCGTAGGACATCTCCTGATAGGTGAAGAAGGTCTGGTACAGGTAGAGATTGAAGAAGCGGGTCGCGCCGCCGGGGTCGCCGCTGCCGTCGAAGAGCACCAGCGGGATGAGGAAGTACTGCATGACCTCGACGACCGCGAGGATCATCGTGTAGAAGATCACCGGCGACATCATCGGGACCGTCACGTGCCACAGCTGGCGCCACCATCCGGCGCCGTCGAGCCGGGCGGCGTCGTACAACTCGGTGGGGATGCCGCGCAGCCCCGCCAGGTTGATGATGATGCCCGAGCCGAGCCCCCACAGGCCGATCATGACGAGCCCGGGGATCACCCAGGTGGGGTCGCTCAGCCAGCTCGGCGCGCCGCCGACGCCGAGCCGGCGCAGCGCGGTGTTGATCCATCCGTCGTCGACCAGCATGTTCTGCCAGATCAGCGCGCTGGCCACGAACGGCACCACGTACGGCATGAACAACAGCACCCGCAACAGCCCGGTGCCGCGCACGTACCTGCTGTTGACCGCGACCGCGAGCAGGAACGGCAGGACGACGACCAGCGGCAGCCAGAGCAGGGCGAAGCGGGCGGTCACCCACAGCGAGGCCCACGCCTGCTGGTCGGCGAAGAGCCGCTGGTAGTTCGCCAGGCCGACGAACATGAGCGGCTCCCGCTCGGACAGCGAGATGTTGAGGAAGGTGAAGACGAACGTGGCCGCCATCGGAACCGCCGTGAACGCGAGGAACCCGATGATCCACGGAAGGACGAACAGGAGTCCGTACCGGGCCTCCCTGCGGGCCACCCGGGACGTCACCCAGGATGCGGTCTCGCCCCTCATGAGCGGTTCCACACGTCCTGGATCTCCTCGCGCATCGCCTTGAGCTGGGCGTCCATGTCGAGCCCGCCCTGGGTCATCCAGCGGCTCCTGTAGGTGCCGAGGATGGTGAGCGTCTGGTTGTACTTGGGCGTGTACGACTCCGAGTGGGGGTTGTCGGCGAACGCCACGCTGTCCTTGGCGACCTGCCAGTCGACCTTGTTGGGGAACTGCCCGGCCAGCTTGGCGAAGAAGGCGTCCTGGTCGGCGGTGCGGGCGGGCATCGCGCCGTACGAGGAGAGCAGTTCCTGGGAGGCCGGGCCGACCAGGTAGCTCAGGAACTCGAAGGCCTCGGCGGGGTGCTTGCTGCCGGCCAGGATCCGGAAGGTGTCCGCGCTGGTGGGTGAGGTGGTCCTGCCCTTGTAGGAGGGCATCGCGGCCAGGTCCCAGTCGTCGCCCGCGCCCGCCACGCCGTAGGTGGACCACAGGAAGTTGACGCTCATCGCGACGTGCCCGGAGAAGAAGGCGGCACCGTCCCCGTTGAACTGCTCGGTCTGGAAGACGGGGCCGGTCATGATGAACCGGTCCTTCCACATGCCGTCGTAGAAGAAGCGCCAGGAGTCGGCCCAGGCGTCGGGGATCTTCACGGTCTTGCCGTCGCCCGTGTCCAGTGATCCGGCGGCGAAGGCGGCGCCCTGGTAGCGCAGGTCGTCACGGGCCGGTTCGAAGCCGTACTGCACGATCTGGCCGGGGTCGAAGCCCTCCTGGGTCGCGTCCTTGCCGTTCTTGTCGACGGTGAGCTTGAGGGCCAGCTCCCTGAGCGTGTCGTAGTTCCACTCGCTCTGGCGGCCGTCGGGCCAGGTGTACTTCTCGCCGTACTTGTGCGGCGGCTCGGCCAGGCCGGCCTCCTCGAACATGTCGGCCTTGTAGTACAGGGTCGAGGGGTAGATCGCGAACGGGATGCCCTCCTGCACGGAGCCGATCCGGTAGAGGTCGGCGCTGCCCTTGGCGTACGGGCTGAGGTCGAAGCCGCTGGACTTGATGAGCGGGGCCAGGTCGAGCCACTGGCCGTGGAAGGCGGCGGCGCCGCCGACCCCCACGGGACCGGCGAGGTCGGGTACGTTGCCCGAGGCGAGCTGGGTGGCGAGTGTGTCGCGGGCGGAGTCGTAGGTGACGACCTCGAGCTTGACCTTGATCCGGCGCTGGGAGGCGTTGAACCTCTCGATCACCTTCTGCTGGGCCTTGACCTGTTCGGCCTGCTCACCGGTGCCGAGGCAGCAGTACCAACGCAGTTCGACGGCGGCGTCGTCACCGCCGGGAGGGGCGTCCGCTCCGCAGGCGGCCAGCGTCGTGGCCAATAAGATCGCGGCCAGGGTGTGCCATAACCGATTCATGTGTCTCTCCCTAGGCTGGGGGGTCCGGGGGGCGGGTGATGGAGAGCTCAAAAGAGAGGCGGGCTCTGTCGCCTCTCACGTAACTGCGGGTGAACTCGATGGGCTCGTCGCCGGGGCCGAAGGCGACCCCCTCGACGAGCATGGCGGGGCGCTCCACGGGCTGGTCGAGCAGCCGGGCCTCGTGGGCGCGCAGCCGTACCGGCTCGATGACCTCGCGGGCGCGCACGATCCTGGCGCCGTAGTGCGCGCCGAGCAGGCTGTAGAGGGAGTTGCGCTCAAGATCGTGGTCGAGCAGCCCGGCGAAGCGGCCGGCCGGTAGGTAGACCTGCTCCAGGATGAGCGGCTCACCGTTGGCGATGCGCAGACGTTCGAGGTAGATGACCTGCGCGCCGGGGGCCAGGGCCAGCGCGGCGGCGACCATCTCTCCCGGCATCTCGATCCCGGAGGCGACCAGTCTGGTGTCCGGGTCCAGGCCGTGCATGTTCATCAGGTCGGCGAAGCTCTGGCTGGTGCCCAGGTCGACCTCGAGCCGGGAGTGCTGGACGAACGTGCCGCGCCCGCGGGTGCGCTCCAGACGGCCCTCGCGGGCCAGTTCGGCCAGGGCCCGCCGTACCGGGATGAGGCTGCATCCGTAGCGGCGGGCCAGCTCTCTCTCCGGCGGCAGACGGTCTCCCGCCTGCCATTCCCCCTCGTCGAGCGCGGCGCTCAGGTCCAGGTAGACCTGGTGGTGGAGGGGGATCGGACCGGCCTCGAGCCGATAGCGGGCCATCGGGAGTTCGCTTCCTTCCGAAATCTGCCGAGCGGTTGATTGCTTATAATGTTGTCAGCAATACTGATCACGGCCGCTACCTCTGTCAAGGCGGCACCCCCCGAATCAGAGGCAGGTAGAAGGCGTGACGGAGTCACCCCGAACCCAACCGGCGCCCTGGCGAGTGGCGCTGACCTTCGACGTCGAGCACGGCGACCATCCCGCCCACCCGGACGGCACCCGCCACGTGCTCGAAACGCTCACCGAGCGCGAGGCCGTGGGGACCATGTTCATCCAGGGACGCTGGGCCCAGGCGAACCCCGCGCTGGCCAAGGATCTGGCCGCCCACGGTCACCTGATCGGCAACCACTCCCACCACCACGCGCCGATGAGCTGGCTGTCGCCCAAGGCCTTCGACCAGGACGTACGGCTCGCCGAACGCGCCATCCGCCGCGCCACCGGCCACGACCCGAGCCCCTGGTTCCGCTGCCCGTTCGGCGACGGCAGCGAGGACCCGGCGATCCGGTCCGCGCTGGACCGGCTCGGCTACCGGGAGACGAGCTGGCACGTGGACCCGTTCGACTGGCGCGGCAAGGCCACCGGGCCGGGCGTCGCCCGCCTGGTCGTCGAGGAGGCCGTCGCGCACGGCGACGGCGCCGTGGTGCTGCTCCATCCGTGGACCAAGGCCACCGGCCGCGCCCTGCCGCTGGTCATCGACGGTCTGCGCGCGGCCGGTGCCCGCCTCGTTCGCATGGACGAACTCGCATGAACCGCCCACCGCGCCTGGCCATCGCCGGGACCGGCTACATCGCCGACTATCACGCACGCGCCGTCGCCGGTGCCGGCGCCGACCTGGTCGCCGCGGTCAACCACCGGCCGGAGTCCCTCGACGCCCTGGCACAGCGGTACGGCATCGCCCGCCGCTACCTCGACCTCGACCGTCTCCTGGCGGACGGCGACGTGGACGGCCTCATCGTGGCCACGCCCAACTCCCTGCACGCAGAGCAGGCGGTCAAGGCGCTGCGGGCCGGGGTCTCGGTGCTGCTGGAGAAGCCGATGGCGCTGAGCGTCGCCGAATCCCTCGCCGTCGCCGCCGCGGAAAGTCCGCGTGCCCGGGTGATGCTCGCCCACTGCCTGCGTTTCGACGAGCAGGTCGGCTGGCTGCGCGACCTGGTGCGCGACGGGACGCTCGGCAGGCCCGTCCACACCACCGCCTACGCCGTCCACGCCGGGTTCGGCCCCGAGGGCTGGTTCACCGACCCGGCGCTGGCGGGCGGCGGCGCGCTCATGGACCTCGGCGTCCACGCCGTCGACGTCACCCGCCACATCCTCGGCGACCCCCAGCCCGTCAGCGTGAGCGCGCACTGCGGGACGCACTACCGTGACTTGCCGGTCGACGACACCGCGATCCTCACGATCGTCTGGGACAACGGGGTCACCTCCGGCGTGGAGGCGGGCTGGTGGCATCCGCACACGCCGGGCCCGACGGGGAGCGTGCGCGTGTCCGGCACCGAGGCGTACGCGCAGACCTTCCCCGGCACGCTGGTACGGGCCGGGGAGCCGAGCGCGGAGACGTTTCCCGGCGAGCTCACCGAGGCGGCACTCCAGCGCAGATACGACGCCCAGATGCGTGCGTTCCTGGACACTCTGGCCGGGGCCGACCCCGTGCCCGGCGCACCGCACGGCGTCACCTCGATGCGGATCATCGAAGCGGCGTACCAGAGCGCCGCCCACGGGCGGACCGTACATCTTGGGAGGGACCGATGAGGTCGTTGTTCGTGGAGTTCCCGGGTCCGGGCGAGGTGCGGGTGGCGCATGAGGACGTCGCCCCTCCGGGCCCCGGCGAGGTGCTGTGCCGTACCACGCTGTCGCTGATCAGCCCCGGCACCGAACTGGCCTGCCTGCGCGGGGAGTTCGACCCGGGCACCAACTGGGAGGAGTGGGTGCGTCACCCGTTCCGGCCCGGGTACAGCATGGCCGGGGTCGTGGAGGCGGTCGGCGAGGGCGTCACGACGCTGCGGCCCGGCGACCGTGTGCAGAGCTACGCGCCCCACCAGGAGTTGGTCACCCTCACCGAGCGTGAGGCCCGGCCGCTGCCCGGTGGCGTGACGGACGAGGAGGCGGTGTGGGTCCCCCTCGTCGTCACCGCGGCGGCGGGCGCCGCCAGAGCCGCGATCACCCTGGGCGAGACCGTCGTGGTCCTGGGGCTCGGCCCGGTGGGTCAGCTGGTCGTCCAGTACGCGGTCGCGCACGGAGCCTCCCGCGTCGTCGCCGTCGACACCGACGCCAGGCGGCTCGACCTGGCGCGGACGAGCGGGGCGAGCGACCTGCTCGCGGCCACTGCGGCCGGTGCTCTCGCCGCCGTCGCCGATCTGACCGGTGGCCGGTTCGCCGACGTGGTCTTCGACGTCACCGGCAACCCCGCCGTGCTCTCCCAGGCGGTACGGCTGGCTCGCACACTGGGCCGGGTCGTCCTGCTCGGTGACACGCCCACGCCGTCCCGGCAGATGCTCGGTCCCGGTGTGGTCAGCAACTCGCTGACCATTCTCGGGGCGCACGCCGACCTCGTCTCCGACGACCCGTCGGCGGGTCCGCTCAACCGTGACGCGGTGACCGAGCTGTACTTCCGCCGCCTCGCCTCGGGAACGTTCAGGACCGCCGGAATGATCTCCGAGCGGGTGTCCCCCGTGGACGCGGAGTCCGTCTACGCGCGCCTGCGAGACGGCGGAGCTCCGGCCGGGGCGCTCTGCTTCGACTGGACCGACGTCAAGGAGGAACGGTGACCGTCGAGATCGCGGTCGTCGGCGGCACGTAGACGCCGCAGCCGATCGAGGCTTCGCCGCACGGCACGGCAGCCGGCCGATCGGGAACGGCTGGAGATCGTCGGCGGGCTCTCCAGGAAGGCTCCGGCTCCTCTCGCGGTGAGGAACCGGAGTCCGGCAACGGCGCGAGCGTGCCGTCGATCTGCTCGGGGTGCGGCGGCGCCGAGTACTGCAGCTGCCCGCCCTCGCGGTGGGGCGGCATGACCATGGTCCGGGCGACGCGCGCGGCGCACCGGGCCCTCTGGTCGCCGCGGAACACTCGGCCCGGCGATCACGGCCGTCAGGCCGGCTGCGTGACGACAGAGCAGAACACGCCGGCATATGTGTGGTCCGCCGTCCAGGACGCCCCGGTCCGCGGACTCTTCCCCGGCATCCGTCTGCGGTCGCACCGCCGTGCCGACCGGCGGATCGGTCCGGCCGTACCTCAGGTCTCCGGGTCGGGGCGCTGGTGAATCCGGAAATAATGCATGACATGCTTCACGCCTTCCCTGAGAAAAGCCAGTGGGACCTGCTGGTCGAGCATGAGCTGGGTGAGTGGTTCAGCTGCCAATGGGTGGACACCGAAGACGTCGATGAGATCGCCCGGCGCCTGCGCGTCGATCCGGATTCGGGCACGCCGTGTGACTTCGAAACGGCCATGCGATCATATGAAACCGACCCGAACACATTGATCGTCTGGGTGGGAGAGCACTCGCCGGGCTGGTCCACCGTTCTCACTCTGAGTGGTGTGACGGTGCCGCCGAAGGCGATGGAAGCGCTGAGCGCGGGGAGACGCCGCGTTCTCGAAGCGTTCTTCGTAGAAGTGGCCGACCCGGGTAAATTGCTCTACACCCGCGATGGTGAATACATCGGAGAGGTGTTCCCTCCCTCCTCGCGGGGAGGATGGACAGAGGTCCCTGAATTCGAGGCGTACACGAGCGGACTGGAGCTCCACGGTGCCATGAGCGACGCCGAGGTATTTGACCGCTGTCTGTGCATGATGGGACGGATAACAGGGCGGTTCGTCGACCGGGAATGGTTCACGTCGATCCGGACCCTCTACCGCATTCCCGAGGGGACCTGGGAGGAATCCCGGTGACGCTCCCGAACCGGAAACCCTCCATGAACCCCCTCCCCGCCGAAAACCAACTGCGCGTCCTGAAGGAATACGGACTCCATGACTCCTTCATGGCCAACTGGGTCAGCGTCGAGGACGTTCACGAGGTGGCCCGGCGGCTGCGAGTCGCAACGGAGACGACAGTCGCGTGCGACGTGCGGGCCGCCGTGAGCTCGCCCGACCCCGGGGGCAGGAAGCCGCGGCGAGCCTGGATCGTCCGGCTCGCCCCCGGCTGGTCCCTGGTCGTTTATCTGGACGGTTGGATGCCGGATTCGGATCCGCTCAGCCTTGACGGACAGCGTGTTTTCGACGTCTCGTGCATCAGCGGCATAGAAGAAATCGAAGAGCTCTTCTACACGCGTGACGGGGTGAGCACGGGCACCGTCTACGACGAGGAGGAATACCGCGTCCACTGGGACGACCTGCTGTATGACCTCGATTCTACGGATGGGCGGCTGGAGGAGTATCTGACCATCATGGGAAGAGTCGCCGGCCGTTTTCTCGACCGTGACCTCTTCTCCTCGCGAGGGCTGCTGGTTCAGCTCCCTCTGACGGACTGAATTCGACGAACCGATCCCGGTGGCGCCCGGATGGTACGGGTTCCGGCCGGGTCGGTGAGGTCGGCCTGCGTTCGGGGCCGGGGTCAGGCGGCCCGGTCGGCGGCGGTCAGGGAGGCGATCAGCTGGGATCTGGCGCGGGCGACGCGGGAGCGTACGGTGCCGACCGGGCAGCCGATCAGTTCGGCGGCCTCGCCGTACGGCACCCCGACCAGCTGGGTCAGCACGAAGGCCTCGCGGCGTTCACGCGGCACCCTGGACAGCAGGTCGGCCAGGGCGACTCCGTCCTCACGTCCGGGGAGCCCGAGGGGCTGACGGCGCTCGGCCGCCGACTGCCAGTCCGTGAGGTCGGCGAGGAGCGGGCGGCGGGCCGCGGACCGGAAGCGGTCGATGACGACCCGCCGGGCGATGGACAGCAGCCAGGTCCGGGCGGAGGAGCGACCCGCGAAACGGGGCAGGGCGAGCAGGGCCCGTACGAAGGTCTCCTGCGTCAGGTCCTCGGCCGCGTGCGTCCCGGCCAGATGGGCGACGAACCGCAGGACGTCCGGGTAGACGGCGCGGGCGAAGGCCTCGACGGTGTCGGGCGTCCCCGCACGGGCGGCCAGCGCGAGCGCCGTCACCTGCTCGTCGGGGAGCCCGGAGGAAACGGAGGCGACAGAAGGGCCGGAGGCGGCGGAGGACTCGGACAAGCCGAGGGGGGCGGGGGAGGCGGCGGGTACGGCAGGAGGCATGGGGTTCCTTCGATGCTGGTCGAGACGGGCCGCGGGCGTCAGGACGTGCTCGCCGGGCGGGTCGATCGACGGCTTGAGGGGGATCCGGCCGGGTGAAAGGGCATGCCAGAGGCGGGGGCGGACGGGTCCGGGCACGGTGAGCCGCCCGGACACGTCCAGGCGCGGCGGGAAGCACCCCGGACGCGGGGGCGGGGCGTGCGCCCGGCTACGAGGAGCCGGAACACGCCCGGGCGTGACGCGCGGGGCGCCCCGCACCCGGCTGTGACGCGCGGGCCGGGCCGTGGACGGGCTCGGCGGCGGCGTCGGTACCCCGGCTCGGGTGAGGGAAGCGGGGCCACTTGGTCACGGGGCCGGGGAAGGCGACCGGGGAGAGCACCTGACCACGGAGGACCCAGGAGGCCGTCCGGCCCCGGAAGGTCGGGAAACGCCCGATCACGCAGGAGCGGGGAGCGCGCCGGTCATGGAAGGGCGGGAGGACCTCCGGTTGTGAGGGCGGGGAGGACGCCCGGGGCCGTGGGGGCTCAGCCGGCGAGGGCGGGCAGGGGCGGGCCGCGGCGCCGTACCGCGGGAAGGACGTCCCGCCCGCCGTACGGCGTGGCCTCGTGGGTGGTCACCGGCCGCCGGACAGGGGCGACCACCTCGGCGGGGACGGTGAGGAGCAGCCGGATCACCGGCAGGCGGCGGCCGTACAGGCGGATCATCAGCCACACCGCGCTCTCACCGCGGTACAGCCACCAGCCGGTGCCCAGCGCGACGGCCAGGTGGACCGCGGTCATGCCGGAGGTGGGATGGCCGTGGTCGCCGAGGATCGTGGTGTGCGGCCCGTGCGCGGCCCGGCTGAACAGCTCGTGCAGCAGGAGCTGCACGCCGCCCGTGGCCGTGAGCACCACCTCGGGACCGCGTTCACGACCGCCGAGCGGGTAGGCGACGCAGAAGGAGACGACGACGCCGAGGACCCCCAGGAACGGAGGGACGAGACCGCCTCCGGCCAGGGCGTGGCCGCCCGCGGAGACCACGGTGCACAGCGTCGCGAAGACGATGGCACGTGGCACGCGAAGCGCCGACGCCGCGAGGGTCACACCCGACATCCTGACATCCGGGTGGCCCGCCGAGAAGGCCGTGATCGTGGATCACAGCCTTTCTCTCCGGAATCGCCCCACTGAATCCAGATTTATCGGGCATAGGGCTATAGAGGCCCACAAACCTACCGTCAGGAGGGGTGACGATGACGAGAACGGAGACAGGCAGGACGGTCCGGGACCTGATGCACCCGGACGCACGGTGCGTCGGTGAACACGACAGTCTGCGTACGGCCGCGCGGATGATGCGCGACCTGGACGTGGGCGCGCTGCCGGTCTGCGGGGACGACGACCGGCTCAAGGGGATCATCACCGACCGCGACATCGTGATCAAGTGCTGCGCAGAGGGCGGGAACCTCGACGAGACGACGGCGAGCGAGCTCGCCCAGGGGCTGATCTGGATCGACGTCGAAGGCAGCGTCGACGAGGCGCTGACCATGATGGAACGGCACCGGATCAAGCGTCTGCCCGTGATCGAGAACCACCGCATCGTCGGCATGATCAGTGAGGCCGACCTGGCCAAGGGCCTGCCCGACGACAGGCTCGCCGAGTTCGTCCACCAGGTCTACGGACGGCGGTGAACCGGGGCCCGCCCGCCGGAGCCCGTGAGGGTGACGGCGGGCGGGCCGGTCCGTGCGCCGGGCTCCCTCACCACGAGGTCGGGCCGGTCAGCTGGGCGATGTCCGCCGAGGTGACGCTCATCAGCCTGCCGGACAGGTCGGCCAGCGCCCTGGCGGCGGCGAGCTCGTCACCGATCTCGGCCACCGGATCGTCGGACGGGTTGCGGCGCGCCCGGCCGATCCCGGCCAGTTCCCCGGCGCCCGCGACGGGCAGGACCGCCCTGGCGAAGGTCTCGTCGCCGTCCTCGGTGATGGAGACCCGTACGTCCCACTGCTTGGATCGCATGATCTGAACCCCCGTTCTTCGTGACGGTGGCGGCGCCCGCCCTCCGGGCGCGAAGCCGTCACCTCCATTGTCGGAGCCGTACGGCGTGACCATCAGGGACGAAGGTCCCGCCCTTGGGGGACGGGCTCCCCTAGTACTCCAGTGGCGCTTCGCGATCGTTGCTCGGATCCGCGCTGGTAGTGGCAGCGTCGGGCAGTGGCCCGGTGCCGGCGGCGCCAATCCGGCCGGCGCAGGATGTTCGTGATGGAGCGGCGCGTGGTCAGGACGAGTGCCGTCAGCGGTCGGCGGATCTCGGGCAAGGTCAAAGGGATGGGGTCGTCGGGTCACTTGACGATGATCTGATGGGTGGCCTGGGCCGGTCCGGTCCCGCCGTCCCCCGCATAGCTCGCGAGGTAGCTGTACCTGCCGGCGTTGGCGGGCGTGTCGGTGAACGTGTACGTGCCGTCGGCGTTCACCCTCACCGGCGGGAGCTTGACGGTCTTACCGCTGGTGCCCTTGACGTACAGGGTGCGCTGCACGGTGAGCGTGGACCCCGGAGAGGGCGGCCTGTCGCCCGCCGCCAGGACGCCGCTCAGGTCCACGGCCGTGCCGGCGACGCCGGACTGCGGCCCTGTCAGGGTGAGCGTGGCTTCGCGCTTGACCGTCACGGTGACGGAGGCGCTGCTGCTGCGGTGGCCGTCGTCGCCGTCCCAGAACACCCAGTAGATCACCTCGCCGATGTACGGCGGCAGCTCGAAGACGGGCGTGTCCTGGAAGGTGAACGTGCCGTCCTGCCGCGTCGTCACGCCGGTGATCGGCAGTTTCCTCCAGCCGGGCAGGTACTGGATCACCGTGAGCGGCTTGAGCCCGAGCGCCTCGCCGTCGGCGCGGGTGAGCCGTCCCTCGACGGTGATCGGCGAGCCGGCGTACGCGTCCGCGGGGGCCGCCACCGTGAGCTTGGTGGCCGGTAGCGCGACGCCCGTCACCCGCCACAGCAGCAGCCGGTCCGTGGAGCTGCGCAGCAGTGCGAAGACGTCCGTGCCGGAGAACGCGACGCCGTCCGGGAGCAGTTCGGCGTCCGGCTGGTCGGCCGCGAACAGCTCCGCGCCCGTCGCCGCGTCGTAGAGGGTGAGGTCGGTGCTGCCTCACTGGCGTCCGGCCGCGACGTACGCGCCGCCCGAGCCGAGCGCCACGGCGGACGGGTACCCGTCCCAGCCGTCGCCGTAGGTGCCGGTCGCCGCCAGGGTCCTGGTGTCGTACCTGGTGAAGTGACCGGGGGTGTCGGCCGCGCTGAACAGGGTGCCGCCGTCGGAGCTCAGGGTGAGGTCGCGCAGGGAGTCGAGGCGCCACTCCTCGCCGTCGATCGTGCCGCGCAGCGCGGGGGCGCCGTCGCCGAGGTCGTAGACCAGCATGTCGGCGTGGTGCAGGGCGGTCTGGCCGACCACGAGCGTGTCGCCGGCGGCCGCGAGCACGGGAGGCCGCGGGTGCTCGCCCCCGACCGCCACGGGCGCCGGGGCGCTCGCGCTGAGATCCAGGCCGACGACGCCGCCGGGGCCGTTGTCGCATCCGTGCCCCACCCACAACCGCTCGCCCAGCAACGCCAGGGTGGACGGGCAGGGGTGGGCCGACAGGTCGATCCGGCGGGTGACGGCGAGGCTCGCGGTGTCGATCTCGGCGACCTCGTTCGAGCCGGTGAGAGCCGCGTACAGGCGGGTGCCGTCCGCGTTCACGGCCAGTTCTTGGACGCCGGGCAGGCCGGTGACGACACCGCCGGTGAGGTTTCCGTCAGTGCCGGCCACGATGACGCGGTCGCCGGCCGGAACGAACACCCGGCCGCCGCCGACGGCCAGGTCGGCGGCGGAGGAGTCGGTGACCCCGAGGTCGGTGGTGGTGCCGGCCGCCGAGGCGGCGGGGGCCGTGACGGTGAGCAGGCCGGTGATCAGGCCGGCGGCGCCGCAGTAAGCGGCTAATCGGCGAACCAGGGATGGGGGCACGAGAGCCTCCTGCCGGGATGGGAAAATATGTTCTAATAACGTCTCATGGGTGCTCTCGCGTCAAGATCATTCGGTCGCGCGACACCAAACCGTGATCAAGCACCCTCCGGGGTTGGAGACCGGGACGATTGTCGGTGCCCGCCGACATGGTCGTCGCCATGACGATTCCCCTCGCGTGAGTCCGCGCCGTCCGCGGCCACGAGCCAGGCGCTGGACGGGATGACCCTGCGCTGCAGGAAGACCGGCGGCCGGCCGCCGGCGTCCGTGCCCAGGGCCGTGCGGTCCAGCCCGGTCGGTGAGCGGTTCGCGGCGCTGCTTGAGCACCTGGACGGGCACGAAAAGGAGTGCCGCGCCACCGTGGAGTCATGGATGCCGAACGGGCTGCCGGTGCCTGCCGGACTCCTCGCCGGGGTGTGACCCGACCCCTCAAGATCCCGAAGTGTCACCGGAGTACCAGGCGGGGCGTCGTGCCCTTGTGAAAACGGGAAACGGGGCGATCCCGTTTCCCGTTTCCCGGCATTCGTTCTCCGCGAGCCCGCGATGGGGCCGCCGTGAGCTCTCTAACGTGAGGTGGTGGAAACCGGCAGGCGGGGCTCCTCCCGCTGTTCCTCGTGGCCCTCACGCCGGGGAAGGGTCGCGGCGACGACCAATGTCCCGGCGATCAGGACGATGTTCTTGACGACGAACTCGCCCTCCATGGTGAGCATGAGCGGGTTTCCGTCCTTGAACGCGACACCCGGATGGAGCGCCAGGACCAGGAACGTGCCGACGAGATGGAGCAGGAGCACGGGCAGGAACGGGCGCAGCCACCGGCCGGTGAACAGCGCCAGGGCCACCGCGACCTCGAACACGCCCAGGGCGGGCACCACGAACGACGCGGGCAGCGGCACGAAGGACAGGGTGTCGGCGACCAGGGCGCTGACCGGGCTGACGTTCGCCACCTTCAGCACGCCGAACCACAGGAACACCAGGCCAAGTGTTCCTCGCATGATGACCGGGAAACGACGGCGGAGAATGGCGGCGACTCGCGACTTGACATCGGTTAGGGAGCTTGGTATACGCCCTTGATGGAGATGTGACCCTTTAGTCCGATACATGGTTAACTCCGATGGCTGGGGGGTTTGCCGGGTCTAATATAGCCTGCCCTTTTCTTTCGGAAATTGTAGGAAATGGGGCCTTAGGTCACGGTTGTTGAGTCGCGAAAGCGGGGGGCGGAGATTTTCCCGTGACCCGCGAATTCCCCCGTACGGTTTCAGGCGGCCCGGGGCGACAGGAGAACGATCCCGCGAACCCGCCGGCGGGCCCGAATATGGTTGTCGCTCCGCCACCGGATGCGCGTAGGGTTGGGGACGCAGTCGGTTCGCCCTGCCCGCCAGGCAGACGCGTCGTAAGAGGGAACCCGGTGTGACTCCGGGACTGCCCCGCAGCGGTGAGTGGGAACGACCGCCGTCAAACGCACTGGATCCGGCAGATCGGGTCAGGGAAGCGACGGCCACTAGGTGTCAGGGCGAGACAACGGCCCGGACGTGCCCGCGAGTCCGAAGACCTGCCACTGCCCGCGTGCGACCACGCACGCGGTGACCTCGGTGACCTCGCGGGTGGGTCGGCGGCATGGGACGGGCCTGGTGCGCCCGCTTCTCCTTCGCTTCTCTCCTCGGGGCACCGGCGTCCTTTCGTGACTCGCGAAGGAGAGTTCCGTGACCGAGACTTCCTCCCCCACCGTGTACGGCTACCCCCGTCAGGGGCCGGACCGTGAGCTGAAGAAGGCGATCGAGGGCCACTGGGCGGGCCGGGTGACCGAGCGTGACCTGCTGGACGTCGCGGCCGGGCTGCGCGCCGGCAACTGGCGGCACCTGACGGAGGCGGGGGTGCGGGAGGTGCCGACCGGCGACTTCTCGCTGTACGACCACGTCCTCGACACCACCGTCATGGTCGGCGCCGTCCCCCCGCGCCATCGCGCCGTCGTGGCGGCAGAAGGCCCCCTGGCGGGATACTTCGCCATGGCCCGGGGCACCCAGGACGTCGCCCCGCTGGAGATGACCAAGTGGTTCGACACCAACTACCACTACCTGGTGCCGGAGCTGGGGCCTGACACCGTCTTCGCCGCGGACCCGGCCAAACAGGTCGGCGAACTGCGCGAGGCCGTCGCGCTCGGGCACACCGCGCGCCCCGTGCTCGTCGGCCCCGTCACCTACCTGCTGCTGGCCAAGCCCGCCCCCGGCGCCGACCCGGCCTTCGAACCGATCGGTCTGCTCGACCGGCTGCTGCCCGTCTACGCCGAGGTGCTCGCCGCCCTGCGCGCGGCCGGTGCCGAGTGGGTGCAGTTCGACGAGCCCGCGCTGGCGCAGGACCGCGACCGGGCGGTGCTCGACGCCGCAGCCCACGCCTACCGTGAGCTCGGCGCCCTGACCGACCGGCCGAAGGTTCTCGTCGCCGGTTACTTCGACCGGCTCGGCGACGCGCTGCCGGTCCTGGCCAGGGCGCCGATCGAGGGCCTGGGGCTCGACTTCACCGGCCCGGCCGCGGCCAACCTGGAGGACCTGGCCCGCGCGGGCGGCCTGCCCGGCAAGCGTCTGATCGCCGGTGTCGTGGACGGCCGCAACGTGTGGATCAACGACCTGGGCGGGTCGCTGGCGACCCTGGCCACCCTGCTCGGCCTGGCCGGCCGGGTGGACGTCGCCCCCTCCTGCTCGCTGCTGCACGTCCCCATCGACCTCGGTCTCGAACACGGGCTCGACCCGCGGGTCGGCCGCTGGCTCGCCTTCGCCAGGCAGAAGGTCGCCGAGGTCGTCACCCTGGCCACCGGGCTCAGCGAGGGAACCGGCGCCATCGCCGGGCGGCTGGCCGCCAACCGGGACGACCTGGCCTCACGCGAGGCCTCCGCGCTCACCCACGACCCCGAGGTCAGGGCCCGCGCCGCCGCCGTCGTCCCCGCCGACACCCGCAGGCCCCAGCCGTACGGCGAGCGGGCGGCGGCCCAGCGCGCCCGCCTCGGCCTGCCGGACCTGCCCACGACCACCATCGGCTCCTTCCCGCAGACCGGACAGCTGCGGGCGGCCCGCGCCGACCTGCGCGCCGGGCGGATCGACCAGGACGCCTACGACGAGCTGATCGCCTCGGAGATCCGCTCGGTCCTGGTCTTCCAGGAACGGGCGGGCATCGACGTCCTGGTGCACGGCGAGCCGGAACGCAACGACATGGTCCAGTACTTCGCCGAGCGGCTCAACGGCTACCTGGCCACCCAGCACGGCTGGGTGCAGTCGTACGGCACCCGCTACGTGCGCCCGCCGATCCTGGCCGGGGACGTCTCCCGCCCCGGGCCGATGACACTGCGCTGGACGACCTACGCCCAGTCCCAGACGGGGCGCCCGGTCAAGGGCATGCTGACCGGCCCGGTCACCATGCTCGCCTGGTCCTTCGTCCGCGACGACCAGCCGCAGGCCGAGACCGCCCGCCAGGTCGCCCTCGCCCTGCGCGACGAGGTCGCCGACCTGGAGGCCTCGGGCATCGCCGTCATCCAGGTGGACGAGCCCGCGCTGCGGGAGACACTGCCGCTGCGCGCGGCCGACCGGCCCGCCTACCTGGCCTGGGCGACGGAGGCCTTCCGCCTGGCCACGAGCGGGGTGCGGGCGGACACCCAGATCCACACCCACATGTGCTACGCCGAGTTCGGTGAGATCCTGGCCGCCATCGACGACCTCGACGCCGACGTGATCAGCCTGGAGGCCGCCCGCTCCCACATGCGGGTCGCCGACGAGCTGGCCGGGGCCGGGTATCCCCGCGAGGTGGGGCCGGGCGTCTACGACATCCACTCCCCGAGGGTGCCGGACGCCGAGGAGGTCGCCGCCCTGCTGCGCAAGGGACTCGGCGGCATTCCGGCCGGGCGGCTGTGGGTCAACCCCGACTGCGGCCTGAAGACCCGTGGCTGGGGCGAGGTCCGTGTCTCCCTGGACAACATGGTCGCCGCGGCCCGGGTGGTCAGGGCGGAGGCGGGCTGACCCCTCCTCCGGGCCCGGTGCGCCGGGCCCGGAGGCTCCCCGGCCACGACAGGCGTTCGGCCGCGAGCCGCCGCACCTCAGGCCGCACGATCTTGCCCAGCGGGGTCCGCGGGAAGGCGTCCAGGCCCAGGTCCTCGACGGGGACGAACCTGCGCGGCACCTTGAAGGTGCTGACGAACCTCAGCAACGTCGCGCGCCAGCCGTCGACGCGGGCGACGGCACCGGGCAGCAGCGTGTAGACGAGCACCGGCTCGACCCCCGTCACCGGGTGCGGCAGCGCCACCAGGACGGCGTCCTCGACGCCTTCGAGGTGCGGGACGACGCTCTCGACCTCGGCGGGGTAGAGGTTCTCGCCGTTGACGATGACCATGCTGTCGAGGCGGTCGACGATCGACAGCTCCCCGCGCTCGTCGAGGCGCCCCAGGTCGCCGGTGCGTATCCAGCCGTCGTCGATCCGCTCCCCGGTGAGGCCGGGGGAGTCCTGGTAGCGGGTGAACACGTTGTCCCCGCTCAGCAGCACCTCGCCGCTCTCACCGGTCGCGACGTCCTGCCCGTCCCTGCCGACCACGCGGACCCGGGAGCAGTCCAGGGGCAGCCCGGCGCTCCTGGGGTCGCCGCTCTTTCTCCCGCGTGGTTCGACCGTGGTGATCGAGGCCGTCTCGGTCATGCCGTACACCTGGTGGACGGGCAGGCCGAAGGTGGCCTCGAAGCGGCGGATCAGCTCGACGGCGAGGGGAGAGCCTCCGGCCAGGACTCCCTTCAACCGGCCGGTGACCGGTCGTTCCGGCCGTTCGACCAGGTGGGCGAGGTAGGCGTTGACCACAAGCGTCCACGTTGGCTCGTAGCGGTCGACGTAGGTCCAGAACCGCGCCATCGCCGCCTCCGAGCGCACGCACACGGTACGGCCGCCGCACCACAGCGGGGTCAGCGTCGGGAAGACCTGCCCGCCGGCGTGGAAGAGCGGGCCCACGTTGAGGAAGACGTCGTCCTGGCCCGCCCGTGCCCACCCGGCCAGGGACCGGGAGCCCGACAGCAGGCTCCGGTGCGACAGGACGACCCCCTTCGGGGTGCCCGCGGAGCCGGAGGTGTAGACGATCTCGGCGTCGGCCGCGCCGTCGCCGCCGGAGAGGATCGGCCGCCTGCCGTATGCCTCACCCCGCGCGAGCAGGCCGGTCAGCAGGGACTCCTCGTCGTCGGTGCCGACCCACTCCGGGCGCCGCCGCAGCTTCACGGCCGTGGCCTCCCGGCCGAAGACGAGCGCGGGCCCGCAGTGCGCCAGGAGCGTTTCGAGTTCGGCGGCGCCCGCCTTCGGGTTCAGCGGCACCAGCACCCGCCCCGAGGCGACGACGCCGAGGAAAAGCAGCGCCGCCAGCGACGAGTTGTGCATGACCGTCGCCACCCGCGCCCCGGCGGGGACGCCGCGCTCCTCGAACAGGGTCGTGCATCCCCTGGTGAAGGTCAGGACGTCCGCGAAGGAGAAGACGCGGCTCTCCGGCTCGACGGGCAGCAGGTAGGGGCGCTCGCCGTACCTGGCGGCGGCCGAGGTGACGAGGCCGAGCAGGGTCGTCGCCGTGGGGGGCGGCGGCCCGGCCGCGGCCGGTGGGGCGGGCCCGGGCAGGGTGACGCTCCGTGGCCCCTCCCGCAGGGCACGCCGTACGGCGGCGCACAGGTGGCTGACCGTGGGCGTCTCGAAGATGACGTCGACGACGTCCGCGCCGAAGGACCGTTCGAGGCGCGTCACGATCTCCACGGCGATCAGTGAGTCCATCCCGGCTTCCATGAGGTCGTCGTCGGGACCGAGACGGGAACGGTCCAGGGCCTCGGCGCAGATGGAGGTCACCCGCGTCTCAAGATCGGTCGTGGTCACCGAAGAACGCCTCCGTTCAATTCACGGACCGTTCTGCCGCCGCGCCGGTCCCCTTTTCTCTCCCGCGGTGATATTCATCCGTCGCCCCACGGACGGTCAGAAGCGGCGTCGCGATGATCCGCGGATAACCGGGATCATGCGCGGCGGTTCTTCGCGGCGGTGTCGCACCGCCCTCGGAGAATGCGCCCGAAACAGCCTGCTGTCAACGACGGAACGGTTCCCGCGGCGCCGATTCGGGTTGTCGTTTCTTTCTGCCCGCAGGGAATCCGCCGGGTCGGGGACACCCGGAGAGCAGGGGCGCCGGTCGGTACGGGGACCATTTCCGTCCTGGAGGGAGGGGTAATGACCACGGCGCCGCTCGACGGCGATTTCGACCCCCTCTCACAGGAGATCATGGCGGATCCTTATCCCGCCTGCGCCGGCCTCCTCCGTTCCGGCGAACCCGATCGCGCGCCTGCCGCTGCGCCTGACGCCCCGCCGTACCCGACGCCCGCCGGGCCCGGATCCGCAGGGCGGGAATTCCGGTCCCGGGCGAACCGGAAACGGTGGAGCCGAATATTGGAATAAAAAACCGTCCGAAACCAGGGGGCCCGGAATCCCGCACTTTTTTGTGTTACCTGTGAAACGTGTGTTACCAGAGTGGCCGGATGGAATTCGGAATTCCGTGACGGATCGAGCACCGTGCGACGGTTATGGATGCTCCCTGGTATCGGTCTTGACCGTGTGTTAGCATTCCTCCGACTAAAGGCCTGTAAGAGAATTTTATGGCCGTTGACCGCGAGGACACCGGCTGGCCGGTTCGGTTTCCTGCGTCATAAGAATTACCGCTCGCGTACTTTTTCTGGAGAAAGCATCAGGCCTGTTTCGGCATTGGAGGGTGACGGTGACCCGGAAAGTCGCGGTTCTGGACGACGAATTGCTTGTGGTGCGAACACCCGAAGAATTCCATCGTGCGCCGGACGACTATCAGAAGATGCTGATCAGCCAGGTCATGATCAACACAGAGGGTGAGCTGTCCGGCGGCGACGACTACACCATGGTCTTCCTCCCGCTGGCGCCGAACGCGGAGGAACGCCAGGTCTGCGCCGAACGCGCGGTCGAGGAGTACGACCACTACAAGATCGGAAAGCGGATCCTCGCCGAGATCGGCGTCGACACCACCTACATGGAGCAGCAGTCGCTCGACGAGCGCAACCTGTTCGCCGACCAGGGACTGCACACCTGCACCACCTGGGCCGAGCGGGGCGTGTTCTCCTACATCGGCGAGGAGGCGGCGCTGCTGATGATCCGCGAGTTCGCCGAGAGCAGCTACAAACCGTGGGCGGAGGCGGTGCGCACCATCATCCTCGACGAGAAGGTGCACATCGCCCACGGCGCCCGGGTGTGCAGGAACCTCGCCACCACCGAGGAGGGCAGACAGCAGCTGCAGGTCGCGCTCGACCGGCTGTGGCCCACCTTCATCGGCGTCTTCGGCAACCCCAACTCCAAACGCGCCGAACTGGCCATCAGGTACGGCCTGCGTCAGACCACGAACGCCGAGGCCCGTGACCAGTGGGTCAAGACCGTCTCGGCCCGCGCGATCAACCTCGGGTTGCGCGTACCGACGACCCAGGCGGGCTGACCATGGCCACGGTTCCGCTCACCCTCGCCCCCTACAACCCTCCGGAGCCGGAACGGCGCGCCGCCAAGGTACGGCTGCGCGAACTGCTCGCCGGCCGGCCGGACCTCGCGGAACGCGTCCAGGCCATCCGTGAGATGGGACGCCGGGTCCGCGCCTGCGAGGTCCACCTGACCACCACCTGCAACATCCGCTGCAAGGGGTGCTGGTACTTCGAGGGCGGCTTCGACGCCGCCGTGCCCGAGACCTCCGACATCGGCCTGATCAGGGCGTTCGTCGAACGGCTCGACGCCTCGGGGGTGACCCAGGCCACGCTGATCGGCGGCGAGCCGACCCTGGTGCTGAACCGGGTCCAGCCGTTCGTCGAGCTGCTGCCGTACATCACCATCTCGACCAACGGGCTGCGCCCGCTGCCGAGGGAGGGCTTCGAGAACGTCGCCGTCGCGATCAGTCTCTTCGGCGGCGGTCCGCTCGACGACGACCTGCGCGCGCACCGGCCCAACGGCTCGACGTTCACCGGCCTCTTCGACAAGGCGCTCGGGCACTACCGGGACGACCCGCGTGTGACGTTCGTCTTCGCGCTGTCGGAGGACGGTCTGAGCTACGTCGAACCGACCGTGCGGGCCATCGCCGACAACGGCAACCAGGTCACCTTCAACTTCTACAGCGCGCACGGCACGGACCATCCGCTGCGCATCGAGAACGAGAAGAGAACCCTGGCCGAGGCGCTGCGGGTCAAGGAGCTGTTCCCGGAGACCGTGGTCTCCCACCCCTACTTCATCGAGACCCTCATCACCGGACGCACCCACTGGGGAGGCCGGTTCGGCTACGACGTCTGCCCGAGCATCAGCGTCGAACTGCCCGAGCACGCCGCGCGGGTCGGCAACGGCCACCCGGTCATCGACGGGTTCGCGGTCTACGGCGCCGACTACAAGACGCTGCAGTTCTGCTGCACCTCGGGAGACTGCGGCGGCTGCCGCGACAGCCAGGCCGTCTACACCTGGCTGGTCGTCAGCCTCAACCGGTTCCTGGACAGCCCCGAGCGGCTGGAGACGTGGATCGGCCTGGCCGAGGCCTACTGGCGGCAGTGGTACTGGTCGCAGCGTCACTCGCCGAACTTCGCGCGCCGTACCGCATCCGCATCCGCCGAGTGAGACAGGCCCAGTGAGAGACAGAAGGGAAAGACAGGCATGACGAGTGAGGCCGCCCCGTCCGCCATCCGGGACTTCATCAACAAGGAGCTCGTCGACCTCGGGGTCGAGGAGGACGCGCTCAACGCCGACGCCAGGTTCGACGAGCTGGACATCGACTCCCTGGACGTCGCCGACCTGATGACGTCGATCAAACGCGACTACGGCGTCGTGATCCCGCGCCGCGACCTGGTCGGGATCACGCTCGGCCAGCTGGTCGACCGCGTCGTCTCCGAGCGGGCCGCGGCCGTACAGGAGGCCGCCGAGGCGGGGTGACCGTCACCGGGTGAGGACACCGGCGGCGCGCAGGAGAACGAGAACCCCGAACGGAGACATGCAGGTGTCCGGACTTTTCACGGGCAGGAAGTACCTCATCACCGGAGTGCTCAACGAGGAGTCCATCGCCTGGCACGTCGCCGCCGCGCTGCAGGCGCAGGGCGCGGACGTCGTGCTCACCTCCTTCGGGCGTGCCCTGCGCGTCACCCGCAAGGCGGCGGCCCTGCTGCCGTCGCCCGCGGACGTCCTCGAACTGGACATGACCGACGACACGCACTTCCAGGCGGTCGCCGAGGAGGCCGCGGAGTGGGACCGCCTCGACGGTGTGCTGCACAGCGTCGCCCACGCGCCCGCCGACGCGCTCGGCTCCGGTTTCCTGACCACCCCGGCGGCCAGCGCGCTCGACGGTTTCCGCGTCTCCGCCTACTCCCTGCAGCAGCTCGCCCAGGCCCTGGCCCCCGTGCTCGCGCGGGCGGAGAACGGCGGCGCGATCGCCGGGATGACCGTGGACACCGGCAGGGCGCTGCCCGGCTACGACTGGATGGGCGTCTACAAGACGGCCCTTGAGTCCGTCGCCCAGTATCTGGCCCTCTATCTCGGCCCGTCGGGAATCCGGGTGAACCTGGTCGCCGCGGGCCCGGTCGAGACCGTCTCGGCCTCGGGGGTGAGCAGCTTCGGGCGGCTGGCCGACCACTACGAGCGGTGGGCGCCGCTCGGCTGGGACCGCAACGACCCGTCGCGGGTGGTCGGCGCGGTGCTGTTCCTGCTCTCCGACCTCGCCAGGTACACGACCGGCCAGGTGCTGTACGCCGACGGCGGCATGCACGCGGTGACCGGCGGCGTCGGCGTCCCCGACCCCGCGGCCCCCTCTGGACGGCGGTGAGCGCCGCGCACGGGCCGAAGCCACCGACGACCGGTCGCGGGGCGTCGGCCGCCACGACTGGTTGAAGGAGGTCGGCATGCGTCTCCTCGTCAAGGGAACGGCCGGACCGCTCACCGGGGAGCTGGACATCCCGGTCTCGAAGTACCACGCGCACCGCGCCCTCATCCTGGCCTCCCTGGCGCCGGGGACCAGCCGCATCCACGGCCTGACCGACGCCGGGCACGTCCGGCACACCGTCGCCGCGCTGCGGAGCCTCGGCACGTCCATCAGGGCGGAGGGGGACACCTTCGTCGTCGAGGGCGGGCCGTACCGGCCGAGGGACGGCGTGGTCTCGGTCGGCAGCTCGGGCACCACCCTGTACTTCCTGACCCCGCTGGCCTGCCTGGCCGAGGCGCCCGTCACGATCACCGGACAGCGCTACTTCCGGCGCAGGCCGATCAGGCCGCTGCTCGACGCGCTCGCCGCGCTCGGCGTGACCGTCGAGGCGCCGACGGGCTGCCCGCCCATCTCGGTCCTGCCGCACCGCCCCTCGGGAGGGCGGGTGAGCGTTCCGGGCACGCTGTCGCAGTGGATCTCCGGCCTGCTGCTCCTGGCGCCCTTCGCGACGGGCCCCAGCCTCATCGAGGTCACCGGGCCGTTCAACGAACGCTCCTACGTGGACCTGACCGTGTCGATGATGCGGACCTTCGGCCTGACCGTCGAGGTCGGCGACGACGGCCGCGCCTTCGCCGTCGAACCGGGCCAGCGGGCTCGTCCCGCGACGGTCACCCTGCCGCCGGACATCGGCTCGGCCGCCTTCGGGATCGCGGCCACCGCGCTGCACCCGTCGGACGTGCTGCTGCGCGGCCTGCGCACGACGAGCGCCGCGGAGACCGACCACCCGGAGGCGGACCTGCTGGACATCCTCACCCGCATGGGGGTGCCGTTGCTCCGCGACCCGGACAGCGGCTTCGTGCGGGTGCGCCACGACGGGCTGCGCCTTTCCCCCGTCACGGTCGACTGCCGCACGGTCCCGGACGCGCTGCCGGTGCTGAGCGCCCTCGCCTGCCACGCCGAGGGCACCTCGGTGCTGGAGAACGTGGCCCACGTGCGGCTCAAGGAGTCCGACCGGGTGACCGCGATGCTGCAGCTCAACCGGATGGGGGCGCGGCTCGGGCTGCGCGGCGAACGGCTGGTCTGCCACGGGGTGGAGGGCCTCGCCGCGGCCGACCTGTCCTCCTTCAACGACCACCGGGTGCTGATGGCGCTGGCGGTGGCCGCGTCGAGGGCCGACGGGGAGAGCAGGCTGACCTACCCCAACGCCTACCGGATCTCCTACCCCCGCTTCCTCAACGAGATGAACACGATCGGCATGTCCATGTCGGTGCAGGCCCCGGATCGGGGGCCCCGGGAGACACGGACTCCGCGGGTCGATCCCGGCAGGACGGCCGCCACGACCGTCGGCGCGCTCGTGCGCCGCAGGGCAGGGGAGCGGCCGGACGACGTCGCCGTGGTCGAGACCGCCTCGGAGGGTCGCGGGGAGCGCGTCCTCACCTGGCGGGAGCTCGACGAGCGCGCCGACGCCGCCGCCGCGCTGCTGCTCGACCTCGGTGTCGAACCGGGCGAGCCGGTCGCCTGGCAGCTGCCGAACTGGGCGGAGTTCCCCGTCCTGGCCCTGGCGACGGCCCGCGTCGGGGCGCTGTGCTGCCCGCTCATGCCGATCTTCCGCGAGCGGGAGATGTCCTTCATGCTGGGCGCCTCCCGGGCGAGGGTCCTCGTCGTCGCGGAGCGGTTCCGGGGGCGCGACCACGCCGCCGAGGTCGCCGGGCTGCTCGCGCTGCCGGACGCGCCACGGCTCGACCACGTCGTGGTGGCCGGTGGCGAGGGGCCCCTGCCGTACGGCACGGGCACGACCGGGTGGCACCGCTTCGAGGAGGCGACGGCCGGGCGTTCCCCGGACCGCGCCGCGATCGACGCGCGCGGGCCCGCGCCGACCGCGCTGGCACAGCTGCTGTTCACCTCGGGCACCTCCGGCACGCCCAAGGGGGTGCTGCACCGGATGGACGCGCTGACCAGGGCCGCCATGATGGAGGTCAGGCACCTGGGCCTCACCCGGCAGGACCGGGTCTTCGTCCCCTCCCCGCTGGCCCACCAGACCGGGTTCCTCTACGGCATGTGGCTGGCGATGGCGCTGGGCGTCCCGCAGGTCCTGCAACCCGTCTGGGACGGCCGGGCCGCGCTGGACGCGCTGCGCCGCTGGGAGTGCACCTTCACCCAGGCGGCGACCCCGTTCCTCGGCGACCTGCTGGGCGCGGTCGAGGAGACCGGACGACGCCCGGAGGCACTGCGGATCTTCGTGGCGACCGGCGCCGCGGTCCCGCGCGCGCTGGCGGAGCGGGCCACCCGGGCGCTGGGCGCCGCGGTGTGCGGCGCGTGGGGCACGACCGAGACCGGTCTGGGCACCCTGTCGGCGCCCGGTGACGAGGAGGCCCTGGTGTGGGGGACCGACGGACGGGCCCTGACCGGGGTGCGCGTCCGGGTCACCGACGACGCGGGCGAGGTCCTCGGCCCCGGCCAGGAGGGCAACTTCGAGGTCACCGGCAGATGCCTGTTCGAGGGTTACCTCGACGAGCCGGAGCAGACCGCGCAGGCCATGACCCCCGACGGGTGGTACCGCAGCGGCGACCTCGCCGTGATCGACGAGGCCGGGTTCGTCCGGATCACCGGGCGGGTCAAGGACGTGATCAACCGGGGCGGGGAGAAGGTGCCCGTCGCCGAGATCGAGCAGCTGCTGCACACCCACCCGGCGATCGGCGACGTGGCGATCGTCGCGATGCCCGACGAACGGCTCGGCGAACGGGCCTGCGCCTACGTCGTGGCGACCGGCGAGATGGACCTCGACGAGATGCGGCGCTTCCTCGACGAACGCCGGGTGGCCAAGCAGTACTGGCCGGAACGCCTTGAACTCGTCGGGGAACTGCCCCGCAACCCCGCGGGCAAGGTGCAGAAGTTCCTGCTGCGCGAACGGGCGAGACAGCTGGACGGTGTCGACAGTGAGGTGCATGGGTGATGTGGAGCGGTGAGAGCGCCTTCCCGGCGTTGCTCAGGGAGGCCGAGGCGTTCGTCCGCGGCCCGGGCGAGGAGTACGCGGCCGAGATCGAACGGACCCGCGCCGTCCCCGCGCGGCTCTGGGAGGACCTGCGCGAACGCGGCTTCCTGCGCCTGGCCGCGCCGGTGGAGTACGGCGGGCACGGCGTCCCCTTCTCCCGCTACCTGGAGGTCCTCGAACTGATCTCCATGTCGCACGCCTCGGTGCGGATGATCGTGCACGTGTGCAACGGCGTGTGGCGGTCCATGGACCGTTTCGCCACCGACGAGCAGCGCAAGGAGTTCGTGCTGCCGCAGATCGCCGGGGACATCAGGGTCGCCTTCACGCTGACCGAACCGGACGCGGGAACCGGAGCCGACCTGCGCGCCGGTGTGACCAGGCAGGGGGACACCTACTTCCTGTCCGGCAGGAAGCATCTGATCACCTTCGGGGTGAGCTGCGACTACTGGCTGCTGTTCGCGCGCCTTGAGGGCACCGCGGGCAAGGAGGGCACGGTCGCGCTGCTGGTCGAGCGCGGGGCGCCGGGCGTGACGGTCGAGGCCATGCCGGACACCATGGGCGTGCGCGGCACCGACCACGCCAGGCTGACCTTCGACCGCACGCCGGTCCCGGTCGCCAACCGGCTCGGCGAGGAGGGCCAGGGCCTGGAGGTCGCGCTCGGCGGATTCCTCACCCCCAGCAGGATCGCGGTCGCGACGACCTGCGTCGGGCTGGCGAGGAGGGCGCAGGAACTGGCGGCCGAGCACGCGCGGGAACGTCATACCTTCGGCAAACCCCTCGCCGCCCGGCAGGCGATCGCGTTCGCCCTCGCCGAGAACGCCGCCGACATCGAGGCGGCCCGCCAGCTCACCCTGTACGCGGCCCGCCGGTGGGAGGACGGCGACGAACGGGCGGGCACGCTGTCGTCGATGGCCAAGCTCACCGCGGTCGACATGCTGACCAGGGTCACCGACAAGGCGCTGCAGGTGCACGGCGGCATCGGGTACTGGGAGTCGAGCCCCATCGAACGGGTCTACCGGGACGCCCGGGCCCAGCGGTTCGAGGAGGGCACCAACGAGATCCAGAAGACCGTGATCGCCAGGGACGTGCTGAAGGCGGGAAATTGAGCATTTATCAGGACAAGATCGCTGTGATCACGGGAAGCTCGCGCGGCATCGGGAGGGCCCTGGCGCTCACGCTCGCCGCCGGCGGCGCGACCGTCGTGGTCAACTACAAGAAGAACACCGCCCTGGCCGAGCAGACCTGCAAGGAGATCGAGCAGGCGGGCGGCAGGGCGCTGGCCGTGCGGGCCGACGTCGAGCAGCCGGAGGAGATCGACAGGCTCTTCGGCACGGTCGGCGAGACCTTCGGCAGGCTGGACCACTTCGTGTGCAACGCGGCGGCCAGCGCGTTCAAGAACATCGCCGACCTCAGGCAGCACCACCTCGACCGCTCCTACGCGATGAACGTGCGCTCCTTCGTGCTCGGCGCGCAGCACGCCGTACGGCTGATGACCGGCGGCGGGCGGATCGTCGCGCTGTCCAGCTACGGCAGCATCCGCGCCTACCCGACCTACGCCAACCTCGGCGCGGCCAAGGCGGCGATCGAGGCGTGGGTGCGCTACATGGCGGTGGAGTTCGCGCCGAAGGGCGTCAACGTCAACGCGGTCAACGGCGGCATCATCGAGTCCGACTCCTCGGAGTACTTCTACAACATCCCCGGTATGGCGCCGCTGCCCGGAGTGCTGTCCAAGATCCCCAAGGCGCGGATGGGAACCGCGCGGGAGGTCGCCGACTGCGTCGCGTTCCTGCTCTCGCCCGCCTCCGAGTACGTCACCGGGCAGACCCTCGTGGTCGACGGCGGCCTGTCGGTGATCGCGCCGCCCTTCCACGAGGACCTGACGCCCCCGCTGGCCTGGGATGACTGACCTGCGGCACGTCCTGTCCCCGGGGCGGATCGGGCGGCTCGAACTCCCGCACCGCGTCGTCATGGGCGCGATGCACCTCGGCTTCGAGGCGCGCGACGACGGCGGCGCCGCGCTGGCCGCGTTCTACGCCGAACGGGCCAGGGGCGGCGCCGGACTGATGGTCACCGGCGGCGCGGCGGTGAGCGCCGAGGGCGCGGGAGGCCCCGGGTACGGCGTGCTCGGCGACGCCGCCTTCCACGTCCGGCTGCGGCGGGTCACCCGGCGGGTGCACCAGGAGGGCGGCCTGATCGCGCTGCAGCTGTTCCACGCGGGCCGTTACGCGCGGCCCGCGCCCTCCGGGCCGCCGCCGGTCGCGCCGTCCGCCGTGCACAGCCGCTTCTCGGGGCGCGAGCCGTACGCCATGACCCCGGAGCGGGTCCTCGGGGCCGTCGAGGACTTCGCACGCGGCGCCGCCCTCGCGCGTGACCTCGGGTTCGACGCCGTCGAGGTGATGGGGTCCGAGGGGTACCTGGTCGACCAGTTCCTCTCGCCGCTCACCAACCTCCGCGACGACGAGTGGGGCGGCGACGCCGTACGGCGCGGGCGTTTCGGTGCCGAGGTGACCCGGGCGGTCCGCACGGCAGTGGGGGAGGACTTCCCGGTCGTCGTCCGCTTCACCGGGATCGACCTGATGGACGGCGGCACCCCGCAGGAGGACGTCCTGGCCTTCGCCCGAGCGCTCGCCGCGGCCGGGGCGGACGCGCTCAACGTCGGCGTCGGCTGGCACGAGTCGCCGGTGCCCAGTGTGCAGGCCGTCGTGCCGCCCGGGGTGTGGACGCCGTTCGCCGTCCGGGTGAAGGAGGCCGTCGGCGACCTTCCGGTCATCGCGGGCAACCGGGTGAACCGTCTGGAGACCGCGGAGGCGATCCTCGCGGGGACCCCCGTCGACCTGGTCTCCATGGCCCGACCCTTCCTCGCCGACGCCGGTCTGGTCGCCGCCGCGCGGCGGGGCCGGCCGGTGAACGTCTGCCTGGCCTGCAACCAGGCGTGCATCGACCACTCGCTGACCGAGCGTGAGGTGTCGTGCATGGTCAACCCCAGGGCGGGCCGGGAGTCCGTCCCCCGGTGGTCCGTCCGCCCGGTACGGTCCCGCGCCGTCGCGGTCGTCGGCGGCGGGCCCGCCGGGCTGCAGGCGGCCAGGAGGGCGGCGCTGGCCGGGCACCGGGTCGAGCTCTACGAGGCGGCAGACGCCCTCGGCGGTCAGTTCCGCATGGCGCGTGAGGTGCCGGGCAAGGCCGACTACGGCGAGACGATCGCCTACTTCGCCGCGGAACTGGCCCGGCTCGGCGTCCGCGTCCACCTCGGCCACGCGATCGGCGCCGCCGACCTCGGCCTGCTGCGCTCCCACGACGGCGTGATCGTCGCCAGCGGCACCCGCCCCCGCCGGGTGGACGTCCCCGGCGCCGACCTGCCGAACGTGCTCACCTACCCCGAGGCGTTCGCCCGCCTTTCCCGGGAGGGCCTGGAAGGGCGGGTCGCGATCATCGGCGGTGGCGGCGTCGCCGCCGACCTGGCCCACCTCCTCAGCAGAGGCCACGGCCCGCTGGGGGAGGACGAGCGCTTCCTGCGCCGTCACGGCCTGGCCGCCGGTCCCGTGCCGGTCACCGCGCGGACCGAGGTCACCCTCGTGCAGCGCGGCGCCCGCACCGCCGGGCGCACCGGCAGGTCGACCCGGTGGACGGTGCTGGCGGAGCTGCGCGAACAGGGCGTGCGCGTCCTGCGCGAGACGGCCTGTCTGCGGATCACCCGGGCCGGGGTGTGGATCGCCGGGCCGGACGCCGCCGAACGGCTCGTCGAGGCCGAGACGGTCGTCGTCGCCGCGGGCCAGGTCGCCGACCGGGCGGTCCCCGCGCTCGCCGGGGACGCCGGGGTGTGGCACCGCCTCGCCGGTGGGGCGAGAGACGCCGAAGGGCTCGACGCGGTGCGGGCCTTCGCCGAGGGGTTCGCCGCCGCGGCCGAGTTCGACGAGCGGGGACCGGGCGCGCTTGAGCCCGCCGGTCCGGGAAACCGTGGAGGGACTGTCAATGGGTAACGGGCACGAGGTGGTGATAACCGGGATCGGCGCGGTCACCCCGGTCGGCATCGGCAGGGAGGAGACCTGGCGCAACCTGCTGGCCGGGCGCTCCGGCGTCGGTCCCGTCACCGCGTTCGACGCGAGCGGGCTGCCGACCAGGATCGCGGCGGAGGTCAAGGGCTTCGACCCGGCCGCCTACCTCGACGCCAAACGGGTTCGCCGCTCGGCCCGCTTCTCCCAGTTCGCGGTCGCCGCGGCGCGCGAGGCCGTCGCCGACGCGAAACTGGAGATCGGCCAGGACAACGCCGCCAGGGTCGGGGTGGTGGTCAACGCCGCCGTCGCCGGGTTCGACACGGTCGAGACGGCGACCAGGGGGTTGCTGTCCTCCTCGCCGGTCACGCCCAACAGCTACTTCGTCCCGTCCTCGCTGACGAACATGCCCGCCTGCGAGACGGCCATCGACCTCGGCGCGCACGGCCCGGTCAACGCCAGCGCGCTGGCCTGCGCCAGCGGCCTGTACGCCCTGCTCGACGCGCGGCGCCTCATCCTCTCCGGTGAGGCGGACGCGGTCGTCTGCGGGGGGACGGACGCCGCGATCACCCCGGTGATGTTCGCGGGCCTGGTCGGCATGGGCGCGATGTCGGAGCGCAACGACGACCCTCGGGGCGCCAGCAGGCCCTTCTCCGCCGACCGGGACGGGTTCGTGTTCGGGGAGGGGGCGGTGATCATGGTCGTCGAGTCGGCCGAGCACGCCGCCGGACGCGGGGTCACACCGTACGCCGCCGTCGCGGGCGGGGCGCTGACCTGCGACGCCTTCCACATCAGCGCGCCCGACCCGTACGGCGGGCACGCGGCGGAGGCGATCGGCCAGGCGCTGCGGCGCGCGGGGGTCCAGCCGGGGGACCTCGACTACGTCTGCGCGCACGGCACCTCGACCGCGGCCAACGACGCGACCGAGACCAGGGCCATCCGTACGGCACTCGGCTCGGCCGCGGACCGGGTCGCCGTCAGCGCCCCCAAGTCGATGGTCGGCCACCTCATCGGGGCGGCGGGTTCCCTGGGGGCGATGGTGTGCGCGATGGCGATCCGCGACGGGGTCGTGCCGCCGACCATCAACCTGGAGGTGCCCGACCCCGCCTGCGACCTCGACTACGTGCCAGGCGCCGCGCGGCGGACACCGGTCCGCGTCGCGGCCACCAACGCCTTCGGGTTCGGGGGGCAGAACTGCGTGGCCGTGTTCAGCGGCCTAGAATAAGTCGACACCCGACAGGAGGCATTCATGAACGATGGTTTCCAGCTCCTTCGCACAACACATCCCCTTCCCGCGGCCGAGCGGGAGGAAATCCTCGCTGCTCCGGGTTTCGGCCGTTTCTTCACCGACCACATGGCCTCCGCGACGTGGACGAGGGAGACCGGCTGGCATGACTTTCGGGTAACCGCTCTCGAACCAATTCCAATGCACCCGGGCGCGGCCGTCCTGCATTACGCACAGGAGATTTTCGAGGGCCTAAAGGCATTCAGGCACGACGACGGGAGCATCTGGCTCTTCCGGCCCGACCTGAACGCGCGCCGTTTCGTGAACTCGGCCAGGAGACTGGCCCTCCCCGTGCTGTCCGAGGAGCTCTTCGTGGCGAGCGTCGAGGCGCTGGTGCGCGCGGACGAGGCGTGGGTGCCGCCGTACGAGGGCGGGCGGAGCCTGTACCTCCGGCCGTTCATGTTCGGCTCCGAGGCCTTCCTCGGGGTGCGCCCGGCCGCGCACGTCACCTACGGTGTCATCGCCTGCCCCGCCGCCTCCTACTTCTCCTCCGGTCTCAGCGGCGTCAAGCTGTGGGTCAGCGAGAACTACGCGCGGGCGGGCAAGGGCGGCACCGGCGCCGCCAAGTGCGGCGGCAACTACGCCTCCAGCCTCGCCGCCCAGGTCGAGGCCCAGGAGCAGGGCTGCGACCAGGTGCTCTACCTCAGTGACGACGAGGAGCGCTACCTGGAGGAGTCGGGCACGATGAACCTCTTCCTGGTCACCGCGGACGGGGAGCTGGTCACGCCGGGCCTGGGCACGATCCTCGACGGCGTCACCAGGAACAGCGTGCTCGAACTGGCCGACGAGCACGGCCTGAAGCCGACGCAGCGGCAGGTCAGCCTGGCCGAGCTGCGTGAGGGCTGCGCGAGCGGGGCGATCACCGAGCTGTTCGCCTCGGGAACCGCCGCGGTCATCAATCCGATTCTCGGATTCAAGGGAAGAGAATACGAGCAGACCGTCGGCGGCGGCGTTCCCGGTGAAGTGACGACGAGTATGAGGAATCACATTCTGAACATTCAGTACGGCCTGGCCCCCGACACCCGCAACTGGCTTCGCCGGGTGATTTAACGGTGGCGTCCGCCTTATCGGACCGGGAAACGGAGAATACGCCGTCAGGGCGTGTCGCCGTCATCGGGATCGGAATACGCGCGCCGGGTGGGGTGACGGACACCGCGTCATATTGGGACGCCATTGTTCGGGCCCGCGACCTGACCGGTGACTTACCGGCCGACCGTCGCGAGGCCTTCGGCACCGAATGGGATGACGTGGTGACCCGGGGTGGTTACCTGGACAATCCCTTCGATTTCGACGCACGGTTCTTCGGCATGTCGCCGCGTGAGGCCCGCACGGTGGACCCCCAGCACAGGCTGTTGCTCGAAGTCGTCTGGGAGGCGTTCGAGGACGCGGGCACACCGCCGGGCGCCGGGGCGGAGGCGACCGGTGTGTTCGTGGGCATAACCGGCCAGGACTACCGGCACTGGCTGTCAGGGGAGCCCAACTCGTACTGGACGGTCGGCAACGGGCACAGCTTCTCCGCCGGGCGGATCGCGCACACGCTGGGCCTGGGCGGCCCCGCCGTCGCCATGGACACCGCCTGCTCCTCCTCCCTCGTCGCGATCCACACCGCCTGCCGGGCCCTCACCGCGGGCGACTGCGACCTGGCCGTCGCCGCCGGGGTCAACCTGGTCCTGTCCCCCCGCACGACCCGGGAGGTCGGCAGGACCGGGGCGCTGTCCCCGGACGGTGTCTCCCGGCCGTTCGACGCGGCCGCGAACGGGTTCGTGCGCGGTGAGGCGTGCGGGGCGGTCGTCCTCAAACGGCTGGACGACGCGCTCCGCGACCGTGACCGCGTCCACGCGGTGATCGACGGCAGCGCGATCAACCAGGACGGCCGCTCGGCCACCTTCACCGCCCCCAACGGCGACTCCCAGGCCAGGCTCATCGGGTCGCTGCTGGCCAGGATCGGCCTGACCGGCGCGGACATCGGCTACCACGAGGCGCACGGCACCGGAACCCAGCTCGGCGACCCGGTCGAGATGCGGGCCGTGACCACCGCGCTGCGCACCGGCGGAGGAGTCCTCCACGTCGGCTCGGTCAAGGCCAACCTCGGCCACACCGAGTCCGCCGCCGGAGTGATGGGGCTGGTCAAGGCCGTCCTGTGCCTGGAGAACCGGCTGATCCCCCCGCAGGCGGGCTTCGAGACGCTCAACCCGCGCATCGACCTGGCGGGGACCGGCGTGGTCATCCCGGGACGGGCCCTGCCCTGGGGCCCCGAGGCGGGCGGGCGGGCCTCGGTCTGCTCGTACGGCATGAGCGGAACCAACGCCTACGCGGTGCTCTCCGCGGCACCCGCCCCCGAACCGGTCCCCGCCCGGGACACCGGTCCCGTGCCCGGGTTCACGATCTCCGCCCGCACCCCGGCCGCGCTCGGGGAACTCGCCGGACGGTACGGCAAGCACCTGGCGGGGCTCGCGGAGGACGGCTACCCGGCCTTCGCCCACACCGCGACCCACGGCAGGACACGCCACGCCCGCACGGTGTGGATCGGCGCGGACTCGGCGGCGGCGGCGTGCGAGGCCGCCGAGGCGCTCGCGCACGGCCTCGACCATCCGGCCGTGCGCCCGCTCGCCGAGGACGAGCCGCCGCCGTGGCCCGCCCCGGACGCCGCGCGCGTCGTCGCGTCGCTGCCGTCCTATCCCTGGCAGCACGTCCGGCACGTCGTCGAGAGGGACAGGGGACAGGCATGACACCGTCACAGGAACGAGTGGGGGAGCACGCGCCCCTGAGCCCGCGTCTCTCACTCGACGAGGTGCGCGGGCTGGTCACGGAGTTCTGGCCGGACTCCGGGCTGTGGGTGAGCGAGGTCTCGCCGTACCGGGTGGTCGTCACGGCGGGACCGGAGGGACTGGAGTGCAGGCCGGGCGGCACCCTGTCCGGCCCGGCGATCTTCAAGGCGGCCGACCTGTCGTCCTTCCTGGCGATAAACGCCTACGCGGGCAGGGTGCTGACCGGGGTGCTGACGCACGGCAGCGTCAGCCTGCTCGAAGCGGCGGAGCCCGGTCCGCTCACGGTCGTCGTCGAGGTGGTCAGACTGGGCCGCCGGACGGCGGTGGCGAACGGGCGGATCAGCGACGCCGAGGGCGGGCTGGTCGCCGTGACGACCATGCAGTTCGCACTGCCCTCCCGCCAGGTGCTCAGCCCCGGCCCCTGAGGTGCGGCCGCCGCGGCGGCCCCTGACGTGGAAGGCGGGCCGGGTCAGCCGTGCCGGACGCGGCGCCCGCTGATCTCGGCCGGGGTGATCGTGACGTACAGCCCGCGGTCGCCGCCCGCCCAGGGCTCGACGTCCGAGGAGGGCTCCTCACCGGCCTCGACGTGGTGGGCGGCGCCCCGGATGAGCACGCTCCAGCCCTCCCTGGCCGTCTCGTCGATCCGGTCGACCTCGAAGGCCACCTTGAACTCGGCGCCCCGCACACCGGTGCGCAGCCCGTCGTCGAGCGGGCCGCCGAAGGCGGTGCGGAAGACGACCACGCCGTTGTGCACCGCGTAGTTGACCGGCAGGACGGCCGGTCCCTCGGGCTCGTCGAAGGCCACCCTGCCGACGCCGCCGGGGGCGATCAGCCGCATGCACTCCTCGGGGCCGAGCCTGTCCGGCTCCTCACGCCGCCTGTCCGGCCCGCGGTCCAGGTCGTCCGGTGTCGTCGTGCGTTCGGTCATGGGGGTCTCCCGGTGAGAGGCGGACGGTGTCCGAACCCATCGCACCGTGGGGGCCGGGACGGTACGAGGGCCGAAGGTCCCGGGAACGGTGCCGTACGGCCCGGATGACGGGGTAGGGGCGCGGTACGGAAGAGGGCGCAAGAGGGGACCAAGGTCCCTGGCCGACCACGTGAAGGACGGAAATGCTCATGGACATGGACACGCTGCGGGAAGTCGACATGTACTGGCGGGCGGCGAACTATCTGTCGGTCGGGCAGATCTACCTGCTGGACAACCCCCTGCTGACCGAGCCACTGGCTCCGGAGCACATCAAACCCCGGCTGCTCGGGCACTGGGGCACGACCCCCGGCCTGAACTTCTGCTTCGCCCACCTCAACCGGATCATCACCGGCAGGGACCAGGACATGATCTACATCGCCGGTCCCGGGCACGGGGGGCCGGCGGCGGTGGCCCACGCCTGGCTTGAGGGCGCCTACACCGAGCGCTACCCGGCCGTCACCCGTGACGAGGCCGGGATGCGGCGGCTGTTCCGCCAGTTCTCCTTCCCCGGCGGCATCCCCAGCCACGTCGCCCCGGAGACCCCCGGCTCGATCCACGAGGGCGGTGAGCTCGGCTACAGCCTGGCCCACGCCCACGGCGCGGCGTTCGACAACCCGGACCTGGTGGTGGCCTGTGTGATCGGGGACGGCGAGGCCGAGACCGGCCCGCTCGCCGCGAGCTGGCACTCCAACAAGTTCACCGATCCCGTCCGTGACGGGGTGGTGCTGCCGATCCTGCACCTGAACGGCTACAAGATCGCCAACCCCACGGTCCTGGCCAGGATCCCCGAGAGCGACCTGGTCAAGCTGCTCGAGGGGTACGGCTACCGCCCGCACCTGGTCTCCGGGGACGACCCGGCCGCCATGCACGAGCTGATGGCCGTGACCATGGAGACGGTGTTCGACGAGATCGCCGCCTACAAGGAGGACCGGGGCGGCAGGCTGCCGATGATCGTGCTGCGCTCCCCGAAGGGATGGACCGGGCCCGCGGTCGTGGACGGCCTGCCGGTCGAGGGCACGTGGCGGGCGCACCAGGTGCCGCTGGCCGCGGTCCGCGACGACGCCGGGCACCGGGCGATGCTTGAGGAGTGGATGCGCTCCTACCGGCCGGAGGAGCTGTTCGACGAGCTGGGCCGTCCGGTGGCCGAGATCACCGTCACCGTGCCGGAGGGCGAGCGGCGGATGAGCGCCAGCCCGCACGCCAACGGCGGTGTGCTGCTGCGCCCGCTGACGCTGCCCGACTTCCGTGACTACGCGGCGCAGGTCAAGTCCCCGGCCGTCGAGTCGTCCGAGCCGACCCGGGTGCTCGGCGGGTGGCTGCGCGACGTGATCGCCGCCAACCCGGAGAACTTCCGGCTGCTCGGGCCGGACGAGACCGCCTCCAACCGGCTGTCGGCGGTGTTCGAGACCACGGCCAAGGCCTGGGAGGCCGAGATCCTGCCGACGGACGAGCACCTGGCCCCCGGCGGACGCGTGATGGAGGTGCTCAGCGAGCACCTGTGCCAGGGCTGGCTCGAAGGGTATCTGCTGACCGGCAGGCACGGCCTCTTCAACTGCTACGAGGCGTTCATCCACATCGTGGACGCCATGTTCAACCAGCACGCCAAGTGGCTTGAGTCGTCCAGGAAGATCGGCTGGCGGGCGCCGGTCGCGTCGCTGAACTACCTGCTGTCCTCGCACGTGTGGCGTCAGGACCACAACGGGTTCAGCCACCAGGACCCGGGCTTCCTCGACGTGGTGGTGAACAAGAAGGCCGAGGTGGTGCGGGTCTATCTGCCGCCGGACGCCAACACGCTGCTGTCGGTCGCCGACCACTGCCTGCGCTCGCGGGACTACGTGAACGTGGTCGTGGCGGGCAAACAGCCGGTGCTCGACCTGTTCCCCATGGACGAGGCGGTCGCGCACTGCACCAGGGGGCTGGGCATCCTGGAGTGGGCGGGCACGGAGCACCGGCCCCAGCAGGACACGGCCGTCGAGGCCGGGCCGGACGTGGTGCTGGCCTGCGCCGGGGACGTGCCGACCCTGGAGACGCTGGCCGCGGCGGCGCTGCTGCGCGAGCACCTGCCCGAGCTGAGGGTCCGGGTGGTCAACGTGGTCGACCTGATGCGCCTGCAGCAGCCGTCGGAGCACCCGCACGGGATGCCGGACGCGGAGTTCGACGCGCTGTTCACCCCGGACAAACCGGTGATCTTCAACTTCCACGGTTACCCCTGGCTGATCCACCGGCTCACCTACCGGCGTACCAACCACGCCGGACTGCACGTGCGGGGCTACAAGGAGGAGGGCACGACGACCACTCCGTTCGACATGGCGATGCTCAACGACATCGACCGCTACCACCTGGTGATGGACGTGATCGACCGGGTCCCCGGGCTGGCGGTCAGGGCCGCGTGGCTGCGCCAGCGGATGGCCGACACCCGGCTGCGGGCGCGGGCCCACACGCGGGAGTACGGGGAGGACCTGCCGGAGGTGCGTGACTGGGCCTGGCCGTACTGAGCCGTAAATATCCAGAAAGACCATTGCTTTAGGGATTTTTTCCGCTGTGTCCACCTATGTCGGGAAATGAGAAAGGGGGATGGAACCCACAACAGGGAGGAACCCATGAGCGCACCGATGCGTCGTGAGCAGAGAGGCCTCGTTCCGGAGCTGTTCGACTGGCTTGAGCTTCCCTTCGCGGCGCTGCGGCCGCCCGCGGCACAGCCCATCAAGTTCGAGGACTACGTCAAGGACGACCGCTACGTCCTGCGGGCCGAGCTGCCGGGGATCGACCCGGGCAAGGACGTGGAGATCACGGTGTCGAACGGGGTCCTGACCGTACACGCGGAACGGCGCGACGAGCACCGCGACCAGCACAGGTCGGAGTTCAGCTACGGCTCCTTCACCCGCTCGGTGAGCCTGCCGCCGGGGGCCGACGAGAACGACATCAAGGCCACCTACGACAAGGGGATCCTGGAGGTCAGCGTCAGACGCGCCGGGCGCGAGCGGGAGGGCAAGCGCATCCCCGTCGAGTCCCAGACACGGCAGCAGAAGAAGAGCTGACCGCGCGAGAGGCGGGGGAGGGCACCGGACGCCTCACCTCCGCCGGGCGCGGCGGGACCCGGGCGGGTTTCACGAGGCCCGGGCGTGCGGGCCCGCCACGCGCTCCGCGCGCAGCACACCCCCGACGACCTCGCCGTCGACGGTCTCCTGTTCGAGCAGTATCGCCGCCAGCCGGTCAAGGGCACCGCGGTGGGTGCGCAGCAGGCCGACCGCGCGCCGCTCCGCCCCGGCGAGCAGGCGGGCCACCTCCTCGTCGATGACCTGCTGGGTCCGCTCCGAGTACGGCCTGCGCGCCAGGACCTCGGCCTCCTCACCCAGGTACTGGGGGCTCGACGAGGAGTAGCCGACGGGGCCGAGGGCCGGGGAGAGGCCGAAGTCGCGCACCATGCGGGTGGCGATCTGGGTCGCGCCCGCCAGGTCGTTGGCCGCGCCGGTCGAACCCTCACCGAAGACGACCAGTTCGGCCGCCCTGCCGCCGAGCCGTACGGCCAGCAGGTCGGCCAGGTAGCTCTCGCCGTAGAGGTGCCGTTCGGCCTCGGGAAGCTGCTCGGTGACACCGAGGGTCATGCCCGCGGGCAGGATCGTCACCTTGGCGACCGGGTCGGCGTGCTCGCACAGCGCCGCGAGCAGGGCGTGCCCCGACTCGTGGACGGCGACCGCGTGCCGCTCCTGGGGCAGCAGGGCGTTGGAGGTGTCCCTGCGGCCGAGCAGCACCCGGTCACGCGCCGCGCCGAGGTCGCCGGGGGTGATGGTGGTACGGCCCGCCCTGACCGCGTTGATCGCGGCCTCGTTGACGAGGTTGGCCAGGTCGGCGCCGGAGAAGCCGGGGGTGGCGCGGGCGACGACCCCGAGGTCGGCGTCCGGGGCGAGGTGCTTGCCCGTCGAGTGGACGGTCAGGATCGCCGCCCGCTCGGCCTGGTTGGGCAACGGCACGGTCACCTGTCGGTCGAAGCGCCCCGGCCGCAGCAGGGCCGGGTCGAGGGTCTCCGGCCGGTTGGTCGCGGCCAGGACGACGATCCCGCTGCCCTGGTCGAAGCCGTCCATCTCCGCGAGCAGCTGGTTGAGGGTCTGCTCACGCTCGTCGTTGCCCCCGGTCACCGTCCCCGAGCCCCGGCGGCCCCCGATCGCGTCGATCTCGTCGATGAACACGATCGAGGGGGCGCGCTTGCGCGCCTCGTCGAACAGGTCGCGGACCCGGGAGGCGCCGACGCCGACGAACATCTCCACGAACCCCGAACCGGTGACCGACAGGAACGGCACCTCCGCCTCACCGGCGACGGCCCTGGCGATGAGCGTCTTGCCGGTTCCCGGCGGTCCGACCATGATCACGCCCCGGGGCGGCTTGGCGCCCGCGGCGGCGTACCGCTCGGGGGCCCGCAGGAAGTCGATCATCTCGCTGATCTCCTGCTTGACGCCGTCGTACCCGGCGACGTCGGAGAACCTGGTGGTCGGGCGCTCCGCCTCGATGATCTTCGCCTTGGAGCGGCCGAAGCCGCCGAACCCGCCGATGCCGCCGGAGAGGGACTGCTGCGCCTGCCGTCCCGTCCAGGCGAACAGGCCGATGAGCAGCAGCAGCGGCAGGAATCCGATCAGGGCCGACCAGAGGGAGCCTCCCGACTGGGTCGCCGTGGTCTGGACGTCCTTGGCGCGCAGCCGGTTCTCCAGCTGGGCGGAGTTGGGCGCGGTGGGGATCTGGCTGGTGAACCTCGTGCCGTCCTTCAGGGCGCCGGTGACCGCGCCCTGGTCGTCGATCGAGACGGTCTTGACCTGCCCGGCGTCCACCCTGGTCAGCAGGTCGCTGTAGGAGTACGGCGTGGGCGGGTTCCCCCCGAGCAGCAGCGGGACCAGCAGCCAGACCAGAACGATCAGTGTGCCGATCGGCAGCAGCCAGCTCCGCCAGCCACCGGAGGGCGGCGTCGCGGGAGGCGGCGGGTCCTTCGAGGGACCCGGGTTCGCCTTGCCCGTCAGGTGCCGGCCGAACAGCCGCATCGGGGTGATCATCCGCAGGCCTCCATGTCGGCTCCCCCCTTAGGGTCAGTCTCCGGCCGCGAGACAGGTCCCGGCAGGGCCGAAAGACCCGAATCAGCCCAGGTGCCTGACCCTGACCACCCCGGGGACGGTACGGGCGAGCAGGTCGGCGACGTCGTCCGCGCTCGCGGCGTGACGGCCGCGCAGCTCGACCATCCCGTCACGCACCGTGACCTCCCAGGACGGCCCATCGGGGTATCGTTCGCGCAGCGCGGTCAGCACGTCGGCGCGGATGTCCTCGTCGGGGCGGGCCAGCAGGGCGAGCAGGTCCCGGCGGCTGAGCATGCCGACCACCCGATCCCCCCTGGTCACCGGCAGGCTCTTGACCCGCCTGCAGATCATCAGGTCGATCGCCGTGGTGACGTCGGTCGTCTCCGTCACGGTCGTGACCTCGGAGGTCATGACGTCGGCGACCGTGTACGGCGCGGGCGCCGAGTGCCCGAGCACGATCCTGGCGCTGGAGCGGGGGTCGCGCTCGAACTCACCGCGCAGCAGGTCCATCTCGCTGACGACCCCTGCCAGGCGGCCGTCGCCGTCCAGCACGGGCGCCGCGGTGACGTCGTGCCCGTACAGGACGCGCACCGCCCGCCGTACCGGATCGGAGGGGCCGACCGTGACCACGTCCGTGGTCATCACCTCCCGGACCAGCATGGTCGTCACCCGCCTCTCGTCGCTCCCGCGGTCATGTGTCCTCACCGCCATCCCAGCCCGCGCACCGGCGGGACGGTAGAGGCGGAGGTCCTCACCCGGGCCTCCGCCCGGGGAGGGGCCGAGTGCGGCGGAACGGAGGCCGAAGGTCCCGCCGGTCGCGAGCCGTACGGCTCTGCTCGGCGGGGGCGGGAACCGGTGTGATGGAGACACCCCCGAGAGAGGAACGGCCATGGCCATCACCGAAGGACGGCGCGTCACCCCCGTCCCCGTCCCCGTCCCCGCAGCCGCGCCCGGCGGGCGCCCGGCGGCCGGTTACGCCCTGGCCGTCGCGCGGATCGCCATCGGCTGGATCTTCCTGTGGGCCTTCCTGGACAAGGCCTTCGGCTGGGGCCTCGCCACCCCGGCCAAGAACGCCTGGGTCTCCGGCGGCAGCCCCACGACGGGCTTCCTCAAGGGCACCGGGGACAACGCCCTCGGCGGCCTGTTCTCCGGCCTGGCCGGTCAGGGCTGGGTCGACTGGCTGTTCATGCTGGGCCTGCTCGGCGTCGGCGCCGCCCTGATCCTCGGAGCGGGCGTCCGCGTCGCCGCGGTCGCGGGCACACTGATGCTGACGCTGATGTGGGCGGCGGAGCTGCCCCTGGCCACCAACCCGTTCGTGGACGACCATCTGGTCTACTCGGTCGTCCTGGTCGCCCTGGCCCTGGCCGACGCGGGCGACACCCTGGGCATCGGCGCGTGGTGGGGCCGTACGCCGCTGGTTCGCGCCCTGCCCCTGCTGAGGTGAGCCCGTTTCCGAGGTGAGAACGTCTTGTTGACGATACGGCGCCCGCCCATCGGGGGTGGGCGCCCTGCCATGTGAGGAGTCCGTGATGAAGCGCGTCCAGCGGAAGCGGTGGCGGGACCTGACGAAGCGGCGGCGCGCCGCGATCCTGGTCCTGGCGTCGGCCGAGCTGTCCCTCACCGCGACCGCCGCCGCACACCTGTGGTGGTCGCCCGCCGAGCGGGTCAGGGGCGACAGGCGGCTGTGGTGGCCGGTCCTGCTCGTGCAGCCGTTCGGTCCGCTGCTCTATCTCCTGCTCGGCCGCAGGAGGAGGAACCACGGGGCCTGAGCGGCCGGGTCCTCCTCCCGCGGCCCGTTCCTACTGTCGTTCGCCGTCGTCCGTCGCGGGGCAGCGCAGGCCCCGCGACGGCACGGTCAGTGAGATCAGGTAGTCGTCCATGGCCTTCGTGGTGCACTCGGTCATGCCGTAGACGCCGTGCCCCCAGCCCTCGTAGGTGAGCAGCACGGCCTTGGGGCCGAGCTGGCGGGCCGCGTTGGCCGACCACGTGTACGGCGTGTCGGGGTCGTGCAGGGAGTTGGCGAGCAGCAGCGGCGCGGTGCCCGTGTACCGGAGCCGGTGCTGCGGGTTGTTGACGGGATGGCCCTGGCAGATGGGCATGTCCCCCATCGGCATCGGGTTGTAGCGCATGTCGGGGGCGAGACGGTTGGCGCCGCGCAGCACCCGCTCGTACTCCGCGTAGCTCCGCACCGACAGGTCGTAGTCCTCACAGAGGATCGCGGTCGGCAGTTCGGCGAGTTCCCCGCCCACGGGCCCGTTGCCGGGCGGCGGCGGCAGGTCGGACGGCACGGGGCCGCCGTCCAGGGCGAGGATCACCTGGGCCAGCAGCTGCCAGGCGGGTCCCTCGTTGAGCACCACACCGAGCCAGAGGAGGTTGTGGGCGCTCAGCGGGCGGTCGGTGACGCCGGGGTAGTAGAGCTCCCCGCGCTGGGCCTTGGCGATCAGCCCCTGCCACACCTGCCGGACGTCGCGTCCGTTCAGCGCGCAGGAGGTGTCCCGGTCGCACCAGGCGACGAACTCGTCGAAGGCGTCCTCGACGCCGGCCGCCTCGGTCTCCTGGAACGCCCTGACGCCGAGACTGTGGTCCATGTTGCTGTCCAGCACCATGGCCCGGACCCGCCGCGGGAAGAGCTCGGCGTACATCTGCTGGGCGAGCGTGCCGTAGGAGACCCCGTAGGAGGTGAGCTTGCTCTCCCCGAGGGCGGCGCGGATGGCGTCCATGTCACGCGCCACGTCGGCCGAGTCGACGTGGTCGTACACGGGGCCGGTGCGCTGCCTGCAGTCCGCGCGCAGCGTCCTGTTGTAGGCGATCCACCTGTCGTAGTCGGCCTGGCTCTTCATGATCGGGTCCGGCATCCGGTTGTACACCGACGCCGAGCAGACCACCGCGTTGCTGCGGGCGACGCCTCGGGGGTCGTAGCCGACGACGTCGAAGCGCCGCCGGATCTCCTCGCTGAAGCTGGGGGCGCGCAGGACGTCGCTCACGCCCGACCCGCCGGGTCCGCCGGGGTTGGTCAGCAGGGAGCCGATCCTGGCCGAGGGGTCGGTGGCCCTGCGCCGGGCGAGGGCCAGGTCGAGTGTGTCTCCGTACGGTTTCGACCAGTCGATCGGGACGGTCAGCGTGCCGCACTCGACGGCCGGGTCCTCCTCGCACGGACCCCAGGTGATGCCGTTCCTTCCGGTGGTGTCGGCCGCCTCGGCCGTCGTGAGGGGGCACAGGGCCGTCATGGCGGGGCACAGGGCCGCCACCGCCACGAGGACGACGGCGAGTTTGGAGAGTCCTCTCCGCAACGTTGCTCCAATCGTCGATTGGCAGATCAAGCCGTTCGCGCGGCGGGGGATCGGTCTTGGCCGTGCCGCGCGTGGCCGCATCGGAGGCTCACCGGATGCCGGCCCCCGGACCGTGGGGGCGATCCCGGGCCGCAGCGGGGCCGTTGACAGCTGTCTCTTGTTGATCTTCTGGCATGTTACCGACCATTACCGCCATGCGCGATAAATCGCATTTGAAGGTGATATATCCACACAATGGGTGGTCGTCGGGTGGCTCTCAGGTCAACCGGAGGAACGGGTCAGCGAGCGGGCGGCGCGGGCCAGGTGGACCGCCATCGCGCAGAACGTGAGAACCCAGGCCAGCAGCCCGAACCACACCTCGACGTCGCCGAAGGCCGCCACGAGGCCGAGACCGGTCGCCTCTCCCAGACCGTGGGAGGCGGCGGCGTAGGTGCCCAGGGGGAAGACCAGGCTCCACAACCCTGGCCCGTAGCGCAGCGGGACGCCGCGCCGTACGTGCCGCCACCAGCCCGCCAGGAGCAGGGCGAGGAAGACCCAGGTCGCGAACCCCCAGAAGACCACGCCCACGTGCAGGGCGAAGTCGCGGACCACCTCGGCGGCGGGCGCCTCCCGCATGCCCGCGATCTTCGCCGCCGCGACGACGCTGATCGCGTTGGCGCCCATCGCGACCCAGTAGGGCGGGTTCAGCTCGTCGGCGTCCATCTCGAACAGCATCAGCCGGAAGCACACGACGACGCCGACCAGCAGATAGAGCCACATGGAGATCGACCAGACCACCACGGCGAACAGCGCCAGGGCGTCCCGGGGACCGGCCCCGGCGCGTTCGAGCGTCGCGGCGAGGATCGCGACGGACTGCCCGCCGACGACCCAGACGAACCAGGTCCCGTTGGCCCGCGCCAGGGCCTTGACGCTCTCGTGCCGCAGCACGCTCGCCCAGGGAACGAGATAGGCCAGGACGAGCCAGCTGAGCGCGCCGACGACGAGGAACACCGTCGCGACCCCGAGACGGCCGTCCATCGCGATCCGGGTGCCGAGCAGGTCGGTCGCGGCGACGAAGGTGAAGAAACCGAAGGCCTTCGCCGGGTCGCCCAGGTCGCGGGCCGTCTCCGCCCGGCAGCCGAGCAGCCGCCACCCTGACAGGACCAGCAGCACGGCGTAACCCGCGATCCCCACCCAGAGCAGGACGGCCGAGAGCGCCTTCAGTCCCATGGCGCGCGTGTCGACCGAGATGATGCCCGTCGCCATCACCATGGCGAAGTAGGCGGGCTCCAGGTTTCGCACCGCGGCCCACCGTACGTCCCCCGGGGACGGCAGGCGCATCTCAGGTGGGTCCGCCGATCCTGCGCCATCTGCGGCCCGCCGTACCGGGCTCGGGCGGCAGGATGACCCCGCGGCTGCGGTAGACCACGAACGGCCGCCACAGGTACCACAACGGGAAGCTCCAGGCGTGGACCAGGCGGCTGAACGGCCAGACCGCCCACAGGACCCAGGCGGCCGTCGCGTGCAGCCGGTAGACCGCGGGCGCGTTCGCCACGGCGGCGACGTCGGGCGAGCCGGTGAACAGGCCGCGGAACCACGGGGCCACGGTGAGCCGGTAGTTGTATCCCGGCCCCAGCAGGTTCCACCAGATGGTGGGCACGACCCCGGTGATCACGATGACCAGCAGCAGCACCAGGGCGACGTAGTCGACCTTCGCCGTCGTGGCCCTGACCCGCCGGACGAGCATCCTGCGACTGGCGAGGATCACGATGCCGACCACCACCACGACCGCGGCCAGCCCGCCGCCGACCGCGGAGAACCACCGGTAGACCTCCTCCGGGATCCCGAGGGCCTGGGTGAAGGAGGCCGGGACGAGAATGCCCATGACGTGCCCGAGGATCGCGGCGAACGCCCCGTAGTGGAACAGCGGCGCCCCCCATTTGAGCAGCCGGTGCTCAAGGAGCTCGGTCGAGTAGCAGTCCCAGCCGAACCTGTCGTAGCGCCACCGCCACACGTGGCCGACCACGAAGACGGTCATCGCCACGTAGGGCAGCACGACCCACCAGAACACGTCCAGGGCGCCGACGCCGTTCAACGGCCCTCCTGTCCACCGGCCAGGCCGGAGAGGTACTCCGGGGGCGCGAACGGTTCGAGCCCGACCTCCTCACTGGGCGGGCCGCTCTCCCACAGCGCCCGCACCGCCCTCAGCTCCGCGCGCCGCAGCCCGGGAAGCAGCGCGCAGACCGCCTCGACGACATGCGTGTACGGCGTGCCCGCCGCCTCGAGCGACCGCCTGAGCAGGTCGAGGTCGGTGCGGCGGCGGCGCAGCAACTCCATCCCCTCCGGGTGGAGGGCGGCGAACTCGAGCACGAGCGGCAGGAAGTCGGGCAGTTCCTCCTCGCAGGGCAGCAGCCCCGCCCGCCGGTAGGCGGCCTTGTAGGCGAGCATCGCCATCCCGCGCCCGCGCGTGTCGCCGTGCCGGTGGTAACTCAGGTAGAGGGCGCAGCGGTGACGCAGGTCGAAGGTCTCCACGTAGTGCCCGACCACCTCACCGGGCGGTTCGGTCCGCAGCCAGGCCAGGAAGGCGGCGAACCCCGCCCGCGCGGCCCTCGGCGTGGCACGGGCGGCCTCGTCGAGCCGGTCGGCCCCCTCGAACAGGGCCGGTCGCGGGTACTGCAGCAGCACCGAGGCCAGCTTGCACGCCGTCTCGGCCGCGTTCACGTCGCCTCCCCCTGAGCCCCGGGGAACAGCCGCGACGGGTCGCCGGTGCCGTCCCAGCCGAGCAGGTTGGCGTGCATCCGGCCGTCCTGCCCGCGGAAGACGGGCGGTTCCCCGGCCGGGGCGGAAGGCGGTCCGTGGCCGCCCATGCCGGGCCCGCCCTCACCGTCGAGGCTGCAGAACAGCTCCTGGTGCTGGGCGGTCAGCGCCCCGGCCTCCTCGGCGTGGACCTGCGGGATGACGTAGCGGTCCTCGTACTTGGCGATCGCCAGCAGCCGGTACAGGTCGTCCACGTCGTCGGGGGTCATGCCGACCGAGTGCGGCACCTCCTCCCCGGGGTCCCTGCCGAGCTGTACGGCCCGCATGACCGCCCTGACCGCGGCGAGCCTGCGCAGCACCAGGCGCACGGTCTCCGTCCTGCCGGCGGTGAAGAGGTTGGCCAGATACTCGACGGGCACCCGCAGCGCGTCGATGGCGGCGAAGACCCGGTCGGGGTCGGCCGGGTCGTAGCCCTCGGCGTGCGCGACGTCGGCGACCGGCGACAACGGCGGGATGTACCAGACCATGGGCAGCGTGCGGAACTCCGGATGCAGCGGCAGCGCCACCCGGTGCCGGACGGCCAGCGCGTGCACCGGGGAGCGCACGGCCGCCTCGATCCAGTCGTCCGGGATGCCGCAGCGCGCGGCCTCCGCCCTGACGTGCGGGTCACCCGGGTCGAGGAACACCGACAGCTGCGCCTCGTAGAGGTCCTGCGGGTCCGGTGTCGAGGCCGCGGCGAGCACCGCGTCGGCGTCGTAGAGCAGCAGCCCGAGATAGCGCAGCCGTCCCACGCACGTCTCCGAGCAGATCGTGGGCTGGCCCGACTCGATCCTGGGGAAGCAGAACGTGCACTTCTCGGCCTTGCCGGTCTTGTAGTTGAAGTACACCTTCTTGTACGGGCAGCCGGAGACGCAGAACCGCCAGCCCCGGCACCGGTTCTGGTCGACCAGGACGATGCCGTCCTCCTGCCGCTTGTACATCGCCCCCGACGGGCACGAGGCCACGCACGAGGGGTTCAGGCAGTGCTCGCAGATGCGCGGCAGGTAGAACATGAAGACCTGCTCGAACTCCATCCGCACCCGCTCCTGGAGCCCTTCGAGGTCCGGGTCCCCCGGAGCGTGCTCGGGCGCGCCCGCCAGGTCGTCGTCGAAGTTGCTGCCCCACCGGATGCGCATGTCCTCGCCGGTGAGGGTGGAGACGGAGTGCGCGCTGGGGTTGACCGTGCCCAGCGGCGCGTCGATGACGGTGCGGTAGTCGTAGGTCCACGGCTCGCCGTAGTCGTCGATCGAGGGCAGGTCGGGGTTGTAGAACATCTCCAGCAGGCGGCGCAGCCTGCCGCCCGCCCTGAGCGTGAGCCGCCCCCTGCCGTCCAGTTTCCAGCCGCCCCGCCACTGCCGCTGGTCCTCGTAACGTCTGGGGTAGCCGACCCCCGGCTTGGTCTCGACGTTGTTGAAGTAGACGTACTCCAGGCCCGGCCGGTTGGTCCAGACCTGCTTGCAGGTGACCGAGCAGGTGTGACAGCCGATGCACTTGTCGAGGTTCATCACCATCGCGACCTGCGCCATGACGCGCATCAGAACCGCACCTCCTGTGACCGCCTGCGAATGACGACGAACTCGTCCCGCTGGAACCCCGACGGGCCGTAGTAGTTGAAGGCGAACGTGAGCTGGCCGTACCCGCCGATCATGTGGGTGGGCTTGACGATCACCCTGGTCAGCGAGTTGTCCGCGCCTCCGGGCTCGCCGGAGATCTCCGAGTGGGGGGTCATCAGGTTGCGGTCCTTGGCGTGGTACATGAAGACCGTCCCCTCCGGCATCCGGTGGGTGACCACGGCGCGGCAGGCGACCACGCCGTTGCGGTTGTAGGCCTCGATCCAGTCGTTGTCGGCGACCCCGATCCGCTCGGCGTCCTGACGGCTCATCCAGATGACCGGGCCGCCGCGGAACAGCCGCAGCATGTGCAGGTTGTCCTGGTACTCGGAGTGGATCGACCACTTGGAGTGCGGGGTGAGGTAGCGCACCGTCACCTCGGGGCGGCCGTCCTCGCCCAGCCCCTGGGAGCCGAACAGCCGGGCGTAGTTGAGCGGCGGACGGTAGTTCGGCAGCATCTCGCCGTACTCGGCGAGCCAGTCGTGGTCGAGGAGGAAGTGCATGCGCCCGGTCAGCGTGTGCCACGGTTTGCGGCGCTCGACGTTCATCGTGAACGGCGAGTAGCGCCGCCCGCCGTTCTCCAGGCCGGACCACTCGGGGGAGGCGAACACGGTCCTGGGCTGGACCTGGGTGTCGGTGAAGCTGATCCGCCGGCCCGCGTTCTCCTCGGCCAGGTCGGCGAAGCTCACCCCGGTGCGCTCGCCCAGCGCCCGCCACCCCTGGACGCCGACCTGCCCGTTGGTGCTGCAGGAGAGCGCCATGATGGCCTCGGCCATGTTCACGTCGCGTGCCAGCGAGGGACGGCCGTCGCCGGGCCCGCCGCGCACCAGGCCGTTGTCGCGCCCGAGCTGACCGACGGCGGCCGAGGGCACCCAGGAGATGCCCTTGCACGCGGTGCCGAGGGTGTCGACGAGCGGGCCGAGCGCCGCCATCTTGCCGGCTATGGCGCCGTAGTCCCGTTCGATCGTGACCAGCTTCGGCATCGTCATACCCGGCACGGGCTCGCACTGCCCCGCCTTCCAGTCGAGCACCCTGCCGCCGGGCTGGGCCAGCTCGTCCGGGGTGTCATGGGTCAGCGGCGAGGCCACCACGTCGGTGCGGGTGCCCAGGTGCACGGCACCGAGCCGGGACACCTCCTCGGCGATCGTCATGAACGCCTCGAAGTCGCTGCGCGCCTCCCAGGGCGGGGCGATGGCCGGGTTGAAGGAGTGGATGAACGGATGCATGTCCGTGGTGGACAGGTCGTACTTCTCGTACCAGGTCGCCGCGGGCAGCACCACGTCCGAGTAGGTGCAGGTGCCGGTCATCCGGAAGTCGATCGTGACGAGCAGGTCGAGCTTGCCGCGCGGCGCCTCCGCGCGCCAGGTCACCTCCGCGGGCCGTACGGCGGGCGGCGACTCCTCCGCCCTGACCGCGTCGACGGTGCCGAGCAGGTGCCGCATGAAGTACTCCATGCCCTTGCCCGAGGAGCCGAACAGGTTGGCCCGCCAGGCGATCAGGACACGCGGGAAGTTGCGCGGGTCGTCGGGGTCCTCGGCGGCGAAGCGCAGCCGTCCCGCCTTCAGTTCCGCCACGACGTGGTCGGCGACGGGTCGTCCCGCCCGTACGGCCTCGTCGGCGAGGTCGAGCGGGTTGCGGTCGAAGGCGGGGGCCGCGGAGGTCCAGCCGAGCCGCTGGGCCTGCACGACGCAGTCGGCGAAGGAGCGGCCCTCGAACAGCCCGGGCCCGAGCGGGCTGGACAGCTCTCCCGCGCCGAACAGCTCGTAGCGCCACTGGTCGGTGTGCAGGTACCAGTACGGCGTCGCGGCCGTCTGCCGGGCGGGCCGCTGCCAGTCGAGCGCGAAGGCGAGCTGCGACCAGCCGGTGAGCGGGCGGATCTTCTCCTGCCCGACGTAGTGGGCCCAGCCGCCGCCGTTGACCCCCTGGCAGCCGCACAGCATGATCAGCGTGAGGAAGGCCCGGTAGGTCTGGTCGGAGTTGCACCACTGGTTGGTGCCACCGCCCATGCAGATCATCGACCGGCCCCGGGAGACCTCGGCGTTGCGGGCGAACTCCCTGGCCACCCGGGTCGCCGCGACGGCGGGCACCGAGGTGATCGCCTCCTGCCAGGCGGGGGTGAACGGCTCGGGGTCGTCGTAGCCCGTGGGCCACCGACCGGGCAGGCCGTCGCGTCGTACGGCGTAGTGCGCCATCACCAGGTCGAAGACCGTCGTGACCAGGTGGCCGCCGACCCGCGTCACCGGAACCCCCCGGCGCACGCTCGTGCCGCCCTCGGTCGCCCCGGCGTCGAAGCGGGGCAGGTCGACGGCGAGCGCGTCGGTGTGCCTGCCGTACAGGGTCAGCAGGGGGTCGACCCCGTCCAGGCCGAGGTTCCAGCGGCCCTTGCCCGCCTCGCCGAAGCGGAAGCCGAGCGAGCCGTTGGGCACCTTCGGCGCGCCGTCCGCCGCGTCGAGCAGCACCTGCTTGTGCGCGGCGCCCTCACCGGTCTCGCCGATGTCGGCCGCGGTCAGGAAACGGCCGGGCACGTGGGCGTCACCGCGTTCGGTCAGCGTCACCAGCAGCGGCAGGTCGGTGTAGGACTTGACGTAGTCGGTGAAGTAGGGCACCTGGCGGTCGCGGAAGAACTCCGAGAGCACGACGTGCCCCATGGCCATGGCCAGCGCGCCGTCGGTGCCGGGACGGGCCGCCAGCCAGTCGTCGGCGAACTTGGTGTGGTCGGAGTAGTCGGGGGAGACCACGACGACCTTCTGCCCCCGGTAACGCGCCTCGGTCATGAAGTGCGCGTCCGGGGTGCGGGTGATGGGCAGGTTCGTCCCCCAGACCATCAGGTAGGAGGAGTTCCACCAGTCGCCGGACTCGGGCACGTCCGTCTGGTCGCCGAAGACCTGTGGTGAGGCGATCGGCAGGTCGGCGTACCAGTCGTAGAACGACAGGATGGTGCCGCCGATCAGCGAGAGGAAGCGCGTCCCGGCCGTGTAGGACACCAGCGACATCCCCGGGATGGGGGAGAAGCCCGCCACCCGGTCAGGGCCGTACTCCTTGATGGTGTGCACGTGGGCGGCGGCGATCAGCTCGCTCACCTCGGGCCAGGTCGAGCGGACGAACCCGCCCTTGCCCCGCGCCTGCTTGTACCGGGCGGCCCGTTCGGGGTCGCCGGTGATCTCCGCCCAGGCCAGGACCGGGTCGCCGAGCCGCTCACGCTCCTGCCGCCACATCTCCAGCAGGGGCCCCCGCACGTACGGGTGGCGCACCCGGGAGGGGGAGTAGGTGTACCAGGAGAACGCCGCGCCCCTCGGGCAGCCGCGTGGCTCGTACTCGGGGGAGTCCGTCCCGGTCGAGGGGTAGTCGGTCTGCTGGGTCTCCCAGGTGATGATCCCGTCCTTGACGTAGACCTTCCAGGAGCACGATCCGGTGCAGTTCACCCCGTGGGTCGAGCGCACCACCTTGTCGTGGCGCCAGCGCTCGCGGTAGAACTCCTCGGCGCCCCGCCCGTCGACGTGGTACAGGTCGTGCCGATCCCGCGAGGGCGTGCCCGTGGTGAAGAACTGCGCGGCGCGCAGCAGCGCCTCGGCGGGCTTGCCGCCGGGCGGTGGAGGCGAGGAAGCCGCCGGTTCTGCCATAAGATCACCCCGATTTAATACGGTATGCCGGAAAGGCAATACCGCTTGATTCTTTGGGTGAAATATGGCGATTAAATTGCTTTAATGGATTTAAGGGGAAATGTTTGGATTGTGGCTGTTGACCAGGGGAAACGCCGGTTCTCCGGGGAGCTCCCCGGCTGATTCCCGTGGCAGTGTTTTGCGTTCTCCGTCGGGAGAATTGGCGGCCTCGTTGAGGAGAACCGGGTGTGGAGAACGCGATCGGGGAAACGGGAGGGCGGGGCGCACGCCCTCCCACGGGCCGGATCCGGGCTAGCGGACCTGGACGTCGACGCAGTTGTAGAAGGCGTTCACGGTGTCGGCGACGTTCCAGACGGCCAGGATCTTGTGGCGGCCGCCGGGAAGCCCGCTGATGGTGTGCGAGATGTTCGACGGCGGCTGGGTGTTGCCCTGGTTGAAGGTCTTGAACAGGGCGCCGTCGACGTAGTACTGCCAGGTGCTGGTGCGGTGCGCGGCGGTCAGCCGCCACTGGAAGGTGACCGTGCTGGAGACGGCCGTCGTGGGCCAGCCCTTGCCCTCGTTGTCAAGGACACGCCATCCGCTGCCGCCGCTGCACAGCCTCGAACCCTTGGGGGCCTCGACGCTCTGCGGCTCGTACTCGAGTCCGCCGCATCCGCTGACGCGCCTGCTGGCGCACATGTCCTGCCTGCTGGGCGGGGAGGTGATCCAGCCGTGGGCGCTGGCCGGGGCCGCGGTGGTGAGGACCACCGTCAGCGGTACGGCCAGCAGCACGGACAGGGCGGTGATCAGGCGCTGCCTGATGCTCATGGGGGCTCCTTTCAGCCGACGCGCCCGGGGGGTTGTGGCGCGCGCCGTCGGTGCCGTTGGGGGGTGTACGGCGTCACCAGGGGCGGTGACGTCGTCGGCAGCATAACTCGATCCGTACCTAACTGTTAAGATTCTTGTCAGTTAATTTTGCTTGTTGCGTATCCGCCGGACCTTCCGGCGGCCGATTCGGGAATGGTGCCCGACCCGTTGAGCCGGCGTCCGGCACCATTCCGCGCGTCGTCCTGTCAGGTGCCGGTCAGGACCGGGGGCACCGAGACCGCGGGGGTTCCCTCCCGGTTGTGCCCGGCGGCCCACGAGGTCAGCGCCGTACGGCAGGCGTGGTCCAGATGCCGCAACCCGGACAGTTCCAGCTCGATGTGCCGGTCGCGAGGCAGCGCCTCCAGGGTGTCGAGCATCTTGGGCAGCCGCAGGAAGGTGGCGTTGCCGCTGAGCGTGACCCTGATCGGCCCGTCCTGGGTCTCCTCGTCCACCTCCAGATGGATGTGCGAGGTCTCCCAGGCGGTCTTGACCACCGCCATGAGCAACCCGATCAGCACCCCCTCGAACAGGTTGAGGGCGACGACCGCGACCGCGGTGCACACCAGGATCACCGCCTCGCCCCGGTGCCGCCGCCACAGCGAGAGCAGCTGCGCGGTCGGGATGAGCTTCCAGCCGGTGTGCACCAGGACGCCCGCGAGCGCGGCCAGCGGGATGACCTCAAGCGCCGCGGGCAGCAGGGCGGCGAACAGCAGCAGCCACAGCCCGTGCAGCACGCGGGACACCTTGGTCCGCGCGCCCGCCCGCACGTTGGCCGAACTGCGCACGATCACCGCCGTCATCGGCAGCGCGCCGAGCGCCCCGCAGACGGTGTTGCCCACTCCCTGGGCCATGAGCTCCTTGTCGTAGTCGGTGCGGGGGCCGTCGTGCATGCGGTCGACGGCCGCCGCGCTGAACAGGCTCTCGGCCGAGGAGATCAGGGTGAACGCCACGACGGTGCCGAGGAAGCCGATCTCGGCGAGCGGTGCCAGATCGTCGAGGCCGGGTGGCCTGATCGCGCCGAGCAGGCCGTTCACCTCCAGCCTGGCCACCGGCAGGCCGAGGAACGCGACGGCGGCGGTGGCCAGCGCGACCGCGGCGAGCGGCGCGGGGACCATCCGGGCCCGCGCGGGCAGCCGCGGCCACAGCGCCAGCAGTAAGACGGTGCCCGTGCCGACGGCGACGGCGGCCAGGACATTCGGTGAGGTGAGGGAACTCGCGGCCAGCGCGGGCAGGCCCGCCAGCTTGCCGAGACCGGAGCCGGGGGCGGAGACGCCGGCCATCGCGTACAGCTGCCCGGCGATGATGGTCAGCCCGATCCCGGCGAGCATCCCCTCGACGACGGCGATGGAGATGGCGCGGAACCAGCGGCCGAACCGCAGCGCCCCGAGCAGCAGCTGCAGGAGCCCTGCCGCCAGGACGAGCGTGCCGAGGGCGGGCAGGCCGTAGAGCCGTACGGCCTCGAAGACCAGGACGGTCAGGCCCGCGGCCGGGCCGCTGACCTGCAGACTGCTGCCGGGCAGCAGTCCGGTGACCAGGCCGCCGACGATGCCGGTGATCAGCCCGAGCTCGGCGGGCACGCCCGAGGCGACGGCGACGCCGACGCACAGCGGCAGGGCGACGAGGAAGACGACGACGGAGGCGGCGACGTCGCCACGCAGGGTCGAGGTTCTCAGCATGGTGGTCACCGTCACAGGGGCAGGAACGTGTCGTGGCCGGGACGGTGGGCGAACACCATGCCCGTGTGCACCTCGTAGAACCAGCCGTGCAGCCGCATCCGGCCCTCCTCGATCCGCCGCCGCACGGCGGGGTAGGCGTGCAGCCGGTCCAGCTGGGTCAGGATGTGCTGCTTCGTCGCCGACCCGAGGTCGGTCCGCTCGTCGCCGAGGGAGTCGGCGGCGTGGGCCAGCCAGCCGCCCATGGCGGGGACGGCGGCCAGGTCGTCGCGGCGGACCACGGCGCCGACCGCGGCGCAGTGCGAGTGACCGCAGACCACGATGTCGCCGATGTCCAGGGCCTCGACCGCGAACTCGACGGTGGCGGCCTCGCCGGAGGGGCGGTCGAGGTCATAGCGGGGCACGATGCCGCCCGCGGTGCGCAGCTCGAACAGCTCACCCGGGCGCGCGCCGGTGATCAGGGACGGGACGACACGGGAGTCGGAGCAGGTGATGAAGAGCGCGAGCGGGGCCTGACCGGCGGCGTGCCGGTCGAGCCGCTCCCCGGCGACGGCGGCGCGGGCGGGGAAGGAACGGGCGTGCTCGATGAATGCGTGCATGCGAAAGCCCTTCGGACAGTCGTTGCTTCGGACACGTCGGTGAAGCGGAGGTGGTCGTGAGGACCGGGGAGCCGGGCGTGCCCGAAGGCACGCGGGACACGCGGACGTCCGGTGCTCGCGACCGGCGGCGCGGGCCCGTGGGCCGGCTCACTCGCCCGGCCTGGGGGAGGGCCGGGCTCGCTCCCGCGACGCGCTCCGGCCGGTCAGGCGCGGAGGGCGGCGGGGGAGGACGGGCGAGGGGCGGTTACCGCCTTCCTCGCAGGGGGGATTGAGCGGTGCGCGTCGCACCGCGGCGCCGTCTCACGCGGCCCCGGCTCGCACCTCACATGTCCGCCCGTCCAGCGGGGCGGTGGCGGGGAAGGAGGTCGAGGCGGGCGCCTGGGAGACGGCGGGCCCTGTCAGCAGCGGAACACCTGCAGCCGGGACTGTGAGGGAGCCGCGACGGCCGTTTCGCGCCGCCCGGCTCCGGGACGTGAGAGAGACCGCGCCGACGTCTCCGCGGAAGGGAGCGCCGTCGTCGTGTGCTGACCCGGGCCGCGCAGCGGGGACAGGCACTGCGGCCCGCCCGCCCACCGCGCGGGCGCCTGGTGGCGGCAGCCACGGGTGGGCAGGTCGGTGCCGCCGTGGTCGGGGTTCGGCTCCGCCTCCCGGCCCGGGCCTCTCGGAGTCGCCGAGGCTCCGGGGGCGGAGGCGGAGGCGGCCCTGACGGTCCGCGCCGTGCCACCCGTGCCGCCCGAGGTGAAGATCGTCATGAAGGCGGAGACGGCGCTCGGCGGCGCCGTCCTGCGGTCGCCGTCAGGAGCGACGACGACGTTCGTCAACAGGAAGGCGGTCACCACGGCCATGATCCAGGCCGGCACGTGACGCGCCACGACAAACCTCCATGACATTAGCGTTATCGCCGCTGAGACGACTTTCACCACAAATGCTAATCGAAAGAACGGGCCGTTCCCACGATTCATCGTGGGCATAATTCCGTGACCGGCTGGTTACGCTGGGCATAACTATGAATGTCCGGGATGTGCGCGCAAAGCGGGATCAGGGTGGAGAAGCGAAGGGCTGTCCGGGATAAAAGACGAGGTCTGCTCATCTATACGGCCTCTCCGGGGTTCGGGCCCCGCCGGGAGGATGCCATGTTTCCCCGGTGGGTGACGGCCGTTCCCTCTTTGCCGTCGCCCATTTCCATGGCGTTTCCCGCCGTCCGGCGCCTCTTTCCTCGGTGCGGCGGGTGTCGTGTGACGGAAATCACACGATATACCACCCCAAAAAGGCGCAGGTATATAGCGATTAACCAGCACTTATGGCCTTTTAGGTCCCTATCAAGGGGGAAGCGTGTAAAGGGGTATTTGGTGTTTTTGTCAGACGCTTCCCGGGACACCCCGCGGGCCGGGGCCGTTCCCGGCGTGCCGGTGAGGGTCGAAAGTGTCGGCGGCGCTGGCTAGTGTCCCCAGCCGTGGAGCACTGGGACGAGGTCAGGAAACTGATCGAGGAAAGACGCGCCGACCGGCTCGCCGGGCGGATCACGACGCTGGGTGCCGAGGCCCGCAAGGAGGTCGCGGCCCGGCTGCCCGGCCTGCTGAAGGAACTGCGGGGCCGCTCCGACCGGTGGGACGACTCCCTGGTCCGCCACGGCACCGCGCTGCGGGTCGCGGGCGCGGGCACCCTCGGCGGCGCCGCGGCCGTCGCGTCCTGGCTGTACCGGCGCGACTTCGCCCCGCAGTGGGCGGGTCCCGACAACGACGTGCACCTCGTCCTGGCGGTGATCGCCGACCGCCCCGCCGCCTGGCGCGCCGACCTGGCCCGGCGGCTCGCGTCGCGCACCCGCACCCCCGACGACCGGGGCATGACACTCGCCCTGACCCTGTTGCGCGAGACCGGCGTCGAGCCTCCGCCGCACGACCCGCTGGTCGCGGGCTGGGTGAGCCGCAGGCCCTCGCGCCTGGCCGCCGACCCGCTGCTCGGCCACCTGCTGCCCCGGCTGTTCGAGGCCCAGGGGGCAGGCCGGGCCCTGCGGGGCGAGAAGGAGCCGGACAGGGGCTGGCTGGCCGCCCTGTCCGGGCTGGCGGAGACGGGCCGGGTGCGGCGCGAGACCCTGGTCGAGGGCTGCCTGCGCCGCTTCCTGCTCGGCGGAACCGCCACCGACCTGCGCTTCTTCGTCCACCTGCACGAGGCGCTCGACCCCTCGCCCGAGGAGGTCGCCTCCCGCGCGCGCGACTACCTGCGCCTGCTGGCCGTCTCCCCGGGCCCGGTCGCCACGCTGGCCGTACGGCGCCTGCGCGGACACGATCTCACCGCGGACGACCTCGCCGAGGCGTGGGACTGCCTGCTGTTCCGCCAGGAACGCGTCCTGGTGCGCGCCGGACTGTCATGGCTCGACCGTTCCGTGCGGCGCGACCCCGCCCTGGCCGGGGTGGCGGCCGCGCCACTGGCCCGGGCCTTCGCCGCGGAGTCCGTGGAGCTCCAGGCCAGGGCCGTCGAGCTGGCCCTCGCGCACGCGGACGCCATGGGCGAGGAGGGGCGCGCCCGCGTGCGCGAGTCGGCGGCCCTGCTCGCCCCCCACCTCGCCGACCGGGCCGCCGCCGCCTTCGAGGAAGGCCACGGCACCGGTACGGCTCCGCGCCCCGGGCCCGTGTTCGCTCCGCCGCCGCTGCCCGAGCCCGGGGAACGTTCCCACACCCTGCCGCCCCCGCCCGCCTCGGCCGATGAGCTGGCCGAGCTGCTGGAGCGGCGGGACGACTCCTGGCAGTCATGGGAACGGCTGCTGGCCGGGTTCGTCACCCTCGCCGTCCGCGACCGGGCGGGGCTGACGGCCGCGCTGCGCCCCTGGCTGCTCGGCGAGCCCGCCTGGCCGTACCGGGAGGAGACCTGGGAGCGGACGGACCAGTGGTTCTGGGGCGCCGTCCGTTCGCTGAGCACGTCCGGCTCGGGCCGGGGCGTCTGGCGGACCCTCATGCCGCCGAAGGATCTGGCCGCCCCGTACGTTCTCCTGCTGCACCGCGCGGCCGAGGTCCTGCGCGCGGTTGAGGAGGACACCCTGCCGCCGGCGCTGCTGGCCACGCCGACCCACGAAACCGGGCACGTGGCGGCGGCCGAGCTGGTCAGGCGGATGGAGGTCGTCGAGGCGGCAGGGGCGAGGCCGCTCGCCGCCGACCTGCAACAGGCGCTGCTGCGGCTGCCGCGCGTCCCCGATCCCGAGGCGGCGGAGCGGGCGGCCCGGCTGACGTCGGCCGCGGGCGCGATCCTCGCCGAGTGGATCCGCCCCGGGGCCGGCTCCGGGGCCGTCGCCGAGGTCGAGGTCGACCTCGGCTGGACGACGGAGAACGAGGTCGGGCGGGACGGCACGCGCCCGGTCCCGGTGATCACCGCCCCGCCGACCGGCCTGCCGCTGGTCGACCTGATGTTCCGCGCCCCCAGGCACGGCGCCGGTGCCGGGCACTCCGGCTGGTGGCCCTCGACCCTGCCCTCGCACCGCGAGGTGGCCGCCGCGCACCTCGTGCCCTACACGCTCAGGCGCTCCTGGGGCGTCCCGGCCGCAGGACCGGAGCAGATCCGCGACCTCGTCAGGGCGGAGGGGCCCGCCGGGGCGGCGTTCTCCGCGGTGCTCGCCCGCTTCCTCGCCGACCCACGGGCGCCGGAGGCGGTCGACGCGCTCGTCGAGGCCGCCGCCCGGGACGGGCTGCCCACCGGTGAGATCGGCCGTCAGATCGGGTTCCTGGTGGCCGTGGGCGAGGTCAGGGTGACCGACGTGGCCGCCGCGCTCGACACGGCGGCCAGGCGGGGCGCCCACGAGAGCGTGTGGCGGATCGCCGCCGCCGCGCTGCCCACGCTGCTCCCCGCCCCCGGCGAGCGTCCGCGCAACGGGCTGGCCGGGTTCGTCATGCTCGCCGCCACGGTCGCCGGGTGGTGCGGCGCGCGCGGCGAGATCCCCCAGGTGCGCGACATGGCGGCCCGCAAGGGCGGCAGCGGGCTGCTCCGCGAGGTCCGCGCGCTGCACGACCTGCTCACCGGCGGCACCGCCAAGAAAGGATGATCATGGAATCCGGATACTGGCGCTCCCGTCACGAGGAGGGGCACGGCATGCGGGCGGCCGTCGGCGACCTCGTCCGCGCCGCCGCGGAGCCCGGCTGGTCGCGGCTCACCGCCCGGCACGCCCAGGTCGGCACGCGCACGCGGACCACCGTCCTGCGCGACGGCCGCGAGATCACCGTCGAAGGTCTCGCCGAAGACCTCGCGGTGCCGTTCCGGCGGCTGCGTGAGCTGTCACACCGGGCGGGGGAGGGCACCTGGTTCACCTGCGAGCTGTCCTTCTCCCCGCGCGGCAGGGGCTACACCGGCCACGTCGACTCCCGGACCCGGCCGTTCGAGCGGGTGCCCGCGACGGCGGCGCTGACGGAGCTGACCCTGTTCCCCCGCGACGAACCGCCGGACTGGCTGCTGGCCGCGCTGCCGACCGCCGCGCCCCTCGGGCTCGCCGTCGCCTACGGCGGCGACCACGAGCGCCGGAGCCCCGGTGAGCCCCCGCCGCCCTCCCTGCCGGTCACCGGAGAGCTGTCCTACCTCCCCGAGGCCACCATGACCGCCCGCTCCTTCGAGCACACCTGGGAGTACGGCCAGCCGACGGTCTTCCTCCGGGAGCGTCCCGGGGACCGGCAGGCCGGGCACCTGCTGGTCTCCCGGCACCGGGACACCTTCTGGATGGCGCGCCACGGCATGCGCGGCAGCGGCGAGGGGCTGCGCGCGGTCACGCTGGACGGCCGGGTGCTCCGGTTCGAGCTGTCCCCGAGGACGGCCGACACCCTGGAGACCGAGACCGTCTTCGAGATCAGCCTCGACCTGCCCCAGGAGACCGTCGGCGAGATGCGCGCCGCCCTGTCCGGCATCCTGCGGGCCGTCACCCGGGCGCCGGAGCTCACCGGCCTGTGACCTCAGGGCGCCCCCCGCTCCAGATACTGCAGCACCGCGGCCACCCGCCGGTCGGTGCGGTCGCTCGGCGCCAGGTCCAGCTTGGCGAAGATGTTGCGGATGTGCTTGTGCACCGCGCCCTCGGTGACCACCAGTCGCTCGGCGATGGCCGTGTTGCCCAGCCCCTCCGCCATGAGCGCCAGCACGTCCAGCTCACGCGGGCTGAGCCGGTCGAGCCGCCTGCCGGGGCGGGTGTGCGACAGCAGCTGCGCGACCACCTCCGGGTCGATGGCCGTCCCGCCGCCCGCCACGCGGCGCAGGGCGGCCATGAACTCCTCGACCCGTCCCACCCGCTCCTTGAGCAGATAGCCGAGGCGGGCGCTGCCGTGGATCAGCAGGTCGGTGGCGAAGGCCTGCTCGACGTAGGCCGACAGCACCAGCACGGCCAGGTCCGGCCTGCGGCGCCTGGCCTCGACGGCGGCGACGATGCCCTCGTCGGTGTGGGTCGGCGGCATGCGCACGTCGACGACGGCCACGTCCGGCTCGTGGGTGTCGACGGCGTCGAGGAAGGCCTTCGGGCCGTCCACGGCGGCCACCACGTCGAGCGACTCGGCGCGCAGCAGCAGCGCGAGGCCCTCGCGCAGCAGGGGGTCGTCCTCGGCGATCACGATCCGCATGGCAGGCTCACCTTCAGCGTGGTCGGTCCCCCCGGGGGGCTGGTCATCATGAACGTCCCGTCGTGGGCCTCGGCCCGGCGGCGGATGCCGACGATCCCGGACCCGGCGTGCTCGTCGGCGCCGCCGTGACCGTCGTCGGTGATCTGGACGAGCAGCCGGTCCCGCCGCAGGCTCAGGTCGACGGAGACACGGCCTGCCCCGCTGTGCCTGGCGACGTTGGTCAGCGCCTCGGCCACCGTGAAGTAGGCGGTGGCCTCGACCGAGGCAGCGCATCTGCCCGGCAGGTCGGCGGTGACCGTACAGGGCACCGGGCAGGCGGCGGCGAGCCCGGACAGGGCGTCGGCCAGGCTCCTGTCCTCAAGGACCGGCGGCAGGATGGTGCGCACCACGGCGCGCAGCTCGGCCAGGGCCTGCTCGGCGGCGCCCTGGGCGCGTTCGAGGATCTCCCCGGCGCTCGCGGGGTCGCGGGCCACCGCCCGGCGGGCGGCGCCGAGCAGGACGGTGACGGCCACGATCCGGTTCTGGGTGCCGTCGTGCAGGGAACGCTCGATCCGCCGCAACTCGGCGGCGTGCGCGTCCAGCGCCGCGGCCCGGGTCGCGGTGAGGTGCGCGACCCGCAGGGCGAGGTCGCCGCCGGGACGCGCGCTCAGCAGCCGCCGCCCGGGCCAGGACTGCAGCCGCTCCAGGCCCGGGATGACCAGCAACGAGAGCGCGGTCCAGCCGACGGCGAACCCGCACACCGCCAGCGCGCTGCGCTGGTCGTCGACCCGCCAGAGGTTCAACGCCGCGTCCTCCGCCTCGCCCGGCGGCAGCAGCCGCCACCACAGCGGGAAGGTGAGGTCGCGCACCGCGGCGAGCGGCAGCGACATGGCGACCACACCGGTCAGCAACCCCAGCGTCGAGTGGCAGACGACCCAGCCCAGCTCTCCCCGGACGCCCGGGTCGGCCAGGGCGGCGCGCAGCCCAGGGGGCGGCGGCCCGGGACCGACCAGCTCGGGATCCCGCTGCGAAAGCCGGACCCGTTCCCGGTCGGCGACGACGCGCAGTCCGCGCAGCGCGACGGGGGCCACCGGCAGCCCGGCCCCGACCAGGCACAGCAGCGCGACCACGGTGAGCCAGAGCAGCGCGGTCAACGCCAGGATCCCGGTCCCCACCCCGCCGACGAGATGATCGAGCGCGTCGACGGTGACGCGGGACCGGGCGATCAGACCTTCCAGGCGCGTGCGGCGGGCCGTCACGGGACGCCTCCTGGAGCACGGCCCGCCGGGACACGGCTCGGGTGGGCCGTCGCCGGGTCACCGGGCGCCAGCACGGCCCGTCATATCCTCGTCCGCCTTCTCGTCCCGTCTCTTCGGCCACGCCCGGTGATCCGTCACCGGGATCTTGCGAACCTACATGTCATGATTTAACCAGCCCGTCACGGCGGCCGGGGCTCTGTCGCACCGGTTCCCCGGACGACGGGTCAGGGGATGAGGGAGACCTCGGGGAAGCGGGCGTCGGGGGCCTCGAACAGGGTGGTCGCCTTCCTCCGCAGGTGCAGGTCGAAGAAGGCCGCGACGTAGGCCCGCTGGGCCGCGACGGACCGGACCGGGTCGATGGTGCCGACGAAGTCGGCGACGGGCACCTTCGGCACCGTCTCCGCGATCTTCGGCAGCAGTGCCTGCAGGTCGGTGAACGAGCCGTGCGCCGCCCCTTTGAACCGAAGCTCCCGCTTCCAGCCGGTCGAGGCGCTCCAGAAGGACTTCCAGCTCGGTTCGCTCGCCCGGGTGTGCGCCTCGGCCGCCAGCTGCATGAACGGTTTGGCGACGCCGTCGTCCGCGACCCCGCCGACGTAGCCGCCGTCGAGGTTGACGCCCGCGTCCACGCGCGGGTCGTCGTGGACGAGCTGCGCCGCGACCGACCCGCCGAGGGACTGGCCGAGCGCCCCCACCCGGGACAGGTCGGGGGCGCCGCGCAGCCCGGCGGGCTCCCCCGCGCCGAGGGAGTCGCCGCGTCCCAGGGCGGCGATCCGGCCGAGGACGAACCGCATGTCCGCCAGACGGGCCCGCGAGTGCCGGTCGAGCAGCTTGGCGATGACGCGCGGGGTCAGCTTCGAGGGCAGCGGCAGCGCGCGCACGACCCGCCCGCCGGGGAACTCCACCTGGTCGGCCTCGTAGGTGTGGTCGACGGTGACGACCAGATAGCCGCGGGAGGCCAGGTCCTCGACCAGGGCGGTGCCGAGGGTGCGCGGTCCGCCGTCCCCGGAACCGAAGAGCACGACGGGCAGCCTGCCCGCGCCGCGGTCGACCGGCGCGCCGGGGCGGGCGTGGGTCGGGGTGGCGGCCCAGTCCACCGCGCCCGCCGGAACGCCCATGGGCGGCGCGGAGTGCCGGTCCCAGTCGGCCGCGGCCAGAGGAGCCATGTGCGGGGCCGTGCGCGGGTTCCCGCCGGTGTCCCTGGCCGGGTACCACAGGCTGACCATCAGCTCCCGGTAGGGCTTCGACCTGACCAGCGGGTCGGGGCGGGACCGATCGACCAGGCGCACGGCGAAGGTGCCGACGGGGTACGGCCCGCCGGGCGCGGGCAGCCTCATCGTGACGGGGGCCCCGGCCGAGGCGTGCGCGGCAGGGACGACGGAGGCGGTGACGGGCCCAGAGAGGGGCCCAGAGAAGGGCGCGGCGAGGGGAGCCGCGGCGACCGCGGTCAGCGCCAGACCGGCGACCGCCGAGGTGATCGTGCCGAAGGACATGTGGGACTCCTTACGAGCGGTGGATGCCTGCGCCGACGAGGCTGGCAGCGGGGCACGGCCCCGGGCCAGCGGCATACGGCTGATCCACGCCTACGACTTCCGGCTGAGGTGCCCGGACGCTCCTCCCTGAGAAGGATGGGGGGCGAACTCGCAGGACAAGTAGGGTGAGCGGCATGAAACGAGGCGACCGCCCGGTGGCCTGCGCCACGGAGCCGATCCGATGGCCGTCCCTGGCCGCCGACGCGCTGCCGGCCGCTGTGATCTTTCTCGTCACGCTCGGACCCGGCCAGGTGCTGTCCCGGGGAGAGCCGGGGACGCTGCTGCTCCAGGTGGCCCTGACGGCGCCGCTGCTGTGGCGGCGCCGCGCGCCGCTGACGGTCTTCTGCGCGGTCGGCGCCGCCGCCGCGATCCAGTGGGTCGCCGGCGTGCAGCTTCCCGCCGACGTCGCATTGCTGGTCGCCCTCTACACGGTCACCGCCCACCGTCCGTGGCGGTGGGCGCTCCCGGCGGCCCTCGCCCTGGAGGCCGGGGTGGTGCTGGCCGCGGCTCGGTGGGCGCCGCCGGGCCAGTTCCCGTTCTCGGTGGCCGCGCTGACCGCGATGGCCGCCGTCGCCGTCACCACGGGTCTGTGGGCGCGGGCCCGGCGGGCGTACGTCGCCTCGCTGGAACACGACCGTGAGCAGCGGGCCAGGCTCGCGGTCGCCGAGGAACGCGCCAGGATGACCCGCGACATGCACGACATCGTCACCCACAACCTGTCGGTCATGGTGGCGCTGGCCGACGGCGCCGCCCACGTACGGCACCGCGCGCCGGAGCGGGCGGCCGACGCGATGGAGCGGATCGCCGGCATCGGAAGGCAGGCGCTTGAGGACATGCGCCGCTCTCTCGGCGCCGGCGAACCCGGCACGGGTGAACCCGGCCCCGCCGAGCAGGCGGACGCCTCGCGCCACCCGGCGCCCGGGATCGACCAGCTGGGCCCTCTGGCCGACCGGATGCGCGCGGCCGGGCTGCCGACCAGCCTGCGGGTCGCCGGAGACCCCGGGACGATCCCCGCCGCCGCCCAGCTCACCGTCTACCGGCTGACCCAGGAGGCGCTGACGAACACGCTCAGACACGCGCCCGGCGCGACGGCCGAGGTCCGCGTCCGGCTGACGCCTCGGCGCGCCGAGGTGGAGATCGTCGACGACGGCCACCCCGGACGGGCGGCGGACGGGACGCCGGGGCGGGGCCTGGCCGGGATGCGCGAACGGGTCGCCGCCTACGACGGGACCCTGCACGCGGGTCCGGTGCCCGGCGGCGGCTGGCGGGTGGCGGCAGGGCTGAACCTGACAGGGGAGAGAAGACCGTGACGATCCGGTTGCTGATCGCCGACGACGAGTCGCTGCTGCGGATGGCCTTCCGGATGGTGTTCGAGGCCGAGCCGGACATGGAGGTGGCCGGGGAGGCGGGCGAGGGCGAGGAGGCCGTCAGGATGACCCGGCGGCTGCGCCCCGACGTGGTGCTGATGGACGTGCGCATGCCCGGCCTCGACGGGATCGAGGCCACCCGGAGGATCGTCAGGGACTGCCCACGCTCACGCGTGCTCATCCTGACCACCTTCGACCTGGACGAGTACGCCTTCGCAGGACTGAAGGCCGGGGCGGCCGGCTTCCTGCCGAAGAACACCCGGCCCGCCGAGCTGCTCGGCGCGATCCGCGACGTGGCGGCGGGGGAGGCCGCGCTGTCCCCGAGGGTCACCCGCCGCCTGCTTGAGAGGTTCGCCCCCCAGCTCACACCGTCCGTGGCCGAACGCGACGAGCGGCTGGCGCGGCTGACCTCCCGCGAGTACGAGGTGCTGGTCCAGGTGGCGCGCGGACTGTCCAACGCCGAGGCCGCCGCGGCGCTGAATCTGGCCGAGGCCACCGTGAAGACGCACCTCAGCCACGTCCTGCTGAAACTCGGGCTGCGCAGCCGCGCCCAGGTCGTGGTCTTCGCCTACGAGAGCGGCGTCGTGCGCCCCACGACCCTCCACGACTGACGGCCACCGGTCAGCGCTCCGGCGGCGTCACCCGGGCGCAGGCCAGGTCGGCCGACATCCTGGCCGCGGTCTCGACGAGCGCGGGCAGGACCTTCTCGACCAGGGCGGCAGGGGTGGCGCGGTCGACGTGGGTGGCGACGTTGACGGCGGCGACGACCCGGCCGTCCCGGCCGCGCACCGGGACGGCGATGGACCGCACCCCCTCCTCGAGCTCCTGGTCGACCACGGCGTAGCCGTCCACGGCCGCGCGCCGTACGGCGGCCGCGAACTCGGCAGGGGAGGTGACCGTGTCCCGGGTCAGCGGGCGCAGGGCGATCGAGGCCAGCCGTTCCCGGGGCAGGTCCGCCAGGAGCACCCGGCCCATCGACGTGGCGTACGCGGGGAAGCGGGTGCCGACGACGATGTCCACCCGCATGATCTTCGTGGTGGGCACCCGTGCCACGTAGACGACGTCGTCGCCGTCGAGCACCGCGACCGACGTCGACTCGTGGATCCCGGCGGCCAGGTCCGCCAGGTGCGGCTGGACGATCTCGCCGAAGGAGAGTCCCGAGAGGTGGGCGTATCCGAGCTCCAGGACCCGGGGCAGCAGGATGGAACGGGAGCCCTCGGCGCGGGCGTATCCCAGCCGCTCCAAGGTCTGCAACGCCCGTCCCACGGTGGCCCTCGGCAGACCGGTCACCCTGGCGACGTCGGCGGGGGACAGTCCGCCGGGGACCGTGCCGAGCGCCACGAGCACGGCCAGGCCACGGGCGAGTGACTGCAGGTAGGCCGCCCCCAGCGCCTCCTTCGCCGGGCGCGAGACGTCCACGGCGGGGGGAGGCGGCACGGGACGGGCGGGCGGCGGGACGGCGGCCAGCGCGGCCTCCATCCGGGCGGCCGTCTCACGCAGCCTGGCCACCGCGTGGGCGCGCAGCCCGGCCATGGTGTGCCTGCTGGTGTGGCTGACCACGCTCAGCGCGCAGAGCGCCGTACCCGCGGCGTCCCTGACGGGGACCGCGACCGCGATCAGACCGGGTTCGACGAGCTGGTCGTCCTCGGCCCACGGCGTGCCCTCGTCATCGATGAGGGCCAGGCCCGCCGCGCAGCGGTCCGCGGGCAGCAGGTCCCCGACCCGGAAGGCGACCGAGACGGCGCGCCGCCGGGTGAACTGCCCGAAGAAACGCACCCCGTCCCCGTCGGGCACGGCCAGCGAGACCGACTCGTCCAGCTCGGTGGCGAGCCGTTCGGCGTGCGGGGCGAGGACCTCACGCAGGCCCGCGCAGACGAGGTAGGCCTCGCCCAGCTCCATCAGGCGCGGGGCGAGCAGCACCTCGCGCTCCTCCGCCCTGAGGTAGCCCAGGTGGACGAGGGTCGCCAGGACACGGTCGACCGTCGACCTGGCCAGGCCGGTGGCGCGGACCAGGTCGGTCGCGCGTGTCCGCCGCCACGGCTCGGTGGCGAGCGCGCGCAGCACGCCCAGCCCCCGCTCCAGGGTTCCGGCCGGTTCCATTCGGTGTCCCTTCTCGGTCCCTTCTCGTCCGTCGCAGGCACTTTGACAGGAACTACTCAGGACCGCATACTCGACACAACAATAGTGAACTAAAGTTCACTCAACGAACATCTCGGGCGGGTGGAACACACGTGCGGAGAGACAAGGTGGTCGCCACGGCGGCGGACGCGCTGGCCGGGGTCGGCGACGGGGCGTCGTTCGCGGTCGGTGGCTTCGGCCTCAGCGGCATCCCGAACGTGCTGATCCAGGCCCTCTACGACACCGGGGTGACCGGCGTGTCCGTGGTGTCGAACAACTGCGGGGTGGACGGCGGCGGCCTCGGCCTCCTGCTGGCCGCCCGGCGCATCGCCCGGGTGACCGCCTCCTACATCGGCGAGAACAAGGAGTTCGCCCGGCAGTACCTCGCCGGTGACATCGAGGTCGAACTGACCCCGCAGGGCAGCCTGGCCGAACGGCTGCGCGCGGGCGGCAGCGGCATCCCGGCCTTCTACACCCCGGCGGGCGTCGGCACCCCGGTCGCGGACGGCGGCCTGCCGCTGCGCCACGCCCCCGACGGCTCGGTCGCCGTCGCCTCGCCGCCCAAGGAGGTCCGTGAGTTCGACGGCAGGCCGTACGTGCTCGAACGGGGCATCACCACCGACTTCGCGCTGGTCAGGGCGGCGAAGGGGGACAGGCACGGCAACCTGGTCTTCAGCAAGGCCGCCAGGAACTTCAACCCGCTGGCCGCGATGGCCGGGCGTGTCACCGTCGCCGAGGTCGAGGAGCTGACCGAGCTCGACCCCGACGAGGTCCACCTGCCGGGCGTGTTCGTCCAGCGCGTGCTGGCGCTCACCCCCGAGCAGGCGGCGGACAAGGCCGTCGAGAAGCGGACCACGTCATGACCTTCGAGGAGTCCCGATGAGCTGGAGCCGTGACGAGATGGTCGCGCGGGCGGCGGCCGAACTGCGCGACGGCGACCACGTCAACCTCGGCATCGGCCTGCCCACCCGCATCCCCTCCTTCCTGCCGCCGGACGTCGAGGTCGTCCTGCACTCGGAGAACGGCATCCTGGGCGTCGGCCCCTACCCCGCCGAGGACGAGGTGGACCCGGACCTGATCAACGCGGGCAAGGAGACGGTCACCGTACGGCCGGGCGCGTCGTTCTTCGACTCCGCGCTGTCGTTCGGCATGATCCGCGGCGGCCACATCGACGTGGCGGTGCTGGGGGCGATGCAGGTCTCCGAAGGCGGCGACCTGGCCAACTGGATGGTCCCCGGCAGACTGGTCAAGGGCATGGGCGGGGCGATGGACCTGGTCCACGGCGTCCGCAAGGTCATCGTGATCATGGATCACACCGCCAAGGACGGCTCCCCGAAGCTCGTACGGCGATGCTCGCTGCCGCTCACCGGCAGGGCGTGCGTCAACCGGATCATCACCGACCTCGGCGTCCTCGACGTCACCCCCGAAGGACTGGGGCTCGTCGAGACCGCCCCCGGCGTGAGCGTCGAAGAACTGCGAAGCCGCACGGACGCCGACATCGTGGGTGACTGACGGGGCTCGTCATCGACCGTCCTGAGGCTCGGCCTGCGCCCGCAGCGCCTGGCCGTGATGAGACAGACCGGCACATAGGCCGGATCCGTGTCGGACCGGCCGGCCGCCCGCGCGGGCGTTCCTCGGGTGGTCAACGGCCGCTGTCCGGGTGGTGGACGCTGAGGTCGCCGTAGGCCGACAGGTCGCGGGCCAGGTCACCGGGTTCGTGCCGCAGGGTGGTGTCGAGGAAGGCGAGGGTGGCCGCGGCGACGACGCGCGGGCTCTCGGCGCGGCCCAGGGAGCCGACGATCGACGGCACAGGCGGCAGGTACAGGGGGCCGTCCATGAAGGTGAGGTGCGCGGCGCCGGGGACGGTGAGCCGGTAGTTCGTCACGGTGCCGGACTTGAGGGCCTCGGTGAGGCGGGGGAGGTAACGCGGATCGGTTCCCGGGGTGACGGCCTGGGTGAGCGCGAGAGCCGGCTGGTGGAGAGCGGGGGAGGTGGGGCCGTGGGGGTAGCCGTCCAGATCGATGACGGCGTCGAACCGGCGGTCCTGCCGGGCCGCCCACAGAGCGGCGGCACCACCCATGGAGTGGCCGGTGACCGCGGCCCGGCCGGTGTCCAGGCGGCCGGCCAGCGGGTCGGTGATCTCACCTCGATCCAGTCGCTCCAGCTGTGTGAGGACGAAGCCGAGGTCGGCGGCCCGGACGGCCGTCCAGTCGGCCGCCAGCCTGTCGTCCTTGTCCCGGTCCCCGGTGGAGGCGGTCCTGGTGTGAATCGTCCGGCCGTCGGCGAGGACGACGGCGGCGGAGTCGTACGGGTGGTCGAGGGTGGCGACCACGTAGCCGTGGCTGGCCAGTTCCTCGGCCCAGGCGGTGTTCTGGGTGCGCACCCCGCCCGACCCGGGAGAGAACAGCACGACCGGGAACCGTTCGCTCCCACCGGCCACCGGGGCGTCGAGGACCGACCGGGAGCGGGCACGCGGGACGCCGTCGATCAGGAAGCCGGGCAGGCCGACCTGGCGGGCGAGGGCGCCGGAGACGACGCGTGCCTCCTGCTCGGTGCGTCCGAGGTACTGGGCCCGCCGCGCGCCCGCGGGGCTCCTCCGCGCGGGATACCAGAGCTGGACCACGACCGTGCGCCGGTCGTTCGGATCGGCGGTGAAGCTCTCGGGGCGGTGCGGGTCGGTCCACTGCGCCACCCGGGTGCCGACCGCGAAACGGCCTGACGGCTCGGGGAACACGGGCACCGGGAAGGCCCAGGCGGCCACCGGACCCCCGGCGATCAGGACGGCGCAGACCGTCGACCCCGGCAACGCCAGCCACCAGCGGGCCCGCCACGCCGACCGGCCGGTACGACGTCCCAGCAGGGGAGCGAGGGCGAAGGGAAGCGCCCCGGCGGCCCCCGCCAGCACCGGCAGCATCTGCCAGCGGATCCCCGCCACACCCAGTGCGATCGCGGACAGCACGAAGACCGCTCCCGCGGCGATCGTGACGCGTGGGCGGGCGGCGGGGGGAAGCCAGCGCGCCACCACCAGCGCGACGGCGCCCAGCAGGGAAAGAAGTTCCAGCGGGGACACGTACAGCCCCGCGATGATCTCGGTCACCCGGCCATTCTCGGAGCGGGGCACACGGCGCCACATCGACCCCAAGGCTCCCATCACATGCGACCGGGGTCGCACCCGGCGTCTCGCCCGTGCGACCGCGGTCTCAAACACCAGGCGAACGGCCGCTCAGCCGACGTCGCACCACTGCCAACCGATTGGTCACGCACCGTGACGGAGAAGGCCGGCCGGTTCCAGGCGGCACGCGCAGGTGAGTCATCAGGAGAGGACGTCCAGCCCCTCACATACGGCGATGAACGTCAGGCGTGAGGGGTTTCGGCTTGGGCGCCGTCGGTGCTTGGACTGAGGAACGCAGGAGCGCAGCGACGGAGTGACGAGGGAAAGCGCCGACTCGGAGGCGCCCAGGCCCGCGACGCCGCAGGCGGCGCAAAGAGGCACAGTGACGAGGGAAAGCACCGACCCGAAGGCGCCCAAGCCCCGCGACGCCGCAGGCGGAGCAAGGAGACACAGCCCGCGATGCCGAAGGCGGCGCAAAGAGACACAGTCGGGAGATCACACCTAACGGCGCTTGCGCTCGCCCACGCTGTCGACCGTGCTCGCCGGAGGAGCCTTGACCGTCACCCGGCCTCCCCAGCCGGTGTAGCGGGTCTCGACGCTGAGCCTTCTGTCCTGGACGTCGCCTCGGTCGTTGAGGTGGGTCGACCTCGGGTAGACGGTGACCAGCCGCCGGGGGAGCCGGTCGGGGCCCAAGGTGAGGGTGAAGCGCAGCACGGCCTTCTTCTCCGCCCCGGACATCGGGGACAGGTGGGAGTACCGAATCCAGGGGGAGACCTTGTTCAGCGCGCCGAAGCTGATCGTGCCCGAGTAGGTGTTCCCGGTCTTCTCGCCCTTGGCGAGCAGGGCCTTCAGGGTCGCGGGTTCGGCGACGTTCACCAGCTGGCCGTACCAGCCGCTGAAGCCCGCGTTCGGACCGTGTGGGTACCCGACCCAGGCCTTGCCCTTCGAGGGGGCCCAGATGCCGCCGGAGTAGTAGCTGGTGGTGCCGACCCTGATCGTCCGTTCGGGCCTGGGGAGCATGCTCAGCGGGAAGGACGCCGTCCCGAGGTCCTTGTCGGTGCTGCGACTGGCCGTGACGTCGGAGGCGACGACCCCTGTCTTGCCGTACCGGAAGGAGCCGGTGCGTCGTAGGAAGGGCGTCCTGCCGACGAAGGAGACCAGGGTGGCGACGTCGGTGAACCTCACCCCTTTGCCCGGGGCGATACGGCTCTGCAGCGCCTTGACCGGGTCCGAGGGCGCCGTCACCTGAGCTGAGGCCGCCGGGGCGGTGATCAGGGAGGCGGTGACCGTGGTCGCGGCGATGCCCGTGACGAGTCGTTTCACAGGACTTCCTTTCACAGGGGTGTGGAAGGAAGATCTTGACCGACCTTGATCACGAACGCGTCTCGGAGTCCGTCATCCTGTGCCGGGCCCGGCCGCGCGGGTCCTTGAGCGCCGGTGGCCGCGCTGCAGGAGGTAGGCGAGGCCAAGTGGGGAGAGGACACGGTTCGCATGCCGGTGAGGTCCTGTGGAGACGGACCGCTGAGGGCGCCTGGCCCGGCTGCCCCTGGTCGCCGACAGGACGACCACGACCAGCAGGGCCGAGATGAAGGCTCCCGCGAGTACCGCGACGAGCACCGCGAACATATGAACTACCCCAAAAGTCGGAACCTTGTGTATACGCCGCGTCATACCCGCAGCTCACAGAGGTAACGATGAGAAAAAGGGCTGTTCTTCCTTAATCCAGGAAGAAGGCCTCTTTCTTTACCCGCGGCCGGACCGCCCGGGGGCGGACACGTGGCACGGCGGAGGCGTCTCCGCCGGGGAGTCCGTCCGTGAAGGCCGGCGGAGACCGGTGAAGGGGAGGTGGGAGGACCGGGCGTCAGGCGAAGAGGACCCGGGCGAGGGTCATGCCGACGAAAACGGCGCCGAGACCCGCGATCACCGAGGCGACGACGTTGGCCACCGCGTAGAAACGCGCGCCGTTCTCGGCCAGCTGCAGCGTCTCGTAGGAGAACGTCGAGTAGGTGGTCAGCGCCCCGCAGAACCCGGTCCCCACCAGCAACTGGATCTCCGTGCCCACCGCGCCGGACAGCGCGGCCCCGGCCAGCAGGCCGAGGACGAGGGAACCGGACACGTTGACGGTGAAGGTCCCCCACGGGAAGACCGTGTCATGCCGGGCCTGGACCATCCGGTCGGTCAGATAACGCAGCGGCGCGCCGACGGCGGCGCCGGCCAGCACCAGCAGCCAGTTCACCGTTTCCCCCTCCTCGCAGTGCTCCTCGCCGTGCCTCCACAGTGCTCCTCACTGTGCTTCTCGCTGTGTGGCCCGCCCGCCGCGATGGTGGACGATCTCGACCTGGTCGAGTACGGCCACGCCCTCGATGAGCAGGTCGTCGAGCTGGGGCAGGAAGGCGCGGACGGCCTCCTCGGTGTCGATGATCACCACGGCGACCGGCAGGTCGTCGGCCATCGACAGCAGCCGGGTGGTGTGCACGACCTGCGTGGCGCCGAAGCCCTCAAGGCCGTGGAAGACCGACGCCCCGGCCAGCCCGGCGGCGTGGGCGCGGTGCACGATCTCGGTGTACATCGGACGGTGGTGCCAGGTGTCGGTGTCGTCGAGGAAGACGGTCAGTCTCAGCCCTCGCCCAGACATGATCATCGTGTTCTCCCTGCCTTCCGTCTCACCGCCGCCAGGAGCAGGCGGGTGATCCGAGCCCCGGCCGTCACCGAGGCCATGGCGACCACGACCGTGACGACCATGTAGGCCAGCGCCGGACCGGGCCGTCCGGCCGTGACCAGGCGTTCGATGTCCACGCAGTAGGTGGAGAAGGTGGTGAACCCACCGAGCACGCCGGTCGCGAAGAACGGCCGCACCCAGACGGGGGCGGTCCAGGCCTCGGTCAGCGTCACGAGGAAGACGCCGATCACCAGGCAGCCGAGGGCGTTGACGCCCAGCGTGGTCCACGGGAAGGCCGCGGGCGGGGTCGGCCACAGCAGTGACGCCCCGTAACGGGCCGCCGCGCCGGTCGAGCCTCCGGCGGCGACCGCGGCGAGCACGCGCAGCTGCGAGCGGCGTGCCTGGCGGCGACGCCGTACGTCGGTGAGATCGACGTCTGGGTCGACGGGCTCGGTCACCGTTGCGGGCCCCACCTCATCCGGGCGCATGATCCTCCCCACACGTGGCGTGCGCCCCGGGTTCAGGACGCGAGCTGTCACGAGCAGGGACCGTTGGCGGCGCGCGCGCCGCGGTTCGGGTACGGCGGGCCCCACCGCCGTGAGACGCCCCGGCCGGGCTCGGCGAGCCGGCACGAGGGTTCCCGCACAGCCTAACCCGCCCCGGATCTCCCCTCGGACGCCCCCTCGCCCCGAACCAAGGTTCAGGTCCGCCGTGCCCGAACCCTGTCCGGCCTCCCGTCCGGGCGGCGAACGGGACTCCTCGGGGCCGGCACGTTGGGCCCCGACCGCATCGTGGTCTCCCGTAGCGTCGAGACCACGATGCGGCGGACGCCGTGCCCGGGGCCCACGTCCGGGCGGCGGCGAGCCTCATAACTTAGGTAAGCCTAAGCTCAGTTTTTGGATTTCGGCGTGCCCTGTCAAGGTGGCGATCTGTGATCTGGTTCATACCGCTGGCCCATTTGTCATGAAAAATCGTGAACCTAGGGCGCTTTTCGGCAAGATTCGCATCCGATGGGTCGAATGTTCCATTTGTCGGTTAGGCAAGGCTTGCCTAAATGGGGAGTGGTATGTTTCCGGCCCCGTTGCGTCGCCGTCTGGCCATGAGCCTGTCCTTCCTCACGCTCGCCGCCCTGACCGCGTGCGGTTCCGGCTCCGGCACCCCCGGCGTCGCGTCCGATCCCTCAGGGCAGGGAGAGCCCCCGCCGCCGCGGACCGGGTCGTCGAGGCGACCAACGGGAAGATCACCGTTCCCGGCGACGTCGAGCGCATCGTCTCGATCTCCTATGCCACCGGCGCCCTGCTCGACTTCGGCGTGCTACCGGTCGGCACCAGCGCGATCGACGGGAACAACCCGATGGAACTGCCGCCCTCCCAGGTCGAGGCCGCCAAGAACGGCAAGGTGCTGCCGGTCACCTACGCCACCGCCGACCGGTACGGCACCTCGATCGACGTGCTCGACCAGGTCGAGACCATCCTGAAGGGGGCTGAACGCGTCAACTCGTCTGGCTGCCGGCCCACGAGTGGCGCGCGGGCCGTACGGGTACGGGGCGGGCGGCCGGGAGCTGAGTCTCACGCCGGGGGCAGGCGCCTGAGCAGGTAGGTGTCCATGATCCAGCCCTTGCGTTCGCGGGCCTGCGCGCGCAGGTCACGGATGCGCCCGGTCACCTCGGTCACCGGCCCGGAGACCAGGATCTCGTCCGGGGTGCCCAGGTAGGCGCCCCAGTAGATGTGGAACTCCTCCGCCCGGTCCCCCAGGTCGGCGAAGGCGCAGTGCGCGTCGAGCATGACGAGGACGTCGTCGGCCGTCGGCCCCTCCTGCGCCAGGCGGCGGCCGGTGGTGATGTGCACCGGGCGGCCGACCCGGTTCAGGTTGGTACGGTGCCTGGCGGTCAGCGCGGAGACGCTGGTGATGCCCGGGACGACCTCGTGGTCGAAGACGACCGTCCCCCGCTCGGTGACCTCCTCGATCCCGGCGAGCGTGCTGTCGTAGAGGCCGGGGTCGCCCCAGACGAGGATCGCCCCGGTCTCGTCCTCGCCGAGCTCGTCGCGGACGAACGCCTCGTACAGGTCGGCGCGCCGCGAACGCCACGTCTCGACGGCCGAGGCGTAGGCGGGGGTGGTCCTGTCCCGCTCCGGGTCACGGGCCTCCACCACCCGGTACGGCCGCCGCCCGTGCGCCTCGATCATGTCCCGGCGCAGATCGGCCAGGTCGTGTTTGACCTCTCCCTTGTCCACCAGCAGGAAGGCGTCGGCCCGGCCGATGGCCTTGACCGCCTGGAGGGTGAGATGGTCGGGGTCGCCCGCGCCGATGCCGATGATGAGGATTCGCTTCACGGGGAAGAGTCTGCCCTCCCCGCGGTGGGCGGGTCCCGCCGGGCCGGTCCGCGGGAGGTCGGCACCCGGAGCACAGAGAAGTCTCCGCCCCCTGTGAGATGATGCCGCCGCGGGCGACGGCGGCCAGAGGAAGCCGGTACGAGTCCGGCGCGGTCCCGCCACCGTGATCGGCACCTGATCGGTACCGCGATCGGCGAGCGAGTCGTGGACGGAGGGATCACGACGAGCTCCGGCCGGGAGCCGGAGACTCACGTGGTCGCCTCCTCAGACCAGGCCGGGGCGGACCTCCCCGGGAGAGGATCGGTGATTCGTCATGCCCCCCGTCCGGCCCGCCCCCGTGATCGCGCCCGCCGCCCCGGAGGCCGTCTCGGCGGCGATGGCCGAGGTGTCCTCGGTCGGCGGCTACTTCGAACTCGACGAGGGCGAGGCGGAGCCGGGCTGGCGGCCGCTCACCGACCTGCTCACCGACCGCGCCCTGCTGGAACGGCGCGTCGCCGAGGTCGCCGTGCGCCTGGGCACCGACCAGCCACGGGTGGCGGCCTCCATCCAGTTCCAGGGGCTCGCGGCCCGTCTGTGGTCGCCGGTCGTCGGGGCCGTGGCCGCCCACGACCTGCTCCTCGACCTGGCCCCCGCCCGGCTGCACTGGTACCCGGCCCCCGCCGGGCCGCTGCCGCTGCGCGCCGTACGGCCTGCGGGGCGGCGTGTCCCCGGCCCGGCCGAGGCCGCCGGGCCGATGTACCGCGGCGTGGTGACCGGGCTGCTCGAACCGCTGGCGCTGGCCGTACGGGAGGTCGTCGGGATCGCGCCGGGCCTGCTGTGGGGCAACGCCGCCTCGGCCCTGGCGGGAGCCGTGTGCGTCCTCGCGGGCCGGCGCCCCGATCTGGCCACGAGGGCCGTCACGCTCGGCCGGGAACTGCTGGGGACGGGGCTGCTGCGGAACACCGGTGAGCTGGCCGAACCCGTCCCCGGGCGACCGGTCTTCACCCGGCGCAGCTGCTGCCTGTACTACCGGCTGCCCGGCGGCGGCAAGTGCGGCGACTGCGTCCTGCTCGCCGGCCGCGCGAGAAGCCGTACGGGAAGCCGGGAACGATCCGCCTGAACGGCCGTCATCCCGGTTCCGCGGAGAGTCCGAGTTCGTGTTCGCCCAGGGGCGCGAAGAAGCGGTCCACGTCCTGCTCGCTCACCTCTTCGAGACGGGCGGGGGACCAGCGGGGGGAGCGGTCCTTGTCGATCACCTGGGCGCGGATGCCCTCGACCAGGTCGGGCGCGGACGGCATCGCGCAGGCGACGCGGTACTCCTGGTCGAGAGCCTCCTCAAGGGAGCCCAGCCCCCGGGCCAGGCGCAGGGCGCGCAGGGTGACCTTCAGCGCGGTCGGCGACCTGGCCGAGACCAGCTCCGCCGCCCGCTTCGCCTCCTCGGCGCCGTCGCCGAGCAGCCGCTCCACGATCTCCTCGACCGTCCCGGCGGAGTAACAGGCGTCGATCCATCCGCGTTCGCCGGTCAGCTTCCCGGGCGGCACCGGGCGGGCGAAGGCGGCGACGACCCCTGCCACGTCCCCCGAGGCCAGCTCGGTGGTGAGGGCGTCGAGATCCGCAGAGGGGACGAAGTGGTCGGCGAGCCCGCAGGCGACGGCGTCGCCCGCCCCGATCGCCGCCGAGGTCAGCGCCATGTGGGTGCCGAGCTCGCCGGGTGCCCGCGACAGCAGGTAGGTGCCTCCCACGTCGGTCAGGAAGCCGATCGTGGTCTCCGGCATGGCCAGGGTGGTGCGTTCGGTGACGATCCGCACACCGCCGTGCGCGGAGACGCCCACCCCGCCGCCCATGACGATGCCGTCCATCAGGGCCACGTACGGCTTGCCGTACCGGGCGATGAGGGCGTTGAGGCGGTACTCGTCCCGCCAGAACGCCGGCGAGGCCCCGCCCCCGGTCCTGACGTCCTCGTGGATGGCGCGGATGTCGCCTCCGGCGCACAGGCCACGCTCGCCCGCCCCCCTGACGAGCACGGCGGAGACGGCGTCGTCGCAGGCCCAGGCCCGCAGGGTGGTGCCGATCCGGCGGATCATGTCGTGGTTCAGGGCGTTCAGGGCGCGGGGCCGGTTGAGGATGATCTGCCCGAGGCGTCCGGTGACCAGGGTCACGACCTCGGCGTCCGGCTGGAGGTTCATCGGGCGGCCCCCACGAGCCCGCGGGTGACGACGACGCACATGATCTCGTTCGCTCCTCAATGTAGTCGGACGTCCTACTAAATCCAGAGCGTACGGCGTTCGCCAGGGAGAGTCTTGATGCCTATTATTTGTAGTTGCGAATTATTTGCAATAAGGGGGTGGCATGGCGGTCGTCCTGGGGATCGAGACCTCGTGTGACGAGACCGGCGTCGGCATCGTCTCCGGCGGGAGGCTCCTCGGCGCCGCGCTGTCCTCCTCGATGGAGGAGCACGCGCGCTTCGGCGGGGTGGTGCCGGAGATCGCCGCCCGCGCCCACCTGGAGTCACTCGTCCCCTGCGTGCGGGCCGCCTTCGAGCGGGCCGGGGTCGGCCCGTCCGAGATCGACGCGGTCGCGGTCACCTCGGGGCCCGGCCTGGCCACCGCGCTGCAGACCGGGATCGCCGCCGCCAAGGCCTACGCGCTGGCCTGGGACCTCCCCCTGTACGGCGTGCACCACCTGGCCGGGCACGTGGCCGCCGACACCCTGGAACACGGCCCGCTGCCGCCGCGCTCGGTCGCGCTGATCGTCTCCGGCGGGCACACCTCGCTGCTCCTGCTCGGCGACCTGGCCCGCGACCCGGTCGTCCACCTCGGCGACACCCGTGACGACGCCGCGGGCGAGGCGTTCGACAAGGTCGCCAGGCTCCTCGGGCTCGCCTACCCCGGCGGCCCCGCCGTCGCCGAGGCCGCCCGCGACGGCGACCCCGGGGCGGTCGCCTTCCCCCGGGCGATGCTCGGCGACGGCCACGACTTCTCCTTCTCCGGGCTCAAGAGCGCCGTCGCCAGGCATGTGGCGCGGGCGGGCGACTCCCTCGCCGTGCCCGACGTCGCGGCCTCCTTCCAGGAGGCGGTGGCCGACGTGCTGACCCGCAAGGCCGTCGAGGCCTGCCTGGACGCCGGAGTGGACACCCTCGTGATCGTCGGCGGGGTCGCCGCGAACCGGAGGCTGCGCGAACTCGCCGCGGAGCGCTGCCACGCGGCGGGCCTCACGCTGCGGATCCCGCCCCCGGGGTTGTGCACAGACAACGGCGCGATGATCGCCGCCGTCGGGGACCTCCTGGTCGCCGCGGGAGCCCCGCCCTCCTCACGGCACCTGGCGGCCGACCCCTCGGCCCCGCTGAGCCGGGCCCACACACGCGGCTGACGTTTCGGACGCCGCCCCGGCGCGGGAGGAGCGGGCAGGCGAAGGCCGGTGGAGCGATCGCCACGCTCTCAGCGGGCTTTGATCTCGGCGGCGAGGTAGGCGATCTCGGCGGCGAGATAGGCGCCGAGCTCCGGCGGGACGATGTTGACGGCCCTGATCTCCGCGGGGTCGAGCGGCAGCCGTACGACCTCGTAGACGCCCCTGGCGGGGTCGGAGAACTCGGGGCCGCAGCGCAGGGCGAGGTCCATCGAGACCAGGCGGCAGCCGTACACGTGCTGGATCTTGACGCCGTCGTCGCGCACGCACTCAAGGGTGGTCAGCGGGGTGACGTCGGAGACGACCGCGCCCAGCTCCTCAAGCACCTCGCGGTGGAGGGTGTGCTCAAGGGAGGCGTCCTGCGGTTCGACGTGGCCGCCGGGGATCGACCAGTAGAGGTCCTGTCCGGGAACCGTGCGCCGGAACAGCACGAGCCGGTCGCCGTCGAGGATCACCGCGCGGACGCTGGGGACGAGGGGCATCGGCCCATTCTGCCATCGCCCGTTCAGGCGCTCAGAAGTCGCCCCGGCGTAGCCGTTTGAGGTCGGAGCGGTGCTTCTTGGCGGTGATCCGCCGCTCGACGGAGCCCCTGCTCGGCTTGGTCGGACGGCGCCGCTTCGGCGGCGGGGCCACGGCCTCCCGCAGCAGCCGGGCCAACCGGTCCCGCGCCGCCTCGCGGTTGCGCAGCTGGGAACGGAACTCCGAGGCGACGACGGTGATGACGCCGTCGACCAGCCGGGGACCGAGACGGTCGAGCGCGCGCTCCCTGAGCGGCGGCGGCAGAGCCTCGGTCGCGGCCAGGTCGAAGCTCAGCTCGACCCGGCTGTCGGTGGTGTTGACCCCCTGCCCGCCCGGCCCCGAGGAGCGGGAGAATCGCCAGCGGAGCTCGGCCTCGGGGATGGAGAGCGAGCCGCTGATCTCAAGCGGATCGGACATGGGAGGACTGCTCCTTCGGAATCTCATGGGCTGTGATCCCAGGATATCCATGGCACGAACTCCCTGATCAAGCGATTTATCCCCCTGTCCGGATGGGAAGGGCCGGGTGATCCGGTCTTGTCGGGCGGTGCGCCTTCCGCCACAGTGACTCCGGGGAAACCCAGGGGGCCGCACCGTGGAGATCCGTACGAGAGGCGGGGGCGCGTGGACAAGATCGTCGGCGTGCATGGGATAGGCAAGTACCACTACTACCGCGACGCGGGTAACTCGGCCGAGGGCGCGGCCGGGGCCGTACGTGAGAAATGGGACCGCTACCTGCACAAGGGGCTGACGGGCGGCGTGCCGTACGCCCAGGAGCGCTACGTCACCGACATCGCCTACTACGCGCACCTGCTGGGTGAGCGACCCCAGGAGCCGTCCGTGCGCGCGGTCCGCGCCATGGACGCCCCCTCCCAGGAGGTCTTCGTCGCCTGGGCGAAGCAGTTCGCCACGGTGGGGGAGGGGCTGACCGGCGCGCTGCACGCGGTGACGGGCTGGCTGCTGGACCGCCTGCAGGCCAACGCGGCCGACGTCGCGGGACTCTTCTGCCCCGAGGTCGCCGCCTACATGACGGCAGGGGGCCAGGCCAGGGAGAAGGCGCGCGCGGCGGTGGCGCAGACGATCGGGCGCAACCAGCCGAAGGTGGTCATCGCCCACTCGCTCGGCAGCGTGGTGGCCTACGAGACGCTGTGGTCGAACCCCGACCTGGAGATCGACCTGCTGCTCACCCTCGGCAGCCCGCTCGGCATGCAAAATGTGATCTTCGAACGCCTGCTGCCCGCCCCGATCAACGGTCAGGGCAGGAAGCCGCCGTCGGTCAGGCGCTGGGTCAACGTCGCCGACAAGGACGACATCGTGGCGATCCCCGCCGAACTGCGCAGGATGTTCACCGGCGTCGACCAGGAGACGCTGGTGAACCTCGACTGGATCGACTTCCACAGCGTGCGCAACTACCTGGGGTGCGGCGCGCTCAACGAACACCTCAAGCCTTACCTCCAGTGACCCGTCCCTTCACCGGACCGTCGCCCGGGGGTAGACGGGTGTTCAATGACGGTGGGTAAGGCCCTTGCCTGTGCAACGGTTGTTCATCCCACCGTGAACCGCAGGCCACGGCGGGGAAAGATGGGCGGGTTGCACTGGTCGCGTGGAGCAGACACCGTCACGCAGGGTGTTCCTTTCCGTCGCCGCCACGGGTGTGGGCGGCCTGTTGCTCACCGGGGCGGGGCTGACGCCGACCGGGAACCGGACGACCTCGCGAACCCTCCGCCGCGACCCGTTCACCCTGGGGATCGCCTCGGGTGACCCGTCGCCGGACGGGGTCGTGCTGTGGACCAGGCTCGCCCCCGACCCGCTCGGCCCGCAGGGGCTGGGCGGGATGCCGGCCAGGGACGTCGAGGTCGAGTGGCAGGTGGCCGCCGACGAGAACTTCACCAGGGTGCTGCGGAGCGGCGTGGAGACCGCCCGGCGGGAACGGGCGCACAGCGTCCACGTCGAGCTGGACGGGCTCGAACCCGGCCGGGAGTACTTCTACCGCTTCCGCGCGGAGGGACACCTCTCGCCCGCGGGCCGTACCCGGACCGCCCCGGCGGCCGAGGCGGCGCCGTCCCCGCTGACGCTGGCCGTGGCCGCCTGCGCCCACTACGAGCACGGCTACTACACGGCCTACCGCAGGTTGGCCGAGCAGGAGCCCGACCTGGTCGTCCACCTGGGCGACTACATGTACGAGTACGCCCCCCAGGGCTACACCGCGATGGGCGGCGCCGTACGCGAGCACACCGCGGGCAAGTGCGCCACGCTGGCCGACTACCGGACGCGGCACGCGCAGTACAAGAGCGACGCCGACCTGCGGGCCGCGCACGCGGTCGCGCCGTGGCTGGTCGCCTTCGACGACCACGAGGTCGAGAACAACTGGGCGGGGAAGGTCTCCAGCACCGGGGACCCCGAGTTCGCCCGCCGCAGGGCCAACGCGTTCCAGGCCTACTACGAGAACATGCCGCTGCGCGGGACGAGTGTGCCCAACGGCGGTTCGATCCGGATCCACCGGCGGGTCGACTGGGGGCCGCTGGCCCGCTTCCACCTGCTCGACACCCGGCAGTTCCGCGACGACCAGGCGTGCGAGGACGGGCTCAGGGCCGGATGCGACGACCGGCTCGCGACCCGGCGCACCCTGCTCGGGGAGGACCAGCGGCGCTGGCTGCTGGACGGGCTCGCCTCCTCCCGGGCGCGCTGGAACCTGGTCGCCCAGCAGATCCTGATGGCCCAGCGCGACTACCGGGCCGGGCCGGGCATCGAGGTCAACATGGACTCCTGGGACGGCTACGCCGCCGAGCGCACCCGCCTGCTGACCGGCTTCCGCGACTCGGGCGCCGCCAACCCGGTCGTGCTGACCGGTGACATGCACATGCACCACGCGGCAGACCTCATGCTCGACTTCGACGATCCCGACTCGCCCAAGGTCGGGGTCGAACTGGTCACCTCCTCGATCGCCAGCGACGGGGACGGTTACCGGGACAAAGCCAGGGTGGCCGAGACGATCGCGGAGAACCCGCACATCTCCTATCTCGACCAGCGGCGCGGCTACATCGTCTGCCGGATCACCCAGGAGGAGCTGCAGGCCGACTTCCGCACGCTGGACTACATCAGCCGCCGCGGCGCCCCGGCCAAGACGGGCGCCCGGTTCACCGTCCCCGCCGGACACTCCACCCTGCTGTAAAAATATGGGGAATTCCTGAAAGTTGTTAGATGATGCGGCATATGAGTGATCTTCTCCCCAGGAGGCTCGCCGCCGCGGCCCTCGCCGCCGCCCTCGGCGGTGCCCTTCTCGTCCAGCCCTCGACCGCGGCGGCGGCCGAGGCCCGGCCTGCCGCGGCCTCGGCCCCCTTCCGGTACGAGGTCTCCTTCCCCAAGTACGCCTACCGGGGCGGAAACCTCACCTACACCGTCAAGGTGCGCAACAAGCGGGTCAGGGGCCAGCACTACGTGGCGCTCGTCGGTGACTTCTCCACGCACTTCCGCACGGTCAGGGTGATCTCGAAGCCGCGCAGCGTGAAGTGCTCCGTCAAGCGGCGGTCCGTACTGTGCCTGATCTCCTCCCTCGACAAGGGCGACGCGACGACCATCAAGCTCAGGGGATGGGTCGGTTCACGCAGGGGCACTGCCGTGGCGCGGTTCGGCGCGGCCGTGACCGACAACCCGAATGTCTCCGCCAAGCGGCTCGCCAAGGAGATCCGCAGCCACCTCAACGCGAAGTCGAAGGTCCTCTGACCTCCTGACAGCCGACCGGAGGTCCGCCACCGGCGGATCTCCGGCATCCGGCGGCGCCGGGCGGGGCGGGTCACGGGCGTGCCAGGATTGGGTCATGGACATCGATCTGGCCGACCTGGGGTTCTGGCGCCGCCCGATCAAGGAGCGCAACGAGGCGTTCGCACGGCTGCGAGAGCTGGACCGGCCGGTGTTCTTCCCGGAACGGCGGGTGCCGCTGCTGCGCTCGGGCAAGGGCTTCTACGCCCTGGTACGGCACGCGGACGTGGTCGAGGCCAGCCGCAACGCCAAGGTCTTCTCCAGCGAGCCCGCGGTGACCAACCCCGAGCCGCCCGGCTGGGTCAAGCACGTGTTCGGCGAGTCCATGGTGAACATGGACGACCCCCGGCACGCCCGCCTGCGCCGCATCGTCTCGCGGGCGTTCAGCCCCAAGATGCTCGCCGGGCTGCAGGACGGCATCGACAGGGCGTGCGCCGGGATCGTCGACGACGTGATCTCCGAGGGCCCCGGCGACTTCGTCCGGCAGGTCGCCGCCCGGCTGCCCATCCACGTCATCTGCGACATGATGGGCATCCCCGACGAGATGCGGGAGCGGGTCCACCGGCACGTCGACGTCTCGACCGCCTACACCGGGGTACGGCCCAGCCTGCCCCAGACGCTCAGGATGGCCGGGCAGAACATGCTGGCGCTTCTCGCCCTGCAGCGCATGGTGATCCAGCTGGGCAGGCGGCGCGCCACGACGCCCGAGGGCGACCTGGTCTCCGCCCTGGTCACCGCCAACGTGGACGGGGAACGTCTCACCGACCGCGAGCTGGGCTCGTTCTTCGCGCTGCTGCTGGTCGCGGGCAACGAGACGGCCCGCAACACCATGGCGCACGGCGTCAAGCTGCTCACCGACAACCCCGAGCAGCGCCGCCTGCTGACCGAGGACTTCGACGCCCACATCGGCGGGGCGATCGAGGAGATGGTCCGTTATGTCTCGCCCATCATGCAGTTCCGCCGCACCGTCACCCAGGACCACGACCTGCGCGGCCTGCACCTGAAGGCCGGGGACAAGGTCGTGCTGTTCTACGGTTCGGCCAACCGCGACGAGGAGGTCTTCCCCGACCCCGACCGCTTCGACATCACCCGCGAGACCAAGGGCCACGTCGGCTTCGGCGGCCCGGGGCCGCACTTCTGCCTGGGCGCCAACCTGGCCCGTCAGGAGATCAGGACCATGTTCCGCGAACTGCTCACCCGCCTGCCGGACGTCCGCTCCGTCGGCGAGCCCGAACTCCTCCCCTCCAACTTCGACAACAGCGTCCGCACCCAGGCCTTCACGTTCTGAGGCACCTTCTTGAGGGCTCTCACCTGTCGCCGAGCTGGGGGGCCTCGACCGGGCAGCTCGGGTGGGGGGCCGGGGCGGTGGCCAGGACGTTGCGTCTGATGGTGAGGAAGGTGGTCACGGACGCGGCGGCCATCATCGCCGCGGCGACCAGCATCGTGACGCGGAATCCGGCGGTGAAGACCGCGGGGGAGTGGAAGGCCTCACCGGTCAGCCCGGCCAGAGGTGGGATCGCGGCCACCGCCAGCAGCCCCCCGGTCCTGGCCACGGCGTTGTTGACGCCGCTGGCCACACCCGCGTAGCGCTCGTCCGCGGTGGCCAGCACCGTGGCGGTGAGCGGGGCGACCGCCGCGGACAGGCCCAGGCCGAACAGGGAGACGGGAAGCAGCACCCCCGTCGCGTACGGCGTGCCCTCGCCGATCCGGGACATCAGCACCAGGGCGGCGGCGCAGACCAGGATGCCCGCCGACATCGGGATCCTCGGGCCGATCCGTTTGGCCAGCTCACCCGCCCCGGCCGACAGCAGCAGCATCAGCAGGGTGATCGGGATCATCGCCGATCCGGCGAGCACCGGGGAGAAGCCCGAGGAGACCTGCAACTGGACGACCAGGAGGAAGAACACCACGCCCATCGCGGCGTACATGATCAGCGTGACCACGTTCACCGCGGTGAACTCCTTCGAGGAGAAGAGGCCGACCGGGACGAGCGCGGCGGGCGAGCGCCTGATCTCCAGCCAGACGAACACCGCGCCGAGCACCGCGCCCGCGACCAGCGGCACCACCTGAAGGCCGATCAGCCCGTAGGTGATCCCGGCCAGGGAGAAGGCGGCCAGCGCGGCGCCCGCGACGTCGAAGCGGCCGGTCGCCTCGGTGTCCCTGCTCTCCGGCACGTGCCGTACGGCGACCGCGATCACCAGCGCGGCCAGCGGCAGGTTGAGCAGGAACACCCAGCGCCACCCGGCCGTCTCGACCAGCCAGCCGCCCAGCAGCGGCCCGACGGCCGCGGCGACCCCGCCGAGCCCCGACCAGGCCCCGATGGCCCTGGGCCGGTCCTCACGGTCGAAGGAGGCCTGGATGATGGCCAGCGAGCCCGGGGTGAGCAACGCTCCGCCGGCCCCCTGCAGGGCGCGGGCGGCGATCAGCGTCTCGATGTTCGGTGCGAGGCCGCACAGGGCGGAGGCGGCGGCGAACCAGACGACGCCGATCAGGAAGATCCTGCGCCTGCCGTACCGGTCGCCGAGCGAGCCGCCCAGCAGGATCAGCCCCGCGAGGGTCAGCGTGTAGGCGTTGACCGTCCACTGCAGCCCCGCCATGTCGGCCCCGAGGGCGGCGCCGAGCGCGGGCAGCGCCACGTTGACGACCGTGCCGTCCAGCATGGCCATCCCCGAGCCGAGCACGGTGGTGAGCAGAACCCAGCGGCCCGTGGCCGAACCGAACCGGATATGGCCGTTGTCCATACCCTCCATGATGGACCACCGCCTGTTTTGTCAGGATTTATCTGGCAGGGCATGAAATGTCGGCAAGCTCTGGTAGGAAATGGTCTGCCATATTTCGCCGGACAGGAGCCCCTGGAATGGACCACGCCGAGTTCAACGACGCCGTCACCGCGCTCCGGGAGGGCGTTTACGCCGGTCTGCCCATCGTGCAGGCGCCCGGGAGCGACGACGGGGACGTGCAGGGACTGCCCGCCCCGGAGGCGGCGGCCTGGCGGATAGGCCTTGACTGGGACGAGGGCGACCTCGAACTCGACTTCCGGCACTTCGTCGACGTCGTCGACACGACCGGGGTCTCCGCGCTCATCGTCGGCAGCTGGGGGGAGTCCTACGAGGACGACTCCTCCAAGATCGTCGGTCTGCTGACGGAGCACGCGGACCGCTTCCCCGCCCTCCGCTCCCTGTTCCTCGGGGCCATGTCGTACGAGGAGTGCGAGATCTCCTGGATCCAGCAGAGCGACGTCACCCCGCTGCTGGCGGCCTTCCCGCTGCTGGAGCGGCTGGAGGTGCGCGGCGGCGAGGGGCTGCTGTTCCCGCCGGTCAGGCACGAGAACCTCAGGGTGCTCAGGTTCGAGACCGGAGGGCTTCCCGCGTCCGTGGTCCGCGGGGTCGGCGACAGCGATCTGCCCGCGCTCGAATACCTGGAGCTCTGGCTCGGCGTGAGCAACTACGGCGGCGACGCGACCGTGGCGGACCTCAGGGTGATCCTGAGCGGTGAACGGCTGCCCGCCCTGCGGCACCTGGGCCTGCAGGACAGTGAGATCCAGGACCAGATCGCGGCGGCGGTGGCCTCCGCGCCGGTCGTGGCCCGCCTGGAGACGCTGGCGCTGTCGATGGGCTCCCTCGGCGACGACGGGGCGGAGGCGTTGCTGTCCGGCCAGCCACTGACCCATCTGAGGCGTCTCGACCTGCACCACCATCACCTCACCGACCCCATGGTCGCCAAGGTCGGGGCCGCCCTGGCGGGTGTCGAGGTCGACCTCTCGGGTCAGCTGATGCCGGACGAGGGATGGCGCTACGTGGCGGTCACCGAGTGACCTTGTTCGTGCGGATGAGAACATATTTGACCGTTTCGGGGTGTTTTGCCTAGAAATCGGGATGCGTCCTCTCCGTCCGTGGGGATGGAGACGGAACATGAAGTGTCGGCGATCTCTGGTAGGAAGTGGTCTGCCGTATTTCGCCTGACAGGAGCCCTGTAATGGACTACCCCGACCACGCCGACGACTCGCTCGGGAAGGGCACCTACGCCGGTCTGCCCATCGTGCACGCGCCCGAGAGTGACGACGAGCCGCGGAAGCCGCCCGCCCCGGAGGCGGCGGCCTGGCGGATCGGCGTGGACTGGGACGGAGGGCGCGAGAAGTTCGAGGAGCTCTTCCTGCGCTTCCTCCGTGTGGTCGACACGACGAAGGTCGCCGTCCTCATCATCGGCAACTGGGGGAACGCCTACGAGAGCGACTCCAGTGAGGCGGTGCGGCTGCTGACCGAGCACGCCGCGCGCCTGCCCGCCCTGCGTACGCTGTACCTCGGCGCGATCTCCAGGGAGGAGGCCGAGATCTCCTGGATCCAGCAGAGCGACGTCACCCCGCTGCTGACCGCCTTCCCGCTGCTGGAACGGCTGGAGGTGCGCGGCGGCTCCGGTCTCGGGCTGAGCCCGGTCAGGCACGAGCACCTCAAGGACCTCACCGTCGAGTCGGGCGGCCTGCCCGCGAGAGTGGTCCGCGGGGTCGCCGAGAGCACCTTCCCCGCCCTGGAGCACCTGGAGCTCTGGCTCGGCGTGGACGAGTACGGCGGGGACGCGACCCTGGCCGACATGGCGGGCATCCTGAGCGGCGAACGGCTGCCCGCCCTGCGCCACCTCGGCCTGCAGAACAGTGAGATCCAGGACGAGATCGCGGCGGCGGTGGCCTCCGCGCCGGTCGTGGCCCGCCTGGAGACGCTGGCGCTGTCGATGGGCTCCCTCGGCGACGAGGGCGCCGAGGCGCTGCTGTCCGGCCAGCCGCTGACCCACCTGAGGCGCCTGGACCTGTACCACCACTACCTCACCGACCCCATGGTCGCCAGGGTCAAGGAGGCCTTCGCCGGCTCCGGCGTCGAGGTCGACCTGTCGGAGCAGGAGGAGCCCGACGACGAGTGGCGCTACGTGGCGGTCTCCGAGTGACCTCGCTGACGGTCGTCGGTACCCCGGGGGAACGCCGGGTCACCCTGTTCGCGCGTGCCTGCGCCGCCCACGGCCTGCCCGAGCCCCGGGTCACGCCGTGGACCCAGGTGCTCGGGAGCGACCGGGCGATCCGGTTCGAACCGGGCACACTCGTGCGGATCGAGTCCCCCGGCGAGGACGCCGTCGCCGACGCGCTGCTGCGCGGCCCCGGGGAACCGTCCAGGGTGGGCGGCGGGGCCGCCTGGTACGCCGCCCTCACCGCCGGGGTCGAACGCGTCCGCCGGGCCGTGGCGGACACCCCGGGCGCCGGGCTGCTCGCCGACCCCGGTGAGATCGCGGTGATGTTCGACAAGCGGCTCTGCCACGCGAGGCTGTCGGCGGCCGGGGTCCCGGTGCCGCCCGCGCTGACGGGACCCGTCGGCGGCTACGCCGAACTGCGCGAGCGGATGACCGAGGCCGGATGGAACCGGGTGTTCGTCAAACCCGCCCACGGCTCCTCGGCCTCCGGCGTCGTCGCCCTGCAGGTCGCCCCGGGGCGGATCAGGGCGGTCACGTCGGCCGAACTGGCCGGCGGCTCGCTGTACAACTCGCTGCGGGTGCGCTCCTACGACGACGAGCGCGACGTGGCGGCGATCGTCGGTCTGCTGGCCCCGGACGGCCTGCACGTCGAGAGGTGGTTCCCCAAGGCCACGCTCGGCGGAAGGGCGATCGACCTGCGGGTGGTCACGGTCGACGGCACGCCGACCCACGCGGTGGTGCGCGCCAGCCGTACGCCCATGACGAACCTGCACCTCGGCGGGGAACGCGGCGATCTCGGCGCGGTGCGGGCCGGGATGGGGCCCGAGGGCTGGTCACGGCTTGTGGACGTCTGCGCGCGGGCGGCGGCGTGCTTCCCCGGCAGCCTGTCCACCGGGGTGGACGTCATGGTCGGCACCGGCTGGAGTGACGTCGCGGTGGCCGAGGTCAACGCCTTCGGCGACCTGCTGCCCGGGCTCACCGGCCTGCCCGGCACCGGTGCCGAGGGGCTGGACACCTACCAGGCCCAGGTCGCGGCCGTCCTGCGCCGTCACGTCCCCGCGGGGGTCGGCGCCGGTGCGTGACATGAACGAGATCGTGGGCGGCCACGACCTGCTGCTGGTGACGCTCGACACGCTCAGATACGACGTGGCGCGGGAGGCGCTGGCGGCGGGACGGCTGCCGAACCTGGCGCGGGCCCTGCCCGGCGGCCGGTGGGAACGGCGCCACAGCCCGGGAAGCTTCACCTACGCCGCGCACGCCGCGATCCTCGCCGGGTTCCTGCCGACCCCGGCGGCCCCCGGACCGCATCCCCGGCTGTTCGCCGCGACGTTCCCCGGCAGTGAGACGACGGCGACGGGCACCTGGACGTTCGACGCCCCCGACCTGCCCACCGGGCTGGCCGCGGCGGGCTACCACACGATCTGCGTCGGAGGAGTCGGCTTCTTCAACAAGCTGACCCCGCTCGGCTCCACGCTGCCCGGCCTGTTCGCCGAGAGCCACTGGGAGCCGGAGTTCGGGGTGACCTCGCCGACCTCGTTCGAGGCGCAGATCGCGTGCGCGGAGCGGGCGGTCGCCCGGGTGGACGGGCCGGTGTTCCTGTTCGTCAACGTCTCCGCGCTGCACCAGCCGAACTGGTACCACCTGCCCGGCGCCACCCGCGGGCACGGCGACGACCCGCGCAGCCACGCCGCCGCGCTTGAGTACGTCGACCGGCACATCGGCGGGCTGTTCGCGCTGATGAGCGCCAGGCGCCCGGCCTTCGCGATCGTCTGCTCCGACCACGGCACCGCCTACGGGGAGGACGGTCACATCGGGCACCGGGTCGGCCACGAGGTCGTCTGGACCGTGCCCTACGGGGAGTTCGTCCTGGAGAGGGGACAGTGGTGACGGCCGTACAGCCGGGTCTCGAGGCGGGCCCCTACCAGGGATACGTCTACGCGTATCCGCACAAGACGGCCTACCGGCCGCTGGACCCCCGGCCCACGCTGCGCCAGGTGTGGGCGCGGGAACCGACGGGGAGCCTCTTCCTCTATCTGCACATCCCGTTCTGTGAGATGCGCTGCGGGTTCTGCAACCTGTTCACCAGGACCGGCGCCCCCGAGGAGCTCGTCACCGCCTACCTCGACGCGCTGGAACGCCAGGCGCGGGCCGTACGGGACGCCCTGGACGGGCCGGAGTTCGTGCTCGCGGCCGTCGGGGGAGGCACGCCGACCTACCTGAGCGCGGCCGAGCTGACCCGGCTGTTCGACCTCACCGAGCGGATCACGGGTGCCGACCTGCGGGCCGTGCCGCTCTCCGTGGAGACCTCGCCCGCGACGGCCACGGCCGACCGGCTCGCCGTCCTGGCCGAGCGGGGCACCACCCGGATCTCCATCGGGGTGCAGAGCTTCCTCGACGCGGAGGCCCGCGCGGCGGTCAGGCCGCAGCGGCGGGCGGAGGTCGAGGCGGCGCTCGGCCGGATCAGGGACACCGGGTTCAAGGCGCTCAACATCGACCTGATCTACGGGATCGACGGGCAGACCGAGGAGACCTGGCGCCACTCGCTGGACGCGGCGCTGGCCTGGCGGCCCGAGGAGATCTACCTGTATCCGCTGTACGTCCGCCCGCTGACCGGGCTCGGCCGCCGCGCGCGCGACTGGGACGACCACCGGCTCGGCCTCTACCGCCAGGGCCGCGACCATCTGCTCGCCGCCGGGTACGAACAGGTGTCGATGCGGATGTTCCAGCTGCCCGGCTCCGGCGGCCTGACCGAGTACAGCTGCCAGAACGACGGCATGGTCGGCCTCGGCTGCGGGGCCCGCTCCTACACCGAGGGCCTGCACTACTCCCACGAGTACGCGGTGGCCGCCCGCCAGGTGCGCGGGATCATCGACGACTACGTACGGCTGCCCGCGGGGGAGTTCGCCTTCGCCAACGTCGGCTTCCACCTGGACGAGGCGGAACGGCGCCGCCGTCACCTCCTGCAGTCGCTGCCGCGGACGGAGGGACTGGACCTGGACGCCTACCTGGGGCGCTTCGGCACCGAGGCGACGGCGGACTTCTCCGGTGAGCTGGAGGTCCTGGCGGGCAGAGGCTGGCTCGGCGATCCCGAGGGGCGCCGGCTGCGGCTGACCCCGGAGGGGCTGGCCCACTCCGACGCGATCGGCCCGTGGCTGTTCTCCGCGCCGGTGCGTGCGCTGATGTCCGAATACGAGCAGCGATGACGATTTTTTCATGAAAAATCCGCTTATGGCGGGGTCGTCCAGGCCGGGGCCCCGAACCGGACCCCGGACGGAAGAAGAGACGAACCCGTGGGCACGGGAGGCGCCGGACGCGTCCTTCCCGGCGGGAAGGGAGACGACCCCGTGGACACGAGCGTGAACCCCCCGGGCGGCGAGCACGAGCCGGGCCACCTGACGATCCTGTACCGGGGACCGCTGTCCAGCTGCGACTACGACTGCCCCTACTGCCCCTTCGCCAAGCGCCGCGACAACCCGGAACGGCTACGGCAGGACCGGGCGGCGCTCGAACGGTTCACGGCCTGGACGGCGGAGTGCGGCCACCCCGTCTCGGTGCTGTTCACCCCCTGGGGGGAGGGACTGGTCCGCTCGTGGTACCGCCGGGCGATGGTCGAGCTGAGCCGTCTCCCGCACGTCCGCAGGGTCGCCATCCAGACCAACCTCAGCTTCCGTACCGGCTGGCTCGCCGAGGCCGGCCTGGACACGCTCGCCCTGTGGGCGACCTACCACCCCGACCAGGTCACCCACGAGCGCTTCCTCGGCAGGTGCCGCGAACTGCACGGGCTCGGCGTCCGCTTCAGCGTCGGCGTCGTCGGCCTCCCCGAGCACCTGGAGGCCGCCCGGCGCCTGCGCGCCGACCTGCCCCCCGAGGTGTATCTGTGGGTGAACGCCGCCGAGGGACACCTCTACACCGACGAGGAGGCGGCCGGGTGGGCGGCGCTCGACCCGCTGTTCCACCACAGCAGGACCCCGCACCGCAGCGCCGGGCTGCCGTGCCGTACCGGGGAGAGCGTGATCTCCGTGGCGGGCGACGGCACCGTACGGCGCTGCCACTTCGTGCCCGAGGTCCTCGGCAACCTCTACGACGGCTCCTTCCGCGCGGCCCTGCGCCCCCGGGGCTGCCCGCTGGCGGTGTGCGACTGCCACATCGGCTACGTCCACCTGGAGCCGACCGGTCTCTACGACGTGTTCGCCGGGGGAGTCCTCGAACGCATCCCTCACGTCTCCTTGAGCGGCTGGTAGTCCCCCTCCGTCTGGCCGAACGTCCACGCGACCCCCTCGCGGGCGGTGCGGGTCCACGGCGGGACCCGCAGCCAGTAGGTGCGGAACGTGCCGTCGGGCTCGGCGGTCGAGTTGACCACCTCGACCATCGCCACCGCCTCGTCGTCGGGCAGGTCGATGCGCCACAGGACGCCGGTCTCGTCGCGGTGCGTCGGCGTCGCCCCCGACTCGGCGAGGTAGCGGTCGTAGCCGAAGTGCTCCAGCATCACCCGGCGCAACTCGGCGTTCTCCTCGGCGCGGATGCGCGCGGGGGTCAGGCCCGTCATGGAGGCGCCGAAGTCGGCGGGCACCGGCATGCCGTGCCAGGCGTGCAGGGCGAAGCCGTCGGGGAAGGAGAGCGCGGGCCCCTCCGCGCGGTGCGGACGGCCCACGTCGTCGCGGTGCAGCTCGGCGGGGCGCTCACAGACCAGCGCCACCCGCTCGAAGGGCCACCACCAGCCCGCGGACTCGGCGACCCGGACCAGGCCCTCGACCTCCGGCGCGCCCAGCGCGTCGAACAGCGACAGCCAGGGCGCGTCGTGCTGGCCGAGCACGGCGTCCAGCGTCGAGGCGCGCAGCAGCGCCCCGGCCTCCTCCGAGTCCGCCGACGCGGCGACGCCGCCGCGAATGCGGATGACCAGGCGGTTCACCTCGTCCCACAGCGCGCCCCCGGTCAGCGACCAGGCCAGCGGCCAGCCCTCGGCGCCGAGCCGGGCCAGGGCGTCGGCTCTGGCCCGCTCCCACGGCCGGGTGCGGACCTGGTCACGGACGCACCGTCCCGCGTCGAACCCCGTGTTCCTCTCTCCGGGACCGCCGCCGGAGCCGTCCTGCTCGCCGCCGCCCCTGTTGGCGGCGAGCTTCGCGGCGATCACGGCGCCCTCGGCGGGGGAGGCCGCCCAGATGATCCGCTCGGGTTCGGCCAGGCCGCCGAGCCGGTAGGCGAGCCGTACCCCCTCCTCGGCGCGGGCGCGGTCGGCGGGGCCCGTCCTGAGGGCCACCTCCTCCCAGCGGAGCGCGGCCACGCTCAACGTGTCGGAGAGTTCACTGGTCACGGTCATGTTCGGGTGCTCCTGGGACGTGCGGGGGATGGTTCAGTCGGCGACGACGCGGAAGGCGCCGGGAACGTACTCGCGCTGGCGCAGCACGCGGTACCACCCCTTGGGCAGGGAGATCGCGGCGTGCTCCTCGTGGACCACCCGCCCGCCGGAGGGGAGGTTGAGGAAGGAGGGGTCGGCCGGGCGTGCCCCGCGGACCAGGCTGCCCTGGCCGACCACGGCGTGGGCGTGCCCGGTGGCCTCGCCGAGGGCCAGCACCAGGCGGCCCCGCGCGTCACGCGGCACGGACGGCGAGGTGACGACGGAGGCGGGGACGGCCTCCTCCTCGACGGGCACGATCAGGATGTCTCCCTGGCGGTACATCTCACAACTCCTCGGATCGGGATGATCGAAAGTTAGCGACCGCCACCGACAATCCCGGGCGGGCTCGTCGCCGCAGCCGGTGAGCCCACGCGGAACCGGCCGCCGGGGCCGATCGTGATTCGTCCCTCCGGCGTGTAATCCACGCCCTCCTCCTGGGATTACTGACCGTGGACCATCCCCAACAACGCTTCACCGAGCTCTACGACCGGCACTACCGGAACGTCCTCGGCTACGCGCTGCTGCGCGCCGACAGGCAGGCCGCGGAGGACGTGGTGAGCGAGACCTTTCTGATCACGTGGCGACGGCTGCGCGAGGTCCCCGACCCGGCGCTGCCGTGGCTGCTCGGCGTGGCCCGCAACCTCCTGCGCAAGCAGCAGGACTCCGGGCTGCGCGGGCGGGCCCTCGCCGCGCGGCTGGCGGATCTCGCCCCCGCGCCCGAGGACGACGTCGCCGAACGCGTCGCCCGGCGGGAGGCCGCCTTCGCGGCCCTCGCCGAACTCGGCGACAACGACGTCGAGGCCCTGGTCCTGGCGAGTTGGTACGGGCTGACCCCCGCCGAGGCCGCCCGCGTCGCGGGTTGCACCGCCAGAGCCTTCAACGTCCGCCTGCACCGCGCTCGCCGCCGCCTGTCGGAAGCGCTCGACCATGACGCACTCACCCTGGAGGAACGACGATGACCCCCGACGACTTCATGCTCGGCCTGCGGCCCGACGCCGTGACCGAGGAGAGCCACCGGCTGAGGCGCGAGCGCGACCTGTCGGCCGCCTTCGCCTCTTCCAGGCGGCCACGCTCGTCGCCGCCCGCGCGGCTGCTCAAGATCGCGCTCGGGCTCGCGGCGGCGGCCGCGGTCGGCGTGCCGTACGTGATCGGCAGCGCCCCCGCCGCGGCTCCCCCGACGGCGGCGAGGAACGTCGTCCCCACCGGGTACGCCACGGTCGCCGCCCCGGTCCAGACGGTGGACGCGCGCTCGTTCCTGCTCGCCGGCGCCGAGACCGTGGCCCGCATCCCCGAACGCAAGGCCCGCTACTGGTTCTCCAGCACCCGCACCTTCGACCCGGTCAAGGGAGGAGGCGTCCTCGCGGTCACCGCCGAGGCCTGGAGCGCCCCGGCCGGCGGCCGTCTCGTGACCGGCAAGGACGCCGCCTACGTCCCGGCCCGCCCCGGCGCGCCGCTCCCCGAGGAGAGGTCCGTCGACCACGGGCCCATGATCCTCAAGACCGCGATCGGCGGCGCGCTCGTCTCCGACGAGGACGTGACCGATCTGCCCGGCGAGGAGAAGGCGCTCGACACGTGGCTGCGCGAGGCCTACCGCGGCGCCGGCAAGGGGCTGCCCGCCGAGGCGGCGGAGGAGGAGCGGGCACGGTCCTATCCCGCCTTCGTGTTCGGCGCGGCCCGCTACCTGCTCGACTCCCCGGCGACCCCCGCGACCCGCGCCGCGGTCCTGCGGGTTCTCGCGGCCCAGCCGGGCCTGACCATGAAGGAGGGCGTCACCGACCCGGCCGGGCGGACCGGCGTGGAGATCGGGCTGACGGGCGGCGACACCCGGCTCGTCATCGACCGGACCGGGGCCAGGCTGCTGTCCTTCGCCTACACCGGGCCGGACAGGGCGGAGAGGCGTGCGGGAGCCTCGGTGCGGTCGGCCGAGGTGAGCGGGCGCAAGGTCGCGATCCTCTCCTCCGGCTGGGTGGACTCCCTGGGCGCCCGTCCCTAGTCCGATCGCAGGCTCCGTCCCCGACGTGGGGCCGCCGGTCGTCCTGACGGCAGGCTCGGGTCGCCGCGTCAGGGAGTGAGGGCGTCCAGCGCGCGCAGGACGAAGTCGCAGACGACGGCCTCGGCGTCCTCGGCCGTGGTCTCCCCGCTGAGCAGCGGCACCCGCTCCGAGCCGATGACGGCGAGGATGAAGCGGGCGGCGGAGGCCACGTCCGAGGTGCGGAAGGCCCCCGAGGCGACCCCGCCCTCGATGATGCCGGTCAGGATGCGCTGCATCGGCTCCACGTGGTCGGCCAGGCGCTGGTAGGCGTCGGGGCCGAGCGCGGCCGACAGGTCGGCGGGGCCGGGGTGGGGGTGGGCGAGCAGCCCGGCCAGTTGCAGGCGGACGAACACCCGCAGGCGTTCCGCGGGGGAGGCGTCCGGCGGCAGCTCCCGCTCGTAGCCGTCGATGAAGTAGCCCGTCACCCGCTCGGTGAAGGCCAGCAGCAGGGTCGCCTTGTCGGGGAAGTAGTTGTACAGGACGGTGCGGGTGATCCCCGCCTCACCCGCCACCTCCGTCATCGAGATGGCGTCGATGCCCTGGTTCCTGGACAGACGGGAGACCGCCTGCAGAATCCGGTCCCGCGTCTGGGCGCGGTGCTCGCCGATCGTCGCGGCCGAAATGCGAGGCATGCCCCCATCGTCGCACAGGCCGGGGCGGTTCTCAGGCGGGTTGCCCGGCCGGGACCAGCCTGCCGAGGTCGGCCAGCACCTCGGTGTTGAGCCGGTAGGCGAGCCTGGTCTCCTCGATGATCAGCGCCTTCTCCGCCTCGTCGGCGGGAAGCGCGTCGAGCCGGGCGCGGTAGTCGTTCTTGAACCGGGGCAGGCTGCCGATCCCGTCGAAGCGGTAGAAGTCGACGCCGCCGTCCGTCTGGTAGCCGTAGATCTTCTGCAGCTCCATCCGGATGAACTGGCCGCCGGACAGGTCGCCCATGTAGCGGGTGTAGTGGTGGGCGACGTAGCCGCCCGGCCAGGAGGCGGTCCGTTCGATCCTGGCCACCAGCTCCGCGGTCGGCTCCGAGGGCTCGATCCTGGACCTCCAGCCGGAGCCGTAGATCGTCTCCAGGTCACGGACCAGCGCCTCCTCCCGGTAGAGCTCGGGAAAGACGAAGGGGCCCGCGACCGGGTCGCCGGCGAGCGAGCGGGAGACGCCGTCGAGGGCGACGTAGGCGAAGTAGTGCTGGGCGACCATCTCGCCGTAGGCCTCCGCGCTGAGCCGTCCCGCCATCAGGGCCTTGAGGTAGCCCTCGCCCTCCGCGGACTCGTGGTCGCTCCAGGTGGCGTTCCTGAGCGCTTCGGAGAACGACGGCTCACTCATGATCACTCCACAATGAAGGGGTCTTATATGACACAGTGTCACAAAGCCCGCCGTCCCTCGTCAACCCGATGATGACACCATGTCATAAAAAATCATCTCTTATTGGGCTGTGCGGCCAGTGCCAGGTAGAGGGCGGCGGCGAACACCGGGAGCCACGCCAGCCGGAACAGCACCCAGGGGAGCCCGTCCACCGGACCGAGCTGCCCGGGAACCTCCCCGGGGCCGAGCCGCAGCGCGGCCAGGACCGCCACGGTCGGCACGGCCTGGTGCCACAGGAAGATCGCCATGGCGCCCAGGTTGACCGTCACGACCACCGCCCAGATCCGGGGCCGCCGGGTCAGCCGTTCGATCGGGCCGCGCGCCAGCAGCGCCGCCCCCACCTGGGCGAGGCCGAGGCAGACCGCGGCGAGCGTGGGCGGGCTGAGGTTGGAGACCCTCGCCCCCGTCACGCCGACCATGCTCACCGGATACCCGAACCAGGTCACCAGCGACACGGCCCCGGCCGTCCCGCAGACCAGCAGCAGGAGCGCCGCGCGGCGCGAGACGAGCCCGCCGCGGGCCCGGTGGACCCCCAGCGCGTACGGCACCAGCCACCCCGCCCCCAGGTTCACCCACATCAGCGGGCCGGGAGCCGTCCCGGAGAACCTGAGCAGGTCCACGCAGAGCACGACCGCGAACGCGCAGGCGGCCACGATCGAGGGCCGGGCCCGCAGCAGCACCGGGGTCACCGCGTTGAGCGCCGCGAACACCGCCAGGAACCACAGCGGCCCGACCGCGGGGAGCAGCAGGGACCTGATGGTTCCCGCGGGCATGCCGTGCAGCGCCGCGCCGAGGGCGACGCCCGCCCAGACCAGCACGGGCGCCCCGGCGGGCCGCAGCAGCCGCCCCAGCCTGGCCCTGACCCAGGCCGCCCCGCCCGCCGGGGAGCGCAGGCTCCTGGCCGCCGCGTAGCCCCCGGCGAAGAAGAAGAGCGCCAGCGTCTGCAGCGCCCACGACAGCGGGGCCGTCCACTCCAGGCGGGAGAGCGGGCTGGTGATCCGCAGGCCCCCGCCGGGTTCGACCCACCAGGCGGTGACCAGCCAGTGCCCCAGGACGACCCCGAGGATCGCCAGCGCGCGCAGCGCGTCGATCCACCGGTCCCGGCCCTCGGGGGTCGCCGCCTCGATCCGGCGCGCGCGTGCGGCCCACGTGCTCTCAGCCACCCGAGACCTCCTCCGTCCTGCCGAGGGCGATGAGGGCGAGGTTGCGCAGCGCCGTCCCGCCGGGCCTCAGATAGTCGCCGTGCTCCGTCGCCCCCGTCGCGAACGGACGGGCGCCGAAGGAGGGCGCCGCCGGGTCCGGGCCGAAACCGAGCGGTCCGAGCCTGAGTTTGGGCACCAGGCGCATCCAGTCGCCGGTGCCGCTGCCCGCCCACACCCGCACGCCGCCCAGCTCGGCGGCCGAGGAGACGCCGAGGCCCGGGCTGCCGAAGACCGCGAGGTCCGTGACGCCGGAGCCGGGCACGGCCTTGGCGCACACGACCGATCCGTAGCTGTGGCACAGCAGGCTCACCCGTCTGCCGCCGAGGGTGTCCCTGATGTAGCGGCGCAGGGCGGTGCCGCCCTCCCGCGCGGCCCCCTCGGTCAGCACGCTGAGACTGTCGATCTCCGGGCTGTCGTAGCCGAGCCACGCGACCACCGCCAGGCCGTCCCCGCCGGGGTCCAGGGCCCGTGCCTGCTCCAGCAGCGCCCTGGCCCCGCCCCCCGGTCTGCGGTACGGCCTGGGCCCGCCGTCGAAGGCGGCCGAGGTCGTGCCCGAGCCCGGGACGAGGATCGCGACGTGCCCTGCCGTACCCGGGTCGCCGTAGACCCTGATGATCCGGTCGCCGTGCGGGGCCGGGACGAGCAGGTAGCCGAGGGTTGCGGCGACGGCGAGAACGGACGTGCGGCGTGGCATGCGGGCCTCCTGGCCGGATAGGAACCGGCAAGAGGCTAAAAATCGTGATCTGTCGCTTACATCGTCCTGGAGAGGTCAGTCCCGGGTCCCCCCACGGGGTGAGACGGGTTCACTCGCCCGGCCTGACCAGACCCGTCTCGTAGGCGTACACGATCGCCTGGGCCCGGTCGCGCAGGTCCAGCTTGGCCAGGATGCGTCCCAGATGTGTCTTGACCGTCTGCTCGGACAGCACGAGCTCCGCGGCGATCTCCTGGTTGGAACGGCCCTGGGCGACGAGGACGAGCACCTCGGTCTCGCGTTCGGTGATGCCGTCCGGCCTGATCCGGGGACGGCGCGGGCCGACCCGGGCGAACTCCGCGATCAGCCGTCTGGTCACCGAGGGGGCCAGCAGTGCCTCACCGGAGGCGACCACCCTGACCGCCTCGGCCAGCTGCCGCGCGGAGGCGTCCTTGAGCAGGAAGCCGCTGGCTCCGGCGCGCAGCGCCTCGTAGACGTAGTCGTCGAGGTCGAAGGTGGTCAGGATCAGCACCTTCGGCGGGTCCGCCGCGGCCATGATCTCCCTGGTCGCGGCCAGGCCGTCCATGACCGGCATCCGCACGTCCATCAGCACCACGTCGGGACGCAGCCGCGTGGCCTCCGTCACGGCCTCGCGGCCGTCGGCCGCCTCGCCGATGACCTCGATGTCCGGCTGCGAGCCGAGGAACACGGTGAAGCCGGTCCTGACCATGCCCTGGTCGTCGGCGATGAGCACCCGGATCGTCATGTCTCCTCCACGACCGGCAGTATGGCGGTGATCGCGAATCCCGTCCCGACCGGCCCGGCCCACAGTCTCCCGTCGAGCATGGCGACCCGTTCCCGCATCCCGACCAGGCCGTGCCCGGGACCCGCCGTGCGCTGCGCCGTACCGGGGGAGGGGCGTCCGGCGTCGTTGGTCACGTTGACGTTCAGCGCGCCGCCGGAACGGGAGATCCGCACCGAGACGTCCGAGCCGGGCGCGTGCCGCATGGCGTTGCTCAGCGCCTCCTGGGTGATCCGGTAGGCCGACAGGCTCACCGCCTCGGGCAGCCCGGTCAGGTCGCCGCTGAGGGAGAGCGCCACGGTGAGGCCGGCCGAGCGCGCGTTGCCGACCAGCTCGTCGAGGCGGCCGAGTCCTGGCTGCGGAGCGGTGTCCACCCGTCCTTCGGCGTCCCTGAGCACCCCGATCACCCGGCGCATCTCGGTCATGGCGGACAGCGAGAGCGCACGGATCTCCCGCAGCCCCTCCTCCAGGCGCCCGACGTCCCCGGCCGCCTGGAGGGGTACGGCCTCGGCCTGGATGGCGATCACCGACATGTGGTGGGCGACGACGTCGTGCAGCTCCCTGGCGATCCTGGCCCGCTCCTCCAGCGTCGCCTGCGCCGCCAGGGCCTGTTCGCTGCGCCGTTCCTCCTGGGCCAGACGCAGGGTGGCGAGCCGTCTGCTGCGGACGTTGTAGCCGAGCAGGGCGGTCACGGCCACCAGGATCGCGGCCGGTGTGATGCTGTCGAAACCCCCGGGGGTCGACAGCAGGACGAGCACCGAGACGGTCCACACACCCAGGGTGATCCTCCGCTCGCAGCGGACCGCGACGGAGTAGACCACCAGCAGGTAGGGCACGGCCGCGGGGAGCGGCACGGGCATGCCGCCCGCGCCGCCCAGGATCTCCTGGATCGGGGCGATGACGCACGCGCCGACCAGGGAGATCCGCCAGGCGGCCAGCGGCCAGTGCTCGCGCAGCAGGACGGGGACCGAGGACAGCAGGGCCGAGAGGGAGAGCCACCATCCTGGGTAGCCGAGCAGCCGCCCGTCCCCGGGGAGGAAGCGCAGGTCCTCGCCGTACACGAGCCAGAAGACCAGCAGGTTGGCCACCACGACCAGGTCGACGGCGTGGAACGGCAGCAGCCGCAGGGCGGCGGGGATCGGTATCCGCAGGCGGCGGGAACGGGGGAAGGGCGGGTCGGCCCGCCCGGTGGCCACCGCCAGGGTCAGGGAGCGGGCGAGCCATACGAGACCGGCGGGCAGTTCCACCCGTCCAGCCTAGGCAGACGCGCCTGGAACGGCGTCCCACCGGGGGGTGACCTCGTACGTCACCCCTGAGAGGTACACCAGCTCGATTACACGATTACGATCGCTCACAGCGAACACGCTCAACTCCGGGAACAATCACGGGCTCCCATTAATTGAGTCGGTATAACTCAACCTTTGGAGCGCAGATGAGTGAGAGCCTGATCCTCCCGGTCCTGCCCCTCGACGACGAGGTCGTGCTGCCGGGCATGGTCGTCCCGCTTGACCTTTCGGAGGGCGAGGTCCGGGCGGCGATCGACGCCGCTCGGGCACTCGCTGACAACAAGCCCGAGGTGCTGCTCGTTCCCCGGATCGACGGCAAGTACGGTGCCGTGGGTGTCAGGGCGGTCGTCGAGCAGGTCGGCAGGCTGCCCGGCGGTGAGCCCGCCGCCGTGGTCCGCGGTGTCGGCCGGGTCCGCGTCGGTTCCGGCACCACGGGCCCGGGCGCGGCCCTGTGGGTGCAGGCGAGCGTGATGGACGTCCCCGAGGCGGGGGAGCGCGCCGAGGAGCTGGCCAGGGAGTACAAGGCGCTGACCACGACCATCCTGCAGAAGCGGGGCGCCTGGCAGGTCGTCGACGCGGTCAACAAGATGGACGACCCGTCGCTGCTGGCCGACAACTCCGGCTACGCCCCCTGGCTGACCACCCAGCGCAAGGTCGAGATCCTGCAGACCGCCGACCCCGCCGACCGGCTCGAACGGCTGGTCGAGTGGGCCCGTGAGCACCTCGCCGAGCTCGACGTGGCCGAGACGATCCGCAAGGACGTCCAGGAGGGCATGGAGAAGCAGCAGCGCGAGTTCCTGCTCCGCCAGCAGCTGGCCGCGGTCCGCAAGGAGCTGGCCGAGCTCAACGGCTCCTCCCCGGAGACCGAGGAGGAGGACTACCGGGCCCGCGTCGAGGCGGCCGACCTGCCGGAGAAGGTGCGCGAGGCCGCGCTCAAGGAGGTCGACAAGCTGGAGCGGACCTCCGACCAGTCTCCCGAGGTCGGCTGGATCCGCACCTGGCTGGACACCGTTCTCGACATCCCGTGGAACGAGCGGACCGAGGACTCCTACGACATCGCCGCGGCCCGTGCCGTCCTCGACGCCGACCACACCGGCCTCGACGACGTCAAGGACCGCATCATCGAGTACCTCGCGGTGCGCGGCCGCAGGGCCGAGAAGGGCCTGGGCGTGGTCGGCGGGCGCCGCAGTGGCGCCGTGCTCGCGCTGGCCGGGCCTCCCGGAGTGGGCAAGACCTCCCTGGGCGAGTCCGTCGCCAGGGCGATGGGCCGCAAGTTCGTCCGTGTCGCCCTCGGCGGCGTCCGCGACGAGGCCGAGATCCGCGGACACCGGCGCACCTACGTCGGCGCCCAGTCGGGCCGGATCGTGCGCGCGATCCGCGAGGCGGGCTCGATGAACCCGGTCGTGCTGCTCGACGAGGTGGACAAGGTCGGCTCCGACTACCGGGGCGACCCGACCGCCGCCCTGCTGGAGGTGCTCGACCCGGCGCAGAACCACACCTTCCGCGACCACTACCTGGAGGTCGAGCTCGACCTGAGCGACGTGCTCTTCCTGGCCACGGCCAACGTCCTCGAGGCCGTCCCCGGGCCGCTGCTCGACCGGATGGAGGTCGTGACGCTCGACGGCTACACCGAGGACGAGAAGGTCGCGATCGCCCGTGACCACCTGCTGCCGCGCCAGCTCGACAAGGCGGGCCTCACCGCCGAGGACGTCACCCTCGGCGAGGACGCCCTGCGTTCCCTCGCGGGCGAGTACACCCGCGAGGCGGGCGTGCGCTCCCTGGAGCGCTCGATCGCCAGGGTCCTGCGCAAGGTGACCGCGAACGTCGCCCTCGGCGAGGCCGGGCTGCCGGTGACGGTGGAGGACCTGGTCCCCTACCTCGGCCGTCCGCGCCACGTGCCGGAGTCGTCGCTTCCCGAGTCCAGCCGGCGTACGGCGGTGCCCGGCGTGGCCACCGGCCTGGCGGTCACCGGGGCGGGCGGGGACGTGCTGTACGTCGAGGCGTCCCTGGCCGACCCGGAGACCGGTGACACCGGGCTGACCCTGACCGGCCAGCTCGGCGACGTCATGAAGGAGTCGGCCAGGATCGCGCTGTCCTACCTGCGCTCGCGGGGCGCGGAGCTCGAACTGCCGGTGACGGCGCTGAAGGACCGTTCGGTGCACATCCACTTCCCCGCGGGGGCGGTGCCCAAGGACGGCCCCTCCGCCGGTGTCACCCTGACCACCGCGCTGGCCTCGCTGCTGTCCGGCCGTACGGTCAGGAACGACGTGGCCATGACCGGTGAGATCTCCCTGACCGGCAGGGTGCTCCCGATCGGCGGGGTCAAGCAGAAGCTGCTGGCCGCCCACCGGGCGGGCATCACCACGGTGCTGATCCCGGCCCGCAACGAGCCCGACCTGGACGACGTCCCCCAGGCGGTCCGCGACGAGCTCACCGTCCACACGGTCAGCGACGTCCGGGAAGTGCTGGAGATCGCGCTCACCCCGGCCAAGGTCGCGGAGAAGGCCGTGGCCTGACCTGGGCGATCCCGCGAACGGCCCGTCCCTCCTCGCCGGAGGGGCGGGCCGTTCGCCGTGTTCGGGCGGCGAATTCCCCTATGGGGGTGATAGGGATCACATGAAATGCCGGGAATCCGGGTAGGCCGACCCCGTGTTGAGGCAGACGTGAACGTGGCGAACCAGGCAGACGCGACCCCGCAGGGGCGGGCCGTCTCCTTCGGCGAGCACATGTGCGAAATGCCCCACATGTGTGTTCCAAGCTGTATGCGCTTCAAGCACTAGCTTCGCCCGCCCGTCCTCACGAAGGCCCCGAGACCATGACCTGCCCCGCGGACCATCTCGTCCTGCGCCGCCTGTGCCACCTGCCCTTCAACCCCGGCACGCGCTAGCCGCCCTCCCCGCCGTGGAACCCGCCGTAGAACCTTTCGAGGACCCGTTCATGTTGGGGAACAGCTGTGATTGATGTGTCAGGCCTGCGCAAGGTCTACCGTGACCGGGGCCGTGAGGTGACCGCCGTGGAGCGCGTCGACCTCCACGTCCGCGAGGGCGAGATCTTCGGCGTGCTCGGCCAGAGCGGAGCGGGCAAGAGCACCCTGCTGCGCTGCGTCAACCTCCTCGAACGCCCGACAGAGGGCACCGTGACCGTGGCGGGACAGGAGCTGACCGCGCTCGGGGAGGCCCGGCTGCGCCGGGCCAGGCAGCGGATCGGCATGGTCCACCAGCACTTCGCTCTGCTGTCCTCCCGCACGGTCGCGGGCAACGTGGCCTTCCCCCTAGAGGTCATGGGCACTGGCAGGGCCGAACGCGCCAGGCGGGTGACCGAGCTGCTCGAACTGGTCGGGCTCGCGGACAAGGCGAAGGCCCACCCCGCCCAGCTCTCCGGCGGCCAGAAACAGCGCGTCGGCATCGCCAGGGCACTGGCGGGCAACCCCGCCGTGCTGCTGTCCGACGAGGCGACCTCCGCGCTCGACCCGGGCACGACCCAGTCGATCCTGGCCCTGCTCAAGAGCCTCAACCGGGAGCTCGGCCTGACGATCCTGCTGATCACCCACGAGATGAACGTCGTCAAGACGATCTGCGACTCGGCCGCCATCATGCGCCACGGCAGGATCGAGGAGTCGGGGACCATCCCCGAACTGCTGGCCACGCCGGGGTCCAGGCTCGCCGCCGAACTGTTCCCCCTGCCCCCCGCGGAGCCGGGCGACGTCACGATCACCTTCACCGGGCAGGCCGACGAGCCCGTGGTCTCCCAGGTGGCGCGCACGTTCGACGTCGACGTCAACATCCTCGGCGGAGCGCTGGAGAAGGTCGCCGGGCTGTCCACGGGGCGCCTGCGCCTGCGCCTGGGCGGCGCCCAGCGCGCCGAGGCCCTCGCCTACCTGACCGGTCGCGGCCTGCTGGTCGAGGAGAGCCCGGTGAACGCGCCCGTAACGCTGGAGGAGAAGGCATGACCTGGGATGAGATGGCGCCCCTGCTGTGGGAGAACACCTGGCAGACCGTCCAGATGGTCCTGTGGTCGACCCTGTTCACCGCGCTGCTCGGCCTGCCGCTCGGCGTCGCCCTCGTCGTCACCGACCGAGGCGGGCTGTTCCCCTCCTGGCCGCTGAACCGCGTGCTCGCGCTGGTCGTCAACGTCGGGCGCTCACTGCCGTTCATCATCCTGATGATCGCGGTGATCCCGCTGACCCGGATGATCGTGGGCACGACCATCGGCACCGCCGCGACCGTCGTCCCCCTCACCCTGGGCGCGGCGCCGTTCTTCGCCAGGCTGGTGGAGACCTCGCTGCGTGAGGTGGGCTCCGACAAGGTGCAGGCGGCCCACGCGATGGGCGCCAGCCGTACGACGATCATCGGCAAGGTCCTGCTCCCCGAGGCGATGCCGGGCCTGGTCGCGGGGCTCACGGTGACCGTGGTCGCGCTGATCTCCTACTCGGCGATGGCCGGGGCGATCGGCGGCGGCGGGCTCGGCGACCTGGCGATCCGCTACGGCTACCAGCGTTTCGAGACCACCCTCATGGTGGTCACCGTCGTGGTGCTGGTCGTCATCGTCCAGCTCGTGCAGACCCTGGGCGACACCGTCGCCCGCCGCCTGCAACGCGGCTGATCCCTCCACTCCCCCCGGGACCCCGTCACAAGCGGGAGCCCTGGTTTTCCACACCCAAAAGGAGCGCACAATGCGTAAATTCATAGGAATCGCCTCCGCCGTCACGGCCCTGGTCGTCTCGCTGGCGGCCTGCGGCTCCTCCGGGCCCGCCGCGGACGCCGGAGCCGCCGGGGCCAAGGATCCGTCCAGTCCCGCGGCCGAGGTGCTCAAGGTCGGCGCCAGCCCCGTCCCGCACGCGCAGATCCTGAAGTTCGTCAAGGACAAGCTCGCCGCGAAGGAGGGCCTGAACCTGGAGATCGTCGAGTTCACCGACTACGTCCAGCCGAACGTGCAGCTCAGCGAGGGGCGGCTCGGCGCCAACTTCTTCCAGCACAAGCCCTACCTGGACGACTTCAACGCCTCCAAGGGCACCAAGCTGGTCTTCCTGCAGCCGGTCCACCTGGAGCCGCTCGGCCTCTACTCCAAGAAGATCACCAAGCTTGGTGACCTGCCGCAGAACGGGACCGTGGCCGTGCCCAACGACGCGACCAACCTCGGCCGGGCGCTGAAGCTGCTCGCCGACAACGGCGTGATCACCCTCAAGGAGGGGGCGGGCACCGCCGCGACGGAGCGCGACGTCACCGGCAACCCCAAGAGCCTGAAGTTCCAGCCGCTCGAGGCCGCGCAGCTGCCCCGCTCCCTTGAGGACGTGGACGCCGCCGTCATCAACGGCAACTACGCCCTTGAGGCGGGCCTCAACCCCGCGCAGAACGCGCTGGTGCTGGAGAAGGCCCAGGACAACCCCTACGTCAACGGCCTGGTGGTCGCCGAGGGACACGAGCAGGACCCGCAGGTGGTCAAGCTCGCCAAGCTGCTGGCCGGTCCCGAGGTGAAGCAGTTCATCGAGCAGACCTACAAGGGGGCGGTCATCCCCGCCAACTGACCCGGGTGAAGGCGGGAGCCCACGGGCTCCCGCCTGGGTATGGACCCCGGTAGGAACGAAACTGCAGCGGGGGACGCCATGACCACGTACACCCTGTCGATCGTCGAGGGGGACGCCGGGGAGAAGGGGGAGGACATCTTCTCGCCGGACTCCCCGGTCACCTTCGACGACCTGGGGATCGGCATCCTGATGTGGCTGACCGAGCACGGATACGAGGAGCCGGGCAGGAAGGTCGTGGTGACCCCGGCCGGTGAGGTGCCGCTCGGCGCGCTCGCCTCCCGGGACGTCGACCTCTGAGGGCTTGAAGGCGCTGTGACCTCTGCGGCCCTTGAGCTCACGGTTGCGACGCCGTACGGCACGGCGCGGACGATCGGCGGGACACGGTTCCGGATCGCTCTGCCGGGGCAGGTGACGGGTCCGAGGTGCCGGACGTCTACCCGGAGGGATCTCGACATGACGCAATCCCAGCCCCCTGCCTGCAGGACATGCGGCGCGCTGGTGGAACACCCGGGCCGCCACCGTGAGTGGCACGAGGTCCTCGAACGTCTCGTGCCCGGCCTGGGCGCCGAGCTGGACAGGGCGCACGGACCGGGAAGGACCGGCGAGGGCTTCACCTTCTGACCGTCCCCGGCGGCTGTCTCTTTTGTGCATCTATCGCCGGTATTCCCGGGCATTCTCCGGCGAAATGTCAGAGGTACGCCGTATGGTGCGCACGTGCATCCTCCGCAGCAGCCGTATCCACAGGACGGGCCCCAGCCGTATCCGCAGGGTGGGCCCCAGCAGTGGCCGCCGGCGCCGCCCCAACCGCCGTACCAGCCGCAGCAGGGCCCCTACCAGCAGGGGCCGCAGCAGGGCTCACCGTACGGCCAGCAGCCGACGGCGCCGTACCCCCAGCAGGGGCCGCAGCAGGGCTGGCAGCAGCCTCCTCCCATGGGACCTCCTCCCGGCTGGCAGCCGGGCCCGCCCCCGCCGCCCTCGGGGGGCGGCGGCAAGGGGGTCGTGATCGCCGTGGTCGCCGTGGTGGCGGTCCTGATCGTCGCGGCCGGTGGCGCGGTCTACCTCTTCAACCGGAACAGCGGCTCCTCGGTCGCGCTGGTCACGAACGCCCCCGAGACCCCCAGGCCGACCAAGTCGTCCCTGTCCACGGACGAGCCGTCCCCCGACTCCACGGACGAGTCCTCCTCCGACGACCCCGACGAGGGCGAGCCGACCCCGACCGCGTCCTCCTCCTTCTCCTTCTCCCAGGACGAGAAGGAGGACCTGTTCCTGAAGACCGTGCGGCAGCGCAAGGAGCTGAGCGGCGTCGCCTCCAGCAGGCTGGTGCAGCTCGGCAAGGACGTCTGCGGTGCGCTCGACACCGGCAAGAACCTCATCCAGGTCACGCTGAGCAGCCCGGTCACCGACGAGTTCGGCGCCGAGACGTCCGGTTACATCGCGGGCGCGGCCGTCGTCCTGCTGTGCCCCGAGCACCGGGCCAAACTGCCGAAGTAACACGACGACCATCCGCCCGCGCCGCGGCCGTCCGGGGACCGGTACGGCGAGCGGCGAGGCGGTGCGGACATGACGCCGGGCACCGATCGCGGTGCCCGGCGTCGCGTTTGCGGCCGGTCCGGAACATCTCGTGACCGGGCCTCTCCGGGGCCGTCGGCAGGAGAGCGCGGGAAATGGCCGGCCATTTCCGCTGGTCTTCGTCAATGACGGTTGGGCGTCCGTAAAGGAATCCGGGCCCGTGTCGTTCACGGATTCGTCGTTCCCGCGACTCCCCCTGTTCGGCCAATTGGATTTTCGTTCTCGTCCGAGTGGGCGGCGAACGGCACCTGGGCGCCGAGGCCACAGGGATGGCATCGTTTTCTTTCTCCCGGCCACGCGAACTCAGTGAATTCGTGGCCAAATAGAAGGAGAAGTGTCGATGGCATGATTTTGGGAGGAGAATTCTGGTGCCGGATTACCCGCCGAAAATCATCGAGATCGTCGATGAGACCGGGCTGGGCGAGATTGTTGACTGTTTCCGCCAGTCGGTCCTGGCGGAAGCGGGAATTGTCGTCGTTCTTACGCTCCTCGGAGCACCGGGGATTCTGATCGGTGACGACGTCGGGAGGGCGATGGGCGCCGTGGCCCTCGGGCTGGCCCTGCTCTGCGTCCCGCCCCTCTGGCTGAAGGCCCGCAGGCGGTTGTACCTGTGCTCCAACGGGCTGCTGCTCACGACGGGGGACGCCGTCCTGAAGCGTCTGATCGTCTGGGAGGACGTGGCCTACGTACGGAAGTGGACGACCCGGGTCTACCAACGCGGCGGTTCCCAGGACGTCGAGCGGTGCATCCTGACGCTGAAGAACGGCGGGAAGCTGAACCTGGCCAGACCTCCCTACGCCCGGGATGAGGAGCTCACGGCGGCCATCGAGCACTACATGCTGGAGATCGGCTATCCGCGCAGGGTGACGGAAATCGCCGAAACGGGCAGCTCGACCTTCGGTCCGATCACTGTCACCGCCGAGGGCGTGCGCGACGGCGACCGGCTCGTGCGCTGGTCGGAGATCACCGGCCTCGAACGCGCACGAGTGCGATTACGTATCTGGACCGGCTTCGGCAGACCGGCCATCTCCCGCCAGGTCAGAACGATCCCCGATGTGGCGGTGCTGGTGGCTCTCGTGGCGGAGGGCGTGGAGCGGCATCGACTTCACCGGCAGGCGCCTTCGGCGGACGCCTAGGACGACGGGCCCCTCACACGGGCACCGGCTTCCGGGACGCGTCTCCAGGAGCCGGCCGACGGTTCCCGGCCCGCCCCGGAGGTCTCATCCGGGGCGGGCCGATGCGATCGTCCGGGACGCGGGCCGGGCCGGGCTCGATCACGTTCCGGCCGCCGGGAGCCTTCCTGACGGCCGGAAAGACAACAAAGAGGGTTAAGGCTGGGCGGCCTGTTACTCGATCGGTCACCTGTACGCGCCCGATCCGGATGTGTTTTTCCATGATCTTTCCTCCGGCCGACCGCCTCTGAGCACGGCGGATAAAGGGGGCGTGAGAGAAGGGAGGGGGCTCCGATCATCCTCTTAACCTGGTCTTACGTGCAACCCACCTATGCGCTGCGCATCGTATCACCTGGTCGTCTTCCACCTATGCGCGAAAAAGTTAAGCGGTCTTTCCGCACTTAACTCAGGCGCAAAAAGGTGCGACCCCCCATGCAGCATCACCTGCACGGGGGGCCGCATGAGGCGCCCGCAGGGGTCTCCCCTCCAGAAGAGCCCGGGGCGCCGGGCCCGGCTCCTGGCAAGCGACGACAGGAAACCGGGGGTCTGAGTGGGTCAGTCGGACGCGGGCTTGTGAAAGGTGTCCGACGACTGCGAGCACGTGCTGTAGCCGCCCTTGGTCGCCCACAGGTCACCCCACGCCGAGGTGATGCGGGCGATGCGCTGACCGCAGTGCTCACAGTCCTTCGCGTTGTGGGCGGTCTCCGGGTCGACGCGGGCCCGGTAGGAGTTCGCCGGGTCGTACGGGCCGAGCAGGAGCCGCCGTCTTTTCTGGTCGTCGCCCCGGCTCATCGGGGCTCACCCGGCACGGACCCGGGGGAGGCGGGGATGGGCCACATGGTCACGATCCCCCATGGGGCGTGGATGGCCGGCCACCGCTGGTCGGTCGGGGCCGGGGGCTCCGGGAGGTCGCGGGTACGGTGTCGTCGCCGTGGGGTGTGGGGGTGCTGGAGGTCATCGCCCATGGTCAGGACGCTACGGCTGCACGGATCCCAGCCTGAAGGATGTTGCTTCAGATTTCTTCAAGATCAGCAACAGCGCGGGCGATCACCTCCCGGGCCTTCGCGCCGTACACCGCCAGGGCCGTGAGCCGGTCGAACGCCTTCTCGTACACGGCCACCTCGTGGCGCTGCTGCAGCGCAAGCTCGGCCGTGTACGTCGCCACCGTGACCGACCGGCCGTCGTAGATGGTGAACCCGTTGTTCCTCGGCACCGTGTACGGCGCGGCCAACGGCAGCACGCCGAGGCTGACGCGCGGCATCCGGGCCGCCTCCACCAACCGGGCCAACTGCGCGCGCATCACCTCAACGTCCCCGACCCTGGTGTGCAGCGCGGTCTCACCGATCAGCAGCAGGAACCGGCGGTCCCCGTGCGTGAGGACACGCTGCGCGTCCATCCGGGCCTGGACCCCAGCCTCGACATCGTCCGGGATCCCGTGGAAGTCGATGACGGTGGCCAGGATCTCGCGGGCATAATCGGCCGTCTGCAACAGCCCGGGGACGACCGCGGGCTCCCACACCCGGAACAGGACGGTTCGTTCGTAGGCGCTGATGTTGGCCTGCTGGCGCCGCTTCGTCCCGGTGCTCAGCGTCCGACGCCAGTCCACGTACTGCGCGTCGAGCTGCCGGAGCGCAGCCACCAGGTCGGGAATCTCGCTGGGCGCCCGGCAGGCGATGCACCAGTCCCGCACGTCCGCCTCGGCCGGGACCTGCTTCCCATGCTCCAGCTTCGAGACCTTCGACGGCCCCCACCCACACGCCTCGGCAAGCTGACGACCGGTCAGGCCCGCGTCCCGCCGGATGTCACGCAGACGGATCCCGAGGGCCTGCAGGGCTTGCTTGCCGAGGAGCGGAGGGGTCACAGGGTCGCGGCGAACTCGTCGAGCGGCTGGGCGTGCTGCCAGGCCAGGTCCCGCCACGCCAGGTGCCGGCCGACGACCTCGGGATCGGTGACGAGCTCGGCCCCGGTGAACGTGTCGTCGGTGGCGTGGAAGTGCAGCCTTATGAGCTGGGTTTCGTCGAGGAGCCACGCGTCGTACGGCTTCACGCCGAGTTGCTCGGCGGCCGCCCGGTCGAGGTACCGGATGTCCTCCCCGGCCTGAACGTTCAGCCGGCCGATGTGGATGCCGTACCGGGTGTAGTCCGACACCGGGACGGACACGATCCGCACCCGCCGCCAGGATTTCCCCGCGGCCCGGTCTGCACGGACCTTCTCCAGCCACCCCTGGTGCCACGCGTAGTCGTCCGCCTCCCCGGCCTCCCACTTCCGGTACGGCTCCCGGCCCACCGTGCTGTTGTAGCGGTCGCGCAGCTCGAACCGAAACGCCTCCCGGGTGAACCCGGCCAGGAGGGCGCCGAGTTCGGCCTCAGACAGCATGGTCACCTCTTGTCGAAGAACTGGACGAGCTCCCGGGGGATCTCGACGAGCGTCTCGTCGGCGCCCAGGTTCACCACGTCCCCCAACGCGCTGGGGTCATCGACGATCCGCCCCTGGACGACGAAGGTGTCGCGGTCCGTCGCGTAGACGGCCGGGCAGGTGCCTTGCTCGCTGTTCGTACCAAGAAACCGCAGACGCATGGATGCCCTCCAGTTGCTGGAAATTTCTCGATCACCGCTGTGATCGTCTGCCTGAGGAGGCGCCGAGTCAAGACGGACGCGCGGGAAGCCACGAAGGGCCCGCGCGAAACGTGACAAAAACCTAAAAAAGCGCCGAATGAAATGCGCGGGTCAGAAGAAGAAGGCACACTCAGTCGCGGCCGATCAATCGCGGCTTCCCCTCTTTCCCTTTCCCTGGGAGGCGCTATGTCCACGAATGACGAAACGCGTGAATTCCCGCTCGCGCACATCCTGACCGTCACCACGAACTGTCAGCTGGTCCCGGCCATCAGCGAACTCAGCCCCCTGCTCAGCTTCATGGCAGGTGAGGCGCTGTCGAACGTACAGCTGGGCCGGGTCGCGAAGGAATCCGCCGGGCCGATCCTGGAACAGCACCCGCAGCTGCGGGAGGTGACGATTCCCGCCTGGATCAATACGGGCAGCCAGGAAGTCGTGGACGCGTGGGTGGCCGGTCTCAGCGCGAAGTACGGGGCCATGCTGCCGCTCACCCCGCTGGCCAAGGTGGATCACACCTCGATCGATCCGGTGGAGGAGGTGCTCATGATCCTGGAACAGAAAGGCGGTCAGGCGACATCGCCCCGGTAGTACCACACCGCCCGATCCCCATCCGGAAGCGGCTCATACACGGCCCGGGACACCCACCCGGGCACGACCAGATAGGCGCCAGGATCATCATCGATCTCCTGGCCGGGTAGAAGGCCACCGTCCAGCGGGCCGCCGATCAGCCGCACGTCTGTCATTTTCATGGCGTCCAGCATGACGAAAAAAGCCCCCGCTCGCCCTCACATGGAGGACGAGCGGGGGCTCGCGTCCCACCCTTCGCCACGGGTGAGGCCACGGTACGCCTACGGAGCCGAAACGGCTACAGGGTGTGCAGGGGCCGATCCGAGTGCGTGCCTCGCGCGGTCGCCTGGTAGGTCGGCAGCTTCGTGGATCCGAGCAGGACGCCGATGATCGGCCAACGCCGCTGCAGAGTGGACACCACCACCTGGTAGAGGGTGACGCACGCACCGCCGACGGCCAGGATCAGGCCGGTCGCCTCCGCCGGGTCGAGGGTGAGGCCCTTGGTGGCGAGCCACGCGATGAGGGACCCTACGGCGGCCGGGACCGCGGTACGAATCCAGGACAAGATGAGGTCGTTCACAGTGTTCCTCCGTGGGAGGTCATGGCCGCCGCGGTGACGGCCAGGGGCGGGGTGAGTTACCGGACACCGGCCCGCCACGTCGCCGGGCCGACGATGCCGTCGTCGACCAGGCGGTGGGTCCGTTGGAACGCGCGCGTCGCCGCGCGGCTCTTCGCGCCGTAGTAGCCGTCGATCCGCACCGGGAAGTTCGCTCGGGTGAGCGCGGCCTGCCAGGTGCGGACATCCTGGCCGGATATGAGCGGCGCCCCGGTGACGTACTTGAGGAGGCGGCCCGGCCACGGCGGCGGCCCGTCCTCCTGCCCGGCGAGGAGCCGCTTCGCGCGGGCGATGATCTCTCGCTTCTGCGCGACGATTCGCGCGCCGGGACAGGCCAGGTGGCCGCCCCACGCCGCACCACCCATCCCGTGATGGCCGAGACCCCGGCCGTCCGGGGTGGTGGCCACCTGGAGTGGGACGCCGTGCTCCTGATGGGCCCAGGCGAGGATGCGGGCGCACGCGTCGAGCTGCTCGTCGGTGAGGACGTCCCCGCCGCGGCCCTCGTTCTCGACCGAGATCCATGACCGGTTGCCAGCGCCTTGCGCCCACGCCCGATCCCGGGTGTCGACCCACTGGCGGAGCTCGCCCGCCCGGCTGGTGCCGAAGTGGCTCGACGCGTCCGCGGCAGGGTTCCGGAACCAGCTGTCGGTGCCGCTGAGGGTTCCGGCCATGATGTGCAGCACCACGCCACGCACCTCGACCTGGCCGTGCCGGGTGTAGTTGATGGGGATCGGGCGCCACTGCGCGCCGGGCATCCTGGCCATGGTCATACCTCCGGAGGGAAGTCGGGGGTGGTGAGGGCGTGCTCGATCTGCCGGACGGTCCGCTCGACCCGATCCACCGCGTCGCGCGCCGAGGAGCCGCCGTTCGGCCGAAGCTGAGCGTCGACCACCTCGACGCGTGCCTCGATCGTCTCGGTGCGTGCCTCGATCGCCTCCAGGCGCGCCATCACGCCCGGCCTGGCCGGAACCCCGGGCCTGGCGGGCTCCCCTTGCCAGTCGTCCAGCCAGTCGTGCAGCCGCTTGATGACGGCCAGGAGCCGCACGACGACGGTCGCGCCCCCGGCCAGGATGGCCAGGGCTGCGCAGACGGCAAGGATCTCGGTCACTCGGTGGGCTCCGTTCAGAGGGGATGACGGGTCGCACGGATCCGTCACAACGGTGGTAGGCGGGTTGACGTGCAGGAACGCGCGGATGCCAGGGTGGCCGTGACGGATGACAGGTTCCGCCGCGTTCCCCCCTCACGCGTACGCGTGCGCGCGCACGTAAGGCGATAACAGGAGAGGAACTGTCATCTGTCATCGGAGATGGCCCCGGGAAGGTATTTCGCCAGGTCAGACGGTGTGAAATGTCGATGACAGATCTGTCACCGGGGGTGGGAAGGCGCCCGCGCATCCCTCGGAAGCGCACCCTCCACACGGGCGCCTTCCCGGCTCAGGGGGACGGCCACAGAGGGATCACAGCACCCTTGTTGATCACGTCCCGGAGGCAGACCTGCAACATGGCCGCGTCCGCTCGCAACGCGTTGTAGTTCGCTGCGGTGGGTGCGCTGCCGATCGACGCCGGGCTGGTGAAGGAAGTCGGGTACTGCGGTGTGGTCGTCTGGACGATTCCGAGGGGCCGGGAAGTACCTGAGGAGTCCACGGCCCTCACCATCGACCCGTCGAAGATGAGGTTGGCGCCGCTCCCCGGCGTGGACGCGCTGCCCGTCGGCAAGTTGAAAGGCCCGCTGGCCTTCCCGACCGTCAGGCCCGGGCCGGACCGCTGGGCGGCCTCCAGGCGCTCGATGCGCTTCAGCAGGTCCTGGATGATGCGGGACAGGTCCGTGCCGTACAGGTCTGTCATGTGGCCTCGCTTTCCAGGATGAGCTGCACGATGTCCTTGCCGATGCCCTTCTCGGACGGGGTGACGGCGATGCCGATGATGCGCTCCGACGCGTCGTACCCGGCGCCCCCGTCGACGCGTTCGTGCCAGACGTTGGTCATGACCTGCCGGGCGAGGTCGCCCAGCGAGTTCATGGTCAGGGAGGAGTGGCGGCCGAGGATGACGGTCACGGACCGCACCCATACGGCGCCGCCCGCCCTCGCCGCCCAGTAGTCCGCGTACGCGTTCAGCGTGCCGACGTCGGTGCTCTGGGTGGGGTGGTCCACCAGGTGGTCGATGCGCGGCCACCCCGCCGCACGGTGCGGCGTCGTCTTCGTCGTCGAGTAGACCGGGGTGCGGTCCTCCGTCGCGTCCCCCTCAGGGGTGCCGCCGCGTACGTCCCAGTCGGTACCGCCTCGGAGGGCGTCGATGTCGATCGACCACTGGTCAATCTCGCCGCCGTGCGGGCTCTCGGTGAACACGTGCACCGTGTTGCTGACGATCTTCGGGGCGCCCCAGACCCAGGTCGACGTGACTCCGTCCGGCCCGACCTCCTCGGTGAGGGTGTACTCGAACCCGTCGCTGGTCTTGGCGTACTCCTGGACGGCGCGGCCGTACGACGTCCCGGAGTCCGGCTTCACCTCCAGAGGCCGGGATCCACCGCCCGTGCCGCCCTGCAGCTGCAAGTCGATGTTGGCTCCGGGCTGCGCCTGAGCGTGCGTGAGCAGGGAGCGGGCGTTGGCGATCTGGTTGCCCGAGTAGGTGAGGGTCGTGCGGACGCGGACGGAGAAGAAGTACGAGTCCAAGGTGCTGGCGCGCAGCTGCACGGAGACCTTCCCGTCCCGCCCCCGTGAGATCCGGGCCCCGTGCAGCCAGTATCGGCCGGCCAAGACTCCGTCGCGCCAGATCCTGATTTCGATCCGGCCCGGACCCGTGGTGAGGTCGGAGCGGGTGAGGGGGATGACGCGCCGCACGGCCTGGGCGACCCGGGCGTTGGGGACCGGCAGCGTCCCAGAGAAAGCGCCCGCCTCGCTGATCCTCTTGTCGTACGTCACGCCCTGCGGGTACAGGTCATCGCGGTACTCGCCAGTCAGGAAGTCGTGCGCCGTATACCTGTAGAGCGCAGACCCCCTGCCCGGAGTGAACGCCGGGGGCGGCGGGGTCTCCGGCACGATCGCCCCGGCCTGGATTACCAGCGTGTACGTTACCCAGGCCGTCACGCTCTTCGACGGGTCGACCTGCATCTCCGGCAGGGAGGCGCTGGACAGCATGGTGCGGGCGCCGCACCACGACGACATGAAAACCGCGTCGGCCTGCCGTGTCAGGTACCCGGCGCCGCCTGACCACGACGGGGCAGGAGGAAACACCGAACACCCGGCGGCATACCGAACCTCCGCCCCGCCGGCGGCTCCGGGGGAGGCGTCCGGACACCACACTCCGAAGAACGTGCTTGTCTGGCTCCAGGAATCCGAGACCAGGAGCATGCCTGCGGGGGTGGCGCCGCGCATGTGCAGGATTGTGCACGTCGCCTCGGTGCTGTCCTCCAGGGTGATCTGGTAGGACGAAGGGTTGGTGGGACCTGCCGCCTGCGTGAAGACGTACGTGTGCAGCGGATACTCAGCCTGGTCGTCTTGCAGATTCCACGGGGTGCCGCCCGTGATGGACGGCGCCTCGTCTGACCCGTACACGGTGATGATGGCGACGAGCAGGTCCCCGGCTTGGATGCCGGTGGGGGCGTCGGCCAGGTCGTACGGACCGTAGATCTCGGTGACACGCATGGACCGGGGGTCGGCGGACACGACACCTCCTTGAGGTCAGGCGATGGCGTGGCGCCAGAGGACGGCGAGTCCGGCCGTACCGCCGGACGCGGTCGTGTAAAGCAAGGTGTTGGGGCCGGGGCCGAGCACGAAGTCCTTGACCGAGGTGGAGCCTTCGATGAGGGTGGAGAGCTTGTCGTCCCCGTCGAGGACGACGGTCCCGTGCTTCGTGTCGATCTCCAGCAGGTGCCCGTCGGGCACCGTGATGTCGAAACCGACCACGCGGTCGAGCGTGAGGTTTTCGATCTGCGGTGTCGTCGCAGGCCCCGGAATTCTCAAGATCTCTGGCGAGTCGGCGTTGCCGTTGTTCAGCACGGCCGTCTCGGCATCCTTCGGGATGACAGCGCTGTACCGGACCACGCTGTACCGGCGCGGGTCCGAGCACACCCACTGGAGGACACCCCGGGACAGGCCGAGCCGGGCCTGCCGGGTGATGGGGCCCGGCTCGCGCTGAGTGGCATGACCGTGCACCAGGTACGGCTCAGCACCGTCTAGATCCCAGATGACGAGCGAGCCGGGGTCCTCAGATGGGGAGACGCTGACGGCCATCTCCAGATCCCGGATCGCCCCCGCGATCTGCGACCTCGGAGCCTTGATGAGCGTCACCCAGGTGACGGTGCGCTCGCCGAGGTACGGCTGACCGTCATACGACCCGTGCCCGAGCGGTTGGTCAACGGAGCCGGAGATGACAGGCGGCAGGGTGCGCCACCCGGTCAGCTCCTGCCACGAGTACGGCGTGCCGGACCCGAGCAGGAATCCCTGCCACTCAGCCTGACCCGCCCTCGTGACCTTGTCGCCCGGCAGGATCGGCACGTCCACGACCGGCGACGGGACCGTGGCCTGGACGGCGACGACGCCCATGATGACGTCAGCGTCCACCCGCACCGTCGGGGCCGGGACCGTCGTGGTCGCGGTGGCGGTGGTGAGGGTGGTGCTGGCGCCTGCGGAGACTGCCGGAGCAGGGACCGCCGTGGTGGCGGTGACGGGGTCGGGGTAGACGAGCTCCGTCGGCTCGGTGCTGACGTTCGGCGTCGGGACCGAGGCGGTGACCGTGACCGGGTCCGGATGGGCGCCCACCCCCGAGGACACGGACGGGGCAGGGACCGCCGTGGTGACGGCGACCGGAGCCGGGTGAGCACCCGCGCCCGTCGACACCGTCGGAGCCGGGACCGAGGTGGTCGCGGCGACGGGGTCGGGGGTGGCGCTCGCACTGATCGACCCAGCGATGGCCACCGTCATGCCGACCGCAGTGAAAACCCCGATCGACGCCGTGAACGCCGCGGTTCCGGTGGCAGCCCCGCTCGCCAGCAGCCGCGTCGCCGAGGTGCCAGTGGCGTCCGATGCTTGCTGCTGGTCTGTCCGCTCCGTGTGGCTGGCGGGGGGCGTCCAGGTGGTGCCAGACCCGCCACCGAGACCTGCGGCGAAACGGATCAGCAGGTCGTTGGCGGTGGTGGGAGTGACGGACGGCGTGACAATGCTGGTGCTGTCCCCAGCGCTCGGGTTGACCGCGAAAACGGGGGTCGAGTTCGGGCCTCCGGGCGACCGGATGATAGAGATGTGAGTGCTGTCGGCAGCGTTCAACGTCACCGTGTAGGAGGCAGGCTCGCTCCCCCCGGTGTACTTCCACGCCAGCAAATACTTGGTACTGCTGAGGCCGCCAGACAGGACGTTCCACGTCGTGCCGCCGCTCAAGCTGATGGTGCCGTTACTGGTCCGGTACACGAACGCGACCAGCACCTCGTTCGCTGCGGTGCCGGTCGGGGCGGGGACGGTGAAGGACGCGTTGGCGCTGACGGCGCTGGACGCAGACCCGAAGTCGGTGGCCACCCGTCACCTCCTTCAGGGGAGTTGAGGGGCGGGCAGGGACAGCGGGGTTATGGGGTCCAGTCGACGGTCATCAACCCGCTGGAGTGCGGGGTGATGAGCAGGGTCCCGTCGCTGGTGTTGTAGGAGGTGCCGAGGTCGATGCCGATCATCAGCGGATCCCCGGCGAGGGCGTCGGCGTACATGTCGACGTGCCTCACACCCGACAGGGTGGAGGACGCCCACTGGACGGCGTCCGTCGAGTACTTGCTGACCCCGGCGCCAGGACGGGAGAAAGCCGTGCCCGTGACGACCTTCCCGGCGGCCGTGTATCCGGTGCCGCTGATCTCGTTCGTGCTGGAGTACCCAGTGTTCGCGTTGTAGTCAGGCGCCCGCGACACCGTGTAAAGAGCCCACTTGTGCGTCTCCGCGTCCCAGTCCAGCGCCAGCTGGGTGGTGTCGAAGATGTCCTCCATCGTGGGGAGGTAGATGCCACTCGCCATGTCAGGCCTCCGTCCCCGTCAGCGCGGCTAGCTCCCGCCGGACCACGGCCGCCTCGGTCTGCGCACGCTCCAGCTGGGCGCGCGCCTGCCCCAACGCCGTCTCCAGTTCGGCGCGCTGGGCTGCGTCTTCCTCGCCGTCCTGGTCGAGGATCGGCCCGACGAGCCGCTGCTCGATCGCGACGATCGTCGCGCCGAGCTTCGTGATCTCCTTTTCCCGCCTGAGCCACGTCCTCGTCTCGTTCAGGTGGTTCGAGGCGGCCTGCTTGCGCTCCTTCGCCGCCTGGATCGTCTCCCGGTCGCCGGAGGCGAGGGCAGCCTCATAGGCGGCCTTCGCCTCCTGGTGCTCGTCGCTGATGGGCTCCAGCTCCTCGAGCAGTTCCAGTTCGGCGCGGAGCTGTTGTGAGCCGCGCCTCACAATGCGTTTCGCCATCAGTCGCGCTCCTCACGGACCAGACCGGTCCACGGGTTGATGTGGATGTGGGGGAGGATGACGTGGGCGTCCTGGCCCGCCCACCGCATCCTCACTCGGTTGCCGAGCTCGTCGCGGATGACCTTGATCCAGTGCCCGGTCTGGGTGTCCCGGTACTCGGTCACCCGGGGTTTCACCCGGTGCGACCACCCTCGGGGGCGGGCCTGCACGGACCGGAGCCGAGCCAGGTCGGCGGGGGTGTACGCCTGTAGTCCGGCCACGCCGAACCTCCTTGGGGGTCTCAGATGTTGCCGCGCTTGAGGAAGTCGAAGCCGACCCGGTCGCCGATCCGGTTGATGTCGGCGTCCTCGCGGACCACGGTGTCGTGCATGTTGATCGTCACGCCCTTGCCGTTGCCGTAGGTGCCGGTCTCGCCCCCGGCCTCCTTGCCGACCGCGTAGTCGCCCGCGTTGGATCCGGCCACCGCACCCGCGATCGGGATCTTCGTCGTCGACGCCTTCGCGGCCTTCGCCACGGAGTCCCCGCCCAGCGTGGAAGCTGCGGAGGCGCCGGCCACGGCCTTGGTGACCAGCGCGGTGAGCGTCTCCGTGGCCGCCCCTTCCCGGGCCTGGATGCCCTGGATGAGGCCGTCGACCGTGTAGCCGCCGATCTCCGCCATCACCTGGCTGGGCGACTTGATTTTCAATTCCTTCTTGATGGCCGAGACGAGCGCCTTGGCGATTTTCGCCATTTCCGCGTCGAGCTTCTTCAGGGAATCCTGCAAGCCCTTCAAATAGCCTTCGCCCGACTTCTTGCCGACGTCATACAGGGCGTCAGCCGACGATTTACCAAGCTTCTTGGACGCCTTGTCCACGGCGGCCTGAGCCTTATTCAGCGCCTTAATTTCGGAGCCGTCGCTGCCGACCAGCATCTCAGCGAAAGACGCACCCTTTTCCACGCCCGCGTCAATGATGTCCTGCAGGACTTTTTTATTTAGGCCCTGTTTCGCCAATTTCTGAATGTCGTTGGCGAAGGAGTTTATCGCGGACGCCTTGCTTTGCAGCTGGGACGCCATGTCCCCGGCCCCGGTGATGTCCTCGGCTTTCAGGCCGGTGATCGACGCCCATTCCTCAGCCGACCCGGCGACGGTCTTCGCGTACTCCTTCGCCGCCGCCAGCTTCGCGACGAGCTCCTCGCGCTGCTTCGCCAGGGCCGCGAGCGAGTCATTGCCGCCCTTCACGAAGTCGAGCAGGCCGTCCACCACGTCCGGGCGACCCTTGAAGGCCTTCTTGATGTCCTCGACCATCTTCTCGACGGTCGAGGCCGCGTTCGTACCCTCTTTGGTCAGACCGACGACAAGACCCTGGACCGTCCACTTGCCGATTTCCTCGAAAACCTTGGACGGCGAGTGGATTCCGAGCGCATTCTTCGCAGCCGTGACCGCTGAATTCACAACGTTTCTCGCGGAATCCGCAAGCTCCCCGGCTTTCGCCCGGATTCCGTTGATCATGCCGTTGATCAGGTCGCGTCCGGCCTGGAGAAGCCAATTCCCGACATTCGCGAAAACTGTGTTTATCTTCTTGGGGAGGCCCTGCACGTACTTGATGGCGTCCTGCACGCCATCGTTAATGGCCTTGGTCATTCTGTTCCACACGGCGACTGTGTCCGAGCGCAGGTCCTCCCACCCCTTCGAAGCGGACGACTTGATAGCGGCTATGCTGCGCTTTACCTGATCCTCCGCCATCTGCCATAGGGAATCCCAGATTTTGCGGAGGCCCTCTTTCACCTCCTCCATGTCCCCGGTGAGAAGGCCTTTGGCAATTTTTATCGCCCCGCTTACCGTGCCCCAGAAACCATTCCAAATCGAAAGGAAAGTGTCTACCAGCCAGGTGACAGTGGCAATTACGTCGTCGCCGTACTCGTCCCACAGCTCCTTCGCAATGGCGAGGGCGTCGCTGATGGTTTCGCCGACCGACGACATTCCCTCCTGAAGCTTCGCTCCCCATTCGTCGATCGTGGCCTTATTCTGGGAGACCCATTCTTGGACGTCCGCGACGACGCTGTCCCAGAGCTCCCCCAGTTGAGAGGCGAACTCCTGCACCTTCTGCAGGGCGCCAGAAAACTCGAATCCGGTACCGACCTTATCGGCGAAGTCCTCAATAGCGGGAAGGACCTCACCGCCGAGGAAATTGGTCAGGTTCTGGGAAATGCCTCGCTTGAATTCCTCGATGCGATTCGACGCTGTGTCGTGCAGGGCGTCTCCGGCCCGCTTGGCGGCACCTCCGACATCATCCAAGGCGTTCGACGCCGGGCGGAGTGCCGCGAGAGCGTCGATGTTTCCGAGGTCCTCGAATTGCGTGCCAAAAAGCGCGACAGCGACTTGCTCGCGCTTCACTGGGTCGTGAATGCTGAGGATGCCGTCGAGGATCTGCTGGAAGGCCTTCTTCGCGCTGGGGCCACCGGCGAGGATCTTCTTCGACATGTCCTCCGCGTTGAGGCCGAGGGTCTTGTATGCGGCGACGCTGGAGGCCGACATGTCGACCGACCGGATGCGGAATTCTTTCAGCGCATCTCCGGCCTTATCCAATTGGATAGTGCCGCCCTCGGCCGCCTTCGCGAGAATGCCGAAAGCCTCCTGGCCGTTGATGCCGAGGCCCTTGAAGAAGACGCTGTACTCGTCGGCGGCGTCGAGGAGGTCCTCGCGGACCGCGGCCGGGACCCGCTGCAGGGAGGCGGTGATGAGGTCGAAGGCCTCGGAGGCGTTCTTCGCCATCCCGGTCTTGATCAGAATGCCGACGCTCGCGACGCTCCGATTGACGTCGATGTCGAAGATCCGTGACAGGTCGAGCGCCCGCGCCGCGGTGTTCTGCAGCGTGGACTGGCTGACCTTGCCGACATCCACCAGCGTGCTGCCCACAGCGCCCAGCGCTTCGGCGACCTCGTCCATCGAGTCGCCGTACGCCTTCACATACAGCTCACCCGCAGCCTTGCCGAGCTTCTCCGACTCCTTACCCGTCGCCCCAAGCTGCGCGACGAGCTTGGCCTTGGCGTCCTCCGCGTCGAGCGCCGAGGTGAAGCCGCTCATCAGCAGCTCACCGATTACGGCGCCCGCGGCCGCCCACCCGAGACCCTTCAGGGTGGACATGAAGCCGTCCCCAGCGGCGGCGACGCGTGGCCGGCCGGAGTCCTCGGCGCCGTCGCCGAACTCCTCACCCGACTGCTCACCTCGGCGTCGGGCGACACGGCGGGCCTCGTCCAGTCCGTCGTCGAGGCCGTCGACGAGCTGCTCCCCGGCTTCCCGGCCGACACGGTCGACGTCCCGGACCCCGGCCTGCAGGGAGTTGACGAGCTGGTCGCCCGCGCGCTTCCCGGCCTGCTGGGCGACGTCGTCGAGCTCGTCGAAAGCCGCGTCGATCGCGGCGTCGAGCTCAGCCGCGAACTGGTCGGCTTCGTCGAGCATCTCGTCGAAACTGGCGTCGAGCGCCTTGTCGAGCTGGTCGAGCTCGCGGATCGCGGAGGTGGGGTCGAGCCCGTCGCGGATCGCCTGCTCGATCTCGTCGAGCGATCGGACGACGGTGGATTCCATGCTGGCCATGGAGGACGTCGTGCTCGACTGGAGCTTGGACAGGTCCTGGCCGATAGCCCTGGTGCCGCTGGTGAAGTCGCTCTTGTCGAGCTGGGCGTAAGCGACGAGCTCGCCGACGGTCAGAGCCACGAGGGATCACCCCCTCGAGGTCAGTCGTCGTCGAACTCCGCCGTAGAGGGCGGTGTGGAAGCGCCAGGTTCGCGCTCGGCGCGCAACACCCGGAAGATGCGGCTCTTCGGCTCAGTCAGCAGACCCAAGACGCGGACGCGCAGCCATGCCCCGGTCCGGGCACGGAGCAGGCCAGGCTCGCCCAGATCCACCCCGTACGTCTGGTGGAGGTCAGCCTCGATCAGGGCCCAACGGGTTAGGAGATCTTCCCAGGTGATCCCGCTGTCCTGCGGCTCCGGGTCGTACCACTCCCGGATGCCGGTGACGGGGTCGATGGGGCCGCCGCCGGGGTCTCCTCGTCGGTCGTCTCCGAGGTCGACGTCAGTTTTGGGAGGCCGCCCTGCCACACTTCCATGGCCCGCTCCTCGCCATGCAGGTGCCAGTTCAGGGCGGTCGCGCCACACCGTCGAATCTGCGGCCACGCCGCGCCGTCGGCCACCAGCTCGTCATACACGGCACCGAGAGACCGCCGGAGGAAAGCGGCCTCAGACCGGTCGTCGAGGATCTCCTCGTCGTCGCTCTGGGCAGCGGCGGCTCTGTCGCGTACGCCGGTGAAGTGCGCGGTGAAGCGCGCCCAGGTGTCAGCGTCCATCGGCTTGACCTGGTAGACCTTGGTCTGCCCGGCCGGGCGGGATCCACGGGCGGGGAGGGGGACAGGCAGGTCGAGCGTCTCGCCCAGGGAGGCGTCGAGTTCGGGAAAGCGAGGCATAGGAGGGGGCCTTTCTTACGCTGCGGGGTTGGTGATCGCGGTGCGGGCGCCCTGGCCGCCGAGCGTGAAGTTGAAGGGCTCCAGGCCGGTGGTCGGTCCGCCGCCACCGCCGTACTGCACGGACACCAGGCCCTGCCACGCGTCAGGGGCTCCATCGCGCCGGTAGTACCGGATCTCGATGTTGGAGCCGACACCGACCAAGTTTCCGGCGTCGAGGATGGCCTGCTGGCCAGGGTCGGCGACGAAGCTGCTCGGGGAGGCGGCGTCGCGCTTCCGCTTGCCCTCGCACTCCAGCTTCCACTTGCGCTGCGTGACCTGGTCGGACCCCCACCCGTTGCTGTCGAAGTCGGAGTCGTCCTCGACGGTCGACTCGATCGTCTCCTTGAAGGACGTCATGCCCTTGACGCGCGTCCATGTGGGGGCGCCGCTGGTGCCGGTGTTGACTTCCAGCGCCCATGCGCTGGCGAGAAGGCTCTGAGTGGCCATGGTGTGATCTCTCTCCCTATCCGGGGCGGTTGCTGGTGGGGCGGTGGACGAGGAGCCGGTAGGAGTCGGCCCGCTCCCGCCGGTCGAGTCCGTCGACCCCCATGGGGGCCTGGATACGGCGGGTGCACAGGAGGATCCCGGCGGCCGGGTTCTGCCAGCCCTGCAAGGCGTCGAACGCGGCGTCGGCGATGTCGTCGACGACCCGGGGGTCCTTGGTGCCACGGATGCGCAGCTGTACGCCGATCGTGCTGTCGGTGTTGACCGGGTCGTCGGCGTCCTGGTCCACGCCGTAGCAGGCGAGGGCGATGGCCCGATCGGGCTCGGTGGGGAGGCGGCCGAACACAATCGCCGTTTCACCCTCGGTGTACGTTGGCCCGTTCAGCCGCCAGACGCCGGCGCCCGCGGCGTGCAGCTGCTCGGCGATCGCGGTGAGGATGGTGGTGGTCCAGCTCATTGGAGGGCCCGCCGGACCTGCGCGGCCACAATCTCCAGGCCAACCTTCGCCTCGGAGTCCCACGGGTCTTCCAGGTACTTCGCCTTCCGGCCACCGTCGTGCTGGAAGTCGAGGCGCTCGTGCTGGATCGTCGCGTACGGGGTGTCGTAGGAGACCGCACCGGTCAGGCTGGCCCGATCCACGGACGCGACCCCCGTCCGCTCCAGGGTCCCCTCCTCGTGGGGCACCTGCTCCCGGGAGACCTGAAGGTTGTGCTCCATCCACAGTTCCAGGCCGTCGGCCGCGGCCTCGTGCACCTGTTTGTCAAGCTTGCCGAGCCCGTCCAGCTTGAGTGTCGATCGCTGCGGCATCACGGGCCTCCCTACTGGAGTACGACCTCGAGGTGGTCGGGGACGGGGAGCCCTCCGCCGTCGCGCCGCGCGGCCGTGATGACGGTGCTGGCGCGGTCGCCGATGACGACCCGGGACCCGGCCGGACAGGTCGTGTCGAGCGGCATGAAGATGGTCGTCTCGCTGATGACCTCGGCGCCCTCGGCGTCGCGCACCAGGCGGCGCTTGGCGTCGACGAAGCAGCGGACGGCCACCTGCTCGCCGTACTCGGGGCCGAACGGACCCTCCCCGGTGAGGGGCTCGATGAGCACCTGGTGGCGGAGGAGCCAGTCGGGGATGGCGCCCATCAGCAGCTCCAGGTCTGGGGTGCGTGGCCGGTGAGCCCGGCGGCCTGGAGGACGGCGTAGGCCTGCGGGGCGAGACCGGATGTCGAGGCGCTTCCGTTGTTCGTGCCGCCACCCGAGGATCGGCCGCCGAGCGTGACGGATCCGATCGTGACGGTGCTGTAGACGGGGGTGACGCCGGACCCGTCCTCCCCGGCCGTGGCCCACGCAGCCACCTGCTCGCACGTGGCTTCCCGGAGCGCGGTCTGCACCGCGACGTCGTCCGGGTCGTAGACAGCGCACAGCAGCGCCTGACCAACCAGGCGGGACGCCCGGGTAAGGAGTAGAGCGGCGTTGGCCGGGGTGGGGGAGACGTAGCCGACGAGGTCGTCCACGGTCGCGTACGTCATGTCACCCCCACAAGGGACAGGTAGGTGGTCTCGGTGCCGTAGCTGGCCGGGTTGAAGGAACTGGGCAAGTCCCCGCCGCCCGCGCCCGTGTAGAACGCCCGGCGCGGCCCCGAAGCGGACGGGCCTCGGCAGAACCAGCTCGATTGCGCATCGTTCGCGCTCGCCGGGTACGGCATGACCACATTGGTCATGCCACCGAAGATCAGCAGAACGTAGGCCATGCGCGGCGTGCTCTGGGCGGCGATGGGGCCGCCGACGAGGGCCCCTCCGCGCCACCCTGCGGCCGTCCACAGCGTGGAATCGTCCGCGGTCGCGTCGACCAGGACCCCTTCATCGGTGTAGAGACCGAGTCTGTTCGGGACCGCGCTGGCCGCGTAGGTGCCGCCCGCCCGCACAGCCGCCCAGAGACGGGTGATGGTGACCCCGGCGGGGATCTCCATGCGGCTGCCCAGGATCGTGTTGGCCGAGGCGCCGGACCCCAGCATGAAGGTCTCGGGATCGCCGGACGCCGCGAGCAGGCCGTACGCGGACAGGGGGTAGACGGGGCCGCCACCCGACCCGCCACCGCCGCTCGGGGGGTCCACCCACTGGAGGCCGGACGCCTGACCGGAGGCCGCGCTGAGCAGCTGCCCGTCGGTGCCGACCGGCAGACGTCCGACCGTCGCGGCTCCGGCGCCGTACAGGAGGTCGCCCTTCGCGGTCACCGTGCTCTTCGGCACGGCGCCGACGATCCGCGCATCATCCCCCGCAGCGACGGTCTCGGAGGCCGTCCCGACCGGCAGCCGGGCCACCGCGAGGATCCCCGAGGTGATGTCCCCACCTGCATGGGAATGGGCCGTCGGGGCGTAGGAGGCGGCCCCCTCGGAGGCCGTCACGTACTGCGGGTGAGGGTCAGCGGCGCCGGTGTGCGAGGTCATCAGCGACGAGGCGGTGCCTGCCGGGTCGTAGACGCCGGTATGCGTGTGACCTGCGGTTGCGGCCCCCACATCGGCGGCCGTGAGGGTGACGACACCCGTGCGACCGTTCACCGAGGAGACCGCGTCCCCGCCCTGTCCAGCAGGCAGCTGGCTCGTGGGGACGAGCCCGTCCGCGCCGAGGGAGGGGTATCCGTTGGGCTGTCCGCGCTGACTCGTCCGCTCGTACCGGGCATCTCCAGATGTGACTGTGAGACCCACGTCGGCCCGTACGCCTGGAGTGCTTATCAGCACGTCAGCGACATTGTGTTCCCCTGTGGCGGGGACAGTGATGGTGTGCCGCCGCTCACCCTCGGACACCACGTAGTGGGCGCCGTCAGGGTAGGCGAGCGACTCCGTGGGGGTAAGCGTGAGACTCCACGTTCCGTCGGCCGCGGAGGCTGTCGCGACCTCCTTGACGATCTCCCCGCCCCCGGCGAGGAAGCCTGACGCGGCGACGAGGTGCGCGGTCACCTGCACACCGGAGACCGGCGCCCCGCTGGCGTCCTTGACCGTGTTGGTGATGGTGGTCACCGCACACCTCCAGTCGGGTGTTACCGGGCGCGGATCCAGGCCAGCGCGTCCTCGACGATGTCGTCGATCGCGGCCTGCGTGGTGGTCGCGGCGTGGATGGTCGCGGGCGGAGCCATCACCCGCACGCCGTCGTCCTCGCCGACGATGACGATGGTCAGCTCCGGGTCCACTCCGCCGGGCCTGCCCGCGAGGCCAAACAGCACCTCGTGGTCGACCACCTCGCTGGGGGCGGCCTGGTTGGTGATGGCGGTGGCCACCATGGTGGAGACGGGGTCGGTCAGGCGCACAGAGCGTCCTCTCAGAAGTCAGGGGAGGGGTGTTGGTACGCGGGCGGGCGGCCCCCCTCCAGCACCGCCCACCCGCGCGCTCAAGGAACGCCTGTCAGGCGTCGAGTACCGCCGCCGTGATGCTGGCCGGGGTGGTGCCCACCCAGTTCACGTGCACGGTGCCGTCGGGCTGCCGGAACTCGGGGCCGAACGGGCCGAACAGCTTGTAGGCGCCGGCGGGGATCGCGTTGGCGGTCAGGTCGCCGATCGGCAGCGCCTGCCGTCCGACCGTGCCCGGGGTGAGGAAAGTGGGCGTGACGCTGGAGTCGTCGCCGTTCATGACGTACAGCAGCCGGTGCTCACGCCACGGGAACGAGTTGCCGTCGGTGGCCTCGATGGGGCCGTCGACCGCGGTCGGGTCGACGCCCATCTCGGTCAGGGTCGTGCTGGCGGTGATGGCCGTACGCGCCATCAGTCCTCCTCAGGGTCGGGGTCGATCTGGTCGGCCAGGCCGATGAGCTCGGTCTTGGTGAGGCCGTCGGCGATCGACCGGTCCATGCCGTGCCCGACCGCCCACCCCACCCACGCCGCCTTGGGCGCGGACTGGGCAGGACGGCCGGCGGGCGGTTCGCGGCGGCCCTCCTCGGTGATGCCGAACACGTCCGGCACCTCACGCAGCGCCGCCGCGACTTCGGGGTCGTCCACCACGGCCCGGCCGCCCCGAAACTCGACCAGGCCCTTCGTGGTGTGGATCGGGACGTCCCCCTCAGGGAAGCGCCCGCAGCGGAACACAGCCACGGCTACGCGACCGGCGCGGGGTAGCCGACGTGCAGGACCTTGCCGTGCTTGCGCTTGTTGCCGTACTTCAGGCCGATCTCCCCGTAGATCTGAGACTTCTCGGCCGAACCCGACTTGGAGAGCGGCTCGACGAAGAAGTGGCCCTTCCCGGGGATGGTGAGGAACTGGGGCGCGCACTCCTCCAGGCTGACGATCTGCAGCGCGCTCGACGGCATGTGCCGGTTCAGCATGATGTTCAGCCGACCGAAGTCCGTCTCGAACGTGGTCAGGCTGACACCACCCACGCTGCGGGTCTGCTCCTGGTAGTTCTTCCGCGTGATGAACAGCTCCGTCAAGCCGCGCTTGAGGAGGGCGTTGCACATCAGGGTCGCGGTCTCCGACACCTGAATGCCGCCGTTCTCCCACACCGTCTGCATGTGGGACAGGACGATGTCTTCGGTCAGCGGCGTCACCTTCCGCACCACGGCGCCGCCGTCCGTGGCGAATGCGATCGCGGTACCGCCCGCAGACTTGGCGAGCTGGAACGTGTTCGTGTCCTTGTTGACCACGAAGTAGTGCTGGTTCTCCTTCACGACGCCGACCGCGCCGCCCGTCAAGGACGTCAGGGACACAACGTCGCCGTTGTTCAGGCCATGCGCCGCGATGGTGGCCTTCTCGTCGTCGGCCTCGATTACGGCGGTGCCGATGCTGGTGCCCTGAGTGGACACGTTGACATCGGTGGCCTCCATGATGCCGCGCGTCCTGCGCGCCGTGGAGTTGTCGCCCGGGTTGTTGAACGTGCCGACGATGAAGGACCGCTCGACGTCGCGGGCGATCTGCTCCATGTGACGGGCCAGCTGCCAGTCCCACTCGTTCATCACGGGGTTCGACCCGGCCACGCCGACGGCCCCCGGGTTGTTCGACCCGGTGCTGTTGTACTGGCCGGTCGCGGCGAGCTTCGTGTACGAGATCTCCAGGGTCTCCTGGTGGATCTCCAGCACGTTGTGCTCGGTGTAGCGAGCCCGCGCCTCCCCGGTGGGGGCGTTCGCACCCTCCACCCGCTGCCTGGTTTCGTCCGGGTCACGCAGGTCGTACCCAGACCACGGGAAGAGCGTGGCGTGGACCGCCTCGCCGCCGGTCAGCCCGCCGATCGCGGACAGGAACGGGGTGTCGGTCGGGGTCGCGGCGAAGAGCTCGCCGACGAAGTTCGGCAGGTTGAAGGTGGTTCCCTGCCCGGTGATACCCGCCATTGGGGTGTCGTCCTCTCGGTGAGGTCGGGCAGGCGCGGAAGTGCTGCCTTGCCCTGGTCGTCTACTCGGTGGTGAGGCTCAGCTGGTGGAGCTGGGCGGCCTTCAGGCGGCGCGCGGTGGCCCAGTCGCCCTTGCCTTCGGCCTCGCGGATCTGCTCGTGAATGGTTTTGGGTGGGGTTCCGCCGCCGTTGCCGCCGCCGAAGTCGCCGCCTGAGGAAGGCGGTACGGGGGGCGCCTGCGGTGCGGGCGGCGCGGTCGCGGCCTGCTGGGCGGCCATCCACGGGTTCGCCTGCAGCACGGCCTGGATCACCTCGGCCAGCCGGGTCGGGAAGTCCTCGGCGTTCGGGTCGAGGGTCCTCGCGCGGTCGCTGAAGGCGACGGAGCCGAGGAGGGCGTCAGGGTTGACGCCGTGCGCCGTCGCGGTGGTGTACGCGTGGCGGAGCACCGTCTCGGAGCGGGCCGTCGTCCTGTACTTCGCGGACTCGTCCCGCAGGTCGCGGATGTGCTTCTGCCACTTCTGAGGGAGCTTCGCCAGGTCCTCGGCGTCGTCGGCCGGAGCGGTCGGCGCGGGCGGCATCCACGTGGGTGGCTGCGGGACCGGCGGCGAGACAGGGGGAGCAGTCGGCGAAGGCGCGGTCGGCGCGGTGGGCGGTGTGGGCTGGCCGCCTTCGGGAGCGGTCTCAGATCCGCCAGCCTGCACGCGGATGGGGCCGCGTCGGCCGTAGCCGATGATCGCGCCGGGGGTCGTCGGGATGGGTGTGGTCATGCGGACCCTCCTGGGGAGCGCGGGGGTGGTGGCCGGCACCTGGCCGGGCCGAGATGGTTGGACCGCTCCGGGCGGTCTCGGTTGAGCAACCATCCCGAGGAGTCCGGGATGGGGGGTTTGGGGTGGGGCGTATGGTGCGCGGCATGCACCCTCAACAGCCCCCGCAGGGGTCTCCGCCTGGGTTACCGCGCACGCAGCCGATGTACGGGCCGCCCCCGACGGGCCCGCACGGTCAGCCTCCGAAGAAGGCGCCGAACATGAGGTTGATCGGACTGGCCGTGGCTGGCGGAGCCCTCGCCCTCCTGATCGGGCTCGTTTTCCTCCTCGGAGGGAACGGCCAGGAGAAGGCGACGGCGAGCGCCTCGCCAAGCACGACGCTGCCTGCGGCGCCTCATGTTCCGACACCGTCCGGCGCCGAGCGTGACGCTTACCTCGCCGCGCTGCGAGCCATCGATCCTGGCCTGGTGGAGAAGGAGGAGCGGGCGGTGCAGCGTGGCCGGAACACCTGCCTGGACGTCTTGGAGAAGAAGACCACGGAGCAGGTCACGGCGAACACCAGGATCCGTTTCACTGGGGCGGTCGCGGTGGACGCGGAGCAGGCGCGGCAGATCGTCGAGGCCGTGAAGGCCTGGTGCCGTTAGAGGCGGAGCTGGTAGGTGGGCTCGTACAAGACCGGGTCGAGCAGCTCGGCCGCGGGGATGTCGCGCTTGTGGCACTCGGCCATGACGGCCCAGACGTACGCGCCCGCCTGCACCCCGGCGGGCCCGGCCTGCTCGTCGGGCCGGAATCCGGCGGCGTCCGCGTCGTCGGTCCAGACCTGGCCCAGCAACGTGTCACCGTCGTAGAGCGGCGCGCGCCGTACCGGCCCAGCAGGGGCGGAGGAGTAGCCCGGCGCGGCCGCCGTGGCGGGGCCGGGGATGACCCCGGCGTCAGTCCACCGCTCGTGCCTACTCATTTCGGATATCCGTTCTCGAATCCCTTGTCGGCATCCCCGTAGGGGTCCGGCTTCCAGTCTGGTCCTGGCGTCCAGTCGTCCGGCACGACCTCGACCTCTATGTGCCAGGACTTGCCGACCTTGTAGACGGCGTGGACGACGTAGTGGGTGCCGCGCCGGAGGATGACCTCCCGCTCCTCAGTACCGTACTCCGAGATGGGCATGACGTTCATGACTTCGTGGCCCTTGGGGACACGCAGCATGAGGTAAACGTCTCCGTCGAACGCAGGGTTCCAGCCGACGCTCGTCGACATGTAGCCGTGTTCGGGGAAGACCTTCCCCACCAGGGCTTCCATGGTCTCAGGCTTTTTCACGCTCGCGCCGAGGAACCGGGCGAAATCGCTGCCGAGGCCGCGGTGGACGACCACGCTCTCGGGAAGTTTCGACTTCGCGAACGCGGCGTCGAGGTCGGCCAGGAGCTGGTCGTACTTGGCTCGCTGTGTGCTGACGATGTTGCCGCCGCGCAGGCCGTGGTTGACCAGCATGTAGTCGGCCCCGGTGTAGCCGCGCAGCGCTTTCTTCTCGGCGTCGGTGAGGTCGGCAGGCATGGGGAGGTTCTCTTTCGCCCACTTCAGGCCTGCCCGGTTGCTGGTGTGGCGGAGGCCGTGCCGCATGCCTGGGGCGACCTGGCGGGCGGCTTCCTCCGCTGCCCGTCGGGCGGCCTCTTCGGCTGCCCGGCGCGCGGCCTCGGCGGCGGCGCGTTTCGCGGCTGCGAGAGCTTCCGCTTTCGCCTTGGCCTCGGCCTCTGCTTTCTTCTTCGCTTCGGCTTCGGCCTTCGCCTTGGCTTCCGCCTCTTCCTGGGCCTTCTTCGCGGCAGCCTCTGCCTCTGCTTGGGCCTTGGCCTGCGCTTCGGCTTCCGCTTTCGCCTTCTCCGCCGCCTGTGCCTGTGCTTCGGCCTCGGCTTGAGCCTTCGCCGACTTCGCCTTCTCCGCCTCGACATCCACCGCCAAGGAAGGAGGAGGCGCTGGAGCGGTCGGCGCGACCGGGGCCGGCGACAGGTCCGTGACCGGGCCACCCTTCGGCCCACCAGCAGGCGGGACGTTGCCCGCGCCGACCTGCTCCCGGTACGGCAGCCTCTTGAGGTCGGGGTGGGCCTTGAGATGCTCGCGGAGCCGGGCCTGCTCGGTGCGGACCTTGGCGGCCTCGACCTTCTTCGCCTCCGGGGTGAGCGCGGCGAGCTGCTGCTCCTTCGCGGCCCGGATCCGTCGCTCCAGGTACCGCTGGCGCTGTCGGGCGACGTCGCCCTCAGGGTCGGCGGTCGCGGTCGCGGTCTTGAGCTTGGTGACGCCGGGAAGGTACGCCGACGCCGAATGCCTGCAGTTCGGGTGGAACAGGCCGCGAGCGCGGGCCTGGTCGAGTGTCGCGACGACGGTCACCTCGACGGTCTCGCCGTCCTTCGTGGCGTGCGGGACGCGGATCTTTCCGATCGGCCCGGGGTTCCGCCGGAGCACCTTCGACTCGAAGGGGCGGCAGACCTTGCACTCCTGGGTGTTGTCGGAGATGACGACGAGGTCGATGCCGACGGTGGCGAGGCGGTCCATCTGGCCTTGTACGGCGGCGCGCTGGGCGTTGGTGCGGCCGATCATCTCCGCGTAGCTCGACAGGCGCCACCGGCGGTTCGCGCGGTCCGTGAAGTCGACGATCCCCTGGTCCACCAGGCGGGCCCACGCGGCCTGTGACGCCTGGCGTCGGGTGGCGGTGCCGAGGGCGATCCGGGCTGCGACGGCTGCTTGCACCCGCCGGTACGCGTCTTCGGGGGCGCGGAGGATGTTGCCTTCGACGACGCCGAGGTCACGGTGGAGCGCGTTGGCGATGTTCTCGATGATCGCGGCCCCGGGCGTCTGCTTCATCGCGTCGCGGGCGTCGTTGCGGATTGCCTTGCTGACGGGCAGGCCGGTCAGAGCGGAGGCACGGCCGTCCCGGTACGCCTGCCGGATCGCCTCCTTGACCGTGGCGCTCTTGGTTTTCTGGAGGCGGTCGTAGACGGCGGCCGCGGCGGCCCTGAGCTTCCGGACCGCGTCCAACTTGGTTTCGGCCGTGGGCGCGATGAGGTCCTTCTTGAGTTCGTCGGCGACCGTCTTGATGAGGCTGGCCTCGACCTCCCGGTAGAGGTCGGCGACGGAGGCGGCTACTTGGTCGAGGAGGTCCTGGTCGACCACGAGAAGGACCTCCTCGTAGGCATGAATCCAGGATCAGAAGATGCCGATCGGAGAAGTGCCCGTCCCCGGGTAGCAGACGCGATGGCCTGCTACCCGAGGAACGCTGTGGCCCAGCTGCAAGGACTATGAGGTCGACTTGAGCAACTGGTTTGCCGTCTGAGAGAACCGTAGCCGACGGCGGTTTCCGATGTGGCGACTTTCAGCGAGAACTCTCAGGTGTCTGAGGCCCGTCCTGCCCTTCGGTCCCCGGGTCCCCGCCGCTGTCCGGGCCCGTCATCTCGTCGGGGAGGGCGAACGGGTCGGGGGCTGGCTTCGGTCGGGCGTCGGCGATCCGCTCGACCTCGGCCTGCACCTCGGTCTCGTCCCAGTCGGGGTGCACCATGCGGACCAACGTCTCGTCGCTGGCGGCCTCGGCCTGCCGGAGGAAGTTGACGGTCTGGGCGAGCTGCAGCATGTCCGGCACCACGCTGTCGGCCAGCACGATCGACGGTCTCTCCGGGGTGATGTTCGGGGAGAAGCCGAGCGCGACCTCCAGCTGCAGGTGCATGTCGAGCATGGTCTGCAGTTCGGGGATCGTGTACAGGCCCTTGACGCCGCGCGTCGTCAAGGATCGGCGTTCCTTCGCTGACACCTCGGTCGCGGTCTGCGCGACCTCACCGTGCAAGCCGAAGGACTGTGAGGAGTAGCCGGATGCGCGGAGGATCGCGTCGAGGATTTCCGCCTGGGTGTCCTTGTGTTCCTGCACGCGGATCGCGAACTGGCTGATGGAGATCTCCATGCGGTCGTCGCCGCCGAGGACGTTCATGGCCTCGTAGATCTCACGGTTCGTGTCGAAGAACGCGCCCTTCCCGGGGCCCTGGCTCTGCAGGTAGGAGGAGGGGACGTGGATGCGGCCCAGGCCGTTGCGGATGTCCCGCATCCATGACGTCCACGTCTCGTCGAGCTTGTCCATCAGCCCGATGATCGCGTCGTCGTAGTCGGACCGGCCGAGCGGCGCCCCTGGGGGGTAGTGCCGCCACATCCGTTGCGGCCGCATGTTCGGGACGTGCACCGCGGTGCACCGAGGCAGCTTCGTTTCGACGACGGGCGAGAGGTCTTTCGTCTCCGGGCGGGAGGTAAGCGGCACCTGGTCGCCGAGGCTGCCGGGTGAGCCGCGGTACAGCCCGTTGAGGATGTAGCCCGGCTCGTGGCGTTCCAGGTGGATGAGGCATTCGGTGTCGTCCTGCTGGATGATGCGCCAGAAGGTGGCGGCGTACAGGCGTCCGTGCCGCCACTCGGGGACGCACGCGTCGGCGTGGACCGCGCTGATCCATGGCTTCTCGGCGACGGCACGGTCCCAGACGCTGCGCAGGTAGTAGGAGCCGAGCGCGCCTCCGACTTCGGCGCCTTCTAGGAGGGCGGCCTGAAGGGAGGGCAGGAGGTCGTTGATGCGCGCCTGGGTGGCCGCGTTCTCCACGGTGATGGTGGGCGGCTCGGAGTAGAGCAGGGTGGCGCCCATGGTGGCGAGGTCGGATGCGGCGGGCAGGTGGACCTTGGCTTGCTTCTGGCCGGCTGGTGTGGGTTCGCCCCAGAACCAGCGGGCGGCCTTGCCGAGGATGCCGCCGCGGTACTGGCTGGGGCGGTTGGCGGGGAGGCCGTGGGCGGCGGGGTCGCCGTATAGGTCGGCGAGCCGGTCGGGGTCTCCGCGGTACCAGGCATCGAGGACGCTGTAGTGCTGGTAGATGGGGTTGAGGTGTTGGGGCGGCCAGGTGCCGCCGCTCGGCAGCGGCATGCAATGTCCTTTAAATTTCAATCAGGGAAAATGTGACGCACATCACAGCACAAGTTTCGGTTGCTGAGTGCAGGTCAAGGAACCGTCGACAGGGTGAAGCCGAAGGCGGAATGTCCGATTTGTTACGGCATCCCAACCGGTCATATACGGCATGACCGAAAACGTGTTCGCCGATTGATCGGGCCAGATGCGACCGCGGGAGGGCTTTAGGCTTGATCTATCGCCAACCCAAGCGATTCGTCCTGAACCGGTCGGCTGTCCCATGGGATCGACCGGTTACGACCCAGTTCGGTCGATCCACCGAAGTCACAGTCCTGGGCCGTGAAGGGATGGGTCGTGACACGAGGTAAGCGACGTCGCCAGGCGGGCGGTGGTGAGTGGATCGCGCTCGCGATGCGGGCGGTTCTTATCGCCATCGATTGGCTGGTTAATGGGGGTGGGGCCAGGTAGTCGACCCTGGCCCTCCCTCACCGGGGCTCCGCACTTCTTGCTGACAGGCTGAGTGCGGGGCCCTCTCCGTCTCTCGTCATGCTAGCCCCTATGGCCTGAAGTTTGAACCATTGTGGATCTTGAAGTCAACTACCGGGAATTCATGTTCCCGAAGGTTACGGCTGAGTAGAGCAGTGCTCACGAAACCTAGAGCCGTGTGAAACGCGAAAGGCCAGACGCGAACGCCTGGCCTTTCGGTGGTGGAGACTTTCTGGGCCCAACCGTGCCCCATCGCTGTCGCACCATTGCTGGTGAGCCGGACCCCTGGGGGCCGTTCCGGGGTAACCCGATGCGCGGAATGGGTGCCCCACCGGAGGACTTCGCGGACGACTTTACCCGGTCAAATAGGGTGGCGTTCTGAACTTGAAAGGATTTCTTTCAGGTTCAGGCGGCCTTGCTCGGCTCAGCGAGCAACGGCCCCCAGATCGCCCTCGTCGTCCGCACCCCATACCGGAGCGCGTCCACACCGTGGTCACCGATCTTGAGGGGCTTATCCTCACCCTTCTCCGACGCGTCCGGGTCCCACGCATAGCCGGGAATTTCCCGGATCAGCTCGGGGCAGGCCGCGGAGACGAGGAGTCGGCCGGTCGCGAACAGGGACGCGGTCATCCTGATCCCGTCGACGACCTCGTTGTCGGCCAGCGTGCTCGTCCAGCCGTCGCGGTGCAGCTGCACACGGAACGACTTCGCCGAGGGGTCGACGATGATGTACTCCGGGGTGATGCCCAGGCCGGTGATCCAGGCGCGGAGCCGCTCGGAGTACTCGGCGTCCGTCAGCGACCCGCGTTGCTTCTTGGAGTCCCACCGCCACTCGTGCCCGACGTACAGGCGGCCGTCGACGCCGAGGCCGATGAGGAGGGCGTGGAGCGGGTTCGTGGTGCCGTAGTCGAGGGCGAGGCACAGCCACCGTGCGATGGCCGGTAGTTGCTGGACGACGTGGCGGGCCGGGTCCCACGCTTCGTAGATGACGCCCTCGGCCAGACACCACTCGCCGAGGATGAGGCGCCGGTAGAAGAGCCCGGTGAACTCCGAGGAGACGTCGGCGACGTACTGGGCGGTGAGGCTCGGGTTGTCGGCGAGCTTGAACGAGAACCGGTGCAGGTTGAGGGCATCGGAGTTCTCGTTGCGGTGGAGCTGGCCGTCATGGTCGAGCCACAGCGCGGCCCGGTCGAGGTAGCCGACCTTCAACCAGTGCTGTGGGCCGTCGGGGTTCGTGGTCACGAACAGCTGCGCGCCGGGGATCGACAGTCGGGTGAGGAGCATGACCCAGAAGCTCTCCGGGATCGTCGAGGCTTCGTCGACGTACGCCCCGACGAGGGACAGGCCCCGGATCTTGTCCTCGGACCCCTCGTTGTAGGCGCCGGCCACGTAGATGACGCGGCCGAGCAGGTGGAGCTCTCCGGCCCCGGCGACGAACTTGCACCGCTTCTCGCCGAGCATCTCGACGAGGGGGTCGATGATGTTGCGCTTCAGGGTGCGTTCGGTTTTGCCGACCATGAGGAGCGGCCCGGCGGGGGCGGTGCGGACGAACTTGAGCCACTTCATCAGCGAGCTGATGGTCTTCGACGAACGGACGCTGCCGTCCCACACGTTCAGGCGGGCGGTCGCCAGGTGCACGGACTCACGCTGCTTGCCGACGAGCGGGGCGACGATCACAGGCCCGTCATCCCTTCCAGCCACTGGTCCACGGCCGCGTGCGACTCGCCGGAGTTGTCGTGCTTCTCGACGGCGAGGTGCTTGTCGATCGCGGTCGCCGCGGACACGATCAGGTTCCGCTTGTCGGCCGTCGGCGGCTCGGGCAACTCCTTGGAGTTGAAGGTGTTGTCCTTACCGCCGAAGTTCCAGATGAGCGCGGGCCTGTGGAGGTCGTCGAGGAACCGGTTCGCCTCCTCGAGGAAGCGGCGCGATGTGGTGGCGCGCAGCGCGGCGTTGTCGGCCTTCTTCGCCTCTGTCGCGTTTTTCGTCTGCGTCCGGTCGAACGCGGTGGTTACGCCTTCGTCGCGGGCGATCTTTGAGACGGTGGAGGGGCTGACGCCGTGTTGGCGGGCGATCTCGTTGCGTTTGCCGCCTGCGTGGATGCTGTCGAGGATGGCGTCGCGTACGTCGTCCGGGATCCGGGGAGGCAATGGCCACCTCCCGGGGAACTACAGCCTGCGAGTGCGGTACTGGCCGCATCGGCAGCGGTCGAGTTCAACCGTGACGAAGGCGTTGCTCAGGCTGTCGATGAGGGACCAGCGGTGCGTGTGGAGGCGTTCGAAGAGGCGGGCGACGGAGTTGAGCACGTCGGCACCTTCCTGGATACGACGAAGCCCCGCGCGGTGGCGGGGCTGTTTTCGCGCATGCTACGCGTACGCCTGTGGATAATAGTGGTTGCTGCTGGTCAACGCAAGATCACCCCTGTGAGGACCCGTACGGCTTCATCGGGTCGAGGTACTTCGCGGCCCGGCCCTGTATGTCGGTCTCGGTGGGTTCACTGCCTCTGACGAGCCACACCCGGGTCCTCTGGATCGGGGCCTGCTCCTGCTCCCACGCGGACACGATTTCGATGTCGTGGGGCAGGATGCCGTCGAGGTGGGAGAGGACGTCAGGCATGGCGAGTTCGTCGGACACGTTGTCGGTGTCTCGGTCGGCGAACGTGATCCACGAAATCGTGTCCTCGTTCGGGAGCGCGTAGACCTGGCGGAAGTGCTTGCGCAGCTCGGCGACGAAGAGAGTTTTCGCTTCGTGGGGTGCGTAGAGGTGCTGGGTGACGTGGGTGTGCCGCCAGGTCATGGCTGCCACTCTTGGCGGTAGTCGGGGTGATCGGCGTACGGCAGGGCAAGCCGACGAAGGACCGCCGAAGCTGTGCCGGATGCCGTCCACGTGGTAGGGAAATCGTCCTTCTCATCCCACAGTTCAGCAATGATCGATCGCTTGGCCTCGACCTCGTGCAGCACGCGGGCCGGATCGAATCGGGTCACGTAGTCGTTGAATCGACGGGCTGCTCCCGGTTCCCATCCTGCGTCCTCCAGGTTCACGATGCCGCCCGCGTACGAAGGATCAGCAGGTTCGTCCTCGTGAAGCTGAGCGCCAATGTCTGCCGCCTGCTCGTCCTCGTCGAGACGCGCCTTTAAGAAGGCAATCAGGTCGCCGCTCATGAGGCGATCCTCCCACGTTCCTCGGCGGCCTGGAGGTGGCGGGCGAGGCGCGCCCAGTCCTGCACGGGCCACACTGGCCGGCCACCCCACCACGTCCCTACCTCGCGGGCTGGAGGCTCACACACAGCTCCTGATTCGCACACGATGGCGATCATCCCTCCGGGGAGGTCGCGGACGCGCCACGCGGCCTCCTGGCGGCACCAGGGGCACGTCACGTCGAGGCGCTGCCCGGCGTAGACCATGGACAGGGCGTGAGCGACCCGGTCCACCATCTGACGGGCGGTGGGCGCTGCCCACTCGACGAGGTCGTCGGGGAGGCGCCGGGCAGCGTAGAGCAGGTACGGGCGGGCGTCGAGCTCGCCGGGGCCCGGCGGGGGGAGCGGGCTGTCGCCGGTGGTGTGTGCGACGGCGGCCGCGAGGTCGTCGGCGTGCACGAGGAGGTCGAGCACGGTGGACAGGATGGTCACGTCCACCGGGGCGGGGGACGCGCCGAGGGTGAGCAGGCTGCGCTCGAACCGTTCGATGCGGGCTTGCTCGTCGCGTTCGGCGATCGCTTCGGGGGTGAGGTCCATTTGCCGCCACGGCCGGGGGGTTCCGGGGAGGCGTGCCTCGAGGAGGTCGGGCCAGTATTCGGCTACCCATTTGAGGTCGGCCACGATTTCTTCTCTCATTGCGGTCTCCTCAGAATGGCGGGGTGTCGGGGATCGGCTCGCCATACGGGATGACGAGTACGACGGGTGCGGGCCTGAATTGCGGGGGGCGTGCTCCGGGTGGGCATTTGTGGGTGGCGACCACCGGGTATTTGCGGGGGGCTTGGATTCTCCATTCGTGTCGCCAGATCAGGTGGGGTTTCCGTGGGAGGCCGAGCGGCTGCACGTCGTAGGTCATCTGTCCGGCCATGAGGGCGGCGAGTTCACCTTCAGGGTCGAGGGGGGTGGCGGTGGCTCGGATGTGGAGGCCTTCGGAGTGGCCGTCGAGGGTGGCTTGTCCGCAGCGGGGGCAGGTGTCGAGGACCGCGGGAGTCGTCAAGATCATTTCGACCCCTGCCCGATGACGGATGACAGATATGACCTGTCACCCGCTATGAGCTCATTGCGTGCGCGCGCATGCGTGCGCGTATACGTGTACGCGCGTAAGGGGGGAATGCAGAAAAAACTGTCATCCGTCATCCGAGGGTGGCGGCAGGCCGAGTTTTCCCAGCTCAACCCGCGTTTTGAGGCAGTGACGGATGTGTCATCCGCATCTGTCATCGGAAGACGGGTCACCATCCGGGCCCGCCGAGCTTGTCGGAGGTGGGCTGTGACAGATGCGGAGCCGATGACAGTTCCTCGTCGTCCTCCTCCTCGGTGGTGGCGATGATGGTGATGCCGGTGTAGGACCGGGAGGAGGCGGACCGGGACTGCCCGACCCCGAACCTGCGGGCGAGTTCCTGGGTGAGCTTCTTCGCGCTGACGGGGGTCTCGCCCTCGACGAAGCACCACCTCTCGTACGCCTCACGCAGTTTGGTGATCTTGATTTGGACCTGAATCGAGGCCGCGGTGTGGCAGCACTCGCTCACGAACCGGGCGACGGTGTCCTGGTCGGCCTCGTAGCCTCTGGTGGCGGCCAGGACCGTGTCGGGCTCCTGCAGGCCGCCCTGGTGGTAGGCGGCCGCGCCCTGGATGATCCAGGCGAGCAGCGCGGGCCCGTGGTCACGGGCGAGGATCCCTTGCAGGTCGTCGACCACCTTCTCGGGCTCGACTTCGTGCAGGAACGGGATCAGGCGGAGGCGGCGCCAGAAGGACCGGCCACCGGCGCGGACCGCGGGCTGGTGGTTGCCCATGAGCCACAGGTGGTGGGTGGCGGTGAACGTGAAATGGTCCTGACGCATGAATCTCGCGGTCAGTGTGTCGCCGCCGGTGAGCTGCTTGACTTTCGTTTCGTCGAAACGCGCATCCTCGTCAACTTCGGAGCAGACGACCATTCTCATACCGGCCAGGCGCGCGATTTCTGTTTCGTGCTGAATTGACGTCTTGGCCATCAGGAAACCGCTTGGTGCGGTGGTCGCGTAATCGCCGAGAACGCCAATGATGGATTCCAGAAAGACGCCTTTCCCGTTTCCGCCGCTTCCCACGGCGAACGGGAGGACGTGCTTGGCCACGCTGCCGGTGGCGGAGTAGCCGACGAGGCGTTGGAGGTAGGCGACGAGCTGCTCGTCGGCGCCGAACGTGTCGGCCAGGAATGCCTGCCAGCGGGCCGGGTCGGCGCCGGGGTCGGGGGCGCAGGATGTGACCTTGGTGTGGAGGTGGGAGGCGTCGGAGGGGAGCAGGGTGCCGGTGGTGAGGTCGACGATCCCGGCCGGGGTGTTGAGTTCCCAGGGGTGGGCGTCGAGGTCGTCGAAAGCAGCGACGACGCGCACGTCGGTTTGCGCCTGGGCCAGCATGGCGGAGGTGCCGAGCGCGGACAACGCTTTCCGTTTGTGGGAGACGGCGGCCTTGTCGGCTTCGTCGAGGCCTCGGGCGACGCGTTTGCCGTACTCGCGGACGAGGCCCCCGCCGACGGGTTGCCATTCCCACCGGGTGCCGTCCCAGGCGATCCACCGCCCGCGTTCGGGCACGTACCGGATGACGTCGCCGAACCGGTCGACGAGCTGGAGGGCGTTGCCGTCGTCCGACTGGGCGTACGTGCGTTCTTCGACGACGCGCAGCACCGGGGGCGGCCCGTCGGGGTGGAGCTCGCGCACGGTGGCCAGGGCGCCGAGGACCGCGGGTGGTTGTACGGCGGGTGCGGGGACGGTGGGTTCGACGCGGTGGCCGTACCCGGCGGCCTGGAGCTTGGTGGCGGCGGCGGACAGCGCGGCCGGGCTGGTGGTGCCTTCGGTGAGGAGGGTGTGGGCGCCGAACTTGCTGTAGGGCTTCTCGGCGTCGAACTCCGTGCTCGTGGTGAAGACGTACAGGTTGTCGAGGCCGTCACGTCCGGTGGTGGCGGAGATGCCGTGGGTTTTGCCGGGGCGGCACCAGTAGGTGACGCCTTGGCTGTCGGTCCACAGTTGCCTCCACCCGCGCGGGGTGAGGATGTCGTCCCACGTCGTCCGCTGGTTGTAGTCGTCTCCGGGGGACACGCCGCTGTCGTCCGCGTAGGTGGGGGCGGGTTGGGAGAACAGGGGGCTCGACGGGGCGGTGGCTGCGGGCGCTGGGGGGTGGTCGCCGGGGTGGGGCATGCGGTTGAAGCCGACGGCGAGATGGTGGAGGGCGTCTCGTTCGGCTGCGGTGATGGTGGGGATGGTGGTGGGGCCGCCGGCCAGGAGGGTCCATGCCCCGTTGGGGATGTCGCCGTGGGTGCGGCCGCCGGAGGGGGCGAGGACGACGAAGCCGCCTTCGGCGCGGGTTTCGATGAGGACCTTGATCCGGTGGTCAGGGTTCTCGGCGAGCTCGACCTCTGTCGCGGGGCGGGAGGCGAGCTTCGCGTTCCGGGCATCGGCTCCTTCTACTTTGTAAAGGAGGTGGATGCCGCCGGACGGGGTGATCTCCATGTAGCCGGTGGTCACGCGTCGCCAGAGGTCGCCGAGGCCGGATGCGTCGGCGAGGGCGGTGTAGTCCTGGGCGATGTTCTCGCGGACGGCGCGGCCTTCGAACTCGAACAGTTCCAGGTGGCCGGAGGCGGCTCCGCAGACGACGCCGAGGCCGTCGTACCGGCCGGAGGTGAACCAGGCGTCGAGCTGTTCTGGGGTGGGGCGTGGTTCTGAGCCGCCTGCCTGGGTGTGGCGCTTCCATTTAACGGCGGGTGCTTTGCCGGTGGTGGCCGGGATGACGCACAGGCCTGCGGCGTGGAGGTGGTGGGCGGCCTGCTGGAGCTGGTTCAAAGGTGTCCCCCGGGAGCTGGTGTGCGTGGGGAAGGGGGAAGCCCCCGAGCCGACTCGCGCTCGGCTCGGGGGCTGGTGGGGTGGCCCCGGACGCTGCTTCCCCTTTCAGCGTCCGGGGCCGGTCTGGGTTACAGGTGGGGTCCGGCGGGGGCGGGGGTGGGCAGGGTGGTCATGCCGAGGGCCTGCATGGCGGCGGCCTGTTCGGCGGAGACGGTCTGGCCGGTGGGGAGGGTGACGGGCGGCCCTGCGGGGATCGGGGCCGCGACGGGCGCGGGCGCCGGGGCCGCCACAGGGGCGGGGACGGCGGCCACCGGGGCGACGGGCTGGGGGAGCGGCGCGTGAACCGGGGCAGGGGCCGGGGCGGCCGGGGCCTGGAAAGCGGCGGCCTGCGGGAACGGGTTGCCGCCGACCGACTGCAGGTACTGGGTGGCGTACGTGGCGTCGGCGTCGGTGTACTGCTCCAGGATGTACGGCGCGGTCTGCCCCGGCTTGGCGACGCCACGGCCGAGACGGCCGAGGACCGGGTCCTTACCGATGCTGCTCTTCAGGGAGCCGATGAGGACCTTCTGGAAGATCAGGACACCGGACTCGGTGCGGGGGCCGGACGGGTCGGTGAGGAGGACGAGGTCGGCGGAGATCGCGTCGGCGGCGCCGTTCACGGTGACGATGCCGCTGCGGAGCTCACGGGGGTAGATGAGGAGGAGGTGGCCGGGGTAGTCAGAGATCTTGAAGTCGGAGGAGGGGGCGGCGGGCTGAGCGAACATGAACGTGCTCCTTGATCGTTTACTTGGTGGTGGCTCCCGGGCAGCCCCGGGAGAGGTCGGTGGAACCCGGCTGGAAGTAGGCGCAGTACGTGCAGTACGCCTCGGTGGCCGGGAAGAGGTTCCAGTTCTGCGGGTTGCTGGCCGGGTCGAGGGCGTCCAGCGCGGTGAGGACGTTGTCGAGCCGCTCCAGCGCCCCGAGCGCGATGGACCGGTCGTAGGGGGCTGTCCACACGTGCAGGCCGTCGATACGGCCGGTGCGCGGTAGGAACACCACGGCGACGTTGTCGACCTGCTCGCCTGCCTGCTCCTGGCCGAACCCGTAGAGGTGGCCCTGGGTTTCGTACTGGGGGCCGGGGCCGTTCTTCCGGTACTTCTTGAGCTGCTCGTCGCCGACGACCTTCCAGTCGATGACGGCGCGCACGCTGGAGTCCCGGTCGAACAGGTCGGAGTTGCCGTAGATGTTGCCGCGGATGTGCAGGCGCTGCTCGATGAGGTAGCGCTGCCAGCCGAGGCGCCGGTTCTCGGCCTCGTACGTCTCGGCCATCCAGGCGTGAACCGAGGTGCCGACGATGGACGCCCACGGGTCCGAGCTGGTGTTGACCTCGGGCCAGTCGAGCAGCTTGTACGCCATGCGGCGGGTGCAGGGCATCCCGATCTCGCTGGGGCCGATGACGCGTTGCCGGGACCGGGGGGCGTTGGCTCCGGCGTCGCGGACGGTCTGCACCACGGTGGTGGCGATGGTGGCGGCCAGGCCGGACAGCGGGGTGGCGGCCCATCCCGCGTCCGGCTGGGAGAACATCACTTCCACTCCCCAGTGAGGGTGAAGGGGCGGGCGGCCTTCTTCGGCTTCACGTACGCCTGGTAGATGTCGGGGTAGTCGCGCTCCAGCGCCTTGCCGTCGAGCTGCGTGCCGGGCTTGGACGTCTTCCACGAGATCGCGGGGCGGCCGTGAACGGTCGCCTCCTCCCGGTCCCCCATGAAGTCCTTGAGCTTCTCGATGGCCTGCGCCTCGATCTCCGCCCACTGCGTCTTGTTCTCCCGGGCCTTCTTGACGAGGTCCAACCACCCGACCATCGACTCCGGCAGGTCCGTGCCGGTCGGCTCCGGGTCCTGCACCAGCTCGTCGAGGAACAGCTGCTGCTCGGCGGCCGGGGGCAGGTCAGGCAGGGGAGTGCCGAGCGCCGCACAGTCCAGCCCCTCCCGGGCGCGGGTGACAGCGACGTAGGCCAACATCACCTCGGCGTGCACGAGGCGGTCGTCCTTGTCGTACGGCTCCGGGAAGTCAGCGGCGAGCCGGACAGTCGGCCACTCGCGGCCCTTGGCCTTGTGGGCGGTGGAGATGACGATGTCGGCGTTGTACTCGTCGACGAGCTGGTCGACGACCTTGAGGATCCGCTCGGGCCCGTGGGAGTCGATCAGCTTGACGAGGACCTTGAGGTCCTGGCCGCCCGCGTCGTGCTCGGAGTACTCCTGCACCTCCAACCAGCTGTTGAACGCCATGAGCTCCGGGTGGTAGGTCGGCCGACCGGCCTTCAGGTCCCGGGCCGCTTCGGCCAGGCGGCGGATGTCGTCGCCACCACCGACGAGCGCGGGTTTACGGCCGACTGCGAGAGCGGCGATGGTCTGTCCGATCGCGCCCGCGTTGGTGCGGCACAGCACCGTGTGGGGGGCGGGGATCCGCTCGATCCGGGAGTCCAGCATGGGGTTGCCGGTCAGGCGCAACGGGGCGCCGAGCAGTTCCAGGTGCTGGTTGGCCTGGTCGGCGATGGCTTGCCCGAACCGGAACGACTGGGAGAGGATCCGCCGGACTCCGTTGAACGAGGCCATGGCGTCGACGGCTCCCCGCCACCCGTAGATGGCCTGTGACTGGTCGCCGACGAGGATCCGTTGGGCGGCTTGCCGGGACACGATGTCGGCGATGACCGGGTTGGCGTCCTGCGCTTCGTCGAGGAACACGAGGTCGGCGGGCAGCGTCGGCCCGGTCATCGCCCACAGCTTCAGGTAGACGTCGTGGGTGAACCGCAGGCGTCCGGCCGGGGAGACGAGGTCGGCCCAGGCGAGGCGGGCCAGCGGTACGACCTGCATGCGGAGCGCGGTGGTCGCCTCGTCCGATAGGCCGGGCACGTCGGGGATGTGGGCCGTGGAGATCTCGGTGTCGGCGGAGTGGCAGAACCGGGTCACGGTGTCCATGACGACGCGGGCGACCTTCACGGAGGTGAGGGCGTGCGCGCCGAGGTCCAGCACAGCCGGAATCTGCAGGATCCTGGCCACCTCGCGGGCCGGGACGCGGGGAGCGTTGAGCCGGTGCTCGTACGCCCGGCCGACCGTCTGGAAGGCGAGGGAGTGCGCGGTGCGGCAGTCGACGTTCGCGGGGAAGGTCGCGCGGGCGTCGTCGGCGATGGCCCGGTTGTAGGCCAGGTACAGGGCGCGCCGCCCGGTGGCCGCGGCCACCATCTTCAGGGTCGACGTCTTGCCGGTTCCGGCTCCGGCCTCGATGACGAGGTCCTGGCCGGTCTGCGCGGCGGTGAGGATCGCAGCCTGTTCGGGGGTGGGCGGGTGCTGGAAGACGGGCGGGACCGGGGCGACCGGGGTCGGGGCGGTGAAGGTGGCGCCGCCGGGCTGTGTGAACATCGCGTGCCTCCTTTCTTTCTGTGCTGAGGGGAAGGACGGGGGTCTGCGGGGCGGGGTCCGTGCTCCCCGCAGACCCCCAGCACGAGGGGTGGGTCAGGCGGCGATCGCGGGCCGCCACGGGCCGCCCTGCACTCGGGTGACGAGCTGCGCGTCGTCGAGCAGGCCCCGGGCCCGCTGGTGCTGGAGCGCCGTCTCCACCTGCTGGACGGCCTGCTCACGACGCCAGGGGGTGGCGCCGGTGGGGGCGGTGTAGACCCGCACCTCCAGCACCCCGTCGCCGTCCCTGAAGATCCCCTTGACGCCGTACTCGGCGGCTGCGGCCAGCTCGGCCATGTACCGGCTGGTGGGGGCGGAGGCGAGCAGCTGGGGGACGGTGAGGCGCTGCGCGAGCATGGCGGGCTCCTGGGATCCGGGGGAAGGGAGGCGCTGATCGGCGCCTGCAAGAAACACGCTACATCACGCTCCAACACGATTCAAGACGCTACAACTTGCTACATCCTGCTACATAGATGGGCGCGCGAAACCGGGCACTACCGGACACGGATCCGGGTCTTGCCGCACCGCGCACACCGCTGCTGCACTGGCCGGCCACCGGCCACGATCGGGACCGATACCCACCGGTGCCAGAAGATCAGGCACCTACCGAACACGGTCGCGTGCCATGTTTGCCCGCTGCAGGACGTCGAGCCGCGACTCCAGGGCGCGGATCGTGGCGGCCTGCCGGAGGACAGTCCCTCGATCCGCACCCGCGACAGAGGCCAGCTCGGCGGCCTCCTCACGCGTCTCCTCGAGCTCACGGATCAGGGCGGCCCGGGCGCGGAACCAGTCACGAATCATGGGGTTCTCCAAGCAGGCGTGTGATGAAGGCCGCGACACCGCTGCAGACTGGCCACGTGGTCGTCGTGACCCGGGTGCCGACGCGGTTCGCGATGGTGATCTGCGCGTCCCGGGGGAGCACGACAGAGGGAAGCCCCCCACCAGATGCACCGGTGGAGGGCGTGGTGCTCGTACTCATCACGCGGGTGTGCCCCGCATCACGACGACGCCGAGCTCCTCCTGGAGCCTCGTCACGACGGTCTTCACGGCGTCGCGGCGCACGTCGACCGCGTTGTCGAGCCAGACGCCCATGAGGAGGTCTCCGCCGGAGATGCGGTACCGGAACCGGGCGTGGACGACGTACGGGTCGACATCCTCGAATGGGGCGATCCCGAGCTCCAGCACGCTGGGGACCTCCAGCTGCTGCTTGGCGCCCGCACCCGCGGTGGTCTCCTCAGTGAAGGTGAGGCGACGGTTCCCGTTCGACAGCACCGTGGCCGAGTTGAACGTCACCTTCGTCTGCGCCTGGAAGTGCTGCACCAGCTCCAGCATCTCGGCAGGCTGAGGGACACGGATGTCCTCACGGTTGTCGTCGATGAAGTCCGCGAACTGCTCCTGCAGGAGCATCTTGCGGTCGATGCCGGTCCACCGCTTCCACTTGTCGGTCTGGGCCATGGTCAGCACCAGCCGGTGCTCGCCCCACCGCGCGGCCGGCACCCCGTCGGTGCCCGCGACGTCCTGGTTGCCCTCGTGGGCGTCCAACACCGCGGTGACGCGTCCAGCGTCAATGTCGACGTACACCTCGCTGGCGTCATCGCAGTGCTTGGCGTAGTAGTGGACGAAGCTGGCCAGGTCGTCGACGCGGACGGTGCCCTTCTTCCGGGCTGGCCGCGTCTCGTCGGGGTCACGCAGGTCGATGGTCTCGACGCGGTCGCGCAGCTTGAAGGCGTAGACGTTGCCGGGGGTCAGCTGCTCGGAGAGCTGCGCGTCGGTCAGGGCGTCGATGAGGGCGTCGTTCTCCGTACGGATGGTCACTTGGCGATGTCCTTCAGCTCGATGTCGGTGGTCTTGTCGAGTACGCGCAGGCCGGGCAAGGAAGCCTGCCGGGGGTCGTCGCGGACGAGGTTGTGGTCGGCATCGGCGAAGAACACCGCGGCCTTCGGCGTGGACTTCGGCTTGGTCGCGGTCACCGAGGCGGCCACGGTGAGGGAAGCGTCGTCGCCCTTCATCGGGGCGATCTCCACGACGAGGGTGAGCTTGCCCTTCTTCCCGGTGTCCTGGACTGAGGCGACCACTTCCTGCAGCAGTACGGCGGCCTCGTCGAGTACGGCGCCGCGGCGGAGGTCCTGCAGGATGGTCGCGAACGGCCGAACCTGATTGGTCACGCTGATTTCCTTCCAGAGGATTCGAGGGGGACAAGAGCCAGGCGCAGGCCGAGGGCCCGCGCGTGGGCGTCGAGAGCGATCAGGTCAGGGACGGTGCGGCCGGTCTCCCGGCGCGAGATCCCGACCCCGCGGCGCGCCAGGTGCAACCGCTCAGCCAGCTCGTCCTGGGTGAGGCCGAGCTCTCGGCGCCGGTGGGCGAGGGCCTGCATGATCGGGTGAGGGGTCACCGCGCCTCCTGCTTCTTGAGGGCCTTGAGGGCGGCGTTGTACCGCTCCGCCGTACGGCGGCAGATACCAAGGCGGGCGGTGGCTTCCCGCTGCGACAGCCCCCACGTGAGGAGCTCCGCGTAGTCCTGCACACGGCCGAGCCGCGCCTCCCGGGCAGCCTCACCGGCTTCCTTCGGGGGTGCGCCGAGCATCGGGAACTGGTCGAGGGTGCCGTTGCTGCGGTGGCGCTGGTAGCAGGCGGTGATCAGGCCCCGCCCCATGACCTGGCCGGGTGTCGCACAGCAGACGCACAGCACGGTGCGGCGGCGTCTCATCGGCCCACCGCCTCGAGGAGGCCAGGCAACTCGACGACCTCGTACCGGATCGGCCGCATCGGGTTGCACTCGGGGGCGTGGGCGACATCACGGCGGTGGTCGCAGGGGCAGGTGCACTGCCAACGGCATCGTCGGTCGGCGATCCACACCATCGCCAGGGGCGAGAGGTGCCAGCCGGTCGCGCTCGCGGTGGGGTACCGGTACGGCTGCTTGAAGGCAGCGACACCGACACCGCCCCGGACGCTGATGATCGTTTCGTAGTTGTATATGGGGGTGCCCATGTGGCACGTTTCGTGCACGCCGGGGCGGCGGGGGTCGTTGAGGCACGGGCCGGACCACTCGCACGCGCACCGGGTGTAGAAGCCCGGGACTTCCTTGTAGGTCTTGCGCATGGCGCCGGTCCAGGCGTGCTCGCGCACCCAGACGGCTTCGGCTGCGGTCATCACCGGTCCACCGCCTCGAGGGCGGGCAACTCGATGACGAGCAAGCGGAGTTGACCGCCGCGCACGACGTCGCCGAGCCGCATGTCCGGGCCGACCAGGTGTGTGTCGTCGTCGTCGACGAGGACCCCGGCGTCGACCAGGCCGTCGATCGCGGCCTTGAAGGACGGGTACCAGTTCGCCGGGTCGCGGCGGCCCCGGGTGGCGGGGTGGAGGATGCCGAACACGTGCGCCCGGGCGAGCTTGGGCACACCTGCGGCTTCGGTGGCTTGCTTCCCGGCCGCGCGGATCGCCGCGGTGAGACGCGCTTTCGGGGCGTGGTGTAGGCGGTTGTTGGCGTTCAGCAGCGGCAGTCCGGCGGGGAGGGTGATGGTCCAGGTGCGGGCGCCCGCCGCCGGGCCTGTGGTGAGGTCGGCGGCGGGCATGTGAGGGGCGGTCACAGCCCCACCTGAACGTTGACGATGACCTGCGCGGCGTCGGCGTCGTGTGCGTGCCCGTTCTCGTGCGCCCACTCGGCGACGTCCATCGGGAACCGGAGGTCGTGGTAGCCGATGACGACCTGGCCGCCCTCCTGGCGGACGGTGTGGACGGTGTCGCCGGGCTGGGTGGCCTCGGCGACGACCGCGGCGGCGGCCTCGCTGCTGATGCAGCGCAGACGAGTCTCTCGGGTCATCGCTTACCTGCCTTCCTGCTGGGCGCGTTTCGCGGCCCGGACCTGCGCGGCGGCGTAGGCCGTGGTGCCCGGGGTGGTTTCCGCGCTGCACGGACACCCATGCACCCGCTCCTTGTCGGCGGGCTGGGCGACCATGACGCACCCGAACGAGTTCACTCGGCCCTGCTCGCACAGCTGGGCCGTGCAGCAGTCGCAGTCCGGGCAGTCGGCCGGGGCCGGGCGAACCCACTGGTGGTCGTCGGGGTCGTCGAGCGGGAAGGGGATGGCCGCGGCCGCGAGCGGGATCAGCTCGACCGGCAGGCCGACGAGCAGCCCGACGTACACGGCGAGCAGGGCGGCGACGCCGCAGCAGGTGGCGTGGAGCCAGCGGCCGCGGCGGGCCGCCGCCACCCCGAGGAGGGCGGCGGCCACGGCGAGCATGAGGGGGAGGGCGGCAGTCACGACGCGTCCTTGGACGTGTAGGCCACGGCGGCGAGGGTGAGCACCGGCAGCACCAGCACCAGGAGGGCCGCGCCGTACCCGATCGGGGGGATCGCGTGGGACCAGTCGTGCAGCGCACGGGTCAGCCGGGTCAGGGCCCAGGCCGCGAGCAGGTGCACCATGACGGTCGCGAGCAGCCACGCCAGCGGGCGGCGGCCGGACATCTTCGGGGCGGTCACGCCTGCTCCCGGTCAGCCGACGGGACGTACGGCTCGAACGGCGCCCGCCCCGGGGTGGGGAGGACCGCGGTCGCGGTCGGCGGGGTGTCGAGCGGCACGCACGAGTCGGACCCGTGCACCATGCCACCGACCCCGAACCAGCCGCACGCGCACCAGCCGGGGCCACGCTCCGGGCCGGGGGCCGCCGCCGGGGGAGTTGCGCCCCCGTGCAACGCCGCCCTCCACTGGTCGGCCACGATCGGGAGCGGGGCCGCCGGGTGCTGCTCGACGAGGGCGAGCAGTTCCGACCACTCCGCGACGGCGCCGCGCGCCTCCTCCAACGCCTGTTCGGCGGTGGTCACGTTGTCCTGCAGCCGCCTGAGCTGCTCGGTGACGATGGTGATCGTCTGCGACGAAAACACGGTCAGACCTCCTCGGCCTGGGTGGGGGTGGGGTTGATGTGGGCGAGGATCTCGGCCTCGCGGAACCGGCGGTGGCCGCCGAGCGTGCGGAAGGACGTGAGCTTCCCCGCCAGCGCCCACCGGGAGACGGTCTTCGGGTCGACGCCGAACAGGGCGGCGACTTCCTTGGGGGTGAGCAGGCGGTCAGGCGCGTCGGACATGTCAGACCTCCTCGGTCTGCGCGATGGTGATGAGGACGACCGGCCGGGACGGCAGCCGGTGGTACAGGCGGGGGCGGCCACCGCTGATCGGTCGCGCCATCACCTCCACCGCCTCGCAGCCGCGGCGGCGGCAGGGGGTGGGGTGAGTGAGGACCTGTACCGCGGGCGGCAGCGCGCTGGTCGGGGTGATGAGGGGGTCGGCCCCGCCGGGGATGCGGGCGAGGAGGCCGGGGGCGAGGTCGGCCACGCCGGGGATCCGGGCGAGGGTTCCGGGGGTGAGTTCGCCGAACGTCATGCCGCACCGCCGGGGAGAGGGCCGGTGGCGGGGCCGTTCTCGAAGTCGTCGTACGGCTCCGGCTCGGCGGGCTTCGGCCCCACACGCTTCAGCGGCTTGTACTTCGCGCTGACGTCCTCCCACGGGAGGTACTCCCCGCCGAAGAACAACAGCACCCGACCGGCACGCTCGACCACCCGCCACACGTCACCGGCGTGGTCCTCCCACAGGTCCCCGACGCGCAACTCCGGGAAGGCGATGGGCTGCTCGGCCACGGCGGGCGGGTAGGTGCGCACCAGCGGGCCGTAGTTCATGTTCGCGGACCGCCACAGGTGGCAGGTGCCGTCCGTGCTACGGAGCGCGATATCCGCGTTGGGGATGTTCTCGTGCGCGAACCACGTGCGTCCGTGCCGGTCCCGCCACAACTCCCCGGGCTGGGGGACGCCGTCGGCCGGGACCAGGCGCTCGATCTGAGCGGTGTCGAGCGGGACGGTCACGTCGTACATGCCCGCCGAGTGCTCCACCTCGACCTTGAGCATCTCGGGGAACGCGCTGGTTGCAGGGGCGATGTGCGTGATGCGACCGGCGACGATGACGCGGACGTGCTCGCCGATTCGGTACTGTTCAGGCATGGCCTGACCTCTTCTTCTCTTCGCTGTGGGGGTTGGGTCTACGGGCGCCCGGCCGTTGGCCCGGCCCGGGCCGCCCGGTTACGCCGACCGGCGCACGCTGCGCTCGGCGGCCTTCCTGCTACGGGCAGCGCTCGCCTTCAGCGACAGCTGACCCATGTACGCCCGGTGCGCGTTCACCGCCGCGGCCGGGATGTCCTTCGCGCGCACCTTGCCCTCGGCTGTGATCTTCGCGATCCAGTAGTCCAGTGACACCGGCGACGCCCGGCGGGCCGCCTCCGTCCGCTCACCCCGGTGAGGAGTGCGCGCCCACTGCACGTGAGCCGCGATCCGGGCGGCGCGGCTGCGCTGTTCGGGGGTGGCCATCAGCTGCTCGGCGCCGTGTACGTCGCGAACGAGGAGGCGGGGATCCGCCACCGTCCGTTCCGGGCCGAGGACGTCTTGGTCGCACTCAACTCACCGCGTCGGATAGCGCGGCGGATAGTCCACTGACTGACCCGCAAGCGGGCAGCGGCCTCCTCCACGGTCAGCATGGTCTCGGATGTGAGGTTGTCCATCTGACCTCCTTCCTTCACTGCCAATACGCTACAAGATGCTACATCTCGATTCAATACGCTACATCTCAAGGCATATCGCTACATGGACAGTCAAGAGTTTCCCGTGATTTACGTCATGATCCGATGCTCAATACGCTCCACCGTGCTACAACATGCTTCATGGAGCACGAAACTGGTCCACCAGGTCTGCCCTTCTGGAAACGCATCGAGACGGAGCGCATCGCCCGCACCTGGACAGCCACAGACCTACATCGCCGATCGGGCGTAGCCCGAAGCACGATCAACAACCTGGCGACCCAGCGCCGACGTCCCCGGCCGGCCACAGTGGTCGCGCTCGCCGACACCCTGGGCATCCCGCGCGACGAGGCTTTCGCCCTGGCGGGTCTCGACCCGGAGGCGGCCGCCGTGGGGGAGGCCGCAACCGACGGCACCCTCGACGAGCTGCTCGCCCGCCTGCCTGAGGAGCGTCGGCAGGAACTCTCGCGGTGGCGAGAAGAGGAGCGGGAACGGTACGAGCGCGCTCGCGAGGACTATGAGCGGAACCTCTCCCGGATTGCGAAGATCCTGCGCGACGAGCTCGGCTGACCCGCGAATGTGCCGCCCGAAACGGGCGATCATCGAAAAAATTTTCGATGCGCTGTCCCTAGCGTGACCAGGGGAGACGGGAAAAACTGCCACTTGGGCAGGGATTTTTGTCACTCAGGAGGCGGATTTTTCTTCTGGTGCAGTGTTATATAGGACTGCCGTAAGCACAGCGTCGTGCAGGCCCTAACGCCGCCCGGCCATGTGCTGTCAGCAGTCCCCCCTCAGGAGGCTCCATGCTCCTCGCACTGGTCACCATCGCCCTATGGGCCCTCAGCGTCGCCTACGTGGCGCTGGACGCCCTCATACCCGGCCACTCCCTGCCGATCTCTCTCCATCACCTGCTGCTCGCTGCCAGCGCCACCATCACCCTCGCCTGGATCCTGCGCCACCCGCGCCTGCAGTACCGAGTCGGCTACCGCGACGGATACGAGGACGGCGAACGCAACGCCGCTTGACCCCGGCGGCGCCCGCGCGACCGACACCGCGCCCCCGCCAGCCACGCTCACAGCATCACCTGTGAGCGCGGCCACCCCGCCGGACCCCAGCCCCCTGTGACGCTGCCCAGGCAGGCCAGGACCCCGCGGAACCCCTCTCAGAACCGATCGCCAGGCGACAGCCTCGTGTGCGTCGCCCGCGCCCGCTCATCCGCGAGCTCCTCCGTGTAGTGCTTCAACATGTCGTAGGACTTCCAGCCGAGAATCCGCCGCACGGAGTCCGGATCAGCCCCCGCCTCCAGCAGAAGATGCGCCGCCGTCCCCCGAAAACGATGCGGGTGCACCCCCGCCACCCCGGCCTCCTCGCCGCGGCGGCTCAACATCAGAGCCACACCGGCGCGCGTCATCTTCCCCATCGTCTTGCTGCGCACCCCCAACCAGAGATTGGGGGACGACGCCCACCCGTGCTTGGCCCGGACCCTGAGATATCGATCCAGAGCCACCACCGTCTTGGCGCCTATCGGGATCCAGTGCTCGTCCCCGCCCTTCAGCACGATCAGGATCCGCCGTCCCGGTAGGTCCACGTTTTCGAGCTGGATCCCCGCGAGGCCGGACGCCCGCACGCCGTTGTCGATCAGGACCATGATCATGGCTGTGTCACGGCGCTCCGCAAAACCGGCACCTTTGCATGCAGCCAGCAGCGCCGCGATCTCCTGGTCGCTCAGATACTTGCGGGCCTTCTTCGGCACATGCGGCCGATCCGCACGCAGCACAGGCGAGAAGGTACTGCGCTCCTCCTCGGCAATGAGCCACCTGAAGAACACCCCGAGGTAGGAGTGGTGCGCTGCGGAGGTGTGGGCGCTGGTCCGGGCCTGCTCCGCCGCCAGGAAACGGCGCACGTGGTCGGCGGTCACTCCCTCAGCGTCATGAGGGTGGTCGTTCGCGCGGAGGTAGGCGTAGAAGGCCGTCACGGATCGTGTGTACAGGTAGATCGTGTACGGGGCCTTGTTGCTGGCTTCCAGGGCGCGCTTCCAGGAGTCGATCAGCCCTTCCAGATCCGTCCCGACGGGGGCTGACGCGGTGGTGCGCCGCGACCGGCGAGGGCGTCGGTTCGGGTCGAATTCGATCACGTTCTCGGTCATCGAGACCTCCTCGCCAGAGCGAAAGACAACAAAAAGGGGTTAAGCCTTGGGGAAGTGATTATTCGGGTAGTCACCTATACGCGGCCGATTCGCGAGTGATTTCTGACCCTTCTGGAGGAGCGACAGGGCCTCTGAGCACGGCGGATAAAGGGGGCGTGAGAGAAGGGAGGGGGCTCCGATCATCCTCTTAACCTGGTCTTACGCCCCGTCAGGCATTGTTCTGGTGTACCGGAACCGCCGGTCGCCGCTCCGACAGTCCACGAGCGGATGCAGGACGTGGGGGAAGACATGGACCCGAACAAGAATGAGCAGGAAAGCACCCCGGCCGAGGCGACCCACGAGAACGAAGGATGGAGCCAGTTCGGCAAGGTGCCGCCGCGTGTCGGAGGTTACTCGGAGGGCCGGGACACCGGGCCGCAGCCGACGCTGATCCATCCGGTTCCGGACGCGGCGGAGTCCCTGCGGATCCCCGCCCAGCGGGGGTCGCTCACCGGCAGGCAGAAGCTGGGAGCCGGGCTGGCGCTGGCCGCGATGGCCGTGGGAGGTGGAGTCGCGGGGGCCTTCATCGCGACCTCGATCGCCGGGGCCGGTACGGTCACGGCCTCGTCCGTCCCCTCCTCGGCCGAGGTGCGCCAGGTCGGCAGCTTCGCCACGGTCGCCGACGTGGCCAAGGCGGTCCAGCCCTCGGTGGTCTCCATCGAGGTCAAGAGCGCCAACGGCAGCGGTGACGGATCGGGCGTGCTGCTCTCGGCCGACGGCCTCATCCTGACCAACAACCACGTGGTCACGCTGGGTGGTCAGGCGGGGACGAACGGCTCGATGACCGTCAAGTTCAGCGACGGCAAGACCGCCTCCGCCAGGGTCGTCGGGACCGACCCGGCGACCGACCTCGCCGTCATCCGGGCGGAGAACGTCTCCAACCTGACCAAGGCCACGATCGGTGACAGCGACAAGGTCAGGGTGGGCGACTCGGTGCTCGCCATCGGCAGCCCGCTGGGCCTGTCCGGCTCGGTCACCGCGGGCATCGTCAGCGCCCTGAACCGTACGGTGACCGTCGGCGGCGAGCAGCGGCAGCAGCTCCCGCCGGGCTGGGGCGGCATGGAGCAGCAGCAACAGCAGGGCGGCGGAACGACGACCATCGGCGGGGCCATCCAGACCGACGCGGCGATCAACCCCGGCAACTCGGGCGGTGCCCTGGTCAACGCGGCCGGAGAGGTGATCGGCATCAACAGCGCCATCGCCACCAACGGCGGCGAGGGCAACATCGGTGTCGGCTTCGCCATCCCCATCAACACCGCCAAGCAGGTCGCCAAGCAGCTCATCGACACCGGCAAGGTCAGTCACGCCTTCCTGGGCGTCAGCCTCGCCGACGCGACCGGCGACGTGGCCGGGGCGCTGGTCAACCAGGTCACCGCCGGCAGCCCGGCCGCCCAGGCCGGAATCAGGCAGGGTGACCTGATCACCAAGATCAACGAGACGCCGGTCGACGACGGCTCGACGGTGGTCGGCGCGATCAGGGGGCTCAAGCCGGGGGACAAGGTGACCATCACCTACCTCCGCGACGGCAGGCCCCAGACCGCCACCGCGACTCTCGTCGAGAAGACCGGGCAGTAGTCTCGCCAGGGCCGATGCGCCGCCGGGGACGCTGCGGACCCCGGCGGCGCATCCGTCTCCCGCCCGCCCCGGCGGCCTCCCGGGAGCCCCTGTGCTCCTGATCGGAAAATCCGGACCGCGCCCGGCCTCATGTCCCGGACGAGAACCCGAACGAGGACTCGGACGGGGGCCGGTCGACGCACCGGCCGGGGAAGACGGGTCAGTGCCCGGCGGTCAGCGCCTCGGAGCGCCACAGGTCACGGTAGTAGCCGGGCGCCCCGACCAGCTCCTCGTGGGTGCCCCGCTGCGCGACCGCCCCGTTCTCCAGCACGACGATCTCGTCGACCCCTTCGAGCCCTCGCAGCCGATGGGTGACCAGCAGTGTCGTACGGCCCCGCGTGGCGTCGAGCAGGTCGGCCATGAGCGCGTCCGCGGTGGCCTCGTCCAGTGATTCGGCGGGCTCGTCCAGCAGCAGCACAGGAGGGTCGTTCAGCAGCGCCCTGGCCAGCGCCAGCCGCTGGAGCTGGCCGCCGGAGACCGTCCGCCCGTCCTCCCCGAGCACGGTGTCCCAGCCGGTCCGCTCGACCCACCGGTCGAGCCTGGCCCGCCGTACGGCCTCGGCCAGCTCGTCCTGACCCGCCTCCGGCCCGGCCAGGCGCAGGTTGTCCCGCAGCGTCGTCCGGAACACGTAGGGATCCTGGGTCAGTCCCGTCATGACCCGCCTGGCGTCGTCGGAGGTCATCTTCCCGAGGTCGGTCCCGTTCAGCAGGATCGTGCCGGACTCGGGTTCCACCAGCCGCATGAGGGCCGAAAGCAGGGTGCTCTTGCCGGCGCCGCTCGGGCCGACCAGGGCGACCCGCCTGCCCGGGGTGAGGGTCAGGCTGACGCCGTCGAGCGCCACGGGCAGACCGGGGCCGTGCCGGACCACGAGGTCGCGGATCTCCACGGTCGGCGGCTCCTCGGGCACGGGGGCGGGACTCACCGGCTCGGCGACGGCGGGCGGGGTCGCGCGGACCTCCCGCAACCGGCGCAGGGCGGCGAGCACCCCGGTCAGCCGCTCCGCCGCCGCGGCCATCGGCAGCACCGGCTCGAAGGCGACCAGCGAGACCAGCGCGAGGACCGTCGTGGCGACCCGGCCCGCCTGTGAGCCCCCGGCGATCCAGACGACCGCCAGCACGGTCAGGCCCTGCGTGAGCGTGCCGAGGGCGGCGGCGACCGCGTTGGCCCTGGCCTGGCGGCGTTCCAGCGCGCCCAGGCGGGCGTCGGCCTCGGCACAGGCGGCCAGCGCGCGCCCTCCCGCCCCGTAGGCGGCCAGGTCGGCCGCACCGTGGACCAGGTCGGCGACCCGGGCCGCCAGCTCCGCCCGCGCGGGCGCGATCCGCGCCGACCGGTGCCGGGCGGCGGCGGCCGTACCCGCCGGGATCAGCACCCCGGCGACCAGCAGCCCGGCCAGCAGCGCCAGCGCCGCGGCGGGCAGCAGGAACAGCCCCAGCACGACCGCGGCGACCCCGGTCACCAGAGCGGCCGCCGCGGGGAGCAGGCAGCGGACCAGCAGGTCCTGCGCCGCGTCGGTGTCGTCGACCATCCGGCTGAGCAGGTCGGCTCCCCGCCGGTCACGCGGCCCCGCCGGGATGAGCGCCCGGTAGAGCCGCCGCCTGGTCGCCGCCTGTGCCCGCAGCGCGACGTCGTGCCCGGCCAGGCGCTCGCCGTACCTGAAGACGCCCTTGGTGGTCGCGAAGGCCCTGACGCCGACGATCGCCACGCTCAGCGCGGCCAGCGGGGGATGCTCCGCGGCCCTGGTGATCAGCCAGGCCGCGGACCCGATCAGCCCGAGCCCGGCGAGTTCGGCCGCCGCGCCCGAGGAGATCGCCAGGGCCGTCCGGCCTTTCATGTCCTTGACGCCCGTCATCGGGACTCTCCGATCAGTTCGGCGGAGACCACACGCCCCTCGGCCAGCCGGATCACCCGGTCGGCCAGGTCGATCATCGCGGGCCGGTGCGCCACGATCACCGCGGTTCTTCCCTCGGCCAGCTCACCGGTCGCGGCCACGATCGCCGCCTCGCTGCGGCCGTCGAGCCGCGCGGTCGGTTCGTCGAGGAGCAGCAGGTCGGTGCCGGGACGGCAGAAGGCGCGGGCGAGCGCGACCCGCTGCCGCTGCCCGGCGGACAGGTTCGCGCCGCGTTCGCCGAGCACCGTCTCGTAGCCCTCGGGCAGCGCCGTCACGAACTCGTCGGCGTGCGCGGCCCCGGCCGCCCGCCGTACCTCCTCGATCGTGGCGCCGGGGAAGCCGAGGCGGACGTTGTCGGCGACCGAGACGGCGAACAGGTGGGGGCGCTGCGGCACGAACGCCAGCCGTTCCCGCCAGGCGTCGTCGGCGGTGAGGGCCACGCCGTCGATCAGGACGCGCCCGCTGTCCGGGACGACGAAGCCGAGCAGCAGGTGCAGCAGGGTGCTCTTGCCCGCCCCGCTCTCGCCGACCAGCGCGACCCGCTCGCCCGGCGCGATCGTCAGCGAGACGTTCTCCAGCGCCGCCTCCTGCCGGCCCGGGTAGCGCACGGTGACGTTCTCCAGGCGGATCTCCGGCGCGCCGCACCCGGCCCGGCCCGCCGTCCCGGCCGGGGTGTCCCGTACGGCGGGGGCGGACGCCTGGCCGTCCAGGACGGCGAACGCCTCGTCGGCGGCGGCGACCCCCTCCATCGCGGCGTGGAACCTGTTGCCCATGGTGCGCAGCGGCAGGTACGCCTCCGGGGCGAGCAGCAGCACCAGCAGCGCCGTGGGCAGCTCCATCGACCCGGACAGCAGCCGCAGCCCGACCGGGACGGCGACCAGCGCCAGGGAGAGCGACGCGGCCAGTTCGAGCACCAGCGACGACAGGAAGGCCACCCGCAGGGTGCGCATCGTGGCCTCCCGGTGCTCCTGGGCCACCCGGCCGATCACCTCGGCCTGGTAGCGGGCCCTGCCGAAGGCGCGCAGCGTGGGCAGCCCCCTGACCACGTCGAGGAAGTGCCCGCCGAGATGGGCCAGCGCCCGCCACTGCCGTTCGGTGACCTCCTTGGTGCGCATCCCCACCAGCGCGCCGAACAGCGGGATGAGGGGCAGCGTGACGAGTACGATCACCGCGCTGGTCAGGTCGGCCGCGAACAGCCGTACCAGCACGGCGACCGGCACGACGGCCGCGACCGCCGCCGCGGGCAGGTAACCGGACAGGTAGGGGTCGAGGGCGTCCAGGCCGCGACCGGCCAGCGTGACCAGCTCGCCCGAGCGGCGCGAGGCGAGACCGGCGGGGCCGAGCTCCCGCAGCCGCGACAGCAGCCGGTGGCGCAGCGCCGTCTTCACGCCGGTGCTCGTGTGCCCCGCGGCCACCCCCTGCACCAGGCCGAGCAGGGCGCGGGCGCCGACGACGAGCGCGAGCACGGTCAGCGCGGCGGGGGCGAAGCGGCCGGAGAGCACCCCGGACAGCACCTCCGCCTGGACCAGCACGAGCAGCCCGGCCACGACCGCGGCGGCCAGGCAGACCGCCAGGTGGCGGCGGACCGCCCGCTCGCCGCGGACCAGCCGAAGGAGATCCTTGTGCATGTGAACCCTAGAAGAACGACGGCAACCGACCGGCCGCACGCTTGGGACCGAACGTGCGCCATGTCCATACTTGCGCACCCGCCATGACCGGCGTCAAAGGCACGATTATGAGACTGAGCACACCCAGTGTGCCCTCGGGCGCGGCGTGTTCGAGCAACCACGGCGCCAGTACGGCCAGCGGCACCGCGGCGGGCAGGGCGGCGGCGCACGCCGAGACCAGCAGCGCCACGCCGTCACGACTCCTCCCGGTCACCCGTCCCGGCAGCGCCCAGGAGGCGAAGGTCCAGCCGTGGAAGGCGAACGCCCCGGCGACGACGGCGACGCAGGCGATCCCGGCGAGCGGGGAGGGCGACTCCGGCAGGCCCTGGGCGACGGAGGCCAGGATCATTCCCCAGCTCAGCGCCAGGCCGTACGATCCGGCGCAGACGGCCCAGTCCCAGGCGGCCCGCCAGCCGGCCCCGTCGAGGCGGCGGCGGAACCACAGCCCCGCGTCGCGCAGGATCCACGAGATCAGCAGGGCGACGACCAGCGGGTAGAGGCCGTACAGCACCCGTCCCTCGACCTCGGGGAAGGCGCCGAAGAGCACGCCCGCGACGGCGACCAGCCACACCTCGTTGGCCAGGACGAACGGGGCCATGGCCGAGACGATCGTGTCACGGTCCCGCTGGGTACGGCCGAGCACGGGCAGCAGCATGCCGAGGCCGATGTCGAACCCCTCCAGGGCGAAGTAGCCGATCAGCAGCAGGGCGAGCACGCCCAGCCAGAGGACGTCCATGGGTTCCTCACCTTCCGTGGCGGGATGTCTAGTGGCTGAGCGCGGGCTCGAGAACGGCGGGGGCGGGTTCGTCGTCCGCGCCGAGGGCGACGGTGCCGGGGCCGCGCCGTACGGTTCTGGCGATCAGGAGGTAGTCGGTGACGGCCAGCAGGCCGAGTACCCCGGTGAACCCGACGAGGGAGACGGTGACCATGCCCGGGGTGAGGCCGTGGGACATGGCGTCGGCGACGGTGAGCCTGCCGTTGATCAGCCACGGCTGGCGGCCGACCTCACGGGTCAGCCAGCCGCAGATCGCGGCCAGGAACGGCGCCGGGGTGAGGATCACCAGCAGCGGCTGCGCCCAGCGCCAGCGCGGCAGCCAGTAGGTCAGGGGCGCCAGCAGGAGCAGGAGGAACTGCGCCAGCTGCCCGATCCCCATCATGGCCGCCAGGGCGATCCCGGCCAGCGGGACGCGGAACTTGTCCGGCTGGTAGAGGCCGATCGCGCCGAACTGGGCGTAGCCGAAGGCGACCGTGACCAGCGACCCGCAGAAGGAGACGAGCAGGCCCGTGCGGAGGGCGGAGGTGAAGAACTCCCGCTCAGGGGTCCGGCGGAACAGCTGGTAGGCGGAGGCCCCCATGACCACGGAGCCCGCGGCCCACAGACCGGCGCCGATCACGTGGGGGAGCGAGTTGACCAGCGCCGGGTTGCTCAGCAGCGCGCCGAAGTCGGTCAGCACCAGACGGCCGCCGCGCTCGACGGCCCCCACCGGGTTCTGCAGGAACGAGTTCGCGACCATGATCCAGAAGGCGGAGACGTAGGCGGTCAGCGTCACCATCCAGATGCACGCCAGGTGCGCCCAACGGTTCAGCCTGTTCCAGCCGAAGATCCACAGGCCGAGGAAGGTGGACTCGAGGAAGAAGGCGCCGAGCGTCTCGATCGCCAGGGGGGCGCCGAAGACGTCTCCCGCGTACTCGGACAGGCCACTCCAGCTCAGCCCGAACTGGAACTCCATCACCAGGCCGGTGAAGACGCCGAGCGCGTAGTTGGTCACGTAGATCTGACCCCAGAAGCGGGTGGCGCGCTCGTGCTCGGGCCTGCCGGTCACGGCGTGCCGGGTGTGCATGATCGCGATGATCGGGGCCAGGCCCAGCGTCAGCACGACGAACAGGAAGTGGATGCTCCCCGTCACCGCGAACTGTGTCCGCGCCAGGTCGAGCACGCCCACGGCTCACCTCCGTTGTTGTGTCTGTCTACCTATAGACACTCTACATGTAGAACGGCTACATGTAGCCTGTCTGAGGAAGGGTAGGGTGAGGGCGTGAACGATCGAGCCGCCGTAGGGCGGGCGGAGGGCGCGAGGTGAACGCCGACACGCTTCGCGGGCACATGGACGCCCTGCTGTTGTCCGTGCTCGAGGAGGAACCTCTGCACGGTTACGCGATCATCGAGGCCCTGCAGGCACGCAGCGGCGGCTCACTGAACGTGCCGACCGGCACGGTCTATCCGGCGCTGCGACGGCTCGAACAGGCGGGATACCTCGCCAGCGAGTGGGCGACGGTCAGCGGGCGCAGGCGGCGCACCTACCGGCTGACCTCCTCGGGTCACCGGGCCCTGGCGGGGGAGCGCGCGGCCTGGCGGGAGTTCACCGGTGTGATCGGCGGTGTGCTCGACCCCGGCGGCACCGGGGAGCGGCCGGGCCGCTAGGACCGGCCGAGGACCGGGGCGCGGCGCCTGCGGGTGATCATCAGGCAGCGGGCCGCGCCGTACAGCTGCAGCAGCGACAGCCCGAGGCTCAGCGTCTCGACGCCGAGGTTCAGCGGGTGGTCGAAGAAGTCGTCGCGCTGCGCGCCGTAGGTCAGCAGCAACCCGAGGGCGCCCGTGACCGGCAGCACGATCAGCACCAGCACTCCCAGCGACCGGGTGACGAGCCTGGGCCGCCTGATCCTGCGCAGGCCCCGGCCGAGCGCGAACAACCCGGCCCCGCCGAGCAGGGCGACCGCCAGCTGCAGATAGTCAAGGCCGCGGGAGACCGGCATGAACCACGCGGGCCATCGCTCGTAGGCGATCGGGTCCTGGGAGGAGAAGCGCCACACCAGGCTCCAGGCCATGATGGTCAGCGGCACGCTGATGAACAGCAGAGCCGCGAGCCTGCGTCCCGCCGAGATCGACAGCTCCTCCTGGTAGCCCGGCGCGATCTCCTCCACCGGGCCGAACTCCTCGACCGCGACCCGCTCGGCCTCGGCCCTGCCGAGCCCGTCGAGCTCCAGAGCCTCCGCGGTGTCGAGCAGGCTGTCGCGGGCCTCGGTGACCATGTCGAGTTTCGGTCCTCGCGGCCCGCTGAGCGTACGGCTGAGCCTGGCCACGTAGTCGTCGATCACCCCGGCTCCGGCCACGCCCACCTCCACCCCCGTACTCCCTGTGCGGTCATCACCGTACATCGTCGGGGTGGAGGTGGGGTCGGCGCATCCGGGATAACCCGGACACAACCCGGAGCCACCGTCTCGCGCCCCCGCGGACGCCTTCTCCGAGCCCGGGAAATCGCCGATTCCGGGAAAACGGACAGGCCGTTACGGCGACAACTGGATGGAGAGGTTCGGCGTTCTCGGCGCGCTCGCCCGGCGGGCCGAGTGCGAGGCCGAACCCATCAGCAGGCTGCCCACGGTGATCGCCGCCAGCAGGGCGAACCAGCCGACGACCCGTCCCATCCGCAGGCCGTACCCGCTGATGACCCAGTGCAGCGACAACAGCCAGCGGCCGGAGGAACGGCTGGTCGCACGGCGCATCTCCATGGCGCCGAAGGCGAAGTCGGCCGCGGTCGCCTTGTCGTCGATCCCGGCGCGCAGCCGCGAGTACAGGACGGCGAGGCGGTGCGGAGCGGGCACGTCCTGCTCCTCGTCCGACCAGCCGCGCCAGGCGTGCTCGTCGGCCAGCGTCCGCCGGAGGGTCCACCAGCGCAGCGGCGGCCAGTGCGGTGTGATCCGCACGCCGCGCGGGGTCGTGGCGAACACGCAACCGGTCAGCCTGAGCCGTTCCGGGGTGCGGATACCGGTGAAACGGCAGGTGCTGAGATCGACGGCGCTCAGCTGGAGCGCCTCCGCCTCAAGCCCGCGCACGGAGGTCACCGCGGCCGTGCCGTTCCCGCTGACCGTGGCCTGGCCACGCAGCGTCGCCTCTTCGAGGTCGGCGACCGCGCCGTCCAGCCGCACGCTCAGACGGCCCGTCACCCGGATGCGCCGCAGGTCGACCGGGCAGTCGCGGACCGTCAGGTCGAGGCCGTTGCCCGCCCACGCCCCGGCGAGGGTGAGACGGCGGCCGACCGAGACGGGGGCCAGGTAGCCGCCCGCCCAGAACCGCGTGGCCTCGAACCCGGCCAGACCGCCGAACTCCGTCCTCCTGAAGGAGACCGCCCTGCCGAACCGGCAGCCGCGGAAGGTCACGTCCCCCTGGAAGAGGGTGCCGTCGAAGGTGGCGAAATCGTGGAACTCGGCCCCCTCGAAGGAGACGGTCCGTGCGAACCTCGCCGAACCGAACAGGGCGTCCCGGCCCGCGGACACCCGGTCGAAAGCGGCGTGCCCGGCGACGTGGACGTCGTGCAGGGAGACCTCCCTGACGAACTTGACCTCCCTGAAAGAGACATTTCCGGCGAATCTTGCGCCGACGAACGAGGCCAGGCGATGGAAGCGGGCCTGGTCGAAGGAGACGTCCCCACTGAAGACGACGTCGCAGAACCTGACGTCCTCGGGGAAGACGGCCAGGTCGAACCTGGCCCTGCCGAGACGCCCACGGGTCGGGGCGAGGACTCGTTCCAGCAGGTCCTTGCCGATGACGGTGCCCCGCAGATCGATCGCGGAGCCGGGGGAGAGGCCACGGAGGACCTCGTCGAGCTCGTGATGCTCCAGATGGGCCAGGCAGCGCCCGTACGGCTGCCGGGCCGATCCCGCGCACTCAGGGGAGGCGGCGCAGGTCATCCAACCCACGTCCAGAGTTCTCATAAAACAGTGATACCCCAGACGAAGCCTTACGCGAGATCTACGTCATAGCAAGCTATAACTGATGCCTTTAGTCAGCACTTAGTGTCAAGATTCGTTGATTTCACCATCTGGCCATTTCTAAGTAAGTGTCAGCAGATCAAACCGGTTCTACGCTCCGCCTCATGCGTGCCTTATCCCGAGTCATCTCCGCTCTGGCCGTCCTCGGCGCCGCCGCGGCCACGGTCACCGCCCTCCCCCCGGCACCCGCCCTGGCAGAACCGGGAACCGTCGTCATCAGCCAGGTCTACGGCGCGGGCGGCAACAGCGGCGCACCGCTCGCCAACGACTTCGTCGAACTGTTCAACCGGAGCTCCGCGCCGGTCGCACTGGACGGCTGGTCCGTCCAGTACGGCAGCGCGACCGGCACGGGGAACTTCGCCGCCAACCCCGTCGCGCCGCTGTCCGGCACGCTGGAACCCGGCCGCTACCACCTGGTCCAGCTCGCCGGGGGAGGCACGGGCGCCCCGCTCCCCGTCCCGGACACGACCGGGACGGCCAACATGAGCGCGACCTCGGGCAAGGTCGTCCTGGTCCGCTCCGCGCAGGGACTGGCCTGCAACGGCGGCTCGACCCCCTGCACACCCGAGCAGAGCGCCCTCATCGCCGATCTCGTCGGGTACGGCACCGCCACCTACGCCGAGGGCATCCCGGCCCCCGCCCTGTCCACGACCACCGCGGCCCTGCGTGCGGACCACGGCTGCGCCGACACCGACGTCAACGGCACCGACCTGGTGAGCGCGTCCCCCGCGCCGCGCAACGGGACCACGGCCGCCGCGCCGTGCGGAACCCCGGAGCCCACCCCCACGCCGACTCCCACCCCCACGGTCAGTCCCACGGTCACACCGACGGTCACGCCGACCGGGGAGCCGTGCCAGACGCCCGCGACCCATCCGATCGCCCAGGTACAGGGCAGCGGGGACACCAGCCCGCTGGCGGGCCGGACCGTACGCGTCCAGGGCGTGGTGACCGGCGACTTCCAGCGGGCCGACCAGCTCGGCGGGTTCTTCCTGCAGGACCCCGTCCCCGACGCCGACCCCGCCACCTCGGAAGGCCTGTTCGCCTACGCCCGCGACACCTTCAGGGACGTCAAGGCCGGCGACCGGGTGCTGGTCACCGGCAAGGTCGTGGAGTACAACGGCTGGACCGAGCTCTCACCCGTCACCGCCGTCGACGTCTGCGGCACCGGCACCGTCGCCCCGGCCAGGCTGAGCCTGCCGCGCGCCGAGGGCTCGACCCTCGAACCCGTCGAGAGCATGCTCGTCACCGTCACCGGGCCGCTGACCGTCACCGACCACTACAACCTGGGCCGCTTCGGCGAACTCACCCTCTCCTCAGGAGGACGCCTGTTCCAGGCCACCGACAGGACCGGCGTGGACGAGGCCGCGAACCGGCGCCGCAGCCTGCTCCTCGACGACGGCTCGACCAGGGAGAACCCCCAGACCATCCCCTACACCGACCCGCGCGTCGTCCGCCTCGGGGACACCACGCTCGGCGCCACCGGCGTCCTGGGCTACGGCTTCGGCGTCTACCGCCTCCAGCCGACCAAACCGGTCACCTTCCTGCGGACCAACCCCCGCCTGCCCGCGCCGCCGCCGGTGTTCGGCAACGTCAGGGTGGCCAGCCTCAACACCCTCAACTGGTTCACCACCCTGGGTTCACGCGGTGCGAACACCACCGAGGAACAGCAGCGGCAGCTGACCAAGCTGGTCGCCACGCTCAAGGGCCTGAACGCCGACGCGGTCGGCCTCATGGAGGTCCAGAACAACGGCCAGACCGCCGTCCAGGCACTGGTCGACGCGCTCAACGCCGAAGTGGGCGCGGGCACCTACGCCGCGCTGACCCACCCCAACCCGGGCACCGACCTGATCCACGTCGCGGTGATCTACAAGCCCGCCAGGCTCAAGCCCGTCGGCCCGGCCCGCTCCTCGGCCGACCCCGTCTTCAGGCGCCCCCCGCTGATCCAGACCTTCCGCCGGGTCCGGGGCGGCCAGCCGTTCACGATGGTCGTCAACCACTTCAAGTCGAAGGGCTGCGACACCGCCGCCACCGGTCCCGACGCCGACCTGGGCGACGGCCAGGGCTGCTACAACGGTGAACGCGTCCGCCAGGCCAAGGCGACACTGGCCCTCGTCGAGAGCCTCAGGCTGCCCAACGCGCTGGTGCTCGGCGACCTCAACGCCTACGGCGAGGAGGACCCGATCGACACGCTGGAGGCGGGCGGGCTGACCGGTCTCAGCAAGCGGTTCGTCCCCGCGCCGCTGCGCTACAGCTACCTCTTCGACGGCCGCAGCGGAGAACTCGACCACGCCCTGGCGGGCCGGGACCTGCTCAGGAAGGTGACCGGCACGACCATCTGGCACGTCAACGCCGACGAGAGCCGCATCCTCGACTACAACACCGAGTACAACCCGCCTCAGCTCTACCGGCCTGACGCGTTCCGGTCGTCGGACCATGATCCTTTGGTGGTCGGGCTGAGGTTGTGATTCTTCGCTCCGCCTGCGGCGTCGCGGGTCCGGGCGCCTTGAGCCGGCGCGCCCGAACCGGACACTCCTCTCACACGGCACCGGTAAGGCGTAAGGGCAGAAGCCTCATACTTGGCACCGGTGAAGCACAACCCGAAACCCTTCACACATGAGGCGGGGAATCCCCCATATCCGGTACGGCGGCGTTCGGATCGGCACCCTTGAACGGGGGCGGTCCGGGCGTCGCCGGGGTGGGCGTCGGGATGGAATGTCCGGGGGAGGGAAGTGGTTATGCGAGCCATACAAGACGTGACGACAAGAGGAGCCACAGGTGGCGACCATTGAGGTAACCGAGAAGAACTTCAACGAAATCGCCGACGAGGGGATCGTCCTGCTGGACTTCTGGGCGTCCTGGTGCGCGCCGTGCCGCACGTTCGGGCCGATTTTCGAGAAGTCCTCGGAGAAGCACGGCGACATCAAGTTCGGGAAGATCGACACCGAGGCCGAGCAGGGGCTCGCGCAGGGCTTCGAAATCACCTCGATCCCCACGGTCATGGCCATCCGTGACGGCATTGTCGTCTTCGCTCAGCCCGGGGTGCTGCCCGCGCCCGCCCTTGAGGACCTCATCGGTCAGGTCCGGGCGCTCGACATGGACGCGATCCGCGCCGAGCTGGCCAACGAGCTTCGCGCGCAGAAGGACTGAGCCCGAAACGACGAAGGGTCCCGCACCACAGGCGTGGGACCCTCGTGTGTCTCGCGGTGCCGTTCACGGCGGACCGCAGCTCAGAGCTCAGGAGGAGCGGTAGAGCTCCGCGACCCGGAAGGCCATGTCGAGCGACTGGCTCCGGTTGAGGCGGGGGTCGCAGGCCGTCTCGTAGCGCAGCGCCAGATCGCCCTCCGCGACCTCGTCGGCGCCGCCCACACACTCGGTGACGTCGTCGCCGGTGAACTCGATGTGGATGCCGCCCGGGTGGGTGCCGAGGTCCCGGTGCACCTCGAAGAAGCCCGCGACCTCGTTCAGCACGTCGTCCAGGCTCCGGGTCTTGTGGCCGCTGGGGGCCTCGAAGGTGTTGCCGTGCATCGGGTCGCAGATCCAGGCGACCTGGGCGCCGTTCGCGGTGACCTTCTCCACCAGCGCGGGCAGGTGCTCGCGGATCTTGGAGGCGCCCATCCTGGTGATGAAGGTCAGGCGGCCGGGCTCGTTGTCGGGGTTCAGCTTCTCGACCAGCGCCAGGGCCTCCTCGGCCGTCGTGGTCGGGCCCAGCTTCACGCCGATCGGGTTGCGGATGCGGGAGAAGAACTCCACGTGCGCGCTGTCGAGCTGGCGGGTGCGCTCGCCGATCCAGACCATGTGCGCCGACACGTCGTACGGCTGGCCGGTCCTGGAGTCGATCCTGGTCAGCGCCCTGTCGTAGTCGAGGATGAGCGCCTCGTGCGAGGAGTAGAACTCCACGCCGTGGAACTCCGCCGGGTCGGCCCCGCAGGCGTGCATGAACGCCAGCGCCTGGTCGATCTCCCCGGCCAGCCGCTCGTAGCGCTTGCCCGCGGGGGACTCGCTGACGAAATCCTGGTTCCAGGCGTGCACCTGCCGCAGGTCGGCGTAACCGCCCTTGGTGAAGGCGCGGATCAGGTTCAGCGTCACCGCGGAGGAGTGGTAGGCGCGCAGCAGCCGTCCCGGGTCCGGCAGACGGGACTCAGGGGTGAAGTCGAGACCGTTGACCATGTCGCCCCGGTAGGCGGGCAGCTCGACGCCGCCGCGTACCTCGGTTCCCTTCGAGCGGGGCTTGGCGAACTGCCCCGCTATCCGGCCGATCTTCACCACGGGGACCCTCCCCGCGTAGGTGAGCACGATCGCCATCTGCAGCAGCGTCTTCAGCTTGTTGCGGACGGTGTCGGCGGTGGCTCCGGCGAAGGTCTCGGCGCAGTCACCACCCTGCAGCACGAAGGCCTCACCTCGCGTCACCGCCGCGAGTTCGGCCTTGAGGTTGTCGCATTCCCCCGCGAAGACGAGCGGGGGAAGCGCGGAGAGTTCGGCGACGACCTTGTCCAGCTCGCCGCGGTCGGGCCACTCGGGCTGCTGCGCCGCGGGAAGCTCCCGCCAGGAATCGAGGTAGTTGCTCACGACATACCAGGCTATTGCAACCTCGTGGGCGAACCCACCTCAACGTCCACAGATTGAGAACCTCTTTGTCACCAGGCGCCTACAGCGTGGATGCCCCGTGCCTCAGGGCGGGGAGGAAACATGGCATGGTCGGACATTTCGGTCTCCTGGTTTTGTCGGTGGCGATCGGTGGTTTCGAGGGCGTGTCCCGCTACCGGCTCCAGCCCACGCCCGCCCAGGAGCGGGAGTCGCCGGAGCATCGCGGGCACGCCCGATAGGTGTGGAATCTGGCCCGTCGAGTTCCGGTGCCGGTCCCGCGGACACGCAGGCAACGCCGATGCGAACGCGACCGGGAACATTCGCCACGCGGTAGGGCATGCCGTGTCCCACGGGGAGGCCCACCGTTGGGTGGGCCGGTGAACCGCGGACCTCGACGCGACCTCCTCCTCATGGGGTGGTTGCCGTTGGAACCCCCCCGCCTTCGGACGGGGGAGGAGGTCAGGAGGGACTCTTGACGTGTTCGGGAAGGACACCGAGGCCGATGAACCGGCGGGTCAGGGCGCCGACCACCGGAAGGCGGGACAGGTCGCGCGGCAGCCGCTCCGGAGCGCCCCGCCCGTCCAGGGTCGGCCGGATGAGCCGGTCCTGCACCACCCGCTGGGCGAACTGGGTCACCACGGTCGGCACCGTACGGCGGCGCTGGATCTTGGCCAGCAGCGATTCGGGGATCTCCGCGCCGGAGGCCAGCGGCCCGGCCAGCAGGTTGGCCGTCGCGACGGCGTCCTGCACGGCCAGGTTGATGCCGACGCCGAAGACCGGCGACATGGCGTGCGCGGCGTCCCCGATGACGAGCAGGCCGGGCCGGTGCCAGCGGCGCAGCCGGTTGAGCGCGACCGAGAGCACGCTGACGTCGTCGAAGCCGGTCAGCGGCCCGGTACGGCCCGCCAGGAACGGCAGCAGGTCCGCCACCTGCTCCCGCAGCGTCTCGATGCCGGCCGCCCGTAGCTTCTCGAAGCCGCCCTTGGGGATGGCGTAGGCCAGCTGCCAGTAGGTTCCCCGGTCGATCACCACCATGATCCGGCCCGAGGACAGGCGCAGGAACGTCTCGTCCGGGTCGTTCTCCTCGCGCGGCAGCCGGAACCACACCACGTCCATCGGCGCGCCGTGTTCGACCGGGACGAGCCCGGCGGCGCGCCGTACGTCGGAGTGGCGGCCGTCGGCGGCCACGGTCAGCGTGGCCCGAAGCTCGTGCTCGCCGTCGGGGTCGCGGTAGCGGACCCCGCGCACCGCGTTCCCCTCCCGGATCACGCCGTGTACCTCGGCGTTCATGAGAAGGCGGAAGGTGGGATAACGCGCGGCGGCGGTGGTCACCAGGTTGAGGAAGTCCCACTGTGGGACGAAAGCGATGTAGCGGTACTCACCTCCCAGTTTGGACAGGTCGGCGACCGGCACCGTCCCCTCGTCGGTGTGCATGGCCATGCCGTACGCCTTGTGGTGCGGCAGCCGCAGGAACTCCTCGGCCAGGCCGATCTCGTGCAGGACCTGCAGCGTCGAGGGGTGGATGGTGTCGCCCCTGAAGTCACGCAGGAAGTCGGAGTGTTTCTCCAGCAGTGTCACCTGGACGCCCGCTCTGGCCAGCAGCAGCGCGAGTACGGCCCCGGCGGGACCGCCCCCCGCGATCACACACGTGTTCCGAGTCATAATTCATCACCCAATGAAATTCTCGCACAGCCGGGTCGCCAAGGAAACCGTCCCCCGGAGTCCGGTACGGCACGCGTCAGATCAAGGGCGGGGAAACGGCCTCAGAGCGGGGAGATCGTCCAGGAGGTCTCGGCCGTCTCGCCCGGCTGGAGCACGATCAGGTCGGTACCCGAGTTGAAGGCGTCCGGCGGGCAGGTCATCGGCTCGACCGCCAGCCCCCGATAGCCGGACCCGGTGCCGCCGCACACCTGCGCCCACGGCAGGACCGAGGCCCGCCAGCTCACCTCGACCCCGCCCTCCGGCCCCCGTACCCGCACCCTGGCCAGGCCGTCCGCCCCGGGCCTCAGGCCGGTGAAGGCGTGGTCGACGACCGTGCCCCCGAGCCGTCTGGGCTCCCTGAAGTCGTACGGCGTGCCGGAGACGTCCTCAAGAAAGGCGGGCAGCATCCGCTCGTCGGGCAGCAGCACCCTGTCCGCGGGCAGCAGCAGCTCGTACTCCCCGGCGTCCTCGCCCGCCAGCAGCCAGGGATGCGGCGCGCAGCCGTACGGCGCGGCGCGCTCGCCGGTGTTCTCGGCGGTCAGCGTGGTGGTCAGGCCGCCGGGGGTCAGATGGTGGAGCACCCGCAGGGCCAGGGTGAACGGGTAGCCGGGCACCGGGGTCACGGCATGCGCCAGCCGTACGTGGGAGGGGCCGATCTCGACCGGTGACCACCTGACGTCGGCGACCAGCCCGTGCAGGGCGTTGCCCCTGGACCCCTCGTTCGCGACGAGGCGGTGGGTCACGCCGCCGAAGGTGTAGCGCGCCCCGCCGATCCGGTTGGGCCACGGGGCCAGCAGGGTGCCGCTGTAGAAGGGGACGGGCCCCTCCGGCGGCCAGTCCGCCACCAGGTCGCGCCCGTCGTGCCTGAGCACGCGCACGGCCGCCGCGAACTGACTGACCTCGGCGTACATGTCGCCGTCACGAAGGATGAACTGCCGGGGCACAACTGTCCTTTCACCGGGGAAGGGGCGCGCCGCTCAGGCGGAGGCCCGCTCGACCAGATGCGTGTCGAGGATCACAACCGGCTGCTCCAGGTGCTCACCGTTGATGCGGGAGACCAGGAGATGGGCCATCTGACGGCCCATCTCCTCGGTCGGCTGGTGCACGGTGGTCAGCGGGGGAGAGGAGTGGGCCCCGGCGGGGGAGTCGTCGAACCCGATCACCGCCACGTCGCCGGGGACGTCTTTGCCCTCGTGCCGCAGCACCCGCAGCGCGCCCAGCGCCATCGGGTCGGAGGCGGTGAAGACCGCGTCCAGGTCCGGATGCTCGGCCAGGAGCCCGCACATGGCCCGCGCGCCGCTGTCCTCGCTGAAGTCGCCGTAGGCCACGATCTCCGGCACGCCCGTGGCGCTCAGCGCGTCGCGGTAGCCCGCGAGCCGGTCGACGCCGACCCCCATGTCCTGCGGGCCCGCGATGGTGGCGATCCGCCTGCGGCCCCTGCCCAGGAGGTACTTCACCGCCTGCCTGGCCCCTGCCCTGTTGTCCACGTCGACGTAACAGTAGGGGTCGAGCCCGACGGGCTTGCCGCCGATGACGGTCGGCACGCCCATCTCCTCCAGCCTTCCGGGCAGCGGGTCGGCCCCGTGCAGTGAGATCAGCAGCACCCCGTCGACGTGCTGGCCCGTCAGGTAGTGCTCAAGACGATCGTGGTCCTGCCTGGACTGGGCCATCGCCAGGATCAGCTGCAGACCCGTCTCCGACAGCGCCGAGCCGATGCCGCGGATGGTTCCGGCGAAGTAGGGCTCGTCGAAGACCCGCAGCTCCGACTCGGAGACGACCAGCGCGACGGTGTCCGTGCGCCGGGTGACCAGAGTGCGGGCGGCCCGGTTCGGGACGTAGCCCAGCTCCCTGATCGCCTGCTGTACCGCGTCGCGAGCCCTCTCACTCACCTTCGGCGAACCGTTGATCACCCGGGAGACCGTGCCGCGCCCGACTCCGGCCAGGGCCGCGACCGCCTCAAGGGTCGGACGACGGTCGCCGTTCATGTTTCTCGCCCCCATGAAAGATTCTCCGGACTTCATTGTGCAGGACCGGTCAGGCCTCCACGCCTGATTGTCTCGGCATACCAAAGGGCGCTCTCCTTGGGAACTCTGCGCTGCGTCGGGTAGTCGACGCGCACCAGCCCGAAGCGCTTGCCGTACCCCCAGGCCCACTCGAAGTTGTCCAGCAGCGACCAGGCGAAGTAGCCGACGAGCGGCGCCCCCTGCCCGATCGCGGCGTGACAGGCGCGCAGGTGGGCCTCGATGTAGTCCCTGCGCTCCGGGTCCCGCACGAAGCCGTCGGCGTCGGCGACGTCGTCGAAGGCCGCGCCGTTCTCGGAGACCACCAGGGGGATCCGGGGGTAGTCCCCGGCGACCCGCAGCAGGACCTCCCGCAGCCCGTCGTGGTCGATCTCCCAGCCCATGCCGGTCACCGGCCGCCCGCTTCCGGCGAACGAGACGTGCTCGCTGCCCACCCAGGGCGAGCCGGTGTCCGTCGGCGCCGCCGCGGCAGAGACCGCGCCCCCCGGGGTCCCGGAGACGGTGAACCGGCTGTAGTAGTTGATCAGCAGCATGTCCATCGGGGCGGAGACGATCTCCATGTCCCCCTCCTCGGCGAGCCCCTCAGCGGCCTCCCCGAGGTCCGCCAGGACGTCCGCCGGATACTCCCCCCTGAGCAGCGCGTCCAGGAAGAGACGGTTCTGCAGGCCGTCGATGCGGCGGGCGGCGTCCAGGTCGGTCGCCGAGCGCGTCAGCGGCGAGACGGCGTAGAGGTTCACGCAGCCGCCGATCCGGCTGCTGGCCCGCTGGGCACGCATGGCGGCCATGGCCAGCCCGTGGCCGAGCAGCAGGTGGTGGGCGGCCCGGACCGCCCGCGCGGGTTCCCGCCGCCCTGGGGCGTGCTCCCCGGAGGCGTAACCGAGGAAGGCCGCGCACCACGGCTCGTTGACCGTGCTCCAGTTGCGCACCCGGTCGCCGAGCGCGTCGTGTACGGCCGCCGCGTAGTCGGCGAACCGCAGGGCGGTGTCCCGCGCGGGCCAGCCTCCCGCGTCCTCCAGGGCCTGGGGCAGGTCCCAGTGGTAGAGCGTCACCCACGGGTCGATCCCCTGGCCGAGCAACTCGTCGACCAGCCTGCGGTAGAAGTCGAGCCCCCGCTGGTTGACCGCTCCCGCGCCGTCCGGCTGGACGCGCGGCCAGGAGACGGAGAAGCGGTAGGCGCCCAGGCCGAGCCGGGCCATCAGCCGGACGTCGTCGCGGTAGCGGTGGTAGTGGTCGACGGCGACGTCGGCGTTCTCACCGTTCACCACCCGCCCCGGCAGGCGGGCGAAGGTGTCCCAGATGGACCTGCCGCGTCCGTCCTCGGAGACCGCGCCCTCGATCTGGTAGGCGGAGGTCGCCGCTCCCCAGGCGAATCCCTCCGGGAACCTCAGCTCCTGATCCTGTGTCTGCTGCGTCGTCACGCCTTGACCGCACCTTCCATGAGACCGCCGACGATCTGACGGCCGAACACGACGAAAACAATGAAAAGAGGCAGGACCGAGACCGCCGTGCCGGTGAACAACATGACGTAGTCGGTACCGTGGGCCTGGTTGAGCGCGGCGATCGAGGTCTGCACCACGGGGTTGTCCGGGTCCAGCACGATCAACGGCCACATGAACTCGTTCCAGGTCTGCATGAAGACCAGCAGCGCCAGTACGGCCATGCCCGGCCTGAGCGCGGGCAGGATCACCCGGGCGTAGACGCCCGCCGTCGAGGCGCCGTCGACGCGGGCGGCCTCGACCAGTTCGTCCGGCACCGCCTGGGAGGCGTACTGGGTCATCATGAAGACCCCGAACCCGTTGACCAGGAAGGGCAGGATCACCGCCTTGAGCTGACCGGTCCAGCCGAGGGTCACCATGAGCTCGTACAGCGGGACCACGCCCATCTGCTGGAGCGGGACCATCATCGTCACCAGGATCAGCCCGAGCAGCGCCCGCCCGCCCCGGAAACGCAGCTTGGCGAAGGCGAACCCGGCCAGCGTGGAGATGAACACGACCGAGACGGTCACGGTGACCGAGACGACGGCCGAGTTGACCAGGCCGGTGAGGAAGTGGGCGTCCTCGGCCGCGAGCAGCCGGGCGACGTTCTCCCCCAGGTGGCCGCCGGGCAGCAGCGGCGGGGGAACATCGATCGCCTCCTCGTTGGTCCGGGTGGCCATGACGAACATGTAGTAGACGGGAAAGGCGGAGATCACGACGGCGAGGGCGAGCGTGGCCCTCGTCAGCGGTCCCGCGTCCCCTGGGCGGCTCATCCGGCGCCTCCGATGCGGCGGGTGAACAGGTGGTTGACGAGCGTGCCGAGCAGGATCAGCACGAACAGCAGCCAGGCGGCGGCGGAGGCGTATCCGAGGTCGAAGTCACGGAAGGCCTCCTTGACGACGAACATCGCCACCGTCTGGTACTGGCCGGTCGCGCCGCCGCTCATCGTCGGGTTGCCGTCGAACATGACCGGTTCGGTGAACAGCGTCAGGCCGCCGATGGTCGAGACGAACACGGTGAAGACGATCGTCGGGCGCAGCATCGGGACGGTGATCCGCCAGAACTGCCGCCTGACGCTCGCGCCGTCGAGGGAGGCCGCCTCGTACAGGTCCCTGGGGATGGTCTGCATGGCGGCCAGCAGGATGATCGCGTTGTAGCCGGTCCAGCGCCAGTCGACCATCGTGGAGATCGCGATCCACGCGGACCACTTCTCGTTCTGCCAGTTGACCGCGTCGACTCCGAAGAGGCCGAGGAACCAGTTGACCATGCCGTAGTCACGCCCGTAGAGCTGGGTGAAGACGACGGCGACCGCGACGACGGAGGTCACCAGCGGCAGCAGCACGCCCATGCGGAGGGCGAGCCTGCCCCGGATGCGCTTGTTGAGGGCGTTGGCCAGCAGCAGCGCCAGCACGAGCTGCGGGATCGTCGAGATGACGAACATCCCGAGTGTGTTGACCACCGCGTTCCAGAAGGCCTCGTCGGCGACCAGGGACAGGTAGTTGCCCGCCCCCACGAAGGTCCTGTCCCCGGCGAGCTCCCAGTCGTGCAGCGAGACCCACAGGGTGTAGCCGAGCGGGAAGACCCCGAAGAGGACGAACAACACGAAGTACGGCGAGACAAAGAGATAGGGGGTGACCAACAGGTCGAACCTGGCGAACAGCGCGCCGTCCCGTCTCCTCGCGTCGGGCGGGCGCTCACCGGGCCCGGCCTGGGCCGGGGTTTCGGCGTACGGGGTCATCGATCGGCCTTTCGGGGGCTTTCCTGGCTGGTTTCTCTGCGGGCCCCACCGGTCCCGGGGCGACGGGACCGGTGGGGAAGTGGATCAGCCGGCCGCCTTGACCCCGGCGTCGAGGAACCTCTGCCAGGCCTGGTCGTAGGGGACCGAGCCCTGGTCCATGCCCTCAAGGATCTTCTCGACCGCGGTCTTCACCTGGGCGTGCTTCTCGCCGAGGAAGACCGGCTGCAGGTTCTCGACCGACGCGCCGAAGATCCGGCCGGTCGGCGCGTCGTTGAAGAACGGGTTCCTCAGGTCCCCGACCGCCGGGTCCCGCTGGGCGGGCAGGGAACTGGGGAAGGCGGCGGCCTCCTGGAAGGCCATGACCTGGCCCTCCTTGCCGGTGAGGTAGTTCACCACCTCGGCGGCCTCCTTCGGGTGCTTGCTCTGCTTCGGCACGGCCAGGTAGGAGCCGCCCCAGTTGCCCGCGCCTCCCGGCACCGTCGCGACGTCCCACTTCCCCTTGCCCGACTCGCCCGCGGCGCCGGAGACCACGCCGAGCATCCAGGCGGGGCAGCCCATCGTGGCGAAGCCGCCCTTCTTGATGGCGGCGTTCCAGGGCGGGGTGAAGGAGGCCAGCTTGGCGGTCAGCCCGGCCTCGCTGAAGCTCCTGACCGTGTCGAAGGCGGTCCTCACGGCGGGGTTGGCGTCGATGACGAGCTTGTTGGACGTGTCGATGTAGGTGATGTCGCCGTTCTTCTGCGCCTCCTGGGCGAGGATCACGTTGTAGAGGGTGTTCGGGCCGTCCAGGAAGCGCGGCGCGTCCTTTCCGGGATTGGCGGCCTGGAATTTCCTGCCGACGTCCATGAAGGACTTCCAGTCGGGCCAGAGCCTGCCGACCTCCTCGCGGTCCGTGGGCAGGCCCGCCTTCCCGAACAGGTCGGTGCGGTAGCACATGGTCATGCCGCCGATGTCGGTGCCGAGGGCGAACAGCTTGCCCTCGGCGTTGACGCCGTTGTCCCACTTGGCCAGGGGGAAGTCGGCCTTGCGGCTTCCGAGGCCGTACTGCCCGAGGTCGGTGAAGAACTGCGGGCGGGCCTTCATCAGGCCCATCGCGCCCTCGTCCAGGGCGACCACGTCGGCCGCGCCGCTGCCCGCCTGCAACCGCTGGAGCAACTGGGGCAGGTAGACGTCCTCGAAGCGGTCGGTCAGGTTCTGGTATCTGATCTGGATGCCGGGGTGGGCGGCGTTCCAGGTCTGGGCGGCCTTGTCGTAGCCGAAGTTCTCGCCGCCGCCGAAGGTGTGCACGGTGACGGTGACCGGTTCGGCCACCGTGGACGCGGGCCCGTCCGTCCCGCCGGAACCGCACGAGGTCAAGGCCAGCGCCGCGGCCGTGACCGTCGTGACCGCGGCGAGCCTGCCGCGCCGCCTGTGGTTCAACATTCCGGACCCCTCTCAGGTCGTTCGCCCGAATCGGTGGGAGGTGTCGCCGCGGGCCGGTCCCCGACAGACGCGGCTCTGCGACGAGGCGGTTCCTCAACGTGTTGGGAGCGCTCCCACGAAGCGTGGCCGACGGGTGGGCAGACGTCAATACGGCGAGACGCAACCGTTACCCCTGTCCGAATATCTCGCGACTCATGGGCATAAATGGCTACAAAGCGGACGTACTCCCTTTTGGGAGCGCTCCCATATTGACCGGAGGGTGGGATGCCGAAAGGGCCGTGGCTCGGGGAGCCACGGCCCTTTCCGGATTCGGGGGATCACCGCCGCGGCGGGCGGGGAGTCCGCCGCGGATGGGGGTCTCGTACGGCGGGGGCCGTACGGAGGGAGGGGTGGGGTCAGCCGCTGTAGACCGGGTAGCCGTAGCCGACGACCTGGGAGGTCGGACGGATGCGCTGCTCGACCTTGCCGTTGCCGGTGTTGCCCTCGATCGTGGTGATCGTGCCGTTGCCGTTGTCCTGCTTCACGAAGCCGACGTGGTCGATCCCGTCGAGGTCCTTGCCGCCCTTCCAGTCGAAGTAGACGACGGCGCCGGGCTTGGGAGTGGTGCCCCAGTGACCGTTGTCCCTGAACCACTTGGCGTGGGTGACGGTGTAGGCGTCCCAGCCCATGGTGGGGCGGATGCCGGCCTGCTCGCCGACCCAGGAGACGAACATCGCGCACCAGGGGGCGTTGGCGTAGTCCTGGACGCGGCCGCCGTCGCGGGCGGTGGTCTCCTTGGCGCGCTCACTGGACATGTACCAGGAGTGGAACTTGGTGCCGCCGCCCTGGGCGTTCTCGCTGACGCCGATCTGCTGGGAGGCGATGTTCAGAACCTGCTGGGCGGTCACCTTGGGCAGGCGCTCGGCCGTGGCCTGGAGGCCGGTCTTGGCGGTGTCCACGCTCGCGTTCTGGACGGCGGCGGACGTCTGCTCGGGGGTGTCCGCCAGGGCGGGTCCACCGGCGACGATCCCGCCGCTGAGGGCGATGGCGGTGCCGAGGACGACACGGGCCAGGTAGTGCGTCTTGGGGGTGGAGGTAAGGCGGTGCTTGGCCATGGGGTACTGCTCCTTGCGTCGCTTCCATGCCGCCTACCGGGTTAGCTGACGGGTTCGGACTGGAAAGTGTCCTACAGCGCATATGCGCTGATTCACCCCAAAGGACTTGGGTCCCCGGTTCCGCGAGACTTGCGGATTCGGCGGCCGTGTCCATCAGGCGGATGTCCCCCTGGTGGAGCACGGTCGGGCAATGTCGTGGCAATGCGCTGACCTGCGAAGGTCTGGGCGTTCGCCGCGAATTCGTTGAACGTACGCGAACCGGACAGACGATTACAAGTCCGACACATTGCCTTGGCTTGGGAATGGGCCCCGTTCGAGGGGGAAGACTGGGCCCTCACCCGCCCGGGACGATCTCCCTTTTGGTGACGCGATCCCCTGCGGGAAAGGGGATCCCGTCATGCCGGGCACGGTAAAGGGCAAGGGTGAGGACTTCGCGTGCCAGGTAAACGTAGATCTTTTGGCCGACCTCTCCTTCGCCGGGTCAAGAGGGGGTCCCTTTACCCGTCCGGAGGGGGCGCTCCCGGCCCCGGCCGGTCAGGGGCGTGACGCGAGTGCGGCGAACCGTACGCCCGTGAGCTCCTCGGAGGCGATCCACAGCGGCCGGGCTGAGCGGTTCGCCGCCGGCCGGGCGCCGCGGTTCGAGGGCGAACAGCGGATCGGCCGGTTTGGGCCTGCGGTAGGCGCCGAAGCGGCGGCGGCCCCATCCCACTGCCGTCACCCGTGACCGGTGCCGTACTGCCGGACAGCCGGGGATGTCATCAGCGGTCCGCATGATCGGCACCTCCGAGGCCGGCTGTACGAAACGGTTTCGTACATGACGGCGGATCGTCACGGGTACGCCCCGCAAGAGGGCATATTCGTGTGTTCACCCGTAGTTCCCGGCGCCGTAAGACGTCCGGGTTACGGTGAGGCGGTCGTGAACGGGTCATCGCCCGGCGTGGAGGACGGTCGAGACCACGCGCGGGAGCAGGGTTCGGCCGTTGCCTGGGTGGAGTCCCCGCTGCAGATGCTCTGCGCCGTGGAGGCCCACCACGCGGGGCTGCTCGGCGCCCACGCACGGGTGGTGCCCAGGGCCGGGCTGCGCCCGCTGGCCGTCACCCGCCGTGAGATCGCCAAACTCGGCCCACCGGCCGGGCTCGAACTCGACGAGCCCTCACCCGAGATGCCCAGGCCCCGCAGGGGCACGAGCTGGGCGGTCGGCGACGCCTTCTCCGGCAAGGTCCAGGCGGCCTGGCTCACCGCCCTGCCCGGACGGATCGTGATCGTCGACGACGGGCTCGCCACGATCAGGCTCCTGGAACTGCTCACCGGGCGGTTCTGGACGCCCCTGCTCCGGGCCAGAGCCACCCCGGGACCGCTCAGGAAGGTGCTCGGCTCGGCCGCGGGCATACGGCTGCGGGCGGCCGCCCGGTCAGGCCGCCTGTCGATCTTCACGGCGCTTCCCGTCCCCGACGACCTGGCGCGGGCCGTACGCGCACGAGGGGCCGAACTGGTCACCCACGACTTCGCCTGGCTCAGGTCCCAGCCCATGCGCAGACCGGGGCCGAGGGAACGCACCGTCGTCCTGGGCACCTCCCTGGTCCGCAACGGCCTCATCCACCGCGAGCACTACTTCGGCTGGCTGGCCGGACTCGGCTCGACCGGGCCCGTCGCCTACTTCCCGCACCGCAGAGAGGACCCCGGCGACCTCGCCAGGGTCGGACGGCAGCCCGGGATCACCGTCTACGACGGCGGCGCCCCCGCGGAGATGACGCTGCGCGGGCTGGAGGCCGAGCAGCGGGTCCTGAGCCTGCCCTCGACCGCGGTCACCTCCCTGCGCGTCCTGCTTTCGGCCCGCGGCGTCGTCGTGGAGACCGTGGACGTCCCCGACGAGTGGTGGACCGCCCAGGCGGCGCCCTCCCTCAGAACGCACCTATCGATGTTCGCCCATCACGACACTGGAGTCACAGGTTGAAGGTCCTGGCCGTGGCCGACTCGGATTCCTACCTGAAGTGGGCCGCCTACCTGCTTGAGGGCCTGCCCTCGGGCTGTACGGCGGAGCTGACGGTGATCCGTACCCCCATCACGCCCTCACCGGCCCAGATCCACGCGGCCGTGGCCGGCGCGGCCGGTGACCCGCCGGTGCTGTCCGCCAGAGCCCTGCGCAGGGCCGCCGAGCGGTTCAAGCCCGACGTGGTGCTGGTCGCCTGCACCGGGCCCGTGGTGGACGTGCTGGTCAGCGAGGTCCTCTCCGGCCTCACGCCACGGCCCGTCTTCGTCTCCGGCCTGCCGGGCATCTCCATCCCGGCGACCGAGAAGGCATGGATCTTCCGCAGCGGATGCGACCTGTTCGTCCTGCACAGCGGGCGGGAGGTCGAGGAGTTCTCCACCATCGGCAAGGAACTCGGCGGCGGAGGACAGATCGGCCTCACCCGGCTGCCGTTCCTGCGCGACAGCGGGCAGGTCCCCGCGGCGGGGCCCCGCGACCGCGTCGTGTTCGCCACCCAGGCCAAGGTGCCCAAGCGCAGGGAGGACAGGGAGCGGATCCTGCTCGCGCTGGCCGACCTGGCCGGACGGCGCCCCGACCTGGACGTGGTCGTCAAACTGCGCGCCCTGGACAACGAACGCCAGACGCACAACGAACGCCACAACTACCAGCGCCTGTGGCAGGCCCTGGAGGCCGAGGGCCGGGTCCGTCCCGGCGCGGTGCGTTTCGCCGCCGGAGCCATGCACGAGCACCTGGCGCACGCCGCCGGGTTCGTCACCGTCAGCTCGACCGCCGCGCTGGAGGCCATCGCCCAGGACGTGCCGCTGCTGGTGCTGTCCGACTTCGGCGTCAGCGCCGAGATGATCAACCTGGTCTTCGAGGGAAGCGGTCTGCTCGGCACCATGGACGACCTGGCTCAGGGCCGCTTCCACACTCCGGACGAGGCCTGGTGCAGGGCGAACTACTTCCACCCGAACGGCGAGAGCGACTGGGTGTCGCAGATGGTCGCCCTCGTCGGCCAGTCCCGCTCGGGACGCCTCGTCCCCGCGACCTCCCTGCTGGACGGCCCGCAGTACGCCGCCGCCCGCCGGCGCGCCCGCCTGCGCGTGGAGGTGCCGCCCAACGTCCTCCGAGTCGGCTACCGAGCCAAACGCCGCATGCGCCGCTACCTGAAGCTGTAGGAAGTGCCTCTTTGCGCCGCCTGCGGCGTCGCGGGGCTTGGGCGCCTTCGGGTCGGTGCTTTCCCTCGTCACTCCGTCGCTTCGCTCCTGCGTTCCTCAGTCCAAGCACCGACGCGCCCAAGCCGGAACCCCTCACGCTGGGGGCCGGTAGGCCGGTAGGGCGCAAGACCAAACCCCTCACGCTGGGGGCCGGGAGCGGGGTGCCGAGGGGTCAGGAGAGGGCTTTGGAGAGACGGCGGCGGATTTTGCCCAGGGGGCCCGGCTCCGGGGAAGGCGCGGTGGGGAGCAGGTCCAGGGCCGTCAGGCGCTGACGCTTGAAGTAGCGGGCGGGGCCGTTGGCCTCCAGATACGCGACGGCCCGCTCACGCAGCCCGGGGTGGACGGTGCTCTGCATGCAGTAGCCGACGGCGCCCACCAGCGCGGGAAGATCGACCGGGGGCGGCTCCTCCAGCGACCCGTCGGGGGACAGGCGGGGGAGCAGGGCGTCGGTGATCGTGACCGGGACACGGTTGCTGTTCTCGTACGGCGCCAGCCGTTCGAGCACCAGGTCGCCTCCGAACGTCGCGACCGGCAGCCCGAACTGCCTGCTCGCGGTCACCAGGGCGGTGGAGAAGCAGCCGACGACCAGCTCGGGTTCAAGCGCGGCGAAACACGACTCGGCGGGGACGCTCTCCCCGACGACCGTCAGCTCCACCCCCAGCTCCGCGGCCGTCTCGCGAAGCCGCTGGGCGTGCCGCCGCCCGCCCGCCGGGTGCGGCTTGAACAGCACAGAGCGGAACCCTCTGGCGGCCAGGCCGCGCAGCATGTCCGCGTGCAATCCGGCCTCCTCGTCCTGGGTGACGATGTCGAGCGCCGACAGGTACTGGCCGAGGATGATCGCCTGACCGCGGGGAAGATCCCGTGTGCCGTGCGCGAGCCGTTCCGCCTGGGCGAGGACGTCAAGGAAGGCCCGGTCGGGCAGGGAGACCGCGGGTACGCCGTACTCGGAGAGCAGCAGCGGCGACAGACCAGGCACGAGGTCCAGGTGGAGCAGGCGGGTGATCCGCCCCGAGATCTCCTGCGGCAGGGGGTCGCGGGTCGGGCCGTAGCTCATCAGGCCGTCGGAGTAGACCGTGATCGGGCAGTCCTTGACCAGACCGGCGATCGTCCTGGCGGGCGGCACCGCGATGGACTCCAGGACCAGTTCCTGGGGCCCTTCCTCAAGGGAGAGATGGGAACGCAGGAGACGGCCCAGCATCGGGACCTCGATGATGCGGGCCTTCCAGTCGGAGGGGTGCAGCGGCGCCACGATGTCGTTCCACGACCACACCTCGTCGAACCGGGGGCGCAGCGCGGCGAAGCCGGGGGCCTGGTCGAGGGAGGGGGTGATCTCCGGGATGGCCGCGTTGTTCGAGACCAGCAGGATCCTTCGGCCCGGGTGCGGGCCGAAGAGCCCCTCGTCGATCGCCGCCCCGAGCGTCATCGCGCCGAACAGCGTCGAGGCGTAGAACAGCTGTGTCATCGGGTCTCCAGCAGTGTCCGCAGGATCTGGTCGCGCTCCGGCTCCAGCCGGCCCGCGGCGAGCAGGTCGGAGGGTAACCGCCTGAGGGCGTCGGCGCCGCGCTTCTCGAAGCGGGCGCGCAGGTCGGGGGAGAAGCGGTCGGCCAGCTCCAGGTGGTGGGCCAGGAGGGCGCAGAAGGTGCGCACCGCCTTCGGGGCGAACTCCTCCTCCAGATCGGAGAGGACCAGGTCGAAGGCGTCGAAGAAGTGCAGCTGCCTGGCGTCGCCCACCTGGGTCAGCGAGCCGGTGACCATCCTGCGGTAGAACAGGCCCGCGAGCGAGACCACCGCGAACGAGCCCGCCTGCCGGTGCAGGCGCCAGATCCACGGCCGGTCCTCGGCGGTGTGCAGGTGCCCGGGGAAGGTCAGCAGCTCACCCAGGTCGCGGCGGTAGATCCCGGCCCACGCGTAGGGGTAGTCGACCATCGTCTTCACCCCGGTGGGCAGGATGTGGTCGCGGGGCTTCAGCACCGTCTCCCGTACGGCGAGCGGCGCCCGGTGGATCACCCGTTTGCGCCCCTCGGCCTGGACGTGGTCCACCCGGACGAAGTCACATCCGAGCCGTTCGATCGCCCCGGTCAGTTCGGTGAGGTAGCCGGGCGCCAGCCAGTCGTCGCCGTCCATGAAGGTCAGGTAGCGCCCGGAGGCCAGCGAGGTCCCGAGGTTGCGGGCGTCGGCGAGCCCGACCGGCCTGTCGTTGTGCAGTACGACCAGGCCGGGCAGCTCGTCGCGGAAGTCCTCGATGATCTGCCCGGTGGCGTCCGTCGATCCGTCGTCGACCACGATGAACTCGAAGTCCCTGCGCGCGTTCCTGACCAGGGAGGTCAACGCGTCGGAGATGTAGAGCTCGGCGTCCTTGACCGGGACGACGACGGACAACGTGATCAAGTTTTCCCTTTTCTGTTTTCTCTGGTGATTCGACCCCCCACGCGAGAACTTCCTAAGCCCTACGCGTGAGGAGTTGAGGCTTGTGCCTTACCGGCGCCAAGCGTGAGGAGCGTCCGGCTTGGGCGCCGTCGGTGCTTGGACTGAGGAACGCGGGAGCGCAGCGACGGAGTGACGAGGGAAAGCGCCGACTCGGAGGCGCCCAAGCCCGCGACGCCGAAGGCGGCGCAAAGAGGCGCAACCCGCGACGCCGAAGGCGGCGCAAGGGGACACAGCCGCAACTCAGACCCGCACCCTCCGCAGCCGGGCCTTCGGGGCCTCCTCGCCGGGGAAGACGCGCTTGACGCCGTCGCCGAGGGCGGTCTCGATGATGCGGATGTCACGGACCAGGTGCTCCAGGCCCGAGGGTTCGAGCGAGGCGGCGTGGTCGGAGCCCCACATGGTGCGGTCCAGCGTGATGTGCCGCTCGACGGTCACCGCGCCCAGCGTCACCGCGGCCAGGGAGATCTGCAGGCCGCGCTCGTGGCCGGAGTAGCCGACGGGCACGCCGTAGCGCTCCTGGAGGGTGACGATCGTGCGGAGGTTGGCCTCCTCGGGCGGCAGGGGGTAGGTGGAGGTCGCGTGCATCAGCACCAGCTTGGAGGTGCCGAGGATCTCCACCGCCCTGTCGATCTCCTCAAGGGTGGACATGCCGGTCGAGAGGATGATCGGCTTGCTGGTCGCGGCCAGTGCCTCCAGCAGCTCCACGTCGGTGACGCTGGCCGAGGCGACCTTGTGCGTGACGACGTCCATGGCCTCGAGGAACTCGACCGAGGGAACGTCCCACGGCGAGGCGAACCAGTGCAGGCCGCGCTCCTGGCAGTACCTGGCGATCTCGGTGTACTCGTCGAGACCGAACTCGGTCCTGACCTTGTACTCCATGTAGGTCATCTCGCCCCACGGCGTCTGCCGGATCTGGTCGCGCTGCTCAAGCGGCACGCAGATCTCCGGGGTGCGCTTCTGGAACTTGACCGCCTGGCAGCCCGCCTCTGCGGCCACGTCGATGAGCCTGCGCGCGATGTCGATGTCGCCGTTGTGGTTGATGCCGATCTCGCCGATCACGTAGACCGGCTGGCCCGAGCCGACCAGCGCGTCGCCGATCTGGACCGGCTTGGCGACCGGGGAGAGCCGCAGCTCGGTCCTGGGGGCGGGGGCCATGGCCGTCTCCGCCGCGGGGCGCGCGGCCAGGACGCGGTCGCACAGTTCCCGTACGGCCCCGGCCCCGCCGGGCCTGGTCAGCACGGTCCTGGCGGCGGCGCGGACCTTGGGGTGGGCGTCGGGGACCGCGACGGGCCAGCCGACGTCGCCCATCGGGCCGAGGTCGTTGACGTCGTTGCCGACGTAGGCGACGCGGGAGGGGTCGATGCCCTCGATGGCCAGCCAGTCGCGCAGCACGGTCCGCTTGTCGGTCAGCCCCTGCAGGACGGGCACGCCGAGCTTGCGGGCGCGGGCCGTGACCACCGGGTTCTGCTCGGTCGACATGATCATCAGCTTGACGCCCGCCCTGCGCAGCAGGGAGACGCCCATGCCGTCGGAGCGGCTGACCGCGACCGTCTCGTGGCCGTCCTGGTCCACGTAGGCGCGGTCGTCGGTGTGCACGCCGTCGAAGTCGGTGATCACCGCGTCCACGTCGATGGGCTCGGGCAGGTCGACGAACGGCGCGAGAGCCCTGACGATCTCCAGGTCCTCGGGGGAGTCGATCTCGACGGCGTGCCTGGCGGGGACGGGCTGCACGGAGACGGCGCCGAAGAAGCGGTGACCGTGCTCGCGCAGGCCCTCGGTGCGCATCACGTAGAAGGCGCCGGTCTCGCGGTAGTCGGGCTCGCGGTCCTGTCGGCGCGGCCGGTGCGCGGGGTCGTGGTTGATGCCCGCGCCCGCCGGGCTCCACAGGAACTCGTGCGTCTCCAGCCCGGAGAACACCACGTCCGCGGTGCCGTCGAGGACCTTGACGATCGCGCTGTCCAGGTCGGCCGGGTCGATGAACGCGCTGGTGCACTGCACCAGGACGACCACGTCCGGCACGTCGGACAGGTGGTCGAGGACGTGCAGGACGGCCGACTCGCTTGAGGCGGTCGCGCCGCTCAGCTCCTCGGGACGTTCGATCACGGTCGCCCCCGCCTCACGGGCCGCCTCGGCGATCCCCCTGTGGTCGGTGCTGACCACCACCTCGTCGATCAGTTCGGCCCGCAGGCAGGCCTTGACCGCGCGGGCGACCAGGGGAGTGCCGCCGACCGCGGCCAGGTTCTTCAGCGGGACGCCCGCTGATCCTCCACGGGCGGGGACAACGGCCAGGACTCGCAAGGTTGCTCCTCGTGACATGCGGCAAATGCCCCTGAGCTGGGGCGTTTTAGGAACGCTAGTCACGGGGGTGACCGGACAGGGGTGACTGAGCTGAACGCCCAGAGTCGGTCGTCTTAACTTTCCGGAGAGCCGGGGGCTCCAACACGGAGGGCGGTGTGGGGCATACCGGATGTGTCGCCGTACGCGGTCAGGCGCTCGCGCCGATGGAGTCCATGAGCATGGGCAACGCCCGTTCCAGGCTCTGCCGCCAGTACGGCCAGCTGTGGGTTCCGGCGCCGTAGAAGTCGGTCACGACCTGCGCGCCGTTCGCCTGGGCCCGGTTGACGAAGGTCTGCGCCTGACGCAGCAGGGTGGCCTCCCCGCGGTCGGGGGCGGTGCCCAGCGGGTCGAGAGACCCGGGGGTGCCGTCCCCGCAGGAGACGAAGAGCCGGACCCCGCGCAGCCCGGCGGTCAGGTCGGCCGGGTTGTGCTCGGCCCAGGCGGGGTCGCGGTGGCCGCCCCACAGGTCGGCGGAGTCCTCGCCGTACTCGTTGAGCAGCCAGTCGACGCCGTTGTTGCCGTCAAGGGTGTTCAGCACGCCGGAGAAGGAGGCCGCCGCCCGGAACATCCCCGGGTGACGGGCCGCGTAGGACATCGCGCCGAGCCCGCCCATGGACAGCCCCGCCACCGCCCTGCGGTCCCCGGCGCCGTAGTCGCGCTCCAGGACGCGGCGGACCTCGGTGAGGTGGAAGGTCTCCCAGGCGGGGCCCTCCCGCCAGTCCGAGTAGAAGCCCACCTGGCCCCCTTCGGGGATGACCACGATCACCGGATAGGCCGAGGTGAGCCTGGCGGCCTCCCCCTGGGTCGTCCACGCGTCGTACTCGGACTGGCAGCACCCGTTGAGCAGGTACAGCACCGGCCACGGCCCCGATCCGGGGCGCCACCCGCCGGGCAGCAGCACCCGGACCATGCCCTCGCGTCCCAGCGCGGCCGAGCGGATCGTGAGCTCGTGGTCGCGCTCGCTCAGCCGGTTGACGTGGACGCTCGCCGGTCCGGAGCCGGGCGGGGACATCTTCGGGCCACGCGGTGTCCCGCCGGAGGAGAAGGGGGTCAGCAGCGCCAGGAGCACGGCCGCCACGGCCGCTCCGGCGAGCAGGAGGACTCCGAGGCGTGCGGCTGTGCGGTTCACGGGACCAATCCTGGCGAAACTTCGCGATCACCGGAAGTGCCGGGCGGGCGGCGACACGCCGTGGAGCAATGGTTCGTCATGGTCTGCCGGGGTACGGCCGTTCCGCAGGGGTCGGGGACATCCGGGGAGAGGGGACGGCGGATGCGCGGGCTGGTGTGGATGAAGGACGGGGGCGCCGAGTACGCCGAAGTGGACCTCGGGGCGGAGCTGACGGCGGTCGGGGTGGCGATCGGCACCGATCCCGTGCCCTACCGCCTTGAGTACACCCTGCGCACCCTGACCGGATACGTCACCGAGCTGCTGTCGGTGCGGGTCCACGGCGCGGGCTGGCACCGGGCGCTCGACCTGCGCCGTTCCGTGCACGGCGCCTGGTCCTGCGAGACCAAGGAGGAGGGGAGCCTGGGCGGGCCGTCCCCGGGCGGCGACGTGAACGCCCTGGGCGACGCGCTCGACTGCGACCTCGCGCTGTCTCCGCTGACCAACACCATGCCGATCCTGCGCCACGGTCTCGACGCCAACGACGGGCGGATCGACCTCGTCACGGCCTGGGTCGGGGTGCCCCACCTGCACGTGACCCGCCACCCGCAGCGTTACGTCCACCTGGCGCGGGGCCGGGTGCGCTTCGAGGGCGAGGGCTTCGGCGCCGACCTCACCCTCGACGGGGACGGCGTCGTCGCCGACTACCCGGGTCTGGCCAGGCTGATGAGCGGGGACGCCTCCCCGGCCTGGTGATCCCCTCTCAGGGCGCGGGCCGTACGAAGACGGCGACCGTGCGGGCGGGGACGCTCAGCGTGCCGGTCGCGGAGTCGAAGCCGGACCTCCGGACGACGGGGTCGCCGCCGCCGGCCTGGACGGGGTGCAGGTTCACCCGGGCGCCCGCCAGCTCCGCGACGGTCTGCGTCACGGTCCCCGGCGTCGCGTTGAAGACGACCGTCAGCGACGTCCGGTGCGGGTCGAGGCCGGCGGAGTCCAGATGCATGGTCACCACGCCGGGGATCTCCCGCGTCCCGGCGGCGGGGAAGGACAGGCGCGCCTGCACCTCGTCGAGGGAGCCGAGCGCGAAGGCGGGGGACGAGGCGCGGATCCTCAGCAGCTCGCCGTACCTCGCCCTGGCCGAGCGGATCGCCGCGCGGCCCGGTCTGAGGGCGGGGTCGGCCAGCAGCGGCCTGGCGTACTCCCACCTGGCCTCGTTGCCCGCCCTCGGGGGAAGGCCCGCGCCGAACCCGTTGCCCTGCGCGGGGTCCCACAGCAGCCGGTTGAACCAGTCGCCCGAGTCGTAGGAGTTGCGGTCGAAGGACTTGGAGCGGAGCCGTTCGCTGCCCGCGTGCACGAACGCGAGGCCCTGCCCGAACAGTACGGTGGCCAGCGAGAGCGTCTGCATCCGCACCCGGTCGGCCATCGTCGTCGATCTGGGCAGCTTGTAGGCCAGCGCGTCGAACAGCGTCTCGTTGTCGTGGGCGTCCACATAGGTGACGACCTCGCCGGGTGAGGCGGTGTACCCGGCGGGGGCGCCGTTGTAGCCGATCTCCGAGGCCCGCGTCCACCTGCCGTCCGAGGCAGTGAAGGCGTAGTCGCGCAGGTTGCCCGCGAGCCCCGCCTTGATCAGGTCCTGGTAGTACAGCAGCCGCCCCCGCCGCTGCTCGGGTGTGCCGTCCACGGGTGAGTCGCCGGGCGGTCCCGCCAGGCCGGAGCCGAAGCCCCGCACCCTCGGGTCGGCGTCGAACGGGCCGCCGCCGCGCACCGCGTCCCGCAGCCGGTCGCTGAAGGTGGCGATCCCGGTGCCCGCCATGGCGGTCTGGGTCGCCTGCTCGAAACGGGCTCCGCCCGCGACCTCGCCGAAGTCCCAGCCTTCGCCGTACAGCAGGACCGAGGCGCCGTCCACGCCGTCGGCGCCGGGGGTGAGCCGGTCGAGGGCCTCGCGCACCGCCAGGAGGTTCGCCTTCGGGTGGTGGCCCATCAGGTCGAACCTGAAGCCGTCCACCTTGTACTCGCGGGCCCAGGTGACGACGGAGTCGACGACGAGCCTGCCCATCATGAGGTGCTCGGGGGCGGTGTTCGCGCAGCAGGTCGAGGTGGCGACCGTGCCGTCGTCGAGCAACCGGTGGTAGTAGCCGGGCACGAGCCGGTCGAGCACGGCCGAGGGGTGCTGACCGCAGGCGTAGGCGTGGTTGTAGACCACGTCCATGACCACCCGCAGCCCCATCCGGTTCAGTTCGGCGACCATCCGCCGGAACTCCACGATCCGCGCCGTCCCGTCGGGGTCGGAGGCGTAGGAACCCTCGGGCACCGTGTGGTGCAGCGGGTCGTAGCCCCAGTTGTAGGAGTCCCGCGCCGCGGTCAGGGCCACGCGTTCCTGCTGCAGCTCGGAGTCCGGCGGCATCGAGGCCAGGTCGCCGTCCGGCTCGGTCCGCTCGGACCGGCGGTCGGGGACGGTGGCGAAGTCGAAGACCGGCAGCAGGTGCACGTGGGTCAGGCCGTCCCGGGCCAGGGAGCGCAGCTCCGCCGTCCCCGCGGAGTCCCGGGCGAAGGCGGCGTAGGTGCCCCGCTCCTCCTCGGGGACCGACGGGTCACCGGCGGAGAAGTCGCGCACGTGCAGTTCGTGGATCACCGGCCGGTGCCGGGTGACGGGAGGCTTGCGCAGTTCGGCCCAGCCCTCCGGGGCCAGGGCGGGGTCGGCGAGGTCGGCGAACTGGCTGCGCGTTGAGCCGGCCGACAGCGACAGGCCGTAGGGGTCGGTGACCTCGTTGACGACGACCTTTCCCGCGGCCGGGGCGTGAACCGTGACCAGGAAGGTGTAGTAGCGACCCTTCCACGACGGGCCGCCGGTGACCGACCAGACGCCCGTCCCGTCGTCGCGCAGCATCGGACGCACGGTACGGCCCGTCCCGGAGGGGGTGTCGTACAGCGCCAGCCGTACCTCCCTGGCGGTCGGGGCCCAGACCGAGACCCTGGGAACGCCGTCCTCCCAGACCGGGCCCAACTCGGCGTCGGCCGCCGCCCGGTAGAGGTCGTCGAGCACCCCCGCGATCTGCACCCCGGTCGCGGCCAGCGGCGCCCCCGCCGGGTCCCGCCGTACGGCGACCACCTGGCCGCGCAGCGCTGAGGGGACCAGGCCCGTGTCACGCGGATCGACCGTGAAGGCCGTCCGCCCGGCCAGGTGAGGCCGTACGGCAAGCTGCGCGGCGGTGAGCGAGCCGGGGGACAGGCGGATGACCCCGAGGGCGCCGGTCAGGTCCCCGCCCGTGCGGGCGATGCCGCCCTCGCCGGACAGGAGCAGACTGTGGCCGAACCCGGCCGGGTCCCCGTCCAGGTCCCAGACGACGGTCCTGCCGTCGATCCAGTGCGCCCACGCCCGGCCGGGATCGATGTCACCCCCTGCGCCGTCGTGCTCCGTTGCCTGGCTCACGTTCGCGGTCTCCTCGCCTCACGGGCACGCTTTCCTGACCTCCTCGTTCCCCGCGAGGCGGCCGTGACGCAAGCGGTTGCGGGGGTTTCATCGGGAGACCTCGGTGTCTCCGGCGTGAGAAACACGCAGCTAGACGGATATATGGTGACTTTTCTGGTGAGTGCTCCGAGCCCTGTCTTGACATCTTCCTGTAACAAGTTTGCAGAAAGTTGCGGCAAATTCTTTCGCTCCTGCTTACCGCCGCGTAACGTCCGGCGTATCCTGCCCGGCCCGGCGGTCCATCCCCGGCCCGCGGCGGGGACCGCCATACCGTGGGCCCGCCGGGCGTCACGGTCTGACAGTCGTCTGATCGGGGGACCCCCATGACCGAACTCGCCCAATCCCACCGCCTCGGCGGAGCAGACGGGACGGCCACCCGCTGGTGGCGCGACGCGGTGATCTACCAGGTCTACGTGCGCAGCTTCGCCGACGGCAACGGGGACGGGATCGGTGACCTGCTCGGGGTGCGCGGGCGCCTGCCGTACCTCGCGGACCTGGGGGTCGACGCCGTCTGGCTGACCCCGTTCTACACCTCGCCGATGGCCGACTTCGGCTACGACGTGGCGGACTACCGGGACGTCGATCCGATCTTCGGGACGCTGGCCGACGCCGCCGCGCTCGTCGAGGAGGCGCATCGGTACGGGCTGAGGGTGATCGTGGACGTCGTGCCCAACCACACCTCCGACCGGCACGCCTGGTTCCGGAAGGCGATCGAGGCGGGACCGGGCAGCCAGGAGCGGGAGCGCTACGTCTTCCGCGAGGGCAGGGGCGAGAACGGGGAGCTGCCGCCGAACGACTGGGAGTCGATCTTCGGGGGGCGCGCCTGGACCCGGCTGCCGGACGGCGAGTGGTACCTCCACCTGTTCGCCCCCGAGCAGCCCGACCTGAACTGGGAGAATCCCGAGGTCCACGCCGAGTTCGAGTCGGTCCTGCGCTTCTGGCTCGACCTGGGCGTCGACGGCTTCCGGGTGGACGTGGCGCACGGCATGGTCAAGGCGCCGGGACTGCCCGACGTCGGCCACCCCGACCAGATCCGGATGATCGGCACCGACGTGGTGCCGTTCTTCGACCAGGACGGCGTCCACGACATCCACCGGGCCTGGCGCAGGCTGCTGGACTCCTACCCCGGCGAGCGGATCGGCGTCGCCGAGGCGTGGGCGCCCTCCCCGGGACGGCTGGCCCGCTACGTCCGTCCCGACGAGCTGCACCAGGCCTTCAACTTCCACTTCCTGGGGGCCCCGTGGGAGGCGGCGGCGTTCCGCGCGGTGATCCAGGAGTCCCTGGACACCGCCGGGTCGGTCGGCGCCCCGACCACCTGGGTGCTGTCCAACCACGACGTCAAACGGCACGTCACCCGCTACGGCGGCGGCGGGACGGGCCTGCGCAGGGCCCGCGCCGCGGCGCTGCTGACGCTCGGCCTGCCCGGATCGGCCTACGTCTACCAGGGGGAGGAACTCGGCCTGCCCGAGGTCCTCGACCTGCCGGAGGAGTTCCTGCACGACCCGCAGCGGCTGCGCGACCCGGAGGCGGGCAGGGACGGCTGCCGGGTGCCCCTGCCGTGGAACGAGGACGAGCCGCACCTCGGCTTCGGCCTGCCGGGCGGCGAGGACCCCTGGCTGCCGATACCCGCCTCGTGGGGACCGCTCAGCGTCGAGTCGCAGCTGGCCGACCCCTCCTCCACGCTCAACCTGTACCGGCGGGCGCTGGAGGTCAGGCGAGCCTGGGGCTCCTTCGGCGAGGACCCCCTGACGTGGCTGCCCTCCCCGGAGGGGACGCTGGCCTTCGCCCGTGGCGAGGGGTTCGCCTGCACGGTCAACCTGACCGGTGAGCCGGTCGAACTGCCCTCGCCGGGACGTGTCCTGCTGGCCAGCGAGGAGCCGGTCGTCGAGGGCGGTCTGGCGCGGCTCGCCCCCGACTCCGCGGTCTGGTGGGAGCGCGAGGGCGCGTGAGAGCGCCCGTTCGCCGGGCAACGTCTACCTCAACGCCGGTGAAAGAGTTGTAACGGTTCGCTGGGTACCGCCGTCCCCGATGGTCGGGCGGCGGCTCCCTGTGCCAGGATCTCCGCTGACCGTCACTCAGCGATGGGACGTGCCTACATGGAGTCGATCATTCCGCGATGGACCGTTCCCGCCCTCGCGGTGTTCACCGTGGGCGGCCTCCTCGTCGCGGTCCCCGGCCCGGCCGAGGCGCGGGCGGGCGGCGTCTACTACGTCGACTCCAAGAAGGGCGACGACACGGCCGCGGGCACCTCGCCGGAGCAGGCGTGGCGTTCCCTGGACAAGGTCAACGACGCCAAGTTGCGCCCCGGCGACGTGGTGCGGCTCGGACGCGGCGGAACGTGGCGGGGACCGCTGCGGCTCGGCGCCAAGGGCACCGCGGCGCGGCCCGTCGTGGTCGAGCCGTACGGCAAGGGCTCGGCGCCGAGGATCGGCGGCGAGGGCACGGAGAGCTGCGTGGTGCTCGGCGGCTCCCACCTGCGGGTGACCGGGGTGCGCGCGAGCGGCTGCGAGTGGGCGGGCTTCGAGGTGACCGGGGACGACAACGAGCTCGACGGAGTCCTGGCCGACCGCAACGCCAGCGGTGTCAACCTCGTCGGAGCGCGCAACGTCCTGAGGAACAGCGTGCTGACCCGCAACGACCGCATGAGCGTCAACGACAACGGCGGTGACAACGACTCCGGTGCCTTCGGCGTGCTGCTCAACGGCGACGACAACCTGGTCTCCGACAACGTCATCACCGGCAGCTACGCCGCCAGCCAGGACTACGGCACCGACGGCGCCGCGGTCGAGGTGTTCAACGGTGACCGCAACCGGGTGGTCAGGAACATCGCCCGCGACAACGAGACCTTCGCGGAGCTGGGCGCGCGCAAGGGCAAGACCGCGACCGGGAACGTGTTCGCCTTCAACGTGGTGACCTCCTCGCGCAAACGCGGCTCCTTCCTGATCACCCGGGGCGCCGGGCATGTGGTCGGGCCGGTGCTCGGCACGGTGGCGGTGCAGAACTCGGTCTACCTCCCCGCCCGCGACACCATCGGCTGGTCGTGTCACGACGGCTGTTCCCCGGCCATCCTCAAACTGCGCAACAACGTCATCGTGGTCGGCGGCCAGATGGGCTACGAGGACGGCGCGGGGGCCGACGAGGGCGGCAGCGTCTACCGGGGCAGGTCCCGCGGGTTCAGGCTCGGTTCGCAGTCCGTCGTCGCCGATCCGCGCTTCAGGGGCGGGAACGACCTGCGCCTGCGCCCGGGCTCCCCGGCCCTCGGCCGGGGCCTCAAACTCAACCCGGCCTGGTACGGCGGCGCCTCCCAGGCCCGTGACCTGGCGGGGAAGGCCCCTTCGGTGGTTCCCGACGCGGGCGCCTACCAGCACTAAGCTTTCCGAATTTTTCGGATTTAAGGTCTTATCTTGGACATCTCCCCGGAACATCCGTGAAACCTGTCTAGGACACCCTGTGTTCGGAGAGGGGGGATCGACGATGATGTTGCGACTGCGGGTGTCCTTTCCCGACAGGCCGGGAGCCCTGGGCCAGGTGGCCCGGGTGCTCGGCACGCTGGGCGCCGACATCCTCCAGGTGACGGTGCTGGAACGTGAGGCGGGGCGGGTCGTCGACGACTTCACCGTCTCCTGGCCGGGACCGTTCGGCCCGGAGGGCGTCAGGGATCGGCTCTCCGCCGTGCCGGGCATCCGTGTCGAGGCCGTCTGGCGGACCAAGGAGATCCCGGGGACGTCCCCCGACTACGACCTGCTCAGGCACGTCGTCGCGGAGCCGGGGCGAGCCTTCGCCACCCTGGTCGACGCCATCCCGGACCTGGTGAGCGCCGAGTGGGCGGTCGTCGTCTCCTCCGAGAGCGGCGAGCTCGTCCACCGCAGCTGGCAGGCGCCGGAGTTCCTCGACGAACGGGGAGGCCTGTCCGGGATCGGATCGGCCGACCTCACCGCCCTGCGCCCCTGCGCGCTCACCGGGGGACGTCACCGCTTCATGAGCGTGCCCGTCCCCGGCGCGGGACTCCACCTGGTCCTCGCGCGCACGGAGGGACCTCCGTTCCACCGCGCCGAGCTGGACCGCGCGGTCCGTGTCGTGGAGATCGTCTCCATCATCGGCCGCAGCACCGCGCCGCAGACCCCTCAGGGCGTCTGAGGCCCGTTCACCCGGGCTTTGCCGTCATCCAGGTCCCCGGGCCCGGCCGGGAAGCGTCCGGTCCCGCTCAGCGGCGAGGCGGGTCGATGCGCGAGCCGTCCACGGTGAAGAGCATCAACCGGCTGGCGTCCACGCCGACCCTGGCGGGCTCCCCCGCCCGCCAGACGGGGCGCGCGCCGAGCCGGACGATGAGGTCGGCCCGGCGATGGGTCCCGCTCGCCTGCTCGTTCCCGTACTCGGTCTCGGCCTGTGCGGACCGGCCGGGCAGCAGCCTGCGGATGGCCGCCATCGCACGACCACCGGAGGCGGCCATCGCGTGGGCGTTGTGGCGCGGGTCGGGCGGCTCGGGGACGGCGACGGACTGGATGCCGCTCTCGACGTAGGCGAGCCACTCGTGGCCGTGGTACTCAAGCGCCCTGACCCGGCCGAAGAAGACCGGGCCCTCGAACGTCTCCGGCACCGGGGCGAGGCAGTCGGGACGCAGACCGACGATGATCTGACGGCCGACGTGCTGGGAGATCACGTACGCCCTGGGATCGGTCCAAGGAATGGTGATCTGATGGGGCCCGAAGTCCAGCATGATGAACTGGTTCTGCGGGGTCTTGACCACGGCCGACAGCAGGTTGAGCTGCTGGGAGCTGAGGAAGGCCGCGGTGAAGGCGGTCGCCGGGTCGTTGTAGACCTGCCCAGGGGTGCCCAGGTCCTGGAGCACGCCGCGGTTCATGATGGCGATGCGGTCGGCCAGGGTCAGAGCCTCGACCTGGTCGTGGGTGACGTAGATGGTGGTCACGCCGAGGGAGCGGACCAGCGAGGAGATCTCCATGCGCATCTCGGTGCGCATGCCCGCGTCGAGGTTGGACAGCGGCTCGTCCATCAGGAACAGCGACGGCTGGCGGACGATCGCCCTGCCCATCGCGACACGCTGGCGCTGGCCACCGGAGAGCGTTCCAGGGCGGCGGTCGAGGGTCTCGTCGATGTGCAGCGCCTTCGACAGCTCGGTCACCCGCTCGCGCACCAGGGCGGGGTCGGCCTTGGCGATCTCCAGGGGGAAGGCCATGTTGCCCCGCACGGTGCGGTGCGGGTAGAGCGCGCCGTTCTGGAAGACCATGGCGACGTCACGCTCACGCGGCGGCAGGTCGTTGGCGAGGGTGCCGCCGAGCCACAGGTCGCCCGAGGTGACCTCCTCAAGCCCGGCGATCATCCGCAGCAGCGTGGACTTACCGCATCCCGAGGGCCCCAGCAGGACAAGGAACTCCCCGTTCTCGGCGCGCAGGTTGATGCGGTCAACCGCGAGGTACCCGCCGGGGTAGACCTTGGTCACATTGTCGAGGACGACGGTACTCATGCGCGCTCGTTCCTCCCGGACTCCGCCGCCCGGATCCAGCCGTGTGATTGATGAGGTAGTACATCGCGACATTCACCTGTGTGTCCATAGATGTGGTTAGAAATCGCTTGCCTTCGGGCCACTTCCGGAGCCCGGCTCCGGGTGGCCGACGTCGCGACGACAAGGGGTTCAGGTGCTGATCGTGATGACGGTCGCTGAATGTTACAGTTTGCGAAAAGTTGTGCGAACCCTTTCACGGGGGCCGGATGCCGTCTGGCTTGCGCCCCGCTCGGCCGCATGGTGGGGTGCTTGTGATGGACGGCGAACTCCCGCGGGTCCCCCGGCCCCGCCTCGACGGCGCGGGCGTCAGACTGGCCGACATCGCGGTGCGGGCGGGAGTGAGCGAGGCCACGGTCAGCCGGGTGCTCAACGGCAGGCCGGGCGTGGCGGTCACGACCAGGCAGGCGGTGCTGGCCGCGCTGGACGTGCTCGGCTACGAGCGCCCGCAGCGCCCGCGCGGGAGCAGCAACGGGGTGGTCGGCCTGGTGATCCCCGAGCTGGACAACCCGATCTTCCCCGCGTTCGCCCAGGCGATCGGCAGAGAGCTGACCCAGCACGGCTACACGCCGATGCTGTGCACCCAGCTTCCCGGCGGCGCCCCCGAGGACGAGTTCACCGAGATGCTGACGGAGCGGGGGGCCAGCGGCATCGTCTTCGTCTCCGGGCTGCACGCCGACACCACCGCCGACGTCGAGCGCTACACCCGCCTGGTCGGCCGGGGCCTGCCGATCGTGCTGCTGGACGGCTACAGCGACCGGATCGAGGCCCCCTTCATCTCCCCTGACGACAGGGCGGCGGCGGGGCTGGCCGTACAGCACCTGGTGGACCTCGGGCACGAGCGGATCGGCATGGCCCTCGGGCCGCGCCGGTACGTGCCGGTGATCCGCAAGATCGAGGGCTACCGCCAGGCGATGGCGCACCTGCTCGGCGCGGACGAGACCGACGAGCTGATCTCGCACTCGCTGTTCTCCGTCGAGGGCGGTCAGGCCGCCGCGGTCCGGCTGCTCGAACAGGGGTGCACCGGGATCGTCTGCGCCTCCGACCTGATGGCGCTCGGCGTGATCAGAGCCTGCCGGGAACGGGGGCTGTCCGTGCCCGAGGACGTCTCGGTGGTCGGCTTCGACGACTCGCCGCTGATCGCCTTCACCGACCCGCCGCTGACCACCGTCCGCAAGCCCGTCGGCGCGATGGCCGCGGCCGCCGTCGCGGCCCTCATCGAGGAGATCAGCGGCACCCGGGGCAGGAACGTCGAACTGGTCTTCCAGCCCGAGCTGGTCGTGCGCCGCTCGACCGGCTCCGGCCCGCTGGTGAACCGTTAGCCCTGCCGGAGGCGGGCAAGAGGCCCGGCCTGCCGGAGGCGGGCCGCCTCTCCGCACCGGGCGCCGTTGACCGGTGCGGAGGGCCTCACGGCCCCGGCTCACCCCCGCTCGGGGGAGCCGGGCCTGCGGCCGCCGGACAGGCGGCCGAGAAGGGAGGCGGCGGAGGCCCGATAGGTGGCCACGTTGCGCATCTTGACGTGCTCGTAACCGCGCACGACGTCCGGCAGTTCGGCCAGTTCCAGGACCGTCGCCGCGGTCTCGGGGGTCAGGTGGGACAGGGCCCGCCGCACGTCGCGGGTGTACTCCGCGACCAGCGCCCGTTCGGTCCTGCGCACCCCGGCCATGCCGAACGGGTCCAGCCGGGTGCCGCGCAGCCCGCGCATGCCGTACAGCAGGCGGAAGGCGGGGTCGAACCAGGTGCCGAGGCGGATCTTGCGGTTCATGCCCATGGCACGCAGCACCGGCGGGTGCAGGTTGTAGGAGACCTTCGCGCCCGGCCCGAACTCGGCGGCGATCCTGGCCCGCTCGGCGGGGTCGAGGTGCAGCCTGGCGACCTCGTACTCGTCCTTGTAGGCCATGAGCCGGTGCAGGTGGCGGGCGTAGGCCTCGGTGATCGGCAGCGAGTCCCCGGCGGCACTCCCGGAGACCTTCGCCTCCTCGGCCTTGACCGCGCGCACCGCCTCGGCGTACCCGGCCGCGTAGCGCGGGTTCTGGTAGGCGGCCAGATCGGGCACCCTGACCGTCAGGAGGCGGTGCAGCTCGGTGCCGGGCTCGGCGATCGAGCCGACGAGCCGGGCGAGCTCCGGGTCGGGACGGGAGGCGGGCGGCGCGGGCGGGCGGGCGGCCTCGGCGACGGCCTCGGGGGCGGCGACGACGGCCCTGCCCCAGTGGAAGGCGGCGATCGTCAGGTCGACGGTCTTGCCCCCGCCCTGCCGTACGGCCCGCTCGATCGACTCCAGGCTGAGCGGGATGAGCCCGCGCTGCCAGGCCGCGCCGACCACGATCGTGTTGGCCGGCATGTGGTCGCCGAACAGCGCCTGGGCCAGGTCCTCGGCGTCGAGGTAGACGTTCAGCTCGCTCCTGGTGCGTGACTCCAGCGCGCCGATCGGTGAGCCGAGCTCGGTGACGTGCCTGGACGGGTCGACGACCATGGAACCGGTGGGGACCAGGCTGGTCGAGACCACCGCGACGGTCCGTCCGGGATCGGCGGCGCTCAGGTGCTTGGGGTCGGTCGCGCCGAGCAGGTCGAGCGCCAGGTAGGCGTCGACTGCGCCGGTGCCCGCCCGCGCGGAGCGGTCCTCGCCGTCCTCGAAGATCCGGACGTCGGAGACCACGGTGCCGCCCTTCTGGGCCAGGCCGGTCTGGTCGAGCCCGCGTGAGCGCTTGCCGTCCAGCATCGCCGCGGTGCCGAGCATCTGCGCCACGGAGACCACCCCGGTCCCGCCGATGCCGACCAGCCTGATCGTCGTCTCCCCGGTGCGGGGCTCGGGCGCGGGCAGTTCGGGCGGCACGGGTACGGCCCGGCGCCGCCGGGTGTCCTTGCCGGGCACGACGGTCACGAAGGACGGGCAGTCGCCCTCGACGCACGAGTAGTCCTTGTTGCACGAGGACTGGTGGATCTCGGTCTTGCGGCCGAACTCCGTCTCGACCGGGAGCACGGACAGGCACTCCGACTTCTGCCCGCAGTCGCCGCAGCCCTCGCACACCCGCTGGTTGATGGCCACCCGCCTGACCGGGTCGGGCAGTTCGCCCCGTTTGCGCAGCCGCCGCTTCTCCGCCGCGCACTGCTGGTCGTGGACCAGCACGGTCACGCCGGGGACCGAGGCCAGCTCCCGCTGCGCCTGCTCGAGCGCGCTCCGGTCGCGGACCTCGGCGATCCGGGAGAGCCTGACCCCCCGGTAACGCTCGGGCTCGTCGGTCGTGACGATCACCCTGCGCACGCCCTCGGTCTCCAGCCAGCGGGTCAGGTCGGCCACCGCGAGCGACGGGGTGATCGTCTGCCCGCCGGTCATCGCGACCGCGCTGTTGTAGAGCAGCTTGTAGGTGATGTTGACCCCCGCCCCGACGGCCGCCCGTACGGCCAGCGAGCCCGAGTGGTGGAAGGTGCCGTCCCCCAGGTTCTGGAAGATGTGCGGGGTGTCGGTGAAAGGCGCCTGCCCGATCCACTGCGCCCCCTCGCCGCCCATCTGGGTCAGGCCGGTCAGCGTGCCCTTGCCCTCGCGGTTGATCACGATCATCGTGTGGCAGCCGATCCCCGCGCCGACGGGGGCGCCGTCGGGCACCGCGGTCGAGCGGTTGTGCGGGCAGCCGGAGCAGAAGAAGGGGGTGCGCTGCGGGCCGAGCAGCTTCAGCGGCGCCGGACGGGAGATCACCGCCAGCCCCCTGTCGACCCGGTCGCCGGCCGCCGGGTCGAGCCCGGCCCTGCGCAGCCGGAAGGCCAGCGCCTTCGCCGCCAGGTCGGCGTCGACGCCGCCGCTCCTCGGGATCAGCGGGGCGCCGTTCTCGTCGAGCTTGCCCAGCACGCGGGGGGCGTCGGCGGTGCCGTACAGGACGTCCTTGACCAGGCCCTCGAGCAGCGGGTCCTTCTCCTCGACGACGAGGATCTCCTTGAGCCCCCTGGCGAAGGTCCTGACGATCTCCGGTTCGAGCGGCCAGATCATGCCTATCTTGAGGACGCGGACGCCGAGCTCCGCCGGGTCGACGCCCAGCCTGCGGAAGGCCTCGCACACGTCGTAGTAGGCGGTGCCGGAGGCCACGACGCCGAGCCAGGCGTCCCGGGGGTCGACGGTGACGCGGTTGAGGCCGTTCTCCCTGGCGTAGGCGCGGGCGAGGTCGAGGCGCGGGCCGGTGAGGGTCCGCTCCATCTCCAGTGACCACGGCGTGAGCAGGGTCGCGTCGGGCACGTGCCGGTACGGCCTGCCCTGGTACTCGACGACGGGCATGACCGGGACCACACGGCCGGGCCCCACCTCGACCGTGCCGCTGGCGTCGACGACGTCGGTCACCGTCTTGACGGCCACCCACAGGCCACTTGCCCGGGAGGCGGCGATGGCGTGACGGCCGAGGTCGAGCAGCTCCTGGACGCTTCCCGGATGGACGATCGGCATGCCGAAGGAGGCCAGTGTGCTCTCCGTCGCGGAGGGGAGCGTGGAGGACTTGCAGATCGGGTCGTCCCCGCACAGGGCGATCAGGCCGCCGTCGGGGTGGGCGCCGACGAAGTTGCCGTGCCGCAGCGCGTCGGCGGCGCGGTCGACACCGGGGGCCTTGCCGTACCAGACGCCGAGGACGCCGGCCTTGCGCGGCCGGGGCAGGCCGGGGACGAGCTGGCTGCCCCAGACGGCCGTGGCGCCGAGCTCCTCGTTCTGGCCGGGACGGTGCACGACGTCCAGGGGCTCGGCGTGCCGCCGCGAGCGGGAGAGTTCGAGGTCGAAGCCCCCGAGGGGGGAACCGGGATAGCCGGAGACCATGGCGCCGGTTTCGAGACCGGCCACGCGGTCGGCGCGCATCTGGTCGAGGATCACGCGGACCAGGGCCTGCGTGCCGGTCATGAACACCTGGCCCTCTTCGAGGGCGTATCGGTCGTCGGGAGCCGTTGCGCGGGTTTCGGCGGAGATCGTCATGATCGGTGGTCCCGTCTTGCCGTGGTGCACTTTGGTTGCCGCAAGGTTATGTCAGGCTGTCCGAAATATGATGTCAATATTTATTGTCCGCTGCTGAGTGGATAGCATCCGATGCCATGGATGCCACAGATCGCGCAATCATCGGCCTTCTCCAGGTGGAGGGCAGGCTCAGCAACCTCGAACTCGCCGAGCGGGTGAGGCTCACCCCCTCGCCCTGTCTGCGCCGCGTCCGCAACCTTGAGGAGTCGGGGGTGATCAGCGGCTACCGGGCCGTCATCGACCCGGCGGCCGTCGGGCGCGGCTTCCAGGTCCTGGCGTACGTGGAGCTTGAAGGCCAGGACGCCGAGACCGTCACCGCCTTCGAGGCCGCGGTCCTGGAGGTCGAGGACGTGGTCGAGTGCCTGCGCATGTTCGGCCGCCCCGACTACGTGCTGCGGATCGCGGTGCCCGACATGGAGGCCTACAGCCAGCTGTGCCTCGAACGGCTCGGCAAACTGCCCGGTCTCGACAAGCTGACCTCCCAGATCGCGATGAAGGCCCTCAAACCCGGTGGTGTCCTACCGCTGTGACCTCCGCGGCGTGGCGGACGGGGCGGGGGTCCCGGAGGGCTTCGCCGAGGGTACGGCCCCGGCGGGCGACGGCTTGGGGGAGGGCGCGGGCGGGGGAGGGGGCGGTGTCCTGGGCAGGTCGATCAGCGCCTGCCTGGCCCGGGGCGCGCCGTCGAGGGAGAAGTAGGGGTTGATCCGCAACGCCCTGGCCAGGTGGGAGCGGGCGGCGGCCGTGTCGCCGAGGGCACGCGCGATCTCGCCCCGGTGGTAGGCGGCCTGCGCGTTCCGGGAGCCGGGGGGTTCGGCGCGGGCGGCGTACCCGGCCGCCTCGGCGTCGTGACCGGCCCGGTGCAGCGCCCACGCCAGGGCGTCGGCGACATCCGCGCCGCCGTGCCCGTTCCACTCGGCCCGCAGGCGTCGTACGGCGGAGGCGGGGTCGCCGTGGTCGGCCTCGAACCGTCCCGCCCTCAGCGCGTCCACCCTCGCCAGGCCGTAGGAGGCGAACAGGGCGTACTGCCGCGCGGCCCGCTCCGGCCGCCCGAGATACTCGTACAGCTCGCCGAGGTCGGCCGTGTAGCCGGGGTCACGCGCCGCCGCGGCGCCGTAGTCGCGGATCGCCGCGCCGGTCCAGCCGAGCGCCGCCTCGGCCCTGGCCCGTCCCGCGTACGCGGGGGCGTGCTCGGGGTCGGCGGTGAGCGCCCGCCCGTAGGCGCGTACGGCCTGCCGCGGCCGTCCCAGGCTCCATTCGAGCTCGCCGAGCCCGTAGGCCTGGCGTGCCAGGTCGGCGGGGGAGGAGGCCGCGAACCCGGCCCTGCGAAGCACGGCCCTGGCCCGTCCGCTCTCGCCGCGCAGCCGCAGCAGGTCGGCGGCCCGGGTGAGCGAGGCCACGTCCGGGGTGCCGCCGAGCATCCTCCTCAGGGCGAGGTCCGCCCTGCCGTACCGGCCGAGCCCGGTGTAGGCGTCGGCCAGCACCGTGTACAGCGGCCAGCGGCGCGGCGCGGTCCTGCGGGCCCGCGTCCCCCAGACGCGCGCGGCGCCGTGGTCGTGCCTGACGTTGGCGATCACGCCCATGCCGATCATCGCGTCGGCCTCGGGGGACAGGCTCAGCGAGTACCTGAAGGCCGAGCGCGCCAGGGTGTAGTGGGCAGGGTCGCCGCTGCGCCCCGCCGCGTCGAGGTGGGCGTCGCCGAGCGCCGTCCAGGCCCGCGCGTCGGCGGGATGCTCACGCAGGTGGGCGCGCGCGTCCGCGACGGGGTCGGTCCGAGTCCGGGAGGTCCGTGAGCCTCCGGCGGAGGACCCGCCGGGTCCGGCCGAGGTTTCGGGAGGCGTTCCGGGGCCGGGGGCCGGATCGCCGGGGCCGAACAGGGCCAGCAGGACGCCGCCCGCCGTCAGGCAGCCGAGCAACGGCAGGAATCTGCGCACGCGTCTCGCCTCCGCGCTCTCAGAGATGGCCAGGCCACGGCGGCCCGCCGCTCCGCGTGGAACGGTGGGAACGGGAACCAGACGGCGGCACATTATCCGGATTTTTCCGGAAATGATCTCTCGGGAAACTCGGCGAAACCGGGTCGAGTACTGCTTGAAGCCCGCGTTCGGCGTCCTTTTCGAAAAGTCCCCGTTCAGGTTCTCGATCATGAGAAAGCTAGCACCGCGGGCACGGGCCCCTCGGGGAACAGCCAGTCAAGAAACCCCAAAAACGGGAGCGAAAAAGCACGAGGCCCCCGCCGAAGCGGGGGCCTCACGGACCTGTGTCAGACCACGCCGGTCTTGACACGCGTCAGGAAGTCGGCCCAAACCTGGGGGCTGAACAGCAGAGCCGGGCCATCGGGGTTCTTGCTGTCGCGAACCGCGATGACGCCGGGGAGGTTGTCGGCCACCTCCACGCACTCGCCGCCGTTTCCGTTGCTACGGCTGCTCTTGCGCCACTGTGCGCCGGTCAGGTCCATGAATGCATCCTTTTCTCGATGAAGGCCGCCGATGCGGCCTGGGGTAGGGCATATGAGCGCAGGGCGTCGAACTGGGCCGATAGAGGGTCGACCCGCGCTGGATCGATCAGAAGCTGTGCGGCTTCCGCGTTCTCCATGTACACGATGTCGGGGGCGCCTTTGAAGGACAGGACCAAGATGGGCCCTGCGAGCCCGGCATAGGCGCCCACGTCGAAGGGGATCACCTGGATGGTGATCCGCGGTCGCATCGTGGCATCCAGAAGGTGTTGCAACTGCGCGCGCATGACCGCGCCGCCACCGATGGGGCGGGTCAGCACGGCTTCGTCCAGCAGGACGAAGAGGATCGGCGGGTCCGGCCGGTCGAGCAGTCGCTGGCGTTGCATACGCACAGTAATCATCTCCTCAACCTCCTTCTCGGTGTCGAACGGCCTTCCCGCCCGGGTCAGCGCCCGTGCGTAGTCCTCGGTCTGTAGCAACCCGGGAACCACCGACAACTGGTAGTTACGCAGCGTCCTTGCCTCCCACTCCAGCTCGAACAGCGAGCGCACCCACGCGGGGGAGGACTCCCTGCCGATCAGCGGCCAGAGCTTGACGAGGGTGCCGCCGGTCTCCAGGACCTCGTCGCATCTCTGTGCGAACTTCCTGGTGGGAGCACGTGCGGCGGTCTCGATCAAGCCGACCAGTGAGGTGGAGTACGAGGTCCGTCTGGCCAGCTCCTGCTGGCTCCAGCCCATCGCCTCGCGCAACCTGCGCAGCTCGGAACCCCAGTAAGCGCTGACGCTCGTGCTGGGGTCCAGCTCTTTGGGGGCGGGCATGGGGGGCTCCCGTCTTTCTGGGTCCTACAGGGGTCGGGGTGGAACCTACAGCCGACCCGAACCGAGGTGCATGTACCTCTTCGTAGTCGAACATCTACAGAAAGTAATCACTCCTGTTCACTCTGGGAAGTGGAAACGAAGAATCGCTTGCATCGATTACCGAGAGGAGGTGGACGGTGGTGACGATCGTCCACGGCACATCCGCCTGGACGCCCGCCGTGCGCGCCGCAGGTCTGCTCAATGACGAGCTGGCCAGGGGGGGAGTCAAGGGTGACGTCCACGGGGGTTACGGTCTGGCGCTGGTCTCCGTGCACGGAGACCTGGTGGTCTGGACGGACGGAACGGTCTACCGCTGGTGGGCCGGGCACCTGTCGCGGCGGACGGGACGGCGGCTCTACGCCGTCTACGGGGTGGACAACCCCGCGACCGTCGCGCGTGGGGTGATGTTGCGCTACGTCGAGCTGGACGGCGGACAGGACGGTGAGTACGGCGACGGGCGCGGCGACAAGCACAGTGGCGGGTACGGAAACGAGCACAGAAACGATCACGGCGGCGGACAAAGCGACGGGCAGGGCGACGGGCAGGGCGACGGGCAGGGAGGGCGGCCGGGGGAACGCCGCCCCTCCTTCGCGCCTCCGCCGGACAGGACGGTGCCGCCGCCGGGCAGGGCGTTGCGAGGGCCGGCCACGGGAGACCGTCCTGAGGAGCCGCCCTCCCACGCCCTGCCGCGGCCACCGGCCGTGTCCGGGGTCATGCTCGCGACCGGGGTCGCGCTGGGCGTGACGGACGGGAGCCGTTCACGCCCGGTACCCGTCCGGTAGGTCCGGAGAGGCGCCCCTTTCCGCCTGGTCCTGCCGGGCGGGGCGGAAAGGGGCGGCGGACGGCGGTAGAGTCGTCCGCCCGGCCATCGAGTACGGCGGACCCGGGGCGTGGACCGTTCCGCGCGGCCCCGGATCCCACGGCGGGGCCGTACGCGCGGGCCCGGCCGTCGAAGGGATCTCTGGAACGTCATGGCGCAGCGGTTTCGGGGTGGGCTCGTCGCGGCCGCGGGCACACTGACCGCCCTCGTCCTCGCCGGGCACCGGCTGGTGCCGAACTGGCGGGGGTGGGGCAACACGCTCGACAGCGCCCTGCCGTGGTTCGGTCTCGTGGTCCCGATGCTGGCCGTGGCCGCGCTCGCCAGGAGGTCACGGCTCGCCACCGCGGGGGCGCTGGTTCCGGCCGTGACGTGGGGGGTGATGTTCGGGCCCGCGTTCGTGCCCGTCGTCCGGGCCGGGCCGCCGGACCTGCGCGTGGTCCACCAGAACGTCAACATGGCCAACCCCGACCTCGCCGGGACCGCGAGGGCCCTGCGCGCGGCGCGCCCCGACATCCTGGTGGCGGCCGAGCTCTACGACGACCCGGTCCTGATGAACGGGACGGTCGATCCCGCCTTCGCCGCGGAGATCGACCCCGACCTGCCCTACCGGTTCCCCGACAACCCCGGCATCGCGGTGTGGAGCAGATATCCCTTCGTGGGCAGGCCCAAGTCGGTGCCCGGGGTGCCGCGCTCCCGGTGGGCGACCATCCGTACCCCGCACGGCCGGGTCAGCCTCTACGCCGTGCACCTGGCGTCCTTCCGCCCGGGGGCGCGGTGGGTCATCGCCGAGCGCAACGCCCAGGTCGAGGCGCTGGCCGCGGCGGTCAGGGCCGATCCGAGCCCCCGGGTCATCGTCGTCGGCGACCTCAACACCGCCTCGACCGACCGGGAGCTGCGCGCGCTCACCGAGACGCTCTCACCTGCGGCTGAGCGGGCGGGCTCCGGCCTGCAGTTCACCTGGCCGGCCACGCTGCCCCTGGTGCGCCTCGACCACGTGCTCACCCGGGGGTTCGAGGTGCTCGACAGCCGGGTGCTGCCCAGGTCGGTCAGCGACCACCGGCCGATCCTGGCCGACCTGCGCTTTCCCTCCGGGCGGGAGGCCGGCGAGGGCCGGTGAAGCGGATCGCGCCGACCCGGTCCGCCGCGGGCCTGTCCAGCAGGGTCACACCCGCGGCGGGCGGCAGAGGGCCGCGGCGGGCACGGCCGACCAGGTCCCGCCAGCGGCGACGGTGCCTGGCGAAGGTCGTCGCGGTGACCGTGCGCCCCCGGGCGAGCTGCCCGGCCCGCGCCGTCTCCGGGTCGACGTCGAGCAGGACGAGGTGGACCTCGCCGCCCGCCCTGCGGGCCAGCCAGGCGAAGCCGTACAGAATGTGCGGCCAGGTGCCCCGGGTGTGCGCGACCACGTCGTGCCCGCCGAGCACCGCCCGTGCGATCCGCCACACGTGTGTGGCATGCACGAGCGGAGTGCGGGCCCGATGTGGGACCGGCCCGAGATAGCGGGCCCACCAGTTGCGTGACTGCCGTGAGTCGATCACCCGGGTACCGCCGGAGGCCACCGGCTCCCGTTCGTCGCCGTTGAGGCCGTACAGCCGGTCGAGCAGGGTGCTCTTGCCCGCGCCGGGGAGACCGGCGAGCAGGACCAGGGAACCCGGCGGATAGGTCAGGACCGTCGCGGCCCCTCCCCCGAGGGGAAACGAGGGCGTGTCGCCGGTGGGGGAGGGGAGGTTGGGCATGGCGACTCCTCGAATGACGCGGTCATCCGAGGTCTCCTTCACCCGCGCCGCGCGGGCGGCCGCCCGGGGACGTCGTGGGGCGTCCGTACTGACCGGGTCGGCTCTTGGGAAGTACTCCCCTCGTCCCTACAGGGTAAGGGAACGGTGCTCCCGGCTCCACCCTGTGAACGTCGTTCAGCGGAGAGCGGCGGCCTCCGCGGCCAGCCGCTCGACGCGGGAGTAGTCACCGGAGGCCAGCGCGTCCGCCGGGGTGAGCCAGCTGCCGCCGACACATCCGACGTTGGGCAGCGCGAGGTAGGTCGCGGCCGTCGCGGGCTTGATGCCGCCTGTCGGGCAGAACCGCACCTCCGCCAGCGGTCCGGCCAGTGCCTTCAGGTACGGCAGCCCGCCCGCCGCCTCGGCGGGGAAGAACTTCATCTCGGTCAGGCCGCGCTCGGCCAGCGCCAGAACCTCCGAGGCGGTCGCGACACCGGGCAGGAACGGCACGCCGCTGTCCCGCATGGCGTCCAGCAGCGAGGGCGTGGAGCCGGGGCTGACCAGGAACCGGGCACCGGCCTTGACGGCGGCGTCCACGTCCGCGCCGGTGCGGATGGTCCCCGCGCCGATGACGGCCTCGGGCACCTCGGCGGCGATCCGCTCGACGGCCTCCAGCGCGCCCTCGGTGCGGAGGGTGACCTCGATCACGGGCAGGCCGCCCCTGACCAGGGCACGGGCCATGGGGACCGCGGTCTCCGGGTCGTCGATCACGACGACCGGGATCACCGGGGCGATGTCGAGCAGACTCATCGATACTCCATGTTGGACAGGCGCTGGCTCAGCCACGCCGCCGCGCCGACGAGCGCGGGCTGGGGCGCCACGATCAGGTTCGTGGCGATGCCGGAAAGGTAGTCGTTCAGCATGGGGGTGCTCTCGAACCGGCGGCGGAAGCCGCTGGAGAGAACCCGTCCCACCATACGGGGCAGCACGCCGCCGCCGAGATAGACGCCGCCCCTGGCGCCCAGGGTGAGCGCCACGTTCCCGGCGAAGGTGCCGAGCATGCAGCAGAACACCTCGACGGTCTCCGCACACAGCGAGTCGTCCATCCTGGCCACGATGTCGGCGGCGGCCAGGCGCGGCGCGTCGGTCCCGCGCACCAGCGCCAGGGCACGGTGCAGCCGGGTCAGGCCGGGGCCGGACAGCAGGTGCTCGGCGATCACGTGTTCGAGCCCCTCGGAGCGCAGCGCGCGGACGACCTCGTAGTCGCGCTCGTCGAGGATCGGCACGGTGGCGTGGCCGCCCTCGCTGGGGATCGGCACCCAGCCCTCGGCCGCGGGCGCCAGCCCTCCGACGCCGAGGCCCGTTCCCGGCCCGAGCACGGCCTTGACGCCGTGCGAGGGCGCGGGGCCGCCGAGCGAGACCAGGTCCTCCCCGCCCAGGTGGGGCAGGGAGGCGGCCAGGGCCTCGAAGTCGTTGAGCAGTTCGGCGTTGGGGATGCCGAGGGCGTGCACGGAGCCCGACCAGCCCGCGTTCGTGAGCCGGTAACGGTCTCCCTCGACGGGACCCGCGATCGCGATACAGGCCGCTCCCGGCTGAACTCCGCCCGCGTGTTCCGCGAGATAGGCGGCTACGGCTTCGGGAAGCCCTTCGTGATCGGCGCCGGCCAGCACGGCCACCGCCTCGGGGGCGCCGCCCGGCTCGGTGACCAGACCGAAACGGGCGTTGGTCCCCCCGACGTCGGCGACGAGCCAGGGGAGCCAGGGCAGGCTCACCATCGCGCGCCCCTCATGCCCCGGCCTCGAGGCTCTCCGCGTGGCCGTTCAGGGCGAAGATCCCGGCGCCGCGTTCGGCGGGGCCCGCCGTACGGCGGAAGGCGGCGAACAGTTCACGTCCCGTGCCCACCCACCGGGCGTCGGTGAGCGGGGCGCCCTGCGGGGTGCGGGCCGCCAGCTCCTCGGCGGGGACGAGTAGCTCAAGGGTGCCTGCCGCCGAGTCGAGACGGATCGGGTCGCCGTCCCTGACCAGTGCGATCGGCCCGCCGTGCGCGGCCTCGGGCGACAGGTGGATGGCCGCGGGGACCTTGCCGGAGGCCCCGGACATGCGGCCGTCGGTGACGATCGCCACCCGCTGCCCCCGGTCGAGCAGCACCGCCAGCGGCGGGGTGAGCTTGTGCAGCTCGGGCATGCCGTTGGCGCTGGGTCCCTGGTAGCGGATGACGGCGACGAAGTCCTGGCCGTCGAGCTCGCCCGCCTCGAAGGCGCGCAGCAGTTCGAGCTGGTCGTCGAAGACCTTCGCCGGGGCCTCGACGACCAGGTGCTCCGGCTTGACCGCGGAGACCTTGCTGACCGCGCGGCCCAGGTTGCCGTCGAGCATGTGGATGCCGCCGTCGGGGGAGAAGGCCTCGGAGACCGGCCGCAGCACGTCGGGGTCGGTACTGCCCTCGGTGCGCTCCTCCCACAGCAGCTCGCCGTCCCCGCCGTCCTTGAGGACGGGGGCCGAGCGGTAGTGGTCGAGGCCGTGTCCGGCGACGGTCAGCACGTCGGCGTGGAGCAGCCCGGCGTCGAGCAGGTCGCCGATGAGCACCTGCATGCCGCCCGCGGCCTGGAAGTGGTTCACGTCGGCCTGGCCGTTGGGGTACATGCGGGTCAGCAGCGGCACCACCTTCGACAACGCGGCCAGGTCGTCCCAGAGCAGCTCGATGCCCGCGGCGGCGGCGATGGCCACCAGGTGCATCGTGTGGTTGGTCGAGCCGCCGGTGGCCAGCAGCGCCACACAGGCGTTGACGATCGCCTTCTCGTCGACGACCCGCCCCACGGGGGTGTACTCGTCGCCGTGCACGGTGATCTCGACCGCCCGCCTGCCCGCGGCCTTCGTCAGGGCCTCGCGCAGCTCGGTGCGCGGGTTGACGAACGTCGACCCCGGCAGGTGCAGGCCCATGACCTCGATCATGACCTGGTTGGAGTTGGCGGTGCCGTAGAAGGTGCAGGTGCCGGGCGAGTGGTAGGAGCGCGACTCGGCGTCGAGCAGCTCCTCCCTGCCGACCTTGCCCTCGGCGAAGAGCTGCCGGGTGCGTGCCTTGACCTTGTTGGGCAGGCCCGAGGTCATCGGGCCCGCGGGCACGAACACCGCGGGCAGATGTCCGAAGTGCAACGCGCCGATCAGCAGGCCCGGCACGATCTTGTCGCAGACGCCCAGCATGAGACCGGCGTCGAACATGTCGTGCGAGAGCGCGATCGCGGTGGACATCGCGATGACCTCGCGGCTGTAGAGCGACAGCTCCATTCCCGCGCGGCCCTGGGTGATGCCGTCGCACATGGCGGGCACGCCGCCCGCGAACTGCGCGACGCCGCCCGCCGCGCGCACGGCCGCCTTGAGGATCGGCGGATAGGTCTCGTACGGCTGGTGCGCCGACAGCATGTCGTTGTAGCTCGACACGATCGCGACGCCGGGCTTGACGTTGGCCATCAGGTCCGGCTTGTCCCTGCCGGCGGCGGCGAAGCCGTGGGCCAGGTTGGCGCAGCCGAGATGTCCGCGCGCGGGCCCGCGCTCGCGGGCCGTCCTCGCCTCGGCGTCGAGCCGGGCGAGGTAGGCGCCCCGGCTGGCGCGGCTGCGCTCGGCCAGGCGGTCGGTGATCTCCTGGATGAAGGGGTTCATCCGGCCTCCTCGTCGGTCGTCGTGGTCTGCGGGCTCGTTCACTCGGAGGCCTCCTCGTGCCAGGTACGGCCGCTGCGGCCGAGGAGCTCGTGGGCGCCCGCGGGACCCGAGGTACCCGCGGGGTACGGCTCGGGCAGGGTGCCGTGCGCCTCCCACTCGCCGAGGATCGGGTCGATCCACCGCCAGGCGGCCTCGACCTCGTCACGCCGCATGAACAGGGTGGGGTTGCCGGTCAGGACGTCCATGAGCAGCCGCTCGTAGGCCTCGGGCACCCGGGTGGTGAAGGTCTCGGCGAAGCTCAGGCTGAGCGGGACCGGCTTGAGGGCTACCTCGCCCGCGCCCGGCTCCTTGGCCATGATGTGCAGCCGGATTCCCTCGCTGGGCTGCAGCCGCAGCACCAGCCGGTTGGGCGCGCTGCCGGGGAAGATCGAGTGGGGCACGTCCTTGAACTGCACCACGATCTCCGAGTACCGGTGGGGCATGCGCTTCCCCGTGCGCAGGTAGAAGGGGACGCCCGCCCAGCGCCAGTTCTTCACCTCGGCGCGGATCGCGGCGAAGGTCTCTACCCGGCGTGAGGTCTCGGTCGGCGCGGTGCCGTCCGGCTCGTCGAGGTATCCCGGGACCTGCTCGCCGCCGGACTCGCCCGCGGTGTACTGGCCGCGGACGGTGAACCGGTCGACCTCGCCGCCGACGATGGGCCGCAGCGCCTGCAGGACCTTGACCTTCTCGTCGCGGATGGCCTCGCGGTCGTTGCGCGAGGGGGGCTCCATCGCGACCAGGCACAGGAGCTGGAGCAGGTGGTTCTGCACCATGTCACGCAGCGCGCCCGCGTGGTCGTAGTAGCCGCGCCTGCCGGGGGTGCCGACGGTCTCCGAGGCGGTGATCTGGACGTGGTCGATCCACAGGGAGTTCCAGATCGGCTCGAGGAAGGCGTTGGCGAAGCGGAGCACGAGCAGGTTCTGCACGGTCTCCTTGCCCAGGTAGTGGTCGATGCGGTGGATCTGCCGCTCGTCGAAGATGGCGCCGACCTCGTCGTTGATGCGCCGCGCGCTGGCCAGGTCGCGGCCGAGGGGCTTTTCGAGCACCACCCGGGAGGCGGGGGTGACCAGCCCCACGCGTTCGAGCTGCCTGCAGAAGGGGCCGAACGTCATGGGCGGGCTGGCCAGGTAGAACACCCGGGTCCGCTGCTCGTGCCCGGCGAGCATGGCGCCGAGCCGCTCCCAGCCGGCCGTGTCCTCGCCGCCGATGTCGACCGAGACGTGGTGCAGCCTGCCGAGAAAACGCTCCCAGACGTTCAAGTCGTCGATCGGTACCGCGCCGCGGACCTGGGCGTCCACCTTGCCGCGGAAGTCGGCGTCGTCGAGTCCGCCCCGGGACATCGCGATGATGCGGGTCTCGGGGGAGAGGCGGCCGTCACGGTCGCAGTGGTACAGCGCGGGGAGAAGTTTCCGCATGGAGAGGTCGCCTGTACCGCCGAAGACGATCAGGTCGGCGGACTGCGGGAGCTCGGACATGGGGAGTACTCCGTGGTGATCTACCGGAATTAGGGATAGATCGGACACTATCCGGATCTTGCGCTCTACACAAGCGGAGTTTTGTCATCTTAGATGAGAAAGTTTGAACTTTTCATTTCCTAAGGGGGTGTGGTTCACTTAGCGGATGCCTCGTCGTCCCGCTGCCGCGCTCGCCACCAGCGGTGAGGTTCTGCGCCTCATCCGCACCGGTGAGGCGATCACGCGCGCGGACATCGGCCGTGTCACCGGCCTGTCCCGGCCCGCCGTCTCGCTTCGGGTCACCGAGTTGCTGGACCGTCGCCTCGTCATCGAGGACAGCGACGGTCCCTCGACCGGAGGCCGCCCCCCGACCCGCCTGGTCTTCAACGCCTCGGGCGGCGTCGTGCTGGTCGGCTCCCTCGGGGCGAGCAAGACACAGATCGCCGTGTGCGACCTCGCGGGCGGAGAGCTGGCCCGCGCCGACCTAGCCATCGACGTCGAGGAGGGGCCGGACGTCGTCCTCCCCCTGGTCATGCGGACCTGGGGCGAGCTGCTCGGCGACCGGCCCGTCTCCCAGGTGCGGGGGGTGGGCCTCGGGGTGCCCGCGACGGTCGAGTTCGCGGCGGGCCGTACAGAGAGCGCCCGCATCATGGCGAGCTGGACCGGCGTCACGATCCCGCCGATCATCGCGGACCGTTTCCCCGCCCCGGTCTTCCTCGACAACGACGTCAACGTCATCGCGATCGGCGAGCACCGGGCCGTCTACGCCGGGCAGGCCGACGACCTGCTGTTCATCAAGGTCTCGACCAGGATCGGCTCCGGCATCATCGCGGGCGGCGAGATCCTGCGCGGCGCGCTCGGCGCGGCCGGGGAGATCGGGCACATCCCGGTCCGCGACGGCGGCGGGGTGCTCTGCCGGTGCGGCAACGTCGACTGCGTCGACTCCGTCGCCAGCGGCACCGCGATCCTGCGCGACCTGCGCGCCAGGGGGCACGAGGTGAGGACCCTGGCGGACGTGGTGACCCTGGTGCGGGCGGGCGACGCCGAGACCATGACCGTCGTCCGCAACGCGGCCAGGATGCTCGGCGAGGTCGTCGCCACCGCCGTCAACCTGCTCAACCCCGCCGTGGTCGTGCTGGGCGGGGACGTGGCCGAGACCTTCCAGCCGCTGCTCGCCGGGGTGCGCGAGGTCGTCCACCGGCGCTCGACGGCCCTGTCGACCCGTAACCTGCGGATCGAGCGGAGCAGGCTCGGCCCCGGCGCGGGCATCGTCGGCTGCGCGCACATGGTCCTGGACCACATCCTGTCGCCAGAGGCCGTGGACGCGCCCTCCTGACCCCGTGCCCGGCCGCGCCCATGGTGGGCCGCACTCCGGGGCCGTGCTTCTGGGCGGCGGTTCTCCTGGAGGGGCGCTCAGCCCGCCTCGGTCGTCGTGCCCCTCCTGGCGTGCGACTGACGGCGGACCGCCAGGACGATGTCGACGATCGCGACGACGACCGCCAGCGCCATCACCACGGTCAGCCAGGTCAGACCCGCCACGAAGCCGAGCACACCGATGCCGACGGCCGCGATCAACGCGAACGAGCCGAGCCTGATGTGGACCACGTCGCGGGGTGTCGCGCCGACCATGGGCTTGCCGTCCGCGGACATCCGCTCCGGCTGTTCCTCGGGTGTCATCGTCTCCTCCTTCGGGCGGGCGGGGTTCTCCGGCGGGTGCGGCCCCGCGCTCAGCCCTCCCAGGGCGGTGTCTCGTGCATCTTGGTGTAGTACCTGGCCAGATGTGACTTGATCGGCCCGACGTCACCGCCGGGGACGTCGACCCCGCCCCTGGCCCCGTCGATGACGCCGGCGGCGGCGTGCAGCGCGCGCGGGACGGCCTTGAGCTCGCCGTCGACCACGTCGGCGAAGGGCAGCTTGTAGCTCCCGAACTCGTCGGGCTCGCCGCCGTCGTACCAGAGGTGGGCCTCGCGGTACCTGGCGTTCGGCCTGTCCTGTGCCCCCGCCCAGGCGCGTACGCGCCTCTCGGCGGCCTCCTTGTTCCAGCGCCGCTCGGAGTCGGCCAGCGGCAGGTCATGGAACCGCGTCACGGTCATACCGGTCCCCCTTCCTCGCGGACCTCGGGTCTCGCCGGGCCTCGTACGGCACGGCGAGACCGGTGGAATCAGTCCTTGAAGGCGTCCTTGACCTTCTCGGCGCCGTCCTTCAGCTTCTCGCCTGCCTGCTTGAGGTGGCTCTTGCTCTGGTCGGCACGACCTTCGGCCTCAAGCCGTTCGTCGTCGGTGAGGCGCCCGGCGCCCTCCTTGACCTTGCCCCCGAGCTCCTCGGCCTTGTTGGAGACCTTGTCCTCCGCACCCATGAGTAATTCATCCCCTTACATCCTCTATGTGGGGTTTCCCCGCACAGACATATCCAGTGTCCGAGGATGAGGGAGATAAACATGGGCCCGCGGGAAAGGGGTTACGCGGGGGTGATGAGCCGTTCCATGGAGAGCATGCGGAAGGAGCGGTGGTCCTCGCGCTCGACCTCGGTGTAGCCGAGACGGCGGTAGAGGCCGATGACCTGGTGGCGTTGGGGCATGACGTCGAGGACCAGCCGGGCGAAACCCCGCTGCTCGGCATGCCTGTGCGCGTGCTCCATCAGCAGCTTGCCCGTCCCGCCACGGTGGCCGGGGCGCGCGTAGAGACGGTTCACCTGGACGGCGTCCGTCCCGGGGAGGGGCCTGAGACCCACGCCGCCGATCGGCCTCTCGTCGTGGCAGGCGACGAGGAACGCGCCGGGGTCGCGGTAGACGGACCCGGGGTCGCGGCATTCGTTCTGCATGCGGGCGGGCAGCTCGTCGAGGGAGACCGGGACGGGAAGACCGAGCTCCGCCTGGGTCGCTCCCATGTACTCGAAGATCAACGCTCCGACGTCCGCCCAGCGGTTCGCGGCGTGGGCGTCCAGGACACGGATGGGGGAGTTCATGACACGCTCCGACGGTCGCGCTCCGGGCGGGTCCGCCCGTCCCGGCGTTCGGGTGAGATCGGTCGCATCCCCATATCTTGAACGATGCCTTGATCCTTTGATGAGGCAGGGGTGGAGGTTTGTCTGTCACCTATGGGAGCCGCTCCCAGGTGCGCTGTGAGCGGAAAGCGCTCACAGCGAACGGCGCGGGAACGCCGGCTCGGGGGCGTTATGGTCGCGATGAATCGTCATTCGTAAATTCAGCTCCGGGGTGGGTGAAAGAGATGACCAATTCGCGGCCGGTCGCCGAGGATCAGCTCTACCAGCGGCTTTTGCGTAAGAGGATCGTCGTTCTCGGCACGGAGGTGAACGACGAGGTGGCCAACAGGATCTGCGCCGAGCTGCTCCTGCTGTCCGCGGACGACGACCGGCGTGACATCTGGCTCTACATCAACTCGCCGGGCGGCTCGGTCTCGGCGGGCATGGCCATCTACGACGTCATGCAGTACATCTCCAACGACGTCGCCACGGTCGCGATGGGCATCGCGGGCTCCATGGGGCAGTTCCTGCTGTGCGCGGGGGCGCCGGGCAAGCGTTACGTGCTGCCGCACGCCAGGATCATCATGCACCAGCCCTCGGGGGGCCTGGGCGGCACCGCCACCGACATCGCCATCCAGGCCGAGCAGATGCTGTACACAAAGCAGCTCATGCGTGAGCGGATCGCCTTCCACACCGGCCAGACGCTGGAGCAGATCGAGGAGGACTGGGACCGCGACCGCTGGTTCACCGCGACCGAGGCCAGGGACTACGGGCTCGTCGACGAGGTCATCCGTACCACCAGGGAGGTCGTCCCCGAGAGCTGAGAGAACCCTCTCCCCGCGCGTCCCGTGAACGGCCAGGGGCGCGGCCGGGGAGAACGGGAGCAGGCCGGGCGCGTCAGCGGTGACAGAGCAGGCAGCGCAGGGCGCGCTCAAGGGACCCGGCGTCGGAGACGGGGACGGGCCAGGGCAGACGGATCAGCGTCGGCTCGCCGACGCCTGAGCGGACGGTAGCGCCGAACCTGTCGAGCTCCCAGAGCCAGACGTCGGGGACGGGTCCGTCGAGCAGGGAGACCAGCGCCGTCTCAAGCTGGTCCCGGTGTGTGTCGTTGACATGGTCGAGCAGGCGTTCCGCGACGTCCATCAGGGGGTCGGGCCGGGCGCCGAGATACTCCTCACCGTCGAGCACCCCCGACTCCGGGCCGGTGAGATAGATCACCTGGCCGACGTCGATCCGCAGCAGCCGGGGTCCACGGTCCTCAAGAGCCTCGAACAACGCCTCGTCGGGGCAGCGTTCGGCGATCGCGATCGCGGCCTGCCGTGCCTCCCCGTCGGGTACGGCCTGAGCCCACCCCTGCACCTTGAGCAGGCCGCGCGAGGCCTGGACGGCTCCAAGACTGCGGCTGGCCGTCAGGTCGACGGTCACCACGGGTTCGTCGAGCGCGCCGTGGAGCGGATCTCCCGGCATGACCAGCAGCACCGGGCGGCCCCGGTCGTCGACGCCTCCCCTGGCGGGCGAGGCGGGCAGGCGGGTCCCGGTCAGGGACACGTGGGTCGGGGTGGCCGTGGCGGCGAGGGTGCGGACCCGCTCGGGGATCGGGGGAGCGGTGACGGGCTGCATGAACAGGCTCTCCTTGAGATCGGGGGACCCTTGACCTAAGGTAAGGCTTACCTCACTAAGCCAAACCTAACCACAGAGGAGTGACCGTGCGCTACACCGGGCCCAAGGTGCGGCTGTCCCGCAGGGCGGGCGTCCCGCTGACCCGCAAGGCCGTGCGCTACTTCGAGGAGCGGCCGTACCCTCCGGGCGAGCACGGGCGCAAGACGAACAGGCGGCAGACCGGTGACTACGGCCTGCGGCTGATGGAGAAGCAGAAGCTGCGCTGGTACTACGACGTCTCCGAGCGGCAGATGCGCCGCTACTGGGACATGGCGCTGCGCGGCACCGGCCGCTCGGGAGCCGAGCTGGTCGTGCTGCTGGAGAGCCGTCTGGCCTCCCTGGTCCTGCGGGCGGGTCTCGCCCCGTCGATCTACGCGGCCCGTCAGTACATCTCCCACGGCCACATCACCGTGGACGGCCGCAAGGTCGACATCCCCAGCTACCTGGTCAAGCCGGGCCAGGTCATCGCGGTCCGTCAGAGGTCCAGGACGATGCAGCCGTTCGTCGCGGCGGCGGAGGGCGTCTACGCCGACGACCGGATCGCCGCCTACCTCGACGTCAGCCACGCCGACCTGAGGTTCACCCTCGTCGGCCGCCCGCTGCGGGAGCAGATCGCGATCCCGGTCGACGAGCAGCTCGTCGTGGAGTTCTACTCCCGCTGACGGCTCACCGTTGGCGCCCGCCCTCCCACCGGTCAGCGGCCGGCGGGCGTCACCGGGACCCGGTCCCGCAACTCGCGGATCTCCGCCCTGAGCGCGGTCAGCTCCGCGAGAACCGCCTCGTTCGTCTCCCTGACCGTCAGGGCCTCCTGGGCCGCGGCCTCGGCCGACTGCTCGGCGTGCTCGTCCTCCATGGCCCTGACCACGACGGCGATGAAGAGGTTCAGCACCACGAAGGTGCACACCAGCATGAAGGCCACGAAGAAGATCCAGGCGGCGGGGTGCTCGTCCATGACCTCCCGGGTGATGTCCGACCATCCGTCCCCGGTCATCATCTGGAACAGGGTGAACAGCGAGGTCGGCAGGTCCCCGAAGTAGTCCGGCGCGGTGTCGTGATAGAGCTTGGCGCCCATCACCGCCGCCACGTAGAGCACCAGGCCGAGCAGCAGCACGATCGACGTCATCCCGGGCACCGCGTTGAGCAGCGCCGTCACCACCCTGCGCAGACTCGGCACGACCGAGATCAGGCGCAGCGCCCGCAGGATGCGCAACGCCCGCAGCACCGAGAGGCCACTGGCGACGGGCAACAGGGAGATCGTCACGATCGAGGTGTCGAACAGGTTCCACGGGTCGGCGAAGAACCGGCCCCGGTAGACGTAGACCTTGGCCAGCAACTCGGCGACGAAGACGTAGAGCGCGACGTGGTCGATGACGGTCAGGGCCGTGCCGTACCGCTCGACCGCCGTCGCGGAGGTCTCCAGTCCCAGGGTCGCGGCGTTGACCAGGATGATCGCGATGACGGCCTGCTGGAAGCGCGGAGCCTCCAGGACGGCGCGGGCACGCTCGCGCAGCGGCACGAATGACTCCCCGTGGGTCGTTGGCCGGGTGAACTGAGGGAAGATCATATCGTTCGGGGATCATCCGCCCCGCCCGGAATCCGGCCTCCTCGGGCCAGGGGCCGTCCCGTCCTGCCGCAGGGGGCTCACCTCTGGGACGCGCGCCGAGGCCGGGGCGGCGCGGGCCACCCCGAACCCGGTCGCCGCCGCGCGGCGGTGACGGTCACACGCGCCGTCTTCGGTGATCGGAACCCGCCGACCTGCCCGCACCGCTTCCTGAAATTTGGTGATAAATCCGCCAACGTGGACTCGGAGCGTACGGAAGATCGACGAGCCGAGAGGACGCCGGACGGGGCGGAACGCGGGAACGCGTGGTCAGAGGCAGGTCAGATCGGGGTTGGGCACCGGCCCGCAGGGGCCCTTGTTGCCGCCGCCGTCGACGACCTGACCCGCGGGAGCCCAGATGAGGTGGCCGCCGTTGAACCTGCCGACGTTGCCGGACAGCTTGAGCCGGGACTCGGGGACGGTGCGGACGTGGATGCCACCCGCGACCGGGTTGCCGTCACGATCCTTGACCCCGCTGGGCCGCAGGCCGTTGCCGGTGAACACGTTGTCGGAGATCCACTCCGAGTTCGCGCGCCTGATGCCGTTGTCGACGAAGACGCCCGCGGTGCGGTTGGAGGTGAACCGGTTGCCCTTGATGGTGAAACCGGTGACGTCATTGGCCTCGAAGCCGATGTCGTTGTTCCTGATGTCGTTGTCCTGGATCGTGTTGGTGACGGTCGGCGACTGCGGCATGGCCGTGTAGAAGGCGCTTTCCGCGTTCTTCAGGACGTTGCCGGTGAACACGTTCTCGCGGGACATGTCGTAGAGGAGCACGGTGAAGTCGTCGAAGACGTTGTTCTCGTAGCGTCCCCTGCTGGACTGCTCAAGCCGCAGGGAGCCGGAGGTCAGCTTGCTCGCGCGCACGGTGCCCGTCGACTGGCGCAGGTACAGCAGGTCGCGCGCCTCGCAGCCGTCGAGAGTCACCCAGGAGTCCTGGGCCCTGATCCCGTTGACCGTGCAGCCGCCGGAACCCCGGCCGAGGACGGCGGAGGCGTTGGTCAGCTTCGCCTGCGCCCCGAGCCGGACCCCCGAGGCCGTCAGCGGGATCGGTGAGATCAGCTGGGAACCGGTGGCGGTGAGCGACTGGGAGCCGGTGAGCGTGCCGTTGACCAGCGTCGTGCCCCTGCGGTCGGGGATCTGGACGGCGGGCGCCCCGCTGACGGTGTGCCCCGCGAGGTCGACGGTGACGTTGTCCGCGCCGATGGTCAGGCCGGTGCCCTGGCACACCAGGTCGGCGGTCAGGACGAGGTTCGCCGTCACCACGTCACCGCACTGCGCGGCCGCGGCGAGAGCGGGGGCGGGCAGGGCCGCTCCGGGTCCGGCCGTGGCCAGGACGGCGGACAGGGCCCCGACGAGTACGGCGGCCGTGCGAACCGCCCCCGGTAATCGTGCCGGGCCGTAATCGCTCTTCCTCTCGGGCATTTCCCCTCCATGGTCGCGGTGAATGATTTCCCCGGCGCCGGGATAAGGGGGCCGGCGCCGGGTTCCACGGACCAAGGGTGCATGAGGATCAGGAAGCGGAAAAGGCGGGAAAACGGCCGCCACCTGTTCCGGAAATGCCTCCGGAAGGTTACGTGACAGAAAAGGAGATGCGGCTTTCCGGTTGTTCTTCTTTTTTCGGCCGGGCCTTTTCGTGTTTCCCCGCCGGTGCTCGGTCTAGCGCGGCGGGCCGTACGGTTCGATGCGGGGGTCGGAGTGGGGACCCGTGCCTCCGAAGGCGGCCGGGGAGATCCGGCCGGCGGCGGCCTCGGTCACGCGCAGGCCGTACAGGCCCCTGCGGGGGTCGATGAGCACCAGGTCGTAACCCAGGTCGACCTCCTCGTCCCTGAGGCCGAGGCGGTGTGTGGCCTGTTCGAGCGTGGCCTGCGGCGGCAGCCGTACGGTGATGAGGACCATGACCGTACCGCCGCTACGCCACACGCAGGTCTCTGCGCCGCAGTGCGGCGAGAACCCCCGCGACGTCCAGCAGGCCGTAGCCGTAGTCGTAGTCGTATCCGACGCCGCCCCGGTCGTCCGCGGTGCGGTGCAGCAGGGTGCGCAACTGCGAGGGGGACAGCGTGGCGGCGGGCCAGCGGGTGCGGATGGCCGCGACCAGTCCGGCGGCGACGGGGCAGGCCGCGGAGGTGCCCGAGTCGGGCTCGCCCTCGCCGAAGGCCCCGGAGCCGGAGAAGTGGGTGTAGGAGCAGATGTCGGGCTTGCGCTGGGCGAGACGGCCGGGCCCCTGGGAGGAGTAGCCGACCCGCTCGCCCTCGGTGTCCGCACCGGCGACGGACAGCACGCTCGGGTGCGAGTTGGCGCCGCCGATCGGGCGGTCGGGGTAGGCGCACCGGCGGTCCCTGCAGTCGCGCCCGCAGTTGCCCGCGGCGAACAACACGTCGGCGCCCGCCTGCTCAAGACTGGAGACGATCAGGTTGAACGGGTGGGCCGCGTTGTCGGAGTAGTTGCCGGGGTGGCCGACGGGGAAGTCCCATTCGGGGGAGAAGGAGCCCCAGCTGTTGCTGACGACCAGAGACCGGGTCGCGGCGGGCAGGGAGTCGAGCACGGTGCGCAGGTGGGAGAAGGCGGCGACGGCGTCGGAGAGCAGGCCGTCCATCTCCGAGCCACCGGGACGCCGGGAGAGCAGCACGGGGATGTCGATCAGCGACGCCTTCGAGGCGCTGATCAGCGCGTCGAAGGCGCACATCGTGCCGTGGTCGACCTCGAACTGACCCGCGGTCCCGGAGACGCCGGAGGGGTTCCAGCTGTGGGCGGAGTCGATGACCGGGGTGTGGCCGATGCGCTGGGCGACGTGTGCGGCGTTGATGCCGGTGTCCACGATGGCAAGGGGGACGCCGGAGCCGTCCAGCCCCTCCGACCTGAGCTCGGCGACGCGCAGCAGCCGCTCCACGTCGTGCCAGTCGCCGACGGGGGCGTCGCCGCCGCAGACGATGCTCGACCCGATCACCGGGTCGGCGTGCACCCCGATGACGTCGGAGCGGGTGTTGGGCAGCAGCGTGACCCTGGTGGAGAGCTCGTCGTCGGAGATCTCGCCGCGGACCAGGACCGAGGCGTGCTCGGCCGCGAAGGAGAAGGTCAGCGCCTGGTTCAGGGACAGGGGGTCGCCCCCGGCCGCGGGCACGGGACGGGGCACCGCGACCGGGACGAAGGAATGGTCAAGGACGACCCCGGGCAGGCCGTCGGACACGTCGGCCGTGGTCGTGGCGACACCCGGGTCGGCCACGGCCGCGACGATGTCGGGGGTTGGGCGGAGCTGGATCAGGACTCGCATGGCGCACCACCGGATTCGAGGGGATCGAACTCTCCCCACGTTCCTGCATTTCCGGCGGCCCCGTCCAGCCGTGAAAAATGCCTCTGAGCAGGCCTTATGCCGTCAATCCCATCAAAACGCCGGGATTGATTTCCTTCTCCGGAAGGTCGCCGATCACTGTCCCGGCGGACATGATCGCGGCACCGGGAGCCCTCGCCCGCCTGCCACCGGACCCCTGTGCGGGCGGGCACCGAACCGGGTGCCCGCCCGCACAGGACGGAGTGGGTCAGAAGCCGCAGATCTCGCTCAGCGACTTGGCGGTGGCGCCGTTCTGGGTGGGCGTCTCGTGCGGTGTCTGCGGCGCCGTCCGGTGCGGCGTGGGCCGCCCGGACGAGGGGGTCGTCGAGGGGGTCGCCGTGGGCGTGCCGGCGCCGTCGCCGCCCGTGGGGGAGGCCGTCGCCCCGCTCACGCCCGGCGAGGCCGTCACCCCCGCGGCCTGGGCCCGGCGGGCGGGCCGCTCGGACTGGCGCAGCGCCCTGACGGTCGCGGCGCGGATCTTCCGCCAGTCGGGGGAGCCGGAGTAGAACTCCGGCGGCACGAACTGCAGGCTGGTGATCCTGGCGTTCTTGACCTTGAGGGCCAGCTCGGTCAGCGGGTCGAGCAGCTCACGGGGGATGTCGGTCTTGGCCATCTTCTTGGCGACGTTCGCGATCTTGACGAAGTTGGTGAGCACGACCGAGGGGGTCGCCTGCTGGGCGAAGGCGCCGATGACGCAGCGCTGGCGGCTCATCCGGGAGAAGTCGTCGCTGCCGACACGGGAGCGGCCGTACCAGAGGGCCTCCTCACCCGACAGCGTCCGGTAGCCCGCCCTGATCGTGCCCGCGGTGCCGTAGAGGCCGCCCCACGGGACGTCCCTGTCCACCCGGATCTTCAGGCCGCCGATGGCGTCGACCAGGTGGGCGAAGCCGAACATGTTGATCAGCGCGTAGTAGTCGATCCTCAGGTTGAGGGTGTAACCGATCGCCTCCATGAGAGCCCTGGGCCCGCGCTGACCGTCCTTGCCCTGGACGACCTCGGGGTGCTCCTCGCCGTACTGCCACACCTCGTTGAGCAGGCCGCCGCTGGGCAGTTCGCGCATGAAGCCGTTGGGGAACTGCCTGCCGAGCGTGCCGTCCGGAGGGAAGCGGACGTGCTGCAGGTTGCGGGGCAGGCTGAACATGACCGTGTTGCCGGTCGAGACCTGCACGCTGGCCACGGTCATGCTGTCGGTCCTGATGCCCTCCCTGTTGCCCGCGCCGTCGCCGCCGACGAGCAGGAAGTTCACCCGGTCGCGCCCGTTCCACGGGTCCTCGTGCTTGACGGGGACCACGGTCGGGTTGTCGCTCGAACTCTGGAAGATGGCGTTGGCCGTGTTCTTCGCGGTCAGCACGGTGTTCGCCACCAGTGCGAACGGCGACATCACCCCGACGCACAGCAGGCCGATCGCGACGCCGGAGACGATCTGCCCCCTGCCGCTGAGCCTCCTCGGGCGCAGGGAGACGTAGGAGGAGAGCACGATCAGGAACCAGGCGAGCGCTCCGGCGCCGGCCAGGGCCACCGCGCTCGTCAGCGTGCTGTCCCTGGTCAGGAAGCCCACGTTGCCGGGAAGGACGACGAACGCGACGACCGCCGCGGCGATCAGGAGCGCGGCGAAGACGCCCAGCAGCGCGTAGCCGGTACGGCGGTGCCCCGCACGCAGGTGGGCCGCGCCGGGCAGGACCACCGAGAGCCCGGTCCAGCCGACGAGCGAGGCGGTCGTCAGCGGCTTGGCGAACCCGGGCCGCTTCCCGGCCGGCCGCGCCGCGGGGGCGGAGCCCCGCGTGGGTCTCCCCGGGCCCTGTACGGAGCCCTGCGGGATCCGGGCGGCCTCCTCCGGGGCCTGGGCGGTCTCCCCGGCCCCCTCGACGGCCCCGGCCGAGGGAGGACCGGGAGCGCCAAGAACACCGGGAGCGCCAAGAACACCGGGAGCGCCGGGAACACCGGCGGTTCCGGGAGCGTCGGGGGTTCCCGGAGCACCGGGAACGTCAGGGGCGGCGGGGGTGCCAGGGGTGACCCCGCCCACCGGGTCCTGCTCAGGGGCGTGCCGTTTCCCGTCCTCGCCGGAAGAGTCCCCCGGGCCCTGCCCATGGCGCATGATCACACCGCTTCCTACTGCGTCCTACCCCGGTCCACCTGGCAAAACAGCCGAGGTCCCCCGATTACATGGAATTGGCAGGATTCTAGCCCCATACATGGACATGGCAGACAGACAACCAAACTTCGGTTAATGAGTATTTAAGCTATGACGTCGAGGAGGAGGAGGCCAGCCAGGTGTTGCACTGGAAGGTCTTGTTCTTCTCGTAGCCCTGGCGGAACCAGCGGTTGTTGTTCGCCGGGGTCCCGTGGTCACGGGGGTAGCCGGGCCAGTCCCCGACCCGCGAGTAGAAGTAGTAGAGCGTGTTGCGCCTGGCCGGGGTGACCGGATAGGTGCTCGCGACCGAGCGCATGAACATCCCGCCGAAGCAGGTGGCCTGGAGCTCGAACCTGCGGCTCAGCGCGAGCCTGCCGCTCCTGCTCGACGAGCGTTGCGTCTTCTGCCACCAGCTGTCGGACAGGCCGGTCAGCTGCTGCACGTGGTGGCCGTACTCGTGGGCCATCATGCTGATGATCGCGCCGTGCCAGCCGACGATCTGACCGTATCCGAGGCTGTTGCCCGATCCCTTGGCCATGGCGCCGGTCGAGGCGTAGATGGTGTGGTTGCGCGGGCAGTAGTACGGCACGATGCTGCCGATCTGAGGAAAGTCCCCGCACGCCCCGCGTCCCTTGCCCGAGACGATGGCGTAGCCCGGCGGGCTCCAGTCGATGCCCTGCTCGCCGAGGATTCGCGACCACCCCTTGTCCAGGCACCTGGAGGTCTTCAGGATCAGCCCCTTGAGCTGGCTGTGGCTGTAGATGCTCGGCGAACCCGCGGAGCAGCTCACCGTGGGCAGGCCTCCGGTCCGGTAGAGGGTGTTGCCCTCCAGGGTGGTGTTGCGGACGACCTCCTTGGAGGGGCTCGGCACGTCCGTCGGCTTCGTCTCCTGCGGCGTCTCCGTCGGGGTGGGCGTGGGTGTGAACGTGTCCTCGGTGGCCGGTCGCGAGGTCTCCAGGGGGGAGGGCGTGTAGGTGGGTACGGCGAAGTGCGGGGCCGAGTCCCGATAACGGTTCTTGATGAGCGACCCGGCGACCACGAGCCCGATGAAGAGCAGCGCGATCACGCCGAAGACGCTCACCACGATCACTCCGGCGCCTCCCGAGCGCCGCGGCGGCGGCTGCCACGGAGCGGGCGGGGTGGGAGGCGGTGGCGGGATCGGCGCGCCGTACGGCGGCCGCCCCTGGGGCGCCCCGGGGTACGGCGGCTGCCCCTGGGGTCCGGGCCGCGGGTAGCCCTGAGCGGGCGGCGGCGGATACCCCTGGCCCGCGGGCGGATAGCCCTGTGCTCCCTGGTTCTGCGGCGGATAGCCCTGCGGCGGGGCGGGCGGCGGCGCGGGCGGCGGCGCGGGCGGGTGACCGTATCCCTGGTTAGGGCCGGGCCTTGGGCGTCCCTGACCGGGCGGCGGGTAGCCGTAACCCGGGGGGAAACCCTGTCCCGGAGGGGGCTGCGGCGCGGACGGGTACGGCTGTCCGGGTACCCCCTGGGGCGGCGGCCCCTGCGGAGGTCCCTGAGGTGGTGCGGCGGGCCAGGCGGGAGGAGGCGGCGCGGAACGGGGGTGCCCCTGAGGGCCCTGGGGCCCCTGAGGCCCTTGAGGCCACGGTGGTTGTGGAGGGTTGTGCCCGTTGCCTGTCACGCTGTCTCCCCGTTAACCCGAGTGTCCGGCCGTCCATGAATGACCGGACTTTTATCGAATTTGGGGCGTAAGCATACTGATTTATCATCCGTCACGGATGTCGCTATATACGGTTACATTCTGAAATCGTCAAAGGTGATCTCTGCAATGTCCGGGACCGACCCCGGGCCCGTGTCCTAGCGTCGAAGCCATGAATCTGCAGCAGCTCCGCTACGTGGTCGCGACGGCGGAGCACCGCACCATGACAGATGCGGCCAGGTCGCTGTACATCGCGCAGCCCGCGCTTTCCCGCGCGATCAGAGACCTTGAGCGAGAGTTGGGAATGACGTTGTTCGCCCGTTCCGGGCGCGGCGTGGTCGTCACGGCGCAGGGACGCCGGGTGGTCAAGCTGGCCCGGGAGGCGCTCGACGCAGTCAGGGAGATCGAGGCGCTGTCCGCCCACGGCCACCAGGCCGACGCGGAACTGCGCATCGCCTCGACCCCCAGCCTCGAACCGGGGCTGGCCGGACGACTCCTTCCCGCCTACGCCGCCGAGCATCCAGGGGTGCGCGTGCACATCGTCCGTTGCGACGGACGGGACGGCGTGGTCAACGCCATCAGGGACCAGCGGGCCGATCTCGGCCTGACGGACCTGCCCGTCCCGGCCGACCTGGTCAGCCATCCACTGGAACGCCAGGAGATCGTGCTGATCTCCCCCTCCGGTCTGGACCTGCCCGACCCGGTCCCGATGAACAGGCTCAACGGCATGCGGCTGGTCATGCCCGTCCCCGGCAGTGCCCGGCGCAGGGAGTTCGACGCCCTGTTCACCAAGTACGGCATCGCTCCCGTGCCCGCCGTACAGCTCGACGAGCGCGGCAACTGGCTCAACACGGTCCGCTCGGGAGCGGCCTCCCTGCTGTGGTACCGGGGCATGGCCGAGCAGGCGGCCAGGGCCGGGCTGGTGGTCCGCTCCCTCGACCCCTCGGTCCGCAGGGTGATCGCCCTCGTCCACGCGCGGCGGCGGCTGCCCTCCGTCGCCCAGGACTTCGTCACGGTGGCCGAGGGTGGGTCGGCCGCCTGACCTCCACGTGAGGCACGGTTTCCCCAACCCCCGGAGGCGGCGCAGGTGGGAGCGCCCGCCTCTCCGGTACCGGCCCGATAGGCTCGGTGTCGATGACTATCTTGCGCCTGCGAGGCCGTGAGTTCCGGCCCGGCGAATTCGCGATCATGGCGGTGGTCAACCGCACCCCCGACTCCTTCTACGACAGGGGCAGGACCTACGGCTTCGAGGCCGCGCTCAAGGCCGTCGACGGGGCCGTCGAGGGCGGCGCGGACATCGTGGACATCGGCGGTGTCAAGGCGGGACCGGGTGACGAGGTGGACCCCGCGGAGGAGATCCGCCGGGTGGCCGGCCTGGTCGCGGCGGTCAGGGACCGTCACCCCGATCTGATCATCAGTGTCGACACCTGGCGCGCCGAGGTCGGCGAGGTCGTCGCCGAGGCGGGCGCGGACCTGCTCAACGACACCTGGGGCGGAGTCGATCCCGGATTGGCCGCCGTCGCGGCCGGGCACGGGATCGGGCTGGTGTGCGCGCACGCGGGAGGCGTGACCCCGCGCACCCGCCCGCACCGCATCGCCTACGACGACGTGGTCGCCGACGTCGTCGACCACACCGTCGGCCTCGCCGAGCGAGCGGCCGCCGCCGGGGTCGCCAGAGAGTCGATCCTCATCGACCCGGCGCACGACTTCGGCAAGAACACCCGGCACTCCCTGGAGATCAGCCGCCGTCTCGGCGAGATGGTCGGCACCGGCTGGCCGGTGCTCGTCGCGGTCTCCAACAAGGACTTCGTCGGCGAGACCCTCGGCGGGCTTCCGGTCGACGAGCGGCACGCCGGGACCATCGCCACCCTCGCGGTCTCCGCCTGGCAGGGCGCCCGGGTCTTCCGGGTCCACGACGCCGCCTCCGCCCGTGACGCCCTCGCCGTCGTCTCCGGACTGCGCGGATCAGGCCTCTGAGGAGGACCGGAATGGGATCGGGCCACCCGTGGGGGGAACGGGTGGCCCGATCGCGAGGCGGGGGCGCACCTCGCCTTTCGATGGGTCCTGTCCGCGGGCGGTCCCGCGACGGCGGCAGACGGTCCGTCCCGCAGGCCTGGGAACGCACGCCTGGCTCGTGCTGACGGTCTCGCCCGCCGGGGGTGCCCCGGCGGCCCTGAAGAGGCACAAGTGAGCGTCCCCATCGTGAACCCGCGACGGGTTTACCGCAATATCCTGACCGGGGTAAATCGATTTGTTATCTGGTCCGTCGCGTACCGTCCGCCGGAGGGAACCGAAGGTCACGGCCCTCGCTCACGACGGCGGCGGGTCACCCGGCAGGCCGAGGGCGTGGTGCACCACGTCGTGCATGTAGGCGCGGAAACGGCGCAGGATCTCCGGATCCCCGGGGCTCCAGTGGTTGCCCTCCTCGTCGAGCACCCCGCCGCGGGAGAAGGCGTGCGCCGACCACGTCACCGTCCAGACCGCGAACATCACGTCGGCGGACGGCGAGGCCAGGGACCGCAGGGTCTCGCTGATGCGCCGGACCACCGGCTGGACGTACTGCCGCTCCGGCTCGGTGACGTCGCTGGCGTCGGACAGCCAGCGGTGCATCCACAACGCGGCGATGTCGGGGTTCCTGACGCAGAAGTCGATGTAGCTGTCGAGCAGGCGGTGCACGGCTCCCGAGGGCTCCCGGAGGGGGTCTCCCGGAGGCGCGGTGGCGATCTGCGTGATCGTCCCCTCGAGATCGGCGAGTTCGGTCAGGTGGGCGCGCTCCATGACCGCGAGGTACAGCTCCCGCTTGCCGCCGAAGTGCTCGTTGAGCGTGGCGACGTCGACCCCGGCGGCCTCGGTGATCTGACTGGCCGAGGTTCCGTCGTAGCCAAGGGCGGCGAAGAGCCGCGTCGCGACCCGCAGGATCAGCTCCCGCTCGCCGCCGTCAGCGGAAGTCATGAGAGTGACGCTAGGTCTCCGGGCCCTTCCCGGCCAAGCACATGATGGACAAGCGTCGGTCAAGATAGCGGAAGTCGTATAACTGCCCGTAAACCAGGCGAGGCATCCTCCAGGTGCACCGCGCCGCCGTGGGCGTTGACCGTCTCCCTGACGATCGCCAGGCCGAGCCCGGAACCACCCTCGTCACGGCTGCGCGCGCTGTCCAGACGGGTGAAACGGTCGAAGACCCGCTCTCTGTCCGGTTCGGGGATGCCGGGGCCGTCGTCGGTGACGGTCAGCACCGCGTCCGCGCCCTCGACGCGCAACTCGACCACCACCGGGGCCGAGGTGTACCGCAGCGCGTTGTCCACGAGGTTGACCAGCACCCGCCCCAGGTCGAGCGCGTCGCCCGTCACCACGGCCGCCCCCGCGGGGGAGTCGTCCACCGGGGCGGGCAGCCGTACCGTGACGGCCTCACCGTAGCGCTCGACGGTCTGCTGGATGAGCTGCTCCAGCTCGACGGGCTCCCTGCGGGCGGGACCGTCCCGCTCGTCGAGCCTGGCCAGGGCGAGCAGGTCCTCGGCCAGCCTGGACAGGCGCATGGTGTCCTCAAGCACGCCCTCGGCCGTCTCCCGCCAGTCCTGCCCCTCGGGATGGCCGAGCGCGACCTCAAGCTGGAGACGGATACTGGCCAGCGGGCTGCGCAGCTCGTGCGCCGCGTCGGAGACCAGGGACCGCTGCCGCGCGTCGGCCTGTTCGAGCCGGGTCAGCATGTCGTTGAGGGTGGTGGCGAGGCTGTGCACCTCGTCCCTGGCCTCGGGCACCGGCAGCCGTCTGGAACGCGCGGTGCCGGTGATCTCGTCAGCGCCCCTGCGCAGCGCGGCGATGGGACGCAGCGTCCTGCCGATGATCACCCAGCTGGCCCCGGCGAGCAGCACGAGCAGCAGCGGCGTGCCGACGACCAGCACGTGACCGGCCGTACTGAGGCTGGTCTCCACCTCACGGAACGAGCGCGCCGAGATCACACTCTGCCCCCGGTCCGCGCTGAGCACCCGTACCCGCAGCAGATGCGGGATGCCGTACGGCTCGCCGTTGACGAAACTCGCCCTTCCCCTGGTGATCGCGGTGGCCCGCTCGGACGCGCTCAGCAGCGGCACCAGCCGGTCGGTGCCGGTGGTCGCGTGGGTGATCCGCCCCCGGCCGTCGATCACCTGCAGCAGCGTGCCGTCCGACGTGGTCAGCTCGTCCGGCAGCCGCCCGGCATCGGCCAGCGAGACCGTGTCGCGCGCCCGCTGGTAGATCGCGTCGTCGATGGTGGTGATCAGCGCCTGGCCCAGCACGCCGACCATCACGTACGCCGAGACGACCAGCGCGAGCGCGAGCACGGCGGAGGCGACCGCGGTCAGCCGGAAACGCAGGCTCTTGCGCCGCCACCAACCGGCCGTACGGCGCCCGCCCCCCGCGCGCGGGTCAGCCGCCATCGCCCGCGAGCCGGTACCCGGCCCCCCTGACGGTCTGCAGCGCGTTCCTGGAGAACGGGGCGTCGACCTTGCGGCGCAGGTAGCCCACGTAGACCTCGACCACGTTGGGGTCGGTGTCGAAGGTGTCCCACACGTGTTCCAGGATCTCGGACTTGGAGACCACCTCGTCGTGGTGGCGCATGAGGTACTCCAGGAGGGCGAACTCCCTGGGCGTCAGCTCGATCGGCTGCTGCCCCCTGGAGACCCGGCGCCGCGCGGGATCCAGGGTCAGGTCACCGGCCCGCAGCACGGCGGGGCGCCGGTTCGCGCCCCGGCGCAGCAGCGCCCTGAGCCTGGCGACCAGCACGACGTAGGAGAACGGCTTGGTCAGGTAGTCGTCGGCGCCCAGATCGAGGCCGTCGGCCATGTCGTACTCGCCGTCCTTCGCCGACAGCATCAGGATCGGCACCCAGTTCTCCTCGGCCCGCAACTGCTTGCAGACGTTGTAGCCGGAGATCCTCGGCAGCATGATGTCCAGCACGACCACGTCGTAGTCGCCGACCCTGGCCAGGTGCAGCCCCTCCTCGCCGTCATGCGCGAGGTCGACCGCGAACCCCTCGGCCTGCAGCCCACGCTGGAGCGCCGCGGCCATCCGCCGCTCGTCCTCAACGACGAGAACCCGCATCCCCCACCACCTCCGCCTTCGCCCCCATCTTCGGCCAGCGGCACTGAGAGACCGCTGAGAACCTGTGAGACCTCTCAGTCTGTCTCAGCTCCGGCACAGGAACGGTCACGCAAGCTGCCTTCAGAAACGATCGACGCACTACCGTAAAGGAGTGACATGTCTGAACGAACAAGGCGAAGCCGCGTGACGAGATGGGGTGTGCCGGTCGCTGCGATCGCGGTGGTAGCCGCGGCCATCGGAGCGGGCCCGGTCATCGCAGCCGTCCAGGGGGAGCCCACGCTCCCCGCGCGTACGGCGGAGCAGCTGCTCGCAGACGCCGCCAAGGCCTCCCAGTCCGGAATGAAGCCCATGTCGGGCACCGTCATTCAGACAGCCTCCCTGGGACTTCCCGGCCTGCCGGAGATCTCGGGCATGGGCGGTTCCTCACCCGCCGCGCTGCTGGCGGGCTCACACGAGCTCAAGGTCTGGTACGGCGGCGCGGACCGGCTCAGGCTGGCTCTTCCGGGCAAGATGAGCGAGACCGACCTGATCGTCAACGGGGACCAGGTCTGGCTGTGGCGCAGCGAGGACAACGAGGCCACCCGGATCAGCGGGGTGGACCCCGAGGCGCAGGACAAGCACGCCACCGCGCTTCCCTCCGCGACCACTCCGCAGCAGGCCGCGCAGCAGGTGCTGAGCAGGGCGGCCACGGACACCGTGGTGAGCGTGAGCAACACCGAGCGGGTCGCCGACCGCCCCGCCTACCAGCTCGTCCTGGCTCCCAAGGACGGTGCGTCCCTGGTCAAGGAGGTCAAGCTGGCGCTCGACGGGGAGACCTTCGTCCCCCTGCGGGTGCAGGTCTACGCCAAGAGCGCCGCCGAGCCGGCCTTCGAGGTCGGTTTCACCTCGGTCACGTTCACCCCGCCCGCCGCGGAGAACTTCACATTCACCCCGCCCGCGGGGGCGAAGGTGACCGAGCGGGCCGCCGACGAGTTCAGCAAGCAGGACCGGGCCAGGCAGGAACGGGAGCGGGCGCTGAAGGGCAGGGCCAAGGTCGTCGGGCAGGGCTGGACCTCGGTCGCGGTGCTTCCCTTCTCCGTCAAGGACCTCGGCGCGAACCAGTCCCAGGACGCGGACGGCCCGGCGGGGAACGCGAACGCCCTCGCGGACACCCTGCTGAGGTCGGCCAAGCAGGTCAGCGGGCCGTGGGGCAGCGGCAGGGTCATCCAGAGCAAGCTGCTCTCGGCGCTGCTGACCGATGACGGCCGCCTGCTGGTCGGCGCGGTCACCCCGGAGAGGCTGCAGGAAGCGGCGGCGAGCTGACGAACGGGACGCCGGGAGAGTCATGACTCCCGGCGGCCGGCCCCGGGGGACGCGCCAGCGTCTCCCGGGACCGGGACTCCGGCGGGGTGGGGCCCTACCCGCCCCGCCGGGCCACGCCCCAGGAACGACGCCGCGAGCGGAGGGCCGTCGCGCTCGAAGGCGGAGACGACACAGGCGACGATGGGAGAGCCATGCTGACCGTCCAGGAGGACAGATCCTCCTCCGCTTCCTCCGCTGTGCCTCCCGAGGCCCGCACGGAGGACCACTCGATCGTCACCCGCGGACTGACCAAACGCTTCAGGGGCGGCCAGGTGGCCGTGGACCACCTGGACCTGGCCGTGCCGAAGGGAAGCGTCTTCGGGTTCCTCGGCCCCAACGGCTCGGGAAAGACCACGACGATCCGTATGCTCCTCGGCCTGGTCGCCCCCTCGGAGGGCGGCTGGGAACTGCTCGGCACCGCCATGCCGGACGGCCTGCGGACGGCGCTGCCGAGGGTGGGCGCGCTGGTGGAGGGGCCGTCCTTCTACCCCTACCTGTCCGGTGCGGCCAACCTGCGCCGCTACGACGCGGCCGACCTCACGGTCGACCCCCGTACCGCCTCGGCCAGGATCGGCGAGGCCCTCGAAAGGGTCGGGCTCACGGCCGCCGCCCGCAAGCGTTACCGCGCCTACTCCCTCGGCATGCGTCAGCGCCTGGCGATCGCCGCCGCGCTGCTGCGGCCCAGGGAACTGCTGATCCTCGACGAGCCGACCAACGGCCTCGACCCGCAGGGCACCAGGGAGGTGCGCGGCCTGGTCAAGGAGATCGCGGCGGAGGGCACGACCGTGTTCGTCTCCTCCCACCTGCTGGCCGAGATCGAGCAGATGTGCTCCCACGTGGCCGTGATGCGGGCCGGACGGCTGGCCGCCCAGGGTCCTCTGGCCACCCTCAGAGCCGCGGAGGCGGTCAGGATCAGCGTCGAGACACCGGACGTCGCGGCCGCGGCGGCCGTACTGGCGGACCTGGGCCTGGCGGGGGTACGGCTCGGCGAGGACCGTGAGGACGAGGTGAGCGCAGAACTGGGCGAGGAGGCCGCCGAGCGGATCTGCGCCGAACTGGTCACCTCCGGTGTCGCGGTACGCGGCCTGGCCGTACGCCGCCCAAGCCTTGAGGACGTGTTCGTCGGCCTGACCGGAGAGGGTTTCGATGTCGCCGGCTGAGAAGGGTTCCCCGAACCAGACAATGACCGCCCCCCAGAACACCCTGAAGAAGGACATCCCGCCCCCCGAAGCCGACCGGTCCGACGCCTTAGAAGGCCCCGTCCCCAGTCCGGTCGAGCCGGGGGCTCCCGGCCTGGACGCGCCGGAGATCTCAGGCCTGACCCGCACCACAGAGGACAGCGGGAAGGCCCCCGGCCCGGGCGCGACGCCGCCAGGCGTCGCAAAGGGACGCAACCTCATGCGCTTCCTCTTCTCCGAGGTCGGGCTGACCTTCCGCAGGCCGAGGAATCTCGCCATGCTGGGGGTGCTCGTCCTGGTGCCGGTGCTGCTCGGCGTCGCGCTCAGGGCGTTCGGCGGTCCCGAGCCCGGTGACGGCGCTCCCGGCGTCTTCACCCAGATCACCGGCAACGGGCTGTTCCTCACCTTCGCCGCGCTCTCACTCCTGGTGCAGCTGCTGCTGCCGGTCTCGGTCGCGGTGGTCGCGGGGGACTCGGTCGCGGGGGAGGCGGGCATCGGCACGCTGCGCTACCTGCTGGCGGTTCCGGTGGGCCGCACCAGGCTGCTGGTGGTCAAGTACGCCAACGCGGTGATCTTCTGCCTGGCGGCCGTGGCGGCGGTCGCGTCGTCGGCGCTGCTCACCGGGCTGCTGCTGTTCCCGGCGGGGCCGATCACGCTGCTGTCCGGCGGGACGATCCCCATGGCCGAGGGGCTGCTGAGGATCGGGCTCGTCGTGCTGTACGTCGCGGCGGGCATGGCGGCGCTGGCGGCGATCTCGCTGGCGTTCTCGACGCTGACGGAGATCGCCATCGGCGCCATCGCCGCGACCGTGGTGCTGGTCATCGTCGCCCAGGTGCTCGGGGTCATCCCGCAGTTGTCCGGGCTGCGGCCGTACCTGCTGTCGAGCTGGTGGAGCGGTTTCGACGGGGTGCTGCGAGACCCGGTCGCCACCGGGGAGATGGGGCAGGGGCTGCTGGTGTTCGGCGCCTACATCGTGATCTTCGGTTCGATCGCGTGGGCCAGGTTCAGCGGCAAGGACATCAGCGGCTGATCCGGTCTGGGGAGGAGACGGCGGCGGGGGCCCGCGGAATCGATCCGCGGGCCCCCGCCGTCTGCTCTCATCTCCGCCGCGGCATCCCCGCACGGGCCTCCGCCGGAGCGCCTCACCGGCGGACACGCCGCGGGGAGGTCAGGAGGCGCGTCCTCCACGGCGCAGGCCGAGCACGCCGACCACGACGCCCACGACTCCGGCCAGCAGGCCGGCCCCGCCCAGCAGCCGTGCGGTGCCGTCCGAGGAGGACGCCTGCGCGGCGGCGGGCTTGGCGGCCTCGGACTCGTGGGCGGCCACGGTGGCCGTGGCGGACGGGCTGGCCGCTCCTGCGCCGTGCTCGTCGCCCCCGGTCGAGGGGGTGAGCTTCAGGGTCGGGACCGGGCGGTCGGCCTCGGAGCCGTCGGCCTTGGGCTGGTCGGCCCACTTGACGACCTCACCACCGGTGTAGGTCTGGGTGGTGGGAAAGGTGAGCTGGTCGGTGTCCTTGGGGAGCATCCCCATGGAGACCTCGAACTCCTGGAACTGGCTGGGGCCGATCTTCCCGCCCGACCAGGTGACCTTCGTGACGGCCTCGGTGATCTCGCCGTACTCGGTCGTCACCGGCTTGGGCAGCTTGCCGGTCACCACCTTGACGTCCCAGCCGGGCACCGGCTTGACCGAGACGAACGGCAGCGGGTGGTCGGTGGGGAACTCCACCTCGACCTTCTCGGTCGAGGCGTTGTCACGCTCGTTCGGCACCCGGAAGGCGACCTTGGTGAACCCGCCCTGTTCCGCGGTTCCCGGGTTGATGCTCACGTGCGCGAGGGCGGGCAGCGCCAGGCCGATGGTGAGCGCGACGGCACCGGCGGTCACGGCGGCGGCACGGCGGCACGCTGAGGAAAGGGACATGCTTGGGGACTCCACTTCGATGCTTCGTGTTCTGTTCTTGCGGTGACAGGCGACACAGGTAGGTGCCAGGTGATCTCAGACGGCGGGAAGTGGAGGACCGCGTCTGCTGACGGTATGGCGGAGCAGCCGCCCGGCGGGGACGGGTGCGACGGTGGCGGGCACCGTGCGCGGAGGAGCGGGGATCGAGGGCAGCGGGAGCAGGCGCAGGGCCGCGCCGAGCCGCCGTCCGGCGGCGCGCAGCAGCGCCCACAGGGCGGCCTCGCCGCGTGACAGCCACCAGCCGGTGATCAGCGTCGCGGTGAGGTGCGCGATGATCATGCCGAGGCCCTCGCCCAGCCTGCCGCCGTGGCCGTGTACGGCCAGCGAGATCCCCGAGGGGTCGTCGAAGGCGAACAGTTCGTGTAGGAACAGTTGCATGCCGGACAGGGTCACGCCGATCGTCGTCGCCGACCGTTCACGACCGGCCAGCGCCGTCGTCAACGCCATGACCGTGGCGCCACCGGCCGCGACCGCCCACGACTCGGGCCCCGAGCCGCCCGCGGCCAGGTGGCCGAGCACGGCGAGCGTCACGCAGACGGCCGAGAAGGCGGCCGTGCGCATGAGGCGTAACGGGAGACGGGCATGCATGACGCCCATATGTTCTCACGGTCCGGCCTCCCCCGCCGTTCCGGGCTCGGGGCCGGGCACGGACGTGAAAGCCGGGGCGCGGACGGCCCGGAGAAGATCTTTCCGGACTCTGCCCGGAATGTGGATCCGTGGGCGTTGGATGCGCCAGAACTCCTCTTTACACACCCGTTGCGTAACTGTACGTTGTTGACTGATCACCCTAAGTGCTTGCGAGATAGAGGTGAGACATGCCCGACAACGGCATCGAGCGTCACCCCGACCCCCGGGTGGCGTTCGCCGGAGAGACGGGATCGCGCGTCGGTGAGACCGACGCGCGCCCGGGCGCAGCCGAGGGTGTCGCCGCCGCGACGGGCGCCGGTGGCCACCTGCCCCCGCTGGCCGAGGAGCGGCCGGACGACAGACCGCTGACCCAGCGCTTCGCGGAGCCGGAGGGATAGGCCATGGAGCTGCACTTCCGCAACCGCTACACCGCCAGGGCATGGATCGCGATCATGTTCTACAGCCCGGACGGCTGCCGCGACCAGGGGCAGTGGGGCACCCGGGGCTGGTGGGCCGTCGACCCGGGTGGTGAGGCCCACGTTCTCAACACGGGCAACCGCTATGCCGCGTTCTACGCCGAGGCCGCCGACGGCGCGGTGTGGACCGGCTCCCACGGCCCGTTCTACGTCTACCGGGACTCCTTCGACTCCTGCCTGAACATCGGCAGCACCGCCGCGCGGCGGGTCGGCGCCCGCCTGGTCGATCTGAACGGTTACTCCAGTTACTACGTCAATCTCACGGCCTGACCCCGGACCACCCCTCCAGCCCGGCGTGCGCTCCCATCCCCCTGACCGCTGGGGCGCGCGTCGGGCGTCGCCCGCGGTGACGGACGTCACCGTCCCCGCGACGGCGCTCAGACGGACGGTTCCGCGGCCGGCGCGGTTCCGCCGGTGTAGAGGCGGGCGACCACGTCCTCGATCGACTTCTCCTCGGGAACGGTCGCGCGCAGGTCGTCGAGGGTGCCGTCGAACGTCAGGCGGCCGTGGTCGATGAGCATCACCCGGCGGCAGAGCCGCTCGATGTCGCCCAGATCGTGGGTGGTGAGCAGGACCGTGGTGCCGTGTTCGGCGTTGCGGCGGCTCAGGAACTCCCGCATGGCGGCCTTGCTGACGACGTCCAGGCCGATGGTCGGCTCGTCGAGCACGAGCACGGCGGGGTCGTGCAACAGGGCCGCGGTGACGTCGCCGCGCATGCGCTGGCCCAGGCTGAGCTGGCGGACCGGGGTGGTCATGAAGGACTCCAGGCCGAGCAGGCAGGACAGCTCCTCGAGCCTCTCCCGGAAAACAACCCGATCTACTTTGTAAAGGTGCCGGATCAGTTCGAAGCTGTCCCGCAGCGGCAGGTCCCACCACAGGGTGGTCCGCTGGCCGAAGACCACGCCGATCCTGCGCGCGAGAGCCGTACGGCGTCGTGCCGGGTCGAGGCCGGCCACCTCGATGCGGCCCGTGGTCGGCGCGAGGATGCCGGTGAGCATCTTGATGGTGGTCGACTTGCCGGCGCCGTTCGGCCCGAGGTAGCCGACGAACTCCCCGGCCCCGACCGTGAACGACAGGTCCTGTACGGCGTGCACCGTCTTACGCGCGCTGCGGCGGCCGACGGTGAACGAGCGGCCGACTCCCTGAACCTCGATCATGTCGTGTCAGCTCCCTGTCGAGCGGTAGCGGCGGACGCCCGCCCGCCAGGCGAGCGCGGCGACGGCGGCCAGCGTCAGCGCGGCGAGCGGGGAGGCGAAACGCAGCCAGTACGGCAGGCCGAGCGGGTCGGGACGGTCCAGCACGAACAGTGCGGGCTGCCAGTTCACGAAGGCCAGCGGTACGACGAAGGTGACTCCCCTGACGAGGTCGCGGCTGTAGACGTTCAGCGGGTACTGGGTGAGCGCGTTGCCCCCGTAGGTGAAGGCGTTGGCCACCTCGGGCGCGTCGGTCAGCAGGAACTGCGCCGCGCCGGCCAGGGCGAAGAGGGAGGAGAAGATGACGATTCCGCACAGGATCATCGGCGGGATCGCCCAGGCCCTGTCCCAGGGCAGGTCGAGTCCGGACAGGGCGATGGTGAGCACGACCACGGCCTGGGTGATCCTGCCGAAGCGGTGCACGCTGAAGCGGTCGACGGCCATCTGGACGAACGCGCTCGCCGGACGGATGAGCATGGTGTCGAACCCGCCCGTCCTGATGTGCTGGCTGAGCCGGTCCAGGTTGCCGAAGAGCATGTCGCTCACCCCGAAGGCCAGGCTCGACGTGCCGTACAGGAACATGACCTCGGCCACGCCGAATCCGGCGAGCGAACGGGTGTGTTCGAAGATCACCCAGATCGCCAGGACGTCGAGCATGTTGATGGCGAACGAGCCCACGGCCATCGTGATCAGCGGCCCCGGATACTGGGCGGAGGCGCGCAGCCAGGTCCAGGCGAGCAGGAGATAGGTCCTGACCATGTCAACCACCCTGGATCACGACCTTGCGGCGGGCGGCGGAGGTCGCCAGGGCGCCGAGTGCGAGCAGGGCGACCGCCCAGGCGGCCTGGAAGCCCAGGGCGTCGAGGATGTCGCGCTTGCCGAGGTAGAGGTCGGCGGGGACCTGGACCATCGCCGACCAGGGCAGTGCGCGGGCGAGGTCGCCGAGCCAGCCGGGGAACAGGTTCAGCGGCAGCACCATGCCGCTGAAGAAGAACGTCAGGACCAACGACAGCGACTGCATGCCCCTGTCGTCGACGAGCCAGCAGGCCGAGAGCGCGATGAGGTAGCGCCAGGCGAAACTGACGACGACCCCGAGCGCGAAGCCCGCGGCGAAGGAGAGCCAGGCGGCGGGGCCGGGGGGCAGGACAAGTTCGAAGAGCGCCGCGCCGACGATCGTCGGCGGCAGGCTGCGCAGCAGGAACAGGTGGGCGGCCCTGCCCACGTCGTCGGCGAGGCTCCACAGCTGCAGTGAGGCGGGACGGACGAGGTCGACGGCCACGTCTCCGTTGCGCACGCGTTCGGCCAGTTGCAGACCGCCGCCGAAGACCTGCATCGGCCCGATGAAGGCCTGGCTGAGGAAGCAGAAGGTCACGGCGTCGGCCAGGTCGTAGCCCCCCAGGCCGGGCCGGGCGGTCCACAGGGCGATCAGCACGTAGGCGCGCAGGATGCCGAAGACGGTGTTGGTGAAGGCCCCGGCGAGGGCGGCGGACCGGTAGGCGAAGTGGCGGCGGAAGCCGTACCGGGCGATGTGAAGGTAGAGAAGGAAGACGGCCTCCCCGGGAAGCGTCGGGACAACCGTCCTATCGTTGTCGCCGATCTTGATCGGGGCAACGGGTTTTTCCGTCTCCTCGGCCACATGGCGTCACAGGTTGATTACCGTTAGGGATGATTCCCCTTACCTTTCGTATCCCTTAGGTCTGGGGCACGGGCGGCGGGCTCCCGGGTTCGCCACAGTGTGTGTGCCGCATCGCGTACACGAGAGGTTCAACCAGGATGGCACGTGGCGGAACTGGTCCCAGGTACGGCATGCCGCCCGGCGTGCGGCCCCTCACGTCAGGAGATCCGATCGCGGTCGGCGGCCACCGGCTGCTCGGACGGCTGGGGGCCGGGGGCATGGGCGTGGTCTACCTGGCCGAGCGTCCGAACGGGGACGTGGTCGCGCTCAAGACCCCGCACCCGGCCCACCTCGGTGACGCCACCCTGCGCGCGCGTTTCGCCGAGGAGATCGTCAACTCCCGGCGGGTGGTGCCCTTCTGCACCGCGCGGGTCTACGAGGACGGCGTGGACGGCGACCGCCAGTACCTCGTCTGCGAGTACATCCCCGGTCCCGCGCTGTCGGAGGTGATGGCCCGGGTGGGGCCGCTGTCCGCCGACCTCGCCTACGGCGTCGCCCTGGGGGTCGCGGCCGCGCTGGTCGCGGTGCACGAGGCGGGCCTGGTCCACCGCGACCTCAAGCCGGGCAACGTGCTGCTGTCGGAGGAGGGGCCGAGGCTGATCGACTTCGGCATCGCCAGGGGCGTCGACACCCTCGTCGCGCACACCGAGGCGGGGCAGGTCATGGGCAGTCCCGGCTGGGTCTCTCCGGAGCGGCTCACCGGAGGGCCCGCGCTGCCCGCCTCCGACGTCTTCGCCTGGGGATGCCTGGTCGCCTACGCGGCCACCGGCTCCCATCCCTTCGGCGCGGGGGACGCCGAGGCGCTGGCCCGCCGCGTGCTGGCCGATCCGCCGGAGCTGACCGGTCTTCCGGAGAGGCTGCGTCCGGTGGTCGAGGCCTCGCTGGCCAAGGATCCCGCACGGCGGCCGGGCGCCGCCGATCTGCTCGGCGCGTTGCTCGCGGCGGGAGGGGTCGGCGCCCCGGGGAATCTCCGCGTGGCGGTCGCCGAGGTGCTCGGCTGGATCTGGACCCCGGTGCCGTGGCCCCAGGGCGGGGCGGGGCAGGGGTCGTCCCCGGTCAGGGAGGGAAGCGGGGTGGGCGGGGGACGTCCCTCGGTCATGGCGGGTTCCGCCTCCCACCGGGTGGCGAGGACGATGCCGCAGCGACGGCCGCACCGGACGCAGGCGGGTTTCGCGGCGCTGGCCACCCTCGTCATGGCGGCCGTCACGGTCTTGGCAGCCGCCAGGGGAGGGGCCAGGCCGTACGCCGATCCCGAGGTGGGGGAGCTTCCCGCGGTGATCGCGCCGGTCCACGGAAGCCCGACCGAGCGTGTCCGGAGGGAGACGGGGCGGCCCGCCACGCCGAAGGGGCCGCCGCCGCCGACTCCGGTGGGTCCGGGGGCCTCGGCGGTCCCGGTCGTCTCGGTCGTCCCGGCCGCTCCGATCGCCACGCCCACGGTCGGTGTCACGGAGCCCCCTGCTCTTCCGCCCGCCTTCGAGGAGCCGGGGTTCGCGAGACCGCAGCACTATCCGAGGCGTTATCCGCGGCTTCCACGGTGGTCGCGGCTTCCGCGGTGGACCAGGGAAACCGCCGAGGCGGAGGAGCCGGTCGGCTGCGCGGGCACCCTGGACAAGAGCGTGGAGTGCCCGGCGAGCCCGGGTGACTCCAAGTCGTTCCTCACCCCGGTCCCGCAGGTAGGGGGGAGCGAGAGCGTCGCCCCCGTCACGGGGGGCTCCACGGCGGTGCCGCCGTCCCTTCCCTCGTCGAGTGCGGGGCCCGCGCTCAAGTCCGGCGAGTGATCCCGCGGGGGCGTCCGTTAGGGTGATCGGCGCGTGTCGAGTCGGAGGGGGAGGCCTGTGGGCGGACTCGCGCCGGGCGCGGTCGAGTTGAGCGGCGTCGGTGTCCGGGTGGTCGGTGGGACGTTGCTGGACGGGGTCGACTGGCGGGTCGGGTACGGCGAGCACTGGGTGGTGCTCGGGCCGAACGGCGCGGGCAAGACGACTCTGCTGTCGTTGGCGGCGGCCGTACGGCATCCGACGGAGGGCACGGTGACCGTGCTCGGCCAGCGGCTGGGCCGGATGGACCTGCGGGAACTGCGCCGCCACATCGGCCTGGTCGCCGCGAGCCAGCGGCTTGTCGACGAGGAACTGCTTGAGGAGGAGGGCGCGAGCGCCCACACGGTCGTGCTGACCGGCCACACCGGCACGAGCGCCCCGCTGTGGGACCGTTACCGGCCCGAGGAGCACGAGCGCGCCCACCGGATGCTGGGCGAGATGGGCTGCGGGGAGTTGGCCGAGCGGCTCTTCCGGGTCTGCTCGCAGGGAGAGCGGGCCAGGATCCGGGTCGCCAGGGCGTTGATGGCCGATCCGGTTCTCCTGCTGCTCGACGAGCCGTTCGCCGGGCTCGACCTTCCGGCGCGGGAGGACCTGGTCAACGCGGTGGAGGGCCTCGCCATGACCCGGCCCGCGCTGACCACGGTCACGGTCACCCACCACCTTGAGGAGGTGCCCGCGACCACGACCCACGCTCTGCTGATGCGCGAGTCTCGGATCTGCGCGGCGGGGCCGGTCGAGCGGGTGCTGACGGAGGAGAACCTGTCCGGCTGCTTCGGCAGGCCGCTGCGGGTCGGCCGGCACGAAGGACGCTGGTCGGCTGTGGCCGTACGGAGCTGACGCGGGATCGGCCGGTCCCATGTCCGGTGGGGTCAGTCCCTCTTGCGCTGGCGGATGAGGCCCATGAACCCCGGGCTCGGTTTGAACCTCGCGGTCCAGGTCTCGGCGATCTCCAGGGGTTCCCCGGTCTGTGGGTTACGGCCGGTCCGTGCGGGTTTGTGGACGATCTCGAAGGAACCGAAGCCTGGGATCGCGACCTTCTCCTCGGCCGCGACGGCTGTCTGGATGGTTCCCAGGATCGCTTCGAGGGCCGCCGCGGTCTGCCTCCTGGTGAGTCCAGCCTCGGCCGCGGCCTTCTCGATCAGCTCGCGCTTGTTCATGGGGACAGTTAACGCCATTCCCCTCATCGCCGGGGAGGTGCCTGCCGTCCCATGGGGAGACGGCAGGCACCTGGGGCCTTCAGCGGTCCGACTGGGCGGCCAGCCGTTCCGCTTCCCCGTACAAGGCCTCGACGAGGATGAGCTCCAGGCGGAGGTCTTCGTCGACGAGGCCGTCCAGAACTTCCATTCGGGCCTCCCACTACTCGGACGTCTCACGGGCCGTGAAAGTTCACACGGGTACCGGATCGGACGTGACCGTGATCTGTGAAACCGCGCCGGGCGTGCGAGCGGCCTCTGCCATGCCTATGTCGCGACGAGCTCGGCGAGATCGACGTGTTCGCCGACCTCGCGCACGTCCAGGCAGTACGCCAGCAGAACCCGCCGTTCGCCGACCCGCCGGGTGACACGCAGGCACGGTCGATCGTTGAGCACGACCGCCTCGACCTCGATGCCGTCCGGCCCTCGCCAGATCCCCATGGAGTCGAGGCTACGAACAGTCAGGTAAGGCCGGGGTAACCAACCGGGCATATCGTGATAGGTCCCGTAAGCCATGTGGTTTGACCGCTTCCGTCGGTGATTAGCCGTTGTGCTCTGGGTAACAGACGGTCTTAATCCAAGTAATCAGGGAGAAATCAACATGGTTCTGCCCAAGCTAACCCCCGAACAGCGTCAGGCGGCCCTCGCCAAGGCCGCCGAGACCCGTGTCGCCAGGGCCAGGCTTCTGGCCGAGGTCAAGGCGGGATCGATCAGTCTTGAGCAGTTGCTCTCCAGGAACGACGAGGTCGCCAGGCGCATCAAGGTCTCGCAGGCGTTGCGCGCCCTGCCGGGGATCGGCAGTGTCAAGGCGGCCCAGCTCATGCAGCGGGCCGAGGTCGACGAGACCCGCCGCCTCGGCGGCCTGGGAGCGCAGCAGCGGCGCAGGCTGATCAGGGCCCTGGTGAGCGGAACGGCGAGCTGAACGACGCCCCGAGGCGGAGCACGGCGAAGGCCCCGCCGTACGGACCCGGAAGATCCGTACGGCGGGGCCTCACGCGACGACCTGGCGGCCGGGCCCGCCCGGGGAGCGATCCCATGCCCTGGAGGCGCCCGGGCGGGTCCTTGTCCGAGGGGTCAGTGAGCCGTCTCGAACTGCTCCTCCTCGGTCGAGCCCCTGAGGGCCGTGGTCGAGGAGTCCGGCGCGACGGCCGTGCTGACCAGGTCGAAGTATCCGGTGCCGACCTCGCGCTGGTGGCGGGTGGCGGTGTAGCCGCGTCGCTCCGCGGCGAACTCGGCCTCCTGGAGGCCGACATAGGCGGTCATGCCCTCCTCGGCGTACCTCCTGGCCAGGTCGAACATCGAGTAGTTGAGCGAGTGGAAGCCCGCCAGCGTGATGAACTGGAACTTGTATCCCATGTGCCCCAGTTCGCGCTGGAACTTGGAGATCGTGGAGTCGTCGAGGTGCTTCTTCCAGTTGAACGAGGGCGAGCAGTTGTAGGCGAGCATCTGGTCGGGGTAGACGGCCTTGACGGCCTCGGCGAACCGGCGGGCGACGTCCAGGTCCGGAGTCGAGGTCTCCATCCACAGCAGGTCGGCGTAGGGGGCGTAGGCCAGGCCCCGTGCGATGCAGGCGGAGACGCCGTTGCGGACGCGGTAGAACCCCTCCGCGGTGCGCTCGCCGGTGGTGAAGGCTTGGTCACGGGGGTCGACGTCGGTGGTCAGGAGCGTCGCGGCCTGGGCGTCGGTCCGCGCGATGATCACCGAGGGGACGCCCGCGACGTCGGCCGCGAGACGGGCCGCGTTGAGCGTCTTGACGTGCTGGCCGGTGGGGATGAGCACCTTTCCGCCCAGATGGCCGCACTTCTTCTCCGAGGCGAGCTGGTCCTCCCAGTGCACGCCCGCCGCGCCCGCGGCGATCATGCCCTTCATCAGCTCGAAGGCGTTGAGCACTCCGCCGAAGCCCGCCTCGGCGTCGGCCACGATCGGGGCCAGCCAGTGGGGGGCGTCGCGCTCCTCCTCCGACCAGGTGATCTGGTCGGCGCGCAGCAGCGCGTTGTTGATACGGCGCACCACGGCCGGAACCGAGTTGGCGGGGTAGAGGCTCTGGTCGGGATAGGTCTGCCCGCCCAGGTTGGCGTCGGCGGCCACCTGCCAGCCTGACAGGTATATGGCCTTCAGCCCGGCCTTGACCTGCTGAACGGCCTGGTTGCCGGTCAGCGCGCCGAGGGCGTGCACGTAGTCCTCGGTGTGGAGCAGTTTCCAAAGCCGCTCGGAACCGAGCCGGGCGAGAGTGTGCTCCTCCTGGACGGAGCCCCGGAGTCGAACCACGTCCTCGGCCGTGAAGGTCCGCTCGGTACCCGCCCAACGAGGGTCGGTCCGCCACTCTCGCCGCAGCTCGTCTGCGGCTCCCTTGAGGCGATCGTTCATCGTCACTCCTTGTCGTCCCCTGGGTGCCTTGCACCGAGTGTGTTCCCCATCGAAAGGGACGAACAGGTCATCGATCGCGAAAGAATCAACTTTCTTGCTGCTTCGGCAAGGATCGGCTGTCTTTGGTGCAGAAGAAATTCATAGTTTTCGATATGGACTAGACCAATCCCGGGTTGGGTGCGTGAGTGCTTGAAATATCTCTCGAAATTTCGTTTAGCATCGTGTTATGGCATCGCTCGTCGGAGAAGAACCGCTGTCCTTGACGCAGGAGCTCGACCTCATCGCGTTCGGGCAGCGGCTGAGACACCTGCGCAAGCAGCGCGGTCTCACCCTCTCCGACCTCGGTGAACGCGTCGGCCGCGCGCCGAGCCAGCTGTCGCTGCTGGAGAACGGCAAACGCGAACCCAAGCTGTCGCTGCTGAAGTCCCTGGCCGTCGCGCTCGGCGTGCCCGTCGAGGAACTGCTGCGCCGCCAGGCGCCCAACCGCAGGGCCCAGCTGGAGATGGAGCTTGAGGAGGCCCAGCGCGACCCGCTGTACGCCGGACTGGGCCTGGCCAGGCTGAAGGTCTCCGCGCGCGTCCCCAACGACGTGCTCGAACACATCCTCGGCCTGTACGGCGAGCTGCGCTCACGCCAGGCCAGGGGCACCGCGACCCCGGAGGAGGCACGGGTCGCCAACGCCGAACTGCGGCGCATGCAACGCGAACGGGGAAACCACTTCGAGGAGATCGAGAAGGCCGCGGCCGAGGCGTTGTCCGCGGTCGGCTACCGTACCGGGGCGCTGTCGCAGGGCACGGTCCAGGCCCTGGTCACCCACTTCGGCTACACCGTGCAGACCGTCCAGGACCTGCCCCGCACGGTGCGCTCCATCACCGACCTACGCAACCGGCGCATCTACGTCAAGCACGAACAACTCGGCATGCACACCCCGCGCACGATCCTGTTGCAGACACTCGGCCACCTCGCTCTGGGCCACCACAGGCCCCGCGACTTCGCCGACTTCCTGCGCCAGCGGACCGAGGCCAACTACTTCGCCGCCGCGGTGCTGGTGCCCGAGGCGACCGCCGTGCCCTTCCTCAGGGAGGCGAAACAGGACAGGGCGCTCAGCGTCGAGGACCTCAGGGACGTGTTCGCCGTCTCCTACGAGATGGCCGCGCACCGCTTCACCAACCTCGCCACCCACTTCCTCGACCTGACCTGTCACTTCGTTCGCAACGACGCGGGCGGGATCATCTTCAAGGCCTACGAGAACGACGGCATCGTCTTCCCCGCCGACGAGCAGGGGGCGATCGAGGGCCAGCGGATGTGCCTGCAGTGGTCGGGACGCCAGGTCTTCCGCTCCCCGGACAGGTTCTCGGTCTTCTACCAGTACTCCGACTCGCCGACCGGCACCTACTTCTGCATCGCCCACGTCGACCCCTCGCGGGAGCGGGACTTCGCGATCACCCTGGGTGTGCCGTATCGGGAGTCACGCTGGTTCCGCGGCAGGGAGACGACCAACCGCACCAGGTCGAACTGCCCGACCGGTGACTGCTGCCGCCGTCCGCCCGTCGAGCTGGCCCAGCGCTGGGACGGTTACGCCTGGCCCTCGGCGCGCGGCAACTCCCACGTCCTGGCCGCGTTGCCGCCGGGATCGTTCCCCGGCGTCGACGAGGCCGACGTCTACGCCTTCCTCGAACGTCACGCCGCGGGCTGATCGCGTTCCAGCACGAGCCAGGGGTTGCCGAAGAACTGGTAGGCGGGCGCCGTCGCCGGGGCGACGCAGCGCAGCGAGCGCAGCACCTCAGCCGGAGGCTCCCCGGCCAAGGCGCGCCGGTGGAACTCCTCGACCAGGCCGTCCCCGACGGGCCTGAACGGCGCGACGGCGGCGCACGCCCCCGCCAGCAGGAACGGCTGGCAGTCACCGGGCTCGTCGAGGAAGACGAACGCGCCACCGCCCATGCCCCGCCCGAGGGACTCGGCGGCCGGGCCGCCCGTGGCGAAGTGCACCACGTCCGGCGGGTCGCCGAGCAGCGCGAGCACCTCGCCCAGCGAGGTGCCGACCTGCCGGGCGCCGAAGGCGGAGACCAGCGGGTGCGGGTGCGGCCCGCCGTGCACGACCGCCATGCCCCGTGCGCCCGCCCGCGCCGGAGGCGGCAGCTCAGGGCGGTTCCCGCCGAGCGGCCAGCGCCCCGTCACCGCCTGGCAGTTCAGGAAACCGGGCAGGGACCGGTCGAACGGATGCTGGAGCACGGCCAGGTCCCACGGGACGTGTGGCTCCTGAGACAGGAAGAGCACACTCGGCCGACGGGGCGACACCCGCCCGGCCACCGCGTTCAGCAACTCCCAGAACCCCGGCGGGACGTGCGCCGCGACCCGTGCCCCCACCTCCTCCAGGGGCAGGGACTGTTCGGCCAGGCTCCGCCCGAACTCCGAGGCCCGCATGCCCAGCTCGCAGACCTCCGCCTGGTCGGGGGTGACGAAGTGCGGCGACTGGTAGGTCCACCACAGCCGCCCCGGCCGGTCACCGTGGACGACGACCGCCGTGACGTCCGGCGCCTGCCCGGCCTCGGCGAGCCGAACCCGGGTCCCGGCCACCGGATGCGGGGCGTTGTCCCGGCCGAGCAGTCCGGGGGAGTCGAGGACCGCCAGCGCCCGCACGCCGAAACCGACCACCTGGCCGCGCACCGCGTGCACCACCTGGATCTGTCTGGCGGTCACCGGCTGCTCCTGCGCCGCGGCGACCAGGCCGACCTTCGCCCTGGGGTACGGCGAGGCCTCGTCGGCGCGCAGCCGTACCCGCCAGCCGCCGGGAGCCTCGAACCCCTCCGCGACGATCTGGATGTCCAGATCGGCGGGCCCAAGCCCGCCGTACGGCGCCGCCCGCCCACTGGGCGTCTCCTCGGCCACCAGGCCGACCTCGACCTCGGCCCCCCAGCCCGCGACGACCTCGGCGGGCGCCTCGATGAGGGGAAGCGGGGGTGCCTGCCCGGCGGCGGACGACTCGCCCTGCCTGCGGCGACGGCGGAAGGCGCCGGTCAGTCTGCCGATCACCGAGCGCGCGGGCCCGGGGGAGGCGCCGGACGGGACGCGGCCGAGCGGGCCGGTGCTCGCGGCCGGAGGCTCCTCCTGCGGGGGCGCGTCCTGGCCGAGCAGCAGGCGGAAGCGTTCCCACGCGGGGCCGTACTGGGAGATGAGGGCGACCACGGCCTCGGCCAGTGGTCCGGGCGGCTGCCCGCCCTCCCCGGCGAGCAGCGGATCGAGCCGGGCGCCGAGCTCTGCCGGAGGCTCACCCGGCATGCCGCCGAGTTCGTCACGGACGGTGCGCGCCGCCCTCATCACGGCCACCGGGTCCATACCGTCCCTCCTCGCTCCGCTCTGAGCCGATCTTCCCACTGCGCGGCGGGTACGAGAGCCCGTACCCGCCGAGAATAGGAGCCGCATAGGGTGATACCCGTGGATTTCGAGGTGCTGGGAAGGAAGGGCTGTGCTGCCTGAGGTGGAGGCATGGCTGGGCAGGCGCACCTCGTCGTCGGATGACTGGTCCCTGCCCTGGTTGCTCGAGGCCAAGGGGAACAGCACGATCAGCGTCGTGCTGCCCGCGCGTGACGAGGCCGAGACGGTCGGTGAGATCGTCACGGCGATCCGGCGCGACCTGGTCGAGAAGACCCCGCTCGTCGACGAGATCGTGGTCATCGACTCACGCTCCGTGGACGAGACCGCGGCGCGCGCCGCGCAGGCCGGGGCCAGGGTGGTCGCCCAGGACGAGATCCTGCCGGACCTGAAACCGCTGGACGGCAAGGGGGAGGCCCTGTGGAAGTCCCTCGCGGTGACCTCGGGCGACCTGCTGGTCTTCGTCGACGCCGACCTGCGTGAGTTCCGCACGTCGTTCGTGACCGGGCTGCTCGGCCCGCTGCTCGACGATTCCGGCGTGGCCTACGTCAAGGGCTGCTACGACCGGCCGCTGCAGAACGTGCAGAGCGGGGGAGGGCGGGTCACCGAGCTGGTCGCCAGGCCGCTGCTCAACCTGCACTGGCCGCTGCTGGCCGGATTCGTGCAGCCCCTGGCGGGTGAGTACGCCGGGAGGCGCTCCGTGCTGGAGCGGGTCCCCTTCGTCACCGGCTACGGAGTCGAGCTGGCGCTGCTGGTCGACCTGCTCGAACTCGTCGGCCTCGACGCCCTCGCCCAGGTCGACCTGGGCAGGCGGGTCCACTCCCACCAGTCGACCGAGGCGCTCGGCGGGATGGCCGCGCAGATCCTGCAGACCGCCTGGTCCCGCCTGGAACGGCACAACAAGATGGTCTCGCTGCACACGCCCTCGCCCCGGCTGGCCCAGTTCCGCAGGGGGGCGCACGGCCACCAGGCGACCGTGCGCGACGTGGCCGTCGCCGAGCGGCCCCCGATGGCCACCGTCGAGGGACGGCGCCCGGCGAAGTGACCGGCCCGCGCGGGTGACGGGGCTACGCGCCGCGCCGGGCGGTCAGCCGCCACCCGGCCAGCCCCACCGCGGCCAGAACCAGCACTCCGGCCACGTAGACCCACGGAGACGGCGAGGAGCCCCCGGCCGATGAGGCGGTGGGGGCGGGAGTCGCGGGGGCGGTGACGGCAGGGGTGACGGTGGGGCCGGTGGGCGTGCCGAGCGCGGACAACAGGGCCGCGGGCAGCGGCTGCCCCTCGATCCCGTCGTCCGCGACCAGCGCCCCCGTCCCGGCGCGCACCCGGTAGTCGCCGTCGCACAGTGCCGTGTGCAGCGGCAGCCCCGGCTCGGTCGGGATCATGCCGCTCTCCCGGGAGGACGCGAACACCAGGTACCGGGCCCCCTGCTCGAAGTTGTAGCCGCAGGCCGCGCTGTCGGCGTTGGTCGTCACCTGGTACTCGGTCAGCGCCTGCCCCTTGTAGACCTGGTCGGCCTTGAAGGTGTAGACGACCGGCGCGGGCACGGACGCGTCGGTCTTGGCCGGGCGGGAGGCGAGCACCGTCCCGGTGAAGACGACACTCGCGTTCCCGACCTGTTCCGTGGGTTGGAGCGGGGCGCAACTACAGGCGCACGCGGTGCCGGGAAAGGCCACGATGGCGGCGGCCAGCAGGAGGAGGACGGTGACAACCCTGTTAATCATGTCCTCATCACGTATCCCGGCGCCCGGCGGTTCGCCCGCGGGCTCACTCCTCCGATGCGGGCCGGTCGTGACGGGGCGTTCTGTACCAGACGACCGCGCCGATCGCCGCGAGCGCAGCCAGGGCGGCCCAGATCCACCAGGGGATGCCGCTCGGGGCCTCCCCACCCGCCGCGGCGGGCGCCGGCGAGGCCGAGACCTGGACCGCGGAGGCGGTGGGCGCGACGGAGTCACCCGGTGCCGACGGCTCTCCGGAGCCGGTCACGGTGAAGGGGATCTCGCCCTCGATGGGGTGACCGTCCGAGGAGACGACCCGCCAGGCGATCACGTAGCCACCGGGGGCCAGCGGCTGCGTCACGTCGGCGGTCACCTTCGGTCCCTCGGTGCGAGGCGTGCCCAGGGGTGCCTGCGCGTTGTCCGTCCGGCGCAGGACGACGGCGGGGAAGTGGACCCGGGAACTGAATACCAGCTCGATCCGCTCGGGGGAGGACACCTCGGCGTTCTTCGCCGGGGAACTGCTGCGCAGCTGGTCGTGGGCGAGCGCCGCGGGCGCGGTCAGGACGAGGAGGACCCCGCAGCCCGCGACCGCCAGGACCATTCTGCGTATGAACTGCGGCAGATATGTCATAACGGACTCCATGGAGATTTCCGGACGCGTGGTCGGCGCGTCCGGGCAAGGCGGAAGGCACCCCCGCAGGGGGAGCCCGGTCACGGGGCACGCCGGCCGCCGGACCCGCCAGGGTCTCCCTCAGCCGGCGCGCGGGAGCGCGGGCGGCCCGCGTCTGCGCGGAACCGGGCAGGCCCACCCGCTCAGGAGGGGCACGGCCTCGACGAACGGCACGAGAACGGGAACGGCCGCGGGCGTCCAGGTGGCGGCGAGCACGGGAAGGATCGGGAGCCGCGCGCCGTACACGCGGATCATGAGCCACAGGGCGCTCTCGCCGCGCCACAGCCACCAGCCGGTCAGCAGCGCCGCCGCGAGGTGGACCGCCGTCATGCCGGGCCGGGCGTGCCCGTGGGCCAGCGGGATCACCGGATACGGCACGGGCGCGGCCCGGCTGAACAGCTCGTGCAACAGGACCTGCGCGCCCACGCTCGCGGGCAGCACGACCTCCGGGCCGCGCTCGTGTCCGTTGAGGGCGTAACCGAGACAGAGGGCGACGATCCCCCCGAGGACGGCCGTGTACGGCGGCACCGCCCCACCCCCGGCCAGGGCGTGGCCACCGCCGGAGACCACGAGGCACAACGTCGCGAAGACGAGTGCCCGTGGCAGACGAAGCGCTGACGCCACCGGGGCCATGACCGTCATCCTGTCAGCCAGGTCAAGCCCCGAGAAGACCGGGGGACGTCGCAGCTGGGCTAGCCTGAGGCGCGATGAACCGTTTGACGACCTCAAGGGGCGAGTTCGAACTCGCCCGTTTCCCCGAGCACTCCCGGCAGGAGCTGCGCGCCTGGGACGCCGCCGACGAGTATCTCCTGCGGCACCTCGCAGGAGAGGACGGCGAGCCGGTCGCCCTGTCCGGCACGGTGGTCGTGTCCGGTGACCGGTGGGGAGCACTGGCCACCGCGCTGGCCGCCCACCGGCCCGCGCCCGTGCAGATCACCGACTCCTTCCTCACCCAGGAGGCGACCCGGGCGAACCTCGCCCGCAACGGGATCGATCAGGACGCCGTCCGGCTCCTGTCGACCGCGGACGCGCCTCCGGAGCGGATCGACGTGCTGCTGGTCAGGGTGCCGAAGAGCCTGGCGCTCCTGGAGGACCAGCTGTGCCGGCTGGCCCCGGCCGTGCACCCGGGCACCGTCGTCGTCGGCACCGGGATGGTCACCGAGATCCACACCTCGACGCTGCGGCTGTTCGAACGCGTCCTCGGGCCGACCAGGACGTCACTGGCCGTCAGGAAGGCACGGCTGATCTTCTGCACGCCGGAGCCGCGCCCGGTCCCGGCCGTCAACCCCTGGCCGCTGAGCTACACGCTGCCCGGCGACGTCGGAGCGGTCTCCGGCCTGACCGTCGTCAACCACGCGGGAGTCTTCTGCGCCGACCGCCTCGACATCGGCACCAGGTTCTTCCTGAGGAACCTTCCCGGCCGCAAGGGGCCGGAGCACGTGGTCGACCTGGGCTGCGGCAACGGGGTCGTCGGCCTGGCTGTGGCGCTGGCCGACGAGGAGGCGCGGGTGACCTTCGTCGACGAGTCCCACCAGGCGGTCGCCTCGGCGCGGGCCACGTTCCTGGCCAACGACGTCCCCGCCCCGGACAGGGCGGAGTTCCTCGTCGGCGACTGCCTGTCCGGGACGCCCGCCGGATCGGTCGACCTGGTGCTGAACAACCCGCCCTTCCACAGCCACCGGGCGACGACCGACGAGACCGCCTGGCGGATGTTCACCGGCGCCCGCGCCGCGCTGCGCCGCGGAGGTGAGCTGTGGGTCGTGGGAAACCGGCACCTCGGCTACCACGTGAAGCTGCGCAGGCTCTTCGGCAACTGCGAGGTCGTCGCGAGCGACCCGAAGTTCGTCGTCCTGCGGGCCGCCAAACGCTGACGCCGTACCGGATCGGCCCCGCACCGCCGCACGGCCCACGCCAGGTAGGCGGGTGTCTCGTCGGTGACGACGCGTTCGACGCCGTAGCCCGCCAGGCGCCGCCACGCGACGGGGTCGTTGGGGGTCCAGGCGTAGACGGCGACCCCGGCCCGCGCGTACGCGCGGGCCAGCTCCCCGGTGAGCCTGTCGTGACGGATTCCGACGAAGGCGAACCTCCTGGCCAGCGAGACCGGAGGGGCCGTCCTGGCCAGCAGGCCCCGGCGCGCGTGGATGGAGCGCACCGCCCGCAGCGTGTCCGGGGAGAACGACATCAGGCTCGCCCACCGGTAGGCGTTCAACCGGCGGTACTCGCCGGAGAGGGAACGCAGGTCCGCCGCGTCCGGGACCTCCTTGAGGTCGAGCAGTGTCCGGCCGCCGGCCGCGCGCAGGAGCCGCAGCGCCTCGTCCAGCGTCGCGGGCCGCTCGCCGCCCAGGGTGCGCAGCGCGCGGAAACGGGACAGGGTCATGCCGGAGACCCGTCCCGTGCCCGTGGTCGTCCGGTCGACCGTGGCGTCGTGCATCAGCACCGGCTGGTGGTCCCTGGTGAAGTGGACGTCCAGCTCGATCTGCCCGGACCCCGCCGCCAGGGCGTCACGGAAGGCCCTGAGGGTGTTCTCCGTGCCCGGCGGACCGTACCCGCGGTGGGAGACGACGGCGGGCGCCGGGCACCCGGCCGGGACCGGGGAGGGGAAGGCGGTCCGCCCACCGCCCCGGCCGAGCATCACGACGGCCAGGGCGGCGAGCACCAGCATCCCGCGCGCGAACCTGACGGCCGCCGGGCTACCGGAGGACACGAGGGTGGATGTCGGACCGGGGAGCAGGAAGCCGGGGAATGGTACACACAGTTATTGACTGTAACTGTGTGTCACCAATCCGCAAAGGGCCGGTCATGCCCGGTACGGCCGCCGGCCTGGACCGGCGGCCGTACCGGGTCACCGGTCATCGGTCGCCGCGTACCTCGACCCGCTGCCTGCGGTAGTTCGCGCCCGGCCCGCCCGGGCGGTAGCCGCGCTCCACGTTGCCCGCGATGTCCACGGAGAACCAGTGCACCTCGGTCGTACGGTCGACCGTGATCCGCTGCGCCCCCTCACGCGTCCCGGCGGCGACGAGCTTGGGGGAGTTCAGCGTCGGCCTGCTGCCGTCCAGCGTGTAGTAGACGTTCGCGGGCTCGTCGGTGGTGAAGGTGAACGTGGCCGAGGTGCCGGTCCTGCCGGTCACCTCCAGCTCGGAGCCGGGACGCCGCCGGTCGCCCGAGTAGGCCCTGGCGACCTCCAGGATGGCGATCTGGCCGCTGGAGAACTCCATCGCCTCCTCGTGCCCCTCGGCGAACGGAGGCTGGAAGCCGACCGGCTGGAAGCGCTTGGTCGCCGGGTCGTAGAGGTCGGCGCCGACCTCGAAGTCCCAGCCGATGATGCCGCGGTTGTACCAGTGCTCGTCGGCGCTGTTGCCCGCCGCCGAGTACAGCACGTCGGGCACCGGTCCGGTACGGCCGGGCCAGATCGCGGTGCCACGCCTCTCCTGCACCGCGGACAGGATGTGCCGGGAGGACTCCCAGAAGTAGTTCTCCGTGCCCAGATCGATCCGCGGCAGCGTCTCGCGACCGGCCTCCTTGTAGGAGCCGGGAGGCCACATGAAGTAGCCGCCGTAGGAGTGGGTGTTCATCGCGAACTTGATGTTGGGGTACTTCCTGGTGAGCCAGACCTGGTTGCGGTCCTCGGGCTCCGACAGTTCGGACGGGCCCGCGAACACGCCGCTGGTGCAGTCCGAGGAGGCCCCGAGGTAGCCGTCGAACATGGAGCCGACGGAGAAGTTACGGTTCAGGTCGACGCCCCACGAGTTGCGCGAGGCCGGGTCGGCGGCCTTGGCCGGGCAGTGGTTGGTCATGTTCTTGCGCTGCATGTTGTAGTCGTAGAAGCTGTAGTGCGCGCCGTCCGGGTTGGACGTCGGCAGGATGAAGATGTCGAGGTCGTCGACGATCCTCCTGGTCCGCGGGTCGTGCGCGTAGTTGCGCAGCAGCCGTTCCGCCGTCTCCACACAGACCAGCGGGGTCACCCACTCGCGGGCGTGCTCCTGGCAGTAGAGGAAGACGCCGACCTTCGGGCCGCCCCGTTTGGTGCCGACGCGCAGCGCCTTCATCTGGAACGGCTCACGCGAGACGCTCCGCGGCGCCTTCAGGCCGTCGGTCAGCCTGGTCGCGGGGGCCGCGGCGACCAGACCGCCGCCCTGGTCGCCCCGGTAGGTGGCGGCGGTCAGCAGCGCCGAGGCCGCGGTGTTCGCGTTGAGCGCGTCGACCACCTGGCGGGCGGTGCTGGAGATCGCGCCGGAGGCGTCGGTGGCCAGGCCGACCACGACGTCCTTGCCGGTGACCGTGACGGTCAGCGGGGAGGAGGCGGCCTCGGGGCGGGTCAGGGCGAGGCTGACGTCGTTGCCGCCCTGCGAGCCGTACGCGGTCGAGGTCACGTAGAACGTGCTCGCCGCACCCGTGCCGAACTGCGCCTGCGCGGCCCTGCGGTAGCCGTTCGTCTTGTACGGCAGGTCGATGATCTGGGTGATCCTGGGGAACTCGGCGGCCAGGGCGGTGATCCGGCCGGTGACCTCGGTCGGGTCCATGTAGTGGTCGACGAAGTCGGAGACGTAGTGCCCGCCGGGCGGCGTGCGCCGTTCGCCGAGCCACTTGGTGACCGGGACCGTGACCGAGCCGCCGCGGCTGCTCTTGATCGTCACCCGGGAGGGGGCCTGCGTCACCGGCAGCGGGTAGTCGAAGCGGTGGTACATGTACTGCCCGGCGTCGGTGAAGCGTGACAGCGTGGCCGTGCCGCCCGAGTCGGGGGGAGTGCCCCGCCCCGAGTCCCAGGTGGCGGTGAGCACGGTCTCGGCGTCGGTCGCGCTCGACTTGACCTCGACCGAGAGGAACCGCCGGTCGTCGGTGCTGGTGAACCACTCCGCGCGCAGCGGGGTCAGGGTGTCGTTCTGCTGCGCGGCGGTGACCGCGGCCGACATCGCGGTCCGCCGCTCCGCCTGGTTCGCCGCGAACGCGGCCTGGCCGGGCACGGCGTCACGGACGTCGAAGCCCTGCCCGCGCAGCTCCCGCGCCTCCTGGGGGCTGAGTACGGCGTGCACCTCGATCCCGTCGTCGACGGCCTTGCGGTACTCCGCGAGGTCGACGCCCAGGGCGTTGAGACGGTCGACGGCCGCCTGGTCGGGGACGACGACCCGCAGCAGGGCGACCCCGTCCTGCGTGGTGCTCGGCTGCCGGTCGGGGACCACCTCACCGCCGGACAGGGCCGGGGGAGCGGGACTGGCGAGCACCGGGGTGGCGCCGAGCGCCAGGACGACGGGCAGGACGAACGCGGCCACGACGCGGCCGCTCCCTCTGTCGTTGAGAGAACTTCTCATGCGAGATTCCTCCAGTTGGTGTGCTCGGCCGAGTAGGGGGTGTCACGGAATGAGCACACAATCGGAGGGAAATCTTGATCGATAAGATCATCTTCGTCAAGTCCCCCAGTTTGGATGTCGTAGGGTTATACGATTCCCGTTCGATTTAAGTGAAATTTCACTATGTGTCGTTTGGATTGTGTTGTCCGGGGTGACCTGAACGCCTGTGGCCGTGGGTCTCGGGGATGCGCGCTCGGGGGTGTGGCCAGGCCGTACGGCGTTTTCCTCGGGGCCCGGTCGCTCTTCGCTGGATTTCCCGGGATATGGGTCTTCGCTTTACGGATAATCTCCTACGCGGGAGAACGCGTGTTCCGGATGCCCAGAAAGGTCGTGTGGTCTCACGGCTGCCGGAGGTGGAACACCGGGAAAACGTGCCCTGTCATTTCCGTTGTCGGAACGTGAGGTCGTTCACCGCTTCACGAGACCCGGGCCGGGGAAGCCGGAGACGAGCGGCTCCGATGCGCTCTCGCCCGGAGAGACGCCCGGGAGACGCCCGGGAACCGCGCGATCGCCCGCGGGCCGGGGCGCCGACAGTGAGGTCGTGCGTCCGGGCGCGGACGGCGGTGCGCCCCGCAGGACGTCACATCCTACGGGGCACAGGGGCGGCACAGGGGCCGGAGGGTCAGCTGGGCAGCTGGTGGCGGAGCAGGAAGTCCCACAGGACTTCGTGCGCCTTGATGGTCTGGGTGGTCGTACCGCTTCCGCCGCTCTCGGCCTGGGCGCCCGGCCAGGTGTGGCCGCCACCGTCGATCGCGACGTGCTCGACTTCCGCGTCCTCGGTGCAGTTCCCCCACAGGGAGATCGCGATGTCGGGGGAGACGCTTTGGTAGGAGGCCCGCCTGGCGCAGTCGTTGCGCACCACCCACTCGAAGACCCAGCTCTGGATGTCGGGAAGGTCCCGGTCGGTGTCCCCGCCATAGGGGATGGTGCCATCGTTCGTTCCATGGAAGTCGATGACCGAGACGGCGCGAGTGGGGCTGCAGTTGTCGCGGGTACCGAGGTAGAAGGCCCCGGCCACCGGTGCGATCGCGGCGATCCGATCGGCCATGCGGCAGGCCAGCAGCCCGGTGAACCCACCGCCGTTGGACTTGCCCGTGGCGTACACCCGCCGCTGGTCGACGCAGAGGTTGTTCTCCAGGGTGTTCAGCAGGGTGGCGGTGAAGGTGACGTCGTCCACGCCGGATGCCGCGTAGGGCGCGCCCTGCCACGCCTGCCGGTTGCCGCCACCGGTGCCGATGACACCGTTGGGGTAGACCACGATGGCGGGAAGCGTGGAGAGCTCGGAGAACCCCTCCATCTCCGCACCGGTACCGCCGCGCCCGTGGAAGGCGAGGACCACCGGCCAGGACTGCTGGGAGGTGTAGCCAGAGGGAAGGTGGAGCTGGTAGGTCCGGGTGGTTCCCTGGCTGGTCAGGGAGTTCAGGACGCTCGTGCCGGGCGTCTGCGGGGCCGGTGTGCCGCAGCCGGGGGAGACGGAGACCGTCCGGGCGGCGGTCACGGCGTGCGCGGGGGCGGTCATGCCGCCCAGCACCAGCAGGCCGGTGGCCGCCGTCGCGGTGAGGGCGTGCAGGAGAGATCTCGCGGCTTTCATGGAAGCTCCTGTCGTCGGTCGTGTTCGCGCGTGGCGCGCGGGTTTCGGTGCGGGGTTCACGGCCGTACGTGTGAGCGAATAGTCCACTTTATGCTTTTCATGATCAATGTATCTTTTGAGGCAACGACAGCCGGGGCGAATCATGTCCGATGTCCCCGTGTCCACCGGTGAAGGTCCGGTGCTCCGGCTGTGGATCGTGATCAGGCTGGGGCGTGGCAGCCGAGATCGCTTCGGACTCCCGGAGCCGCGAGCCCGGCAGGACGGAGGGATGGCGTCGACATGGCAGAGCCGGTGTGGACCGCCCACGGCTTCCGGTCCGAGAACGACGCCAGGCGGTTGATCCAGCGGGCTTCTACAGGTCGAGCCTGTGCACCTGGTCCGTCACGGCTGTCAGGAGGGCGGTCAGCGCGGGAGTGGGCGGGGTGTCTCGGGTGACGGCGACCAGGCGGCGTCTGAGGGTGGTTTCCGCGATGTCCCGGATCGCGAGGGCGGGGTCGTCGCCGGGCAGGCTCAGGGTCGGCATGAGGGCGACGGCGGTCGCGGCGCGGACGAGTTCGAGTTGGACGTCGGCGTCGCTGGAGCGGTGCCGGATGTCGGGCTCGTAGCCGCCGAGCGCGCGGCAGGTCCCGACGACCATGGCGTGGTGGCCGGTGCCCTCGGCGGAGGCGGCCCAGATGTCGGATCGCAGGTCGGCGACCGCCACGGGTCTCCCGGGCCGGGCGAGTGGATGCGCGGCCGGCAGCACGATCTTCAGGTGTTCTTCGAGCAGAAGCGTGAAGCGGAGTCCGGCCGGGCGGGGGCGAGGATGGCTGTCGTACTCGTCGCCGATGACGAGGTCGACCGCGCCCAGGCGTAGACCTGGCAGGGACTGTTCGAGTTCCAGCTCGAAGATCTCCACGCGAACCCGCGGGTGGTCCGCCTTCATGCGGGCCACCGCCGGGATGAGGAGGCGGCGGGCCGCCGACTGCATGCCGCCGGCGCGGACGGTGCCCCGGATGACGCCGCTGAGGGCGGCGAGGTCGGCCTCCGCCGCCTCGGCGGCCGAAAGCAACACCCGCGCGTGCCGGGCGAGCAGGCGTCCGGCGTCGGTAAGCCGCACACCGCGCCCGGCCTTGTCGAGCAGCCGGGAGCCGGCCTCCTTCTCCAGCAGGGCGAGCTGCTGGGAGACCGTGGAAGGGCTGTAGCCCAGAGCCGCGGCGACCGCGGCCAGGGTGCCTCGTTCCTCGAACTCCCGCAGGAAGCGCAGCCGTCGAAGGTCCAGCTCGATCATTCGGGAATCCTAACGAGTCACCTCCGGGAATCATCGCTGGACCCGATGGATCAAGTGCCCAATCCTTGGCGCATGGGTGCAGCACTGTGTCTTTTGTCCGCGGCCTGCTTCGGCGCTATGGCGATCTTCGGCAAACTCGCCTACGACGCCGGTGTCTCCCCCGGGGCGCTGCTGCTGGTGCGCTTCACCCTGGCCGCCGTCCTGCTCGGGATCGTCCTGCTGGTACGGCCGGGGCTGCGCCGCGCCGCCTCCGGTTCTCCCCGAGGTGAGGCGGCCAGCCGGCCGGCGATGACGCGTGGCCGGGTGACGGCCGTCGCCTTCGGCCTGGGTGCCGTCGGGTACGCCACGCAGGCGAGTCTGTTCTTCTCCGCGCTGCAGCTGATGGACGCGTCCCTGCTGGCTCTGATCCTCTACACCTACCCGGTCATGGTCACCGTGGTGGCGGTGCTGCTCGGCCGTGACCGGCTCACCCCCGCGCGCGGAGCGGCGCTGGCGGCCGCCTCGGGCGGAACACTGCTGGTCCTGCTCGGCGCCGGCGGCGTGAGTTTCCACCCGCTCGGGGCGCTGCTGGCCTTCACCTCCGCGATCACCTACACCGTCTACATCCTCGTCGCCGACACCGTCGTGCACCGGCTGGCACCGATAGCGCTGTCCGCGCTGGTGATGACCGGGGCGGCCGGCACCCTCGGCGCCCGTGCCCTGCTCACCGGCGGCGTCGATCTCGGTTTCGGGGTGCCGGGATGGCTCTGGCTGGCCTGTATCGCCGTGGTCTCCACCGTCGTGGCGATGCTGACCTTCTTCGCCGGGCTCAGGCGCACCGGCCCGTCGACCGCCGCCATCATGTCCACCTTCGAGCCCGTCGTCACCGCCGCGCTGGCCGCGCTCTTCCTCGGCGAGTCCCTGACCCCGGTGCAGCTCGCCGGTGGCGCGCTGGTGCTGTCGTCCGTGGCCGTTCTCCAGCTCCGGCGCGCCGGCGCGCGCACGAACCCCTCGTCCGCGCCGGTCACCCTGACCACCGGTGATCATGCCGTATCCCGGAGCGGGTGAGTCGGCGGACCTACGTCGGGCGGTCGTCCGGCCCGCCGGTCACGGCCTTCTGGCCAGCCACACGGTCCTCACGGTACGGACGGTGAGGTCCGTCCGCCGCAGCACGCACTCCGGGCCGTCGCCGTCGAGGAGAACGTCGAGAGCGGTCAGGTCGTCGGCGTCCAGCAGGTTCTCGACGCCGGAGCGGATGCGCCGCAGGGCCGCCAGGGCGTAGCGGCCCGTCGCGGCGGGCAGCGGCGGCCGCAGGTCGATGGCGAAGCTCCGCTCGGTCTCGACGGTGAACCCCGCCTCGGCCAGCGGCACCCCCCAGTCGGAGCCCAGGAGCGGCATGTGCTCGGCGCGCATCTCCGCCATGAGGGCGTGACAGCGCGCCTCAAGCCCGGGACGGCCGACGCCCTGGTCGTCGGGCAGGAAGCGCGGCATCGGCAGGGAGTCCATTTCGAGTACGGCCAGCAGCCCTCCGGGTCTGAGGGCCGCGTGGACGTCGGCCAGGACACGGCCGGGGTCCGCCATGTGGTGCATGGAGGCAGAGGCCCAGACCAGGTCGACGGCGCCGACGGACGGCCAGGCGGTGTCCAGGTCCGCCTGGACGGTGCGGACCCGCCGGTCGAGGCCGAGGGCGCGGGCCCGGTCCGTGAGGCGGCGCAGCATGTGCTCGTCCTGGTCGAGGGCGATCCCCTCGGCGTCCCCGAACCGTGCGAGCAGCGTCAGGACGCCGGTTCCCGTGCCGCTGCCCAGGTCGAGGATCGTACGGGGCGGCGAGTCCGCGGTCAGTCCGGCGATCAGGTCCGTCACCTCGGCCAGGTGGGCGTGCAGGACCTCCGCGTCCAGGTCGAGTAGCTCGGCCATGCCCGCGCCGTCGTGGTCGGCGGTGGCGTGGTGGTGATGGTGGTGGTGAGGGTTTCCCATGAGGGAACCCTACGAGGATTTTGCGTTGATGACATACCATCTTGCGTATGAAGCAAGACGGTGATCTCGACAGCGTGGTGCGCGGGCGGATCAGAGGGCTGCGCGTGGCCAGGGGCTGGTCGCTCGACGACCTGGCGGGCCGCTGCTACCTGAGCCCCTCGACCCTGAGCCGCATCGAGACCGGCCACCGGCGCATCAGCCTCGACCAGCTCAGCGCGATCGCCCGGGCCCTGGGCACCACCATCGACCAGCTCGTCGAGCCCGTGGGCGACGAGGACGTGGTGATCAGGCCGAGGCACGACGAGGCGCGGGGGCTGACCACCTGGATGCTGGGCGGGCGCGACGGGCCGCACGGGGTGACCGTCGCGAAGATGCGCGTCACCAAGCCCGTACGGCGCGGCGTCGACGAGCTGAAGGTCCACCCCGGCAGAGACTGGTTCACCGTCCTGTCCGGAACCCTCACGCTGCTGCTGGGGGAGCGGACCATCAGGGTCGAGGCCGGGCAGGCGGCCGAGTTCTCCACCATGATCCCGCACGCCTTCGGGGCCGAGGACGGCCCGGCGGAGATCCTGTGCGTCCTCGACCACGAGGGGCAGCGCACCCACCTGTGGCAGCTGCCCTGACCGGCCCGGCCGTACCCGTGACATGAGGTCCGGGCACGGCCGGGCCGGTCGCGGCGTCACACCACGGCGGGCCTGAGCGCGTCCGGGGTGTACAGCGCCGCCAGTTCGGCGGCGATCTCGACCGGTGTGGGCAGTGCCTCGATCTCGGCCCTGACCTCGTGCGCCGTCGCGCGCAGCGCCTCGTCGGTCAGCAGGCGCTCGATCAGCGGCACCTCCAGGTCACCGATCAGCGTGGTGAGCGCGCTGCCCCTGGCGGCCAGCGTCTCGGCGTTGATGTGCCGGTCGGCGCCGTTGGGCAGGATGAGCTGCGGAACGCCCAGCGCGGAGCAGGTCAGCGTGGTGCCCGCGCCGCCGTGATGGATGGCCGCCGCGCTGCCGCGCAGCAGAGCCCCGAGCGGCACCCAGCCGGTCACCCGGACGTTCGGCGGCAGGGGCGTGGACCACGAGGTCTCGCCGGAGCCCGTGGCGATCACGAACTCCGCGTCCACCGCCTCGGCCGCCTCGATGATCGGGGCGAACTCGCCGAGCCCGTGGGTCTCGGGAACCACCGTGCCCAGGGTGACCGCGACCCGGGGCCGGTCACCCTCGTCGAGCAGCCACTCGGGCAGCAGCCCGCCGCCGTTGTAGGGCGTGTAACGCATCGACCACCGGGGCCGGAGCCCGATCTCCAGGGAGGGCGGGACGACGCCGATCGTCTCGATGCCCTTGGGCACCGTGACACCGTGGCGCAGGAACGCCTCGTTCGCCGGCGCCCGATCGAAGATCTCGGGCTCGAATCCGCCGACCCCGTAGCTGTGCGCGACACACGGCACGCCCAGCTTGGCGGCGGCCACCGGCCCCGCGGTGAAGATCGGGTCGTAGACGATCAGGTCCGGGCGCAGGCGCTCGGCGAGCCTGACGTGTCCGTCCACATAGCCGTCCCACATCGCGACGACGAGCGGCTTGATCTGCTCCAGTTCCTCGGGACTGATGCCCTCCCGGGGCTGCTGGAGACGCTCGGCCGCGGGGCCCTCCTTGAAGTCGGCGATCATTCGCGCCGTGGTGAGACCGGGTACGGCGTCCAGTGTGAGGAATCCGGCGTCGCGGACCGCGAGGGCGTCCCCGGCGGCGGCGAAGGTGACCTCGTGTCCGGCGAGGCGGAACGCCCACGCGAGCGGCACCATGGGAAACACATGCCCGATTCCCGGAGCAGGTACGAAAAGCACGTGCATTTTCTGACAGGTCCCCTCTGTCGTTTGACACCCTGTTTTCTTGACCTTGCTCTTCCGGGGTCAAGTCAACCGAATCCCCCACGTGTTGATCAAGAGCCACCCGGGTGACTTCTCACGTGATTCAGGGCACCAGGACGATCTTGCCGCGTCCGTGCCCCTCCTCGCTGAGCCGGTGCGCCCCGGCGGCGTCGGCCAGCGGGAGGACGGCGCGGATCGGCAGGGCGAGGGTCCCCGCCGCGTGCAGGGCCAGGGCCCGTGCCACGGCCTGGACACCGTGGCTCTCCCCCTCGCCGCCCCCGGTGAAGCGCGTCCCGGTCTCGACGGCCTCCGGCACGCTCACGATGCCGACGATCCGCTCAGGACCGCCGAGGAGGTCGACCGAGCCGGCCAGCGCGCCCCCGGCCGCGTCCAGTACGGCGTCCACCCCCTCGGGCGTCACCTCACGAACCCGGTCGAACACCCCCTCTCCGTAGGAGACCGGAACCGCACCGAGCTCACGCAGGTAGTCGTGGTTCGCCGTGCCGGCCGTACCGACGACACGGGCGCCGGACGCGACCGCGAACTGGACCACCAGGCCGCCGACGCCGCCGGCGGCCCCGTGGACCAGCAGGGTCTCCCCCTCACCGACCTTGAGGAGATCCAGCACCCGGTTGGCCGTCTCCGCCGAGGTGTACAGCCCGGAGGCGGCCTCCCAGGACAGGTCGTCCGGTTTGGCGGAGAGCAGGGCGGCGTCGGCGAGGGCGTACTCGGCGTACGCGCCCGTGACCGGGCCGAGGACCTCGTCCCCGACCGCCCAGGCGCTCACTCCCTCACCGACGGCCACCACCTCACCGGCCGCCTCGCCCCCCGGCGTGTACGGCAGGTCGACCGGCAGGAACTCCTTGAGCAGCCCGGCCCGGATCTTCCAGTCGACCGGGTTGACCCCGGCGGCGCGCACCCGCAACAGCACCTGGCCGGGACCGGGGGAGGGGACGGGCACCTCGGCGAGCCGCAGCTCCTCGGCGCCTCCGTAGGAGGAGACGACGACGGCCCTGCCGACGGTGGGGAAGGACGAAGAGGACATGACACTCCTTGAGCCGTGATCGGGGCGCGCGGGCGGTGCACCGCGCACCGGGACATGGCCGAAACGGTCCCATCCCCCGAGACGGACGAGAAGCGGAGTGTTTTCCCTAGGATCGAAAATCCTAGTCTTACAGTCGGGAATCCGGAGGGCGCCCCGCGGACGGAGATCCGTCCGCGGGGCGCGGCTGTCAGCCCGAAGAGCCCGTCAGGGCAGCGTCCGCAGGTAGGTCGGGGCCTTGCGCACCTGGCTCGCCTGCTCGAACGCGTAGCTGATGGCGATCAGCGTCGGCTCGGAGAATCGGCCGCCGAAGAACGTCACGCCGAGCGGCAGCACGTCCTTGGCGTATCCGCCGGGGACCGTGACCGCCGGGTAGCCCGCCATGGCCGAGGGCGAGGAGGTGGCGACGAAGTCGGTGAAGTCGTCACCCTTGGCCAGGTTGGTCACCCAGGCCCCGTTGTTGGTCGGGGCGAGCACCGCGTCGAGCCGGTTGGCGGAGATCACGGAGTTGATCGCGTCACGGGAGAGCGAGGTCGCCTTCTCCCTGGCCGCGCGGTACTCGAAGTCGTTCAGGTCGCCGCTGGTCGCCTGCGACTGCTCGAACAGCTCCTGCCCGAAGTAGCGGAGCTCGGTCGAGGCGTGCTTCTTGTTGAACTCGATCAGCCCGGCCAGGTCCGCCGGGTGCCGTCCGGGGGCCTCGGCCAGATAGGCGTTGATGTCGTGCTTGAACTCGTTCGTCAGAGCCGGGAACTCCTGCTCGGCCGCCTCGGCCGTCCCCGTCAGTTCGAGGTTGTCGACCACGGTCGCTCCGCGCGCCTTGAGCGTGGCGATGGTGGCGTCCAGGGCGGCGACAACCTCCCGCTTGTTCCCCGCAGCCGAGCGCCAGACGCCGATGCGCTTGCCGGCGAGCGCGTCCGGCCGCAGAGCCTTGAGGTAGTCGCGGTTGCCGCCCGGAACGGTGGCCGGATCGCGCGGGTCCACCCCCTGGATGACCGAGAGCACGGCGGCCGCGTCGGTGACGTTCCTGGTGAGCGGACCCGCGGTGTCCTGGGCCAGGGAGAGCGGCACCACTCCGGTGCGGCTGACCAGGCCGACCGTCGGCTTGACCCCGACGACGCCGTTGATGCCGGCCGGGCAGACGATCGAACCGTCGGTCTCGGTGCCGACGGTGACCGCGGCCAGGCTCGCGGCGGCGGCGACCCCCGAACCGCTGCTCGACCCGCAGGGGTTGCGGTCCAGGACGTAGGGGTTGTTGGTCTGGCCGCCGACCGCGCTCCACCCGCTTGAGGAGGCGCTGGAACGGAAGTTGGCCCACTCCGACAGGTTGGTCTTGCCGAGGATCACCGCGCCCGCGGCGCGCAGCCGCTGGACCAGGAAGGCGTCACGGGCCGGGCGGGAGCCGAGCAGTGCCAGCGAACCGGCGGTCGCGCGTCCGGTGGCGGCGATGTTGTCCTTGAGCAGGACGGGGATGCCCTCGAGGGGGCCGCGCGCGCCCTGGCGCCGCCGCAGGTCGCTCTGCTTCGCCTCCCGCAGCGCCGCGGGGTTGGTCGCGATGACCGCGTGCAGCAGCGGGTCGACCGTACGGATCCGGTCGAGGTAGAAGCGGGTGAGCGCCACCGAGTCGAAGCGCTTCTGGTTCATGGCGCGCTGCATGTCCAGGACGGTCGCGCGGTCCAGGTCCAGGCCGCGCAGGACGGTGCTCGACGGGGGTACGGCAGCCTCGTGGGCGTGTGCCGGTGCGGCCACGGACAGCCCGGCGACGAGTGACGCCGCCGCCAGCCACCGCGTGGAATGCGTGAAAGTCATGGACGACCAGCGTAGCGATCATGCTTTCTGAGGAAAATGTTTCCGGTTCATACTTTTGCCGGACAGGGCTCGCCGTGATGGGCCGGCGGACCGCGGTCCGCGAGGGGATCTCGCGGACCGCGACCTCTCAGAGACGGTGGACGGCTCCTCTGATCGACCCCTCAGCCGGTTCCTCGGCCAGGAGGGGGCTCGGCGAGCCGCCACCGACGAGCACCTCCGCCCAGAACACGAACCCCGCGACCACGTAGTCGGAGTCTCTGTCCTGGTCCAGGAGGAACATCCTCGCCTTTCCCCAGTTCTCTCCGACCCGGCGCTCCTCCGAGCGTGTCACCTCGGGATCGGCGACGGTGAGGCGCAAACCGAAGTGGAGGGCGGGCAGGGAGATCCGTGAGACGTCCTGGAACAGAACGTCGAACACCCTCGGCCGCTCCTCGTCCTCGGGGTCACCCTGGAAACCTCGCAGCAGCACCTTGCTGTGCCCCACCTCGATCGCCCAGGGCTTGAACCGCCCCGGCAGGACGAGCGGGAGCCGTCCGTTCTCGATCGACATGTTCATCCCACACCAGCCCAGTCGTTGAGCCTACGGTTCCAGCGGAAGAAGTTGACTTGATCCATGATGCCCGCCGCGTCCACCTGCAACAGCTCCCACTGGGTGTGCAGCAGATCACGAGAGTTGGTGTTCCTGGCGATCTCCAGTGCCTTCGCGGGCCCGCGGTTGGCGCCGGGGAGACCGTCCAGCATGAACGAGATCTCGCCCTCGCCGCGTCCGACCCTGGCGATCGCCGACTGGACCTCGTCCCGCCACGTCGCGCTTGTCGCTCCGAGGAGATTCCGCGCGCCGACCTTCTCCGAGAACTCGTTCAGTTTGAAGTCACGTCTTCCGAGCGCCACATGGTCCTTGGGGCCGATGAAGTCGCAGCCGTCGTTGTGGGCAAGGAGCGAGGTGCCGCCGGTGACCACGTAGTAGGTGTGGAGGTCGGCGACGGTGAGATTGTGGACGCGTTCGTGGGCGGTCCACTTCTTGAGCGCGGTGACCTGGACGTGGGTGCCGGAGCTGGTACGCAGCCACATGCCGGGCTGGAGTTCGCCGGCTTCGAGCCACTCGTGTGCGCTCTCGACCCAGAACGGGTGGCCGTCGGTCGCCACGATCCGGCCGGTTGCGGATCCCCTGTCGCCGTCGGTGTCGACGGTGACGCGGACCAGGTTCCTGTCGCCCTCGCCGACGATCAGCCTCACGACCGGTTCGGCAGAGGTCTGGCCGGTTTCCGGGTCGGTGGCGACGACCCGGTCGCCCAGGTCGACCTTTTCGATGGGTTTGACGGTGCCGTCGGCCATGAGCACGGGTGTGCCGGCGACGAAGCTGTTGCCGGGTTTGCAGCTCGGCCTGTCGAAACGGGGCCTCTCCGACGCCGCCTTGGGTTTCGTCTTGGCCTTGGCCTTGGCGGCGAGGGCTTTGGATCTCTCGGCTGCTTCGGCGGCCACCTTCTTGGCGTAGGCCTCGGCCGCCGCCTTGGCCGCCGCAGCCTTCTCCGCCGCCGCTCTGGCCGCCCTCGCGGCCGCGGCCTTGGCCGCCTCGGCCGCCTTTTCCGCGCCGCGCAGGATGGCCTTGGCCCACTTGAGTTCCTCGAAGAAGGCGAAGACGGCCTTGCCCGCCCGCCAGATCGCCTCGGCGATCTTCTTGGCCTTGAAGATCTTGCCCCAGGGCAGCGCCCCGATCACGGCCATCACGCAGGAGCCGATGTCGCCGTTGAGGCAGTTGACGATGTCGTTGATCCCCATGATCTCCATGAGGATCTGGCCGCCCGCCTCCAGGATGACGTCCAGCACGCTCTTGTTCTGCAGCTGCTGGGCCTTGGCGACGTCCTCGGGGCTGGGCCCGGACTCGGCCTCCTGACCGGGTGCGGTACTGCCGCCGCCGTCCGCCGCCGCGTTCACCATGCCGGTGGGGTCGGTGTAGACGAGGGGGTTGTTGGAGGCGTAGGTGTAGGCGGAGGTGGCGCCGGCACCGGTCGGCATGGGGTCGACGCTGCCGAAGCGGCCCGTGCCGGGGTTGTAGTTGCGGGCGCGCAGGTAGTAGTTGCCGTCGCCGGTCGTGCTGTCCTGGTAGGCGCCGGTGAACCGCAGCGGGTTGTCCGGGCCCGCCGCGGCGCTCCGTTCGGGCGTGCCGGCTCCGCTCCGCCCGGCGGCTCCGGCCCCTCCCGGCGGCGGGGTCGCCCGCCCGGCGGCTCCGGCGGTGAGGGTGGTGCCCGTGCGGGGGTTGCCGAACGGGTCGTAGTCGTAGCCCGCCTCGATCTGGCCGGACGGCGAGACCATGTTGGCGACGCCGCCGAGCCAGTCGTGGGTGTAGGAGTGCGCGCCGCCGGCCAGCAGGGCCAGCGGCTCGTCCTCGGGGCCGTAGGTGAAGCCCTGCCTCTCGACGACGGCGCCGCCCGCGTTGACGGTGGTGTCCAGCGCGATCTGCGGCAGAGTGCCGTTGACGTCCCAGCTCCAGCGCTGGATCGCCGAGACGGTGCCACCGGCTCCCGCGGTGGTCGCCGACAGGCGCAGGCCGGTGGCGTCGTAGGCGAAGATGGTGGAGTTGCCGTTGACGGTGGCCTTGGCGAGGCTGTTGTCGAGGTTGTACTCGAACCGGTCGGCGCCCGCGCGGATCTGGTTGCCGTTGACGTCGTAGGCGAAGTCGCGGGCGACGCTGGAGCCGGGCCGGGTCACGGTCTCGCGGGTCAGCTGGTCGGCCTCGTCGTAGGCGTAGACGGTGGTGTCGTCGCCCGCCGTACCGGTGCGTTTCTGGCTGAGGCGGTTGCCGACCAGGTCGTAGGTGTAGTCGATCCGCCCGGCCATCTGCGAGCCGGTGGCGCAGCTCGTGGCCGAGTAGCAGGCCGAGGTGACCCGGTCGACCGTGTCGTAGGCGTAGGAAACCGACTCGCTCGCGGTGCCGCGCGTGGTGACGACCTTGGTGGGGTTGCCGACCTGGTCCAGGGTGAGGTCGAAGGCCGAGACCGGATCGGCGTCGCCGTTCGCGGTGGCGATGCGGGTCAGCCGCCCGGCGTCGTCGTAGGCCCGTCTCTCGGTCAGGCCCGTGCCGCCGGGCAGGGTGGTGCTGGTGCGCCGCCCCGCCACGTCGTAGCCGAAGCGCCACTCGGCGCCCGCGCCCGCGGTGCCGCCGGTCACCTTCTGCTCGGTCTGCCTGCCGTCGCCGTCGTAGGCGAAGGTGACCGCGGTGCCGTCGGGGTAGGTGCGGGAGGTGATGTTGCCGCGCTCGTCGTAGCCGTAGGAGAAGGTCTCGTCGGCCTGGCCGGCGGTCTTGCGGGTCACCTTGAGGATCTGGTCCTCGTCGTCGTAGCCGACCTCCCGCACCCCGGTGGGGTCACCGTAGGAGGTGGTGCGGTCCTTGGCGTCGTAGCCGAAGGTGTAGGCCGGCCCCTGCGAGCCCAGCGCGGTCTTGGTACGGCGGCTCAGGATGTCGTAGGTGCTGACGACGGTCCGCTTGAGGCGCTCCTCGGGGCTGACCCACTCGGGACCGTTGACGGTGATCGCGGTCAGCGGGTTGCTCTCGGCGTCGTAGGTGACCTCGACCCGCCGCGACAGCGGATCGGCCTTGGTGATCAGGCGTCCGGCGTCGTCGTAGGACATCCGGGTGTAGCGGCCCAGTGGGTCGCGCACCGACTCCAGCAGCCCGTCGGTGCTGTAGGTGTAGACGGTGGAGCGGGCCGTCGGGTCGTTCGGGTTGTAGGGCGTCTCCGGGGTGTGCACCGTGGCCGGGAGGTCGTCCTCCCGGTAGGTCCGGTAGGTGGTGCGTCCCTTGGCGTCGGTCACCGAGGTGACCCGGTTGCTCGCGTCGTAGACGGCGGTCGTGGTGCCGCCGAGCGGGTCGACGGACTTGACCTGGTTGCCCGCCCGGTCGTACTCGTAGCGGGTGGTGAAGCGGGCGGGGTCGGCGCCCTCGACGTTGCCGCGCGGTTCGGTGACGCCGGTCAGCAGGCCGTCGTCGTCGTACTTCCAGGTGGTCACGCCGCCCTCGGCGTTGGTCTCTCTGATCCGGTTGCCCGCCGCGTCGTACTCGGTGCGGGTGGTCTTGCCCGCCGGGTCCTTGATCTCGGTCTGCCGTCCGCTGCGGTCGTAACCCATGGTGGTCCTGCGGCCGAGCGCGTCGGTGGTGGAGGTGACCTGGCCGTTGTTGTCGCGCCCGAACGCCGACTCCTTGCCCAGCTCGTCGGTCTTGTTCGTGGTCCGGTCCAGAGCGTCGACCTTGATGTCGCGCTCGGTGAACCCGCCGCCGGGATAGGGGTGCCGTACCCGGATCGGGTTGTCGTCGGCGTCGTAGAAGTAGGTGGTGGTGAAGTCGGCCGGGTTGGCGCCGGGCTCGTTGCCGCGTGGCGAGGTGACCGTCTTGAGCAGGCCCTTGCCGTCGTAGCCGTAGGTGGTCGTGATGGGGGCCCTGGTACGCAGGAGCGCCTGCGTCGAGGCCCGCCGTCCGGCGTCGGTGTAGGTGTAGGTGGTGGTGCGCCGGGAGTCGTCGACCGTCTTGAGCAGGCCGTTGGCGAAGTAGAAGTAGTCGGTCGTGGCCTCGGTCGGGGTCTGTCTGCGCACCAGGCGGCCGGTCTCGTCGAACCCGCTGCGCCAGGCGCCGTTCTTGCCCGGCTCAAGGGTGCCGGTCACCCGGTCCTGGGCGTCGTAGGCGTAGCGGGTGGTGTGGGCCGCCCGGTTGCCGCCCGGTACGGTGCCGCGCGGGTCGACCGTGGCGGTCTGACGCCCGGTGGCGTCGTAGACGACCTCGCTGCGCCGTCCGGAGGGGGAGATCGCCGCCTTGAGCAGTCCGGCGTTCGGATCGCCCTGCGGCAGGTACTCGTAGTGGCTCACCTTGCCGCGCTGGTCGGTCGTCGAGGTCCGCGACCCGCGGGAGTCGTAGGTGTGCGTGATGGCGTGGCCCTCGGGGTCCTCGCTGCGCACCAGCTCGTTGAACTCGTTGTAGGTGTCCTTCCACACCTGGCCGTTGGCGTCGGTGTGGGTGGTGGGGTTGTTGCGCTCGTCGAACCGGGTCTTCTCGGAGAAGCCGAGCGGCTGGGGCGCCTTGGTCTGGAGGCGGTTGCCGTTGGCGTCGAAGGTCGCCTCGTGCTGGTGCTGCTTGCCGTTGACCACCAGGTTCCGGTTGAGCTCCCGGTCGTAGCGGTGGTTGTCGGAGTCGCCGGTGCCGCGCTGGGAGTACACCAGCGTGTTGCCCCGGTACCCGTCCCAGAGCACCACCCCGTCGGGGTCGGTGGTGGTGGCCTCCTGTTTGGCGGCGTCCCAGGCGAAGGTGGTCTGCTTGCCCAGGCCGTCGCGCTGCGCGGTCACCCGGCCGTCGGCGCCGTAGTCGTTGGAGACGATCGCCACGTTGTGCGGGTCGGCCACCTGCGACAGCAGGGTGTCGGCGTGGTAGCGGTACCTCCAGGTGAACCCGCGGGCGTCGATCACCGACGTGAGCAGCCCGGAGGTGTAGAAGTAGTTCACGTTGCGGCCGTCGGGGAGTTTGATCTCCCGGATCAGGCCGCCCTCGATCCGCACCGAGACCACCCGGCCCGAGGCGTCGGTGACGTTGACCCCGAGCCCCTCGTAGGCCAGCCGCACCCCGACGCCGCGCGCGTTGCGGATCGAGACGAGGCGTCCCTGATCGTCGAAGCCGTAGCGCACCTGCCGCGGCGTGGTCAGCTCCCAGCCGTCCGCCGTTTCGCGCAGGGCGGAGCGCACGCCGGGCGGGCGTCTGTATCCGCCGTCCCCGGCCGGGGCGTAGCGGGCCTGGGCGCCGTCCTCCGCGCGCACCACGGCCACGCCGTCCTCGCCCACGCTCACCCGCATGTCGTAGGACCAGGCCCAGCCGGGACCGAGAGGGCTCGCGCCCCGGTTCATCGAGGAGTAGGTGCGCGCCGAGACGAACTGCGGGCCGTACGAGGCCATCGCCAGGTCCTGCTCGGTCCGCACGAAGGCACCGGTGCCTGTGTTGACGCCCAGCGCCCTGGAGGCCTGGCCCGCGGCGGTCAACGCCAGCGCGTTGCCGCACCCACAGCCCGAGGCCTGCTCGTTCGGGACCGGCGGCGGGTCCACGGTCTCGCGCGGGACCGAGCGGTCCGACGGGGCGGAGACCACCTCGCGGCCGTCGTCGTAGACGGCGGCGACGGTGACGAAGTACTCCCTGCCGGTCTCCAGCGTCCAGCCGTCGGCGGCGCCGAAGGAACGGCAGAGGTCGCCCGCGCCGCCGCAGTAGGACCGTTGCAGGTCGGGGCGCCCCACCAGGGTGGAGGTCTGTTCGGTCTGCGACTCGGCGTCGTACAGCCGCACCCGCGCGGCCGTCCACGAGGGATCGGCCTGGCCGACGTTGAAGTAGGTCACCAGCGAGGTGTCGCCCAGCACGTAACCCGGCTGCAGCGACAGATCGGTGAACCCGTCGTCCGCGGCTTTTCTCGCGCCTTTTCCGGTGAGGGACGTCCAGCGTTCCCCGCTGACCCCGACCGGCTCACCCGCGGCCTTCGCCCCCAGGGGTACGACCGGAGGCCGTTCGCCGGCTTTGAACGCCCTGTCCGGGCGTATCCCCCTGGGCAGGGGGCGTTCGACGGGGCCGGGACCGGGCCTGGCCTGCGGAACCGGCGGCGGCGCGGCAACCGCGGGAGGCACGTCCGGCACCGTGAGAAACGACGCGACGAGCGTCGAGACGACAAGTGGAATCAGAATTCGGGCACGACGAAGTCGACCGATGGCGAGCATTGCCCAAACCTCCCCCGTGGAGGGACCGGCAGCGGAAGAATCAGCTATCCAGGTACGCCAACGAGGGAACCATTCGGCATTGTGCACTGCAATGTATTTGTTTCGCCGATGATGTTTTGTTATAGAGTCCGAATTGGTTGTGTCGAACAGGTCGTTAATGCGGGGAAAAAGTGATCAATGGTTCCGGCCTGGTGTGATGCAATTCCGGGGATCTTCCATAATCAATCAGAAAGATCGGCCGACCTGATTCTTGTTCACGCTCCGCTTATTCCGTGTGACGCGGAAACACGGCGCCTTCCTTGGCGTTCCGTGCCACCGGGACGCACCCCGCGCTCCCCCTGTCCACCGCCGGGTACGGCCGCCGCGATCCGACTTCCCGGCACCCGCGACCGGTGGGCGCGGGTGCCGGAGTGTCCTCAGCGGGGGTCGGGGTCCCGTCCGGGGACCGCGGTGACGAGCAGGTGGGCGAAGGTGTCGCTGAAGGCGTGCAGCAGGGCGGGGGTGTGGGGGTCCCTTCCCCGGGTGGCGATGAACGCCAGGTTCCACTGTTGGACGACGGCGCGGTGGACGGTCTCCGTCTCGGCCGGGGCGGCCTCCGCGAGGGCCGTCCGCGACAGGTTCAGGCGGCGGCGGACCTCCGCCTCACGGGCGGAGTCCCCCCGGGCGAGCAGTCGTACGGCCCTGGCCCTGGCCATCGGCCACAACGGGGTGGGCATCGTCGCCACCAGGATCTCCGCGGCCCGCCGTGCCGCGGTCTCCTTGACCGGAGGCAGGCTGTTGTCCTTTTTCTTTCGCACGGGCCTCGGCGCCGGGGCCGTCAGGGCCGACGGGAGCGGCGCCGAGGCCGAGGACGGCTCCGCGGGCAGGAAGGTGAGCAGCTCGGTGGTGGGGGTCAGGAGGCGGGGACGCCTGGCCTGGCGGTTGACGGTGAGGAGCACGGCCGTGGCGATGGCCACGGCGAGCATGAGGGCGAGGAGCTGCCAGTGGGTGCGCAGCAGGCCCAACGTGACGAGAAAGGTGGTCGGTCCACTCGGCGGGTGGGGGGTCCGGGTCAGCAGGTGAGGGGTGACGGTCATGGGCATCCTGACCGAGACCAGAGCGACCGGGGCGGGGAGGGGTGAAGTGGTCATGGGATCAGCGCGTCCCGCCCCGGCCCGCGAGCGTGGCCCGCGACCGATAGACGACGTAGGGGCGCACCAGATAACCCAGCGGGACGCCGAAGGCGTGCACCAGCCTGCTGAACGGCCACAGCGCGAACAGGGCCATGCCGAGCAGGGTGTGCACCTGGAAGAGCAGCGGGGCGTTCGCCATGGCGGGCACGTCGGGCTCCAGCTCGAACAGGCTCCTGAACCACACCGAGACCCCGAGCCGGTAGTCGTAGGAGCCCGTCCTCGCCCCGATCAGGGTGGCCGCGACCCCGGCGAGCAGGACGGTGACCAGCACCGGATAGACCAGGCGGTCACCACGGACGCCCGCCTGCCTGACGGCCCTGACCCGCAGCCTTCGCCACAGCAGGAGGGTGAGCCCGCAGACGGCGGCGATCCCGGCCAGGCCACCGACGAACAGCGCGTTCGCGCGGTAGAGGGACTCGGTGATGTGCATGTCCTCGGTCAGCCGTTCGGGGACGAGCAGCCCGACGAGGTGGCCCGCGATGACGAACAGCAGGCCGTAGTGGAAGAGCGGCCCCGCCACGCGCAGCAGGCGGCTCTCGTGCAGCTGGCTTGATCGGGTGGTCATCCCGAAGCGGTCGTAGCGGTAGCGCCAGACGCTGCCCGCGACGAACAGGACGAGGACGAGGTAGGGCAGTACGCCCCACAACGCGATCTGCAGATGTCTCACCGGCGGGCTCCCTGGCTGGAGTGCTGAGTGACCATTGGATAGGGGGTGAGGTCGAGGCCGACGCTCTCGGAGGGCGGCCCCGCCTGCGCGATCTCGCCCACCGCCCGGCGTTCCCGCGCGCTCGCCTGAGGCAGGGTCGCGCGCACGGCGTCGAGCACGTCGGCGTAGGGGCTGCGGTACTTGTGCAGGGCGGCGGACAGCAGGTCGAGCGCCGCCCGGTGCCCGCGCAGCAGTGGCCCGCCCCGTTCGGGGCAGCGGGCCGCGAACTCCAGCATCAGCGGCAGGAAGTCGGGCAGTTCCGTCTCCTCCGGCTGCCAGCCGCTGTCGCGGTAGAGCGCCTTGATCTCGACGAGGGAGGCGCCCCGCCGTCTGGTGTCGCCGTCGGTGTAGTAGGTCAGGTGCAGGGTACGGCGGCCGCTGCGGTCGAAGGTCGCGACGTACCGGCCGGCGAGGTCGAGGGTGTCCTGCTCCCGCACGTGGTCGCAGAAGCGCAGCAGGAGGCGGGCCGGCGGCGTCGGGACGACGGCCAGGGCCCGCGCTACCAGGTCGAGGTGGCCGGGCCAGGCGGGACCCGGATAGGCGAGCAGCAGGGAGGCGGCCTGGTGGACGACGGCGTGGTTCATCCGGCCTCTCCTCTCCGGGGCGGGAACAGGCCGTCGGGCCGGCCCTTGCCGTCCCAGCCGAACAGGTTGAACCGCCCGCGCCGCTCGTCGCCGCCGTTCGGGATCGGTGACGCGTGGAAGGCGGCGGCGTCGGCTCCCGCCCTCATCCCCGCGAACATGTCCTCCGTCATGCCGGGGCCGCCCGGTCCGTCCAGGCTGCACCCCGCCGCCGCGTCCGCCCGCCCCGCGCCCGCGGCGTAGGCGGTGGGGATCACGTACCGCTCGTCGTACTTGGCCAGGGCGAGCAGGCGGTACATCTCCTCGATCTCCCCGGGCCGCATCCCGACGTCCTCCGCGACCGTGGGGTCCGGCTCCTCGCCGAGGTTGAGCGCCCGCATGTGCGAGCGCATCGCCGCGAGCCTGCGCAGCGCCGCCTCGACCGGGGCGGTGTCGCCCGCGGTGAACAGTCCCGCCAGGTACTCCAGCGGGATGCGCAGCGCGTCGATCGCGCCGAAGAGGTTGTCCGCGTCCTCCCCGTCGTTGCCGGTCCCGGCCAGCGCGTCCACCACCGGGGACAGCGGCGGCACGTACCAGACCATCGGCATGGTCCGGTACTCCGGGTGCAGCGGCAGCGCGACCCGGTAACGGGTGATGAGCGCGTTCACCGGGGAGCGCCTGGCGGCCAGGATCCAGTCGTGCGGGATGCCCGCCGCCTCCGCCGCGGCGACCACCTCGGGGTCGTCGGGCGAGAGGAAGCAGTCGAGCTGGGCCGGGTAGAGGTCCTCCTCCTTAGGCGTCGCGGCGGCCTCCCCGACCCGGTCGGCGTCGTAGAGCATCACCCCGAGGTAGCGCAGCCTGCCGACGCACGTCTCGGAGCAGACGGTCGGCGCCCCGGCCTCGATCCGCGGGTAGCACAGCGTGCACTTCTCCGCCTTGCCGCTGTCGTGGTTGAAGTACACCTTCTTGTACGGGCAGCCGCTGACGCACATCCGCCAGCCCCGGCACCTGTCCTGGTCGACCAGGACGATGCCGTCCTCAAGCCGCTTGTACATCGCGCCGGAGGGGCAGACGGCCACGCAGGACGGGTTGAGGCAGTGCTCGCAGATGCGCGGCAGATAGAACATGAAGGAGCGTTCGTACTCCAGCCGCACCTCCTGGCTGACCTTGCGCAGCACCGGGTCGCCCGCCAGGTGCTCGGGGCCGCCGCCCAGGTCGTCGTCCCAGTTGGGCCCCCAGGTGACGGCCGTCGGGGAGCCGTCGATGAGCGAGCGGGGCGCGGCCGTGGGCACGTCGTCGCCCAGCGGGGCGTTGATGAGGTTCTCGTAGTCGTAGGTCCACGGCTGGTAGTAGTCGTCGAGCAACGGCAGTTCGGGGTTGGCGAACAGCCGGCTCAGGCGCCTGATCCGGCCGCCGGAGCGCGGCACCAGCCTGCCGTTGCGCAGCCGCCAGCCGCCCTTCCACTTGTCCTGGTCCTCGTAACCTCTGGGATAGCCCTGCCCGGGACGGGTCTCGACGTTGTTGAACCAGACGTACTCGGTGCCCGCCCGGTTGGTCCATGTCTGCTTGCAGGTGACGGAGCAGGTGTGGCAGCCGATGCACTTGTCCAGGTTCATCACCATGGCGATCTGAGCCATCACGCGCATCAGTACTGCACCTCCTGGGAACGACGGCGGATGACGGTCACCGCGTCACGCTGGTTGCCGGTCGGCCCGTAGTAGTTGGGCGCGAAGGACAGCTGGCCGTATCCGCCGATGAGGTGGGTCGGCTTGATCAGCAGTTTGGTGAGGGCGTTGTGCACGCCGCCCCGGCGGCCCGTGGCCTGCGACTTCGGCACGTTCACCAGGCGTTCCTGCACGTGGTACATGAAGACGGTGCCCTGCGGCATCCGGTGGGAGACCACGGCGCGGGCGACGACGACGCCGTTGGCGTTGACCGCCTCGATCCAGTCGTTGTCCGCGATCCCGGCGGCCCGGGCGTCCTCGACGCTGACCCAGATGACGGGGCCGCCCCTGGCCAGGGTCTGCATCAGCAGGTTCTCCTGGTACTCGGAGTGGATGGACCACTTGGAGTGCGGGGTGACGTAGCGGACGGTCACCGCGCGGCCCTCCTGCTGCGCCCCGCCGTGCTCGCCGACGCCGCCCTCGCCGAGGGCCGTCATGTCCAGCGGCGGCCGGTAGACCGGGAGCTGCTCGCCCAGCTCGGCCATCCAGTCGTGGTCGAGGTAGAAGTGCTGGCGCCCGGTGAGGGTGTGCCACGGTTTGGCGTGCTCGACGTTGACGGTGAACGGCGCGTAGCGGCGGTCGGGGGCCTCCTTGCCCGACCACTCGAAGCTCGCCCCGACCTGCACGGGACGGTCCTGGGTGTCGGAGAAGACCACCCGGCGCTCGGCGACGGAGGCGGCCAGTTCGGCCATGCCGGAGCCGGGGCCGCAGCGTTCGCCGAGCCTGGTGAAGCCCTCGGCGGCGACCCGCCCGTTCGTGGTGCCGGACAGGGCCAGGATCGCCTCGCACAGCTTGACGTCGCTGTCCAGCAGCGGCCTGCCCGCCGCCGGGCCGTCCCCGGCCTGCCCGCAGCGCGCGGTCAGCCAGCGCGCCTCGGGCGCGGTGCCGACGGTGACGCCCTTGACCGTCAGGCCCACCTGTTCCGGCAGCGGGCCGAGGGAGGCGAGCTTGGCGGCGACGGCGGTGTAGTCACGTTCGACGAGGGTCAGCGCGGGCAGGTTGTGGCCCGGCCGCGCCGGGACGTCGCCGCCGCGCCAGTCGGGAACGCAGCCGCCGGGCTGGGCCGTCTCACCAGGTGTGTCGTGCTGCAGCGCGGTGGCGACCAGGTCGTGGGCGACGTCCAGGCGCCCCGCGGCCAGCTCGGAGAACCTGCGTGCCAGACCGTGGAAGATCTCGAAGTCGGTGCGGGCCTGCCAGGGCGGGCTGATGGCGGGGGAGAAGGCGTGCACGTACGGGTGCATGTCGGTGCTGGACAGGTCGTGCTTCTCGTACCAGGTCGCGGCGGGAAGCACCAGGTCGGAGAACAACGTGGTCGAGGTCATCCGGAAGTCCAGCGAGAGCAGCAGGTCGAGCTTGCCGCGCGGCGCCTCGTCGCGCCACTCCACCTCGCGGGGCCTGTCGCCTGCGGGCGCCTCCTGGGCGGTGGCGTTGTCGGGGGCGCCGAGCAGGTGCCGCAGGAAGTACTCGTTGCCCTTGGCCGAGGAGCCGATGAGGTTGGCCCGCCACACCGTCAGCACCCTCGGCCAGTTCTCCGGCGCGTCCGGATCCTCGCAGGCGAAGCCGACCCTGCCCTCCGCGATCTCCTCGGCCGCCCACAGCGCCGGGTCCTTCCCACTGGCCCGCGCCCTGGCCCCGAGCTCCAGGGGGTTGGCGGAGAAGGTCGGATACGACGGCATCCAGCCGAGCCTGGCCGACTGCGCGACGAGGTCGGCGGTGTGCCGTCCCGCGAACAGCCTCCGCCCGGTCGCGCTGGACAGCGCGTCGGCGGAGAAACGCTCGTAGCGCCACTGGTCGGTGTGCACGTACCAGTACGGCGTGCCCGCCATCTGCCGTGAGGGACGCACCCAGTCGGCGGCCGTGGACAGCTGCTGCCATCCGGCCAGCGGCCGTACCTTCTCCTGGCCCACGTAGTGCGCCCACCCGCCGCCGTTGACGCCCTGGCAACCGGTCAGCAGCAGCAGCGAGAGGAACGAGCGGTAGATCGTGTCGGAGTGGAACCAGTGGTTGGTGCCCGCGCCCATCACGATCATCGCCCGGCCCCGGGTCTTCTCCGCGGTCGTGGCGAACTCCCTGGCGATCCGGGTGATCCGTTCGGCGGGGACCGAGGTGATCCGCTCCTGCCAGGCCGGGGTGCAGGGGGAGTCGGCGTCGTCGTAGCCGTCCGGCCACCGTCCGGGAAGGCCGGGACGGCGCACGCCGTACTGGGCGAGGAGCAGGTCGAAGACGGTGGTCACCAGGCGCCCGCCGATCCGCCGCACCGGCACCCCGCGCCGCACCGCGCCCGTCTCCCCGTCGCCTTCACCGAGGCCGGAGTCGAAGCGGGGCAGCAGGATCTCGGCGGTCTCGCCGCCCTGCGGCGGGTGGAGGCTGAGCAGCGGCTCGACCGCGCCCAGGTCCAGGTTCCACCGGCCCGCGCCCTCCTCGGTCCAGCGTTCGCCGAGGGTGCCGTTGGGCGCGACCGGCTCACCGGTGACCGCGTCGACGAGCACCGGCCGCCACCGGTCGGCCCCCTCTCTCGGGGCGTCGTCCGGTGCCAGGTCGGCGGCGGTGACGAACTTGCCGGGCACGTATCCGCCCGTCTCGTGCTCCTCCAGCGCGACCAGGAACGGCAGGTCGGTGAAGCGCCTGACGTAGTCGGTGAAGTACGGCACGGTGCGCTCGACGAAGAACTCGTTCAGGATGACGTGTCCCATCGCCATGGCGACCGCGCCGTCCGTGCCCGGGTGCGGGTGCAGCCACTCGTCGGCGAACTTCGTCGCGTCCGAGTAGTCGGGTGAGACCACGACGACCTTCTGGCCCCGGTAGCGGGCCTCGGCCATCCAGTGCGCGTCCGGGGTGCGGGTGACCGGGACGTTCGACCCCCACAGCATCAGGTAGGCCGCGTCCCACCAGTCGGCCGACTCCGGCACGTCGGTCTGGTCCCCGAAGACCTGGGGCGAGGCCACCGGCAGGTCGGCGTACCAGTCGTAGAAGGACAGCATGGGGGCGCCGATGAGCGACATGAAACGCGCGCCGACCGCGTGCGAGGCCATCGACATGGCGGGGATGGGGGAGAAGCCCGCGACGCGGTCGGGACCGTACTTCATGATGGTGTGGACGTGCGCGGCGGCGGCGATCTCCAGCGCCTCGTCCCACCCGATCCGCACCAGCCCGCCCTGGCCGCGCGCCGACTGGTAGCGCCGTCGTCTCTCCGGGTCCGAGGTGATCTCCGCCCAGGCCGCGACGGGGTCGCCGAGCCTGGCTCTGGCCTCCCGGTACATCCGTACCAGGACGCCGCGGGCGTGGGGGTGGCGGACCCTGGTCGGAGAGTAGGTGTACCAGGAGAAGGAGGCCCCGCGCGGGCACCCCCTCGGCTCGTACTCCGGCCGGTCGGGGCCCACGGAGGGGTAGTCGGTCTGCTGGGTCTCCCAGGTGATCAGCCCGTCCTTCACGTACACCTTCCAGGAGCACGATCCGGTGCAGTTCACCCCGTGGGTCGAGCGCACCACCTTGTCGTGCGCCCATCGCTCCCGGTAGGGGGCGTCGTTGACGGCCTGGTCGCCGCGGAAGACGGCCCGCAGGTCGGGGGTTGTCTCCGAGCGGTGCAGTAACCTGCCCGCCTGGAGGAGCATCTCCGTCGCGGCTGCCGCCGCCCGGTCGGTTCTGTCACGCGCTGTCCGAGGAACCATGGAACCCCCTCGGCGGGCATGCGTCATCACGCCCGCGCCGCTCCTGATGTTCACTGTGTGGAGCTGCCCGCTGTCGGTGGCGGCCTCATTGCCGCATGGAAACAACCGGAGTCAGCAGTCGGGCAACACTTTCGTCAAGGAAAGTGTTTCTATCATGCGATGGTTAACGGGGGAATCCATCTGCTCGGCCTGTCGATTCTTTCAGGCCCGAAACGTGCGAGACGGTCCTCCGGAATGACGGAAAGGGTCGCCCGGAGGAGCGTTTTCGGGGTTTTCTGCACGCCAGGGGGGCATGAGGAAGGAAAATGAGCCATTGATGCGGGCCGTCGTGAACTGACCTTTATGGCTGGATGTGTGGGGTTGTCATGGGGAAAGCGGGGCTTCAGGAGAGAAGGTCGGTATCGTCCTCGTCCTGCGCGACCGCGGTGAACTCCTGCAGCCCCCGGGCGAGGGCCTGCCGCGTCCCGGGCGTCAGTCGCTCCAGCGCCGCGCCGATGCGCCTGCGACGGGCCGAGCGCAACCGCCGCAGCGTCTCCCGGCCCCGTTCGGCGGTCTCGATGCGGATCTCACGGCGACTGTGCGGGGCGGGGAAACGGGTCAGCAGCCCGGCGCCGTCGAGCCGGTCGACCATCCGGCCCGTGGCCGAGATCGACATGCTGAGATGGGCGGCGAGCGTGCTGAGGTTGAGCGGGCCGTGCCGGTCGACCGCCAGCAGCACCCGCAACTGGGTGAGCGACAGGTCGCTCATCTCGGCCACCGCGTTGAGCGTCACCTCGACCAGGACCAGGGAGGCCTCCTCGACCACCCAGGCCGAATCGCTCTCCCCGCCGGAGGGAAGCTCGTCGCCGCCGCCGTGGATCGCTTCGGTGGTCATGCGCGCCCTTTCGCTGTACGGTTCGCCGCCCCCGTGGCGACGCCCTCTGTTTAGACCGTACTGAGCCCTGGCCGTCCGCACGACCGTGTACGCGGACCGGCCCCGCCGGGTGAGCGCGACGCGCCCGCCCGGCGGGGCCGGTCCTGGGTCGGTGAAAGGGGTCGGCGAGGGGTCAGTGCCGCCGGTAGGTGACGGTGAGCGTCGGCTGCCCGACGCCCTCCTCCTTGTTCTCCGAGGCGGCGAACGCACGCCAGTTGTTGGCCTCGGACTCGTTGGCGCTGCGCAGCTGGACGCCGTGGTTGGGGGCGCCGGAGGCCCAGGCGCGGGCGATGGAGGTCACCTCCCAGCGCAGGTAGCCCGCCCCGCGGCGGCAGGGGGCGGTCCAGGTACGGCCGCGACCCTCACGGTTGGTCGTGGCGCCCGCCGAGGTCGCCGGGGGCTTGTTCGCCCAGGTCAGGTTGTGCTCGTTCCAGGCGCCGGTGAGGCGCTGCACGGTCAGGCCCGAGCCGACCCGCCTGCCGCAGGCGCTGGTCTCGACGTTCCACAGCCCGAGCCGGGCCGACAGGACCTTCTTCCTGTTCAGCGCGTGGGTGTCGAACCTCAGCAGGGAGCGCATGACGTCGCTGCCGCTCTGGTCCTCCTTCAGCATCGTCCCGGCGATGATCAGGACGTCGCCCGGGTGCGAGTTCCAGGAGGTCGCGACGTCGGTGTCCGCCTCGATGGGCAGGGTGGTCGTCGGGTCGACGGTCACCGGGTAGACGGTCGCGGGGTTGGACAGGAACGCCTGGTCCGGCTTGAGGACCAGAGTCGTCGAGCCGTTCTCCGTCTCGACCCTTGTGTCGATCACCGAGACCGCCTTGCCGCGGGGCTTGCCGTGCCCGCGCGAGTCCCACATCAGCGGCTGCGACGCCGAGGCGACGACCTCGCCGTTGCCCGCGCCCTCGGTGTCGGTCAGCAGCAGCCGTCCCGCCGGGGACTCCGACAGCGCGACCCCGGTGGTCTGGACGGGGATGCGCAGTTCGAGCGGGCCCGAGGGCCGCTCCCGCAGCACCACGTCGTGCCGGAAGCCGGTGGGCAGCGCGGTCACGACGAGGTCGGCGGCGGGTCCGGCGGCGTCGGTGAACGTCGCGACGTTCCCCTTGACGACGGGCTTGGGCAGCGGCTTGGGCCACTGCAGGGAGAACACGCGTCCCGCGTCGTCCGTCAGCGTCGCCAGCGGCCCGTCGCCGCCGCCGGAGATCCTGACGTCCGCCCGCGCCGCGCGCGGCCTGAGCGCCCCGCCCTCCTCGACCAGGTCGGTGTCGACGGCCACCCACTGGCCGTTCCGCCTGACCTGTGAGGGGCCGGAGGTGATCGTGGAGGTGAAGCTGCCGTCGGGGTTGGCCACGGTGGTGCTGGTCTCGTCGGTCAGCCCCGGCACGGGGACGGCCCGCCCCAGCGAGGCGGCCTGCTCAGCGGCGGCCTGCTCGACGGCGTCCCTCGCGTCGTCGTCGGCCACGGTCTGCGGCGGCTGCCCTTCGCCCGGTGCGGCCAGGGCCTGGAAGGCCGTCCCGCCGGTGAGAGCGGCCACCGTCGTCACGCCCAGGGCCAGCCGGCCCAGGGAGCCCCCAAGAGAAATTCGCATGTGCGTCCTATGTCGTGAGCGAACATTCGACGGGAATGCCTCTTCGCACGGAAAACGCGTTCACACCGACCGTGACGGGTCGCGTGGAGTTCGGACGCCCGTCATTTCCCCTGGAAACGGCGGGCGGTTTCAGGTTCCTCCGACATGGGATTCACCGGCGCCGTTTCTTGCCCCGTGGCGTCGGTGTGAAGAGGGAGGAGAGCGGCCGGTTCGCCGAGCGAACCGGTGTGATCACCCTTGGTGATGGTTTCCCGTCGTGGGCGCGAGCATGGTTCCCCGTTTCTGCGATGAAGCAAGATCCCCGTTGGCCCAAATAACTATCATGAATATGTACTGAAAAATAAGGACATTAGTGCAGTGTGGCGCACGTCACACCGGTGTATCCGTTTCCTTCCGCGACGCGGAACGCGTGGGGCCGCACCTCCGTTTCCCGGACGTACGGCCCCGCGGACTGTCAGCAGTCACTCTCGTAGTAGGTGCTGTGACCGCTCCAGACCCCCCAGCTCGCGGTGTAGCCGTAGCAGTCGGTCCACTCGCCGCCGACCGCGGTGGTGAGCGAGTCGTCGGAGTAGTAGGTGGTGCTGCAACTGCGGCCCATCCCGCAGGGCATGGCCTGAGCCGGAGCGGCGGGGAGAAGGGCGAGGAGGGGAGCGGCGAACGCGGTGACGAGGAGCACGCGGCGCATCGTTTGGGGGGTCCTTCCTGCTTGTGGGAGGGCGTGGAGCGAAAAGGCCCCGATGGCGGACGGCGGAGGCCTCAGGGATCCCTCACGGGATCACTGTCAGGGTGTGCGCAGGACGGTGAACCGGCAACCGGAGGTCTCATGGATGAGGCCGTCCCGACAGCCGCGGTGCCGGGACGGCGATGTCCGAAAATCAGTCCGCGACGTAGTCGATCGAGTTGATCCAGTACCCCGACCCCGCCGACAGCCTGCGCGCGTGCATGAACATGGCGCCGCCCTCGTAGGAGTAGGCGCACCGCTGTCCGCCGCGCTCGGACTCGCATCCCTGGAAGATGTAGCCGACGCCGCCGTACCTGGTCCTGAACAGGGTCCTCACCGCCCCGGCCGAGGCGACCTCAAGACCGCGGTTCCTGTCTCCGGCCCGCCAGGCGCCGAAGAGGCGGGTGGCGGCCCCGCCGGGGGTGGTGACGTGACGTGAGGTGTAGACCCTGGTCACCTTCGACCCCGACACGATCATCAGGATTCCGTTGAGCCCGCCGGGGACGCGGACGCTCGTGTGGACGAACCGGCAGGCGTTGCCGGCGCAACCGGCGAAGCGGTCCGGCGTCCGGTACGGGTACCCGAAGATCGTGTTCACCGCGGCGGGCGTCGCCACGGCGGAGGCCGCGCGGCGGTCCCTCCCCAGCCAGGCCCGGAACAACCTGCCCGCAACCTCGGACGGCTTCGCCACGGCGGCGTGTCCCGCCGTCGTCGCGGTCTCCGCCTGGACCTGTGCCGGCGCGCAGAGCGCCAGCGCTCCCGCCGCGGTCAGTACGGCGGCGGCCTTCGACCCACGCATCATGACTCCTCACTCACCCGGGAGCCCGCTGTGGTCTCCCGCACGATGACGCCGGTGCCTTCCGGCCGGTTCACGAAAAGGACCTTTGTTCCGGAAACGGTGCCGAGCGCCACTCGGAGTAAGGTGCCGCAGAGAGGAGTCGTGCGATGGGGAAAAGCGGTAACACGGAGATCTATCGTCAGGCGCGTGACCTGCTGCTGGGACTTGGCGGGGAGCACGCGGAGGCGGTGCGGCGCTTCGCCTGGCCCCGGTTCGAGGGTCCCTTCAACTGGGCGGTCGACTGGTTCGACGCGATCGCGCGCGGCAACGGCCGTACGGCGTTGTGGATCGTCGAGGAGGACGGCTCCGAGGCCCGCTACACCTTCGACGAGATGGCCCGGCGTTCCGACCGGGTCGCGGCGTTCCTGGCGGCCCAGGGGGTTCGCCGGGGGGAACGCGTCATGCTCATGCTCGACAACCAGATCGAGCTGTGGGAGTCGATGCTGGCGGTGATGAAGCTGGGCGCGGTGATCCTGCCCGCGACCACCGCGCTCGGCCCGGCCGACCTGCCCGACCGCATCGGCAGGGGCGGAGCCCGGTACGTGATCGCCAACGCCGCCGACACCGCCAAGTTCGACGGGATCGAGGGGACCTACATCAGGATCTGCGTCGACGGCGCCCCGGCGGGCTGGGTTCCCTACCGTGACGCCCACACCCTCGACGCGCCCCCGGCCGCGCATCCGGGCACCGTGCCGGACGACCCGCTGCTGCTGTACTTCACCTCGGGCACCACGAGCAGGCCGAAGCTGGTCGAGCACACCCAGGTCTCCTATCCGGTCGGCCACCTGACGACGGCCTACTGGATCGGCGTGCGGCCGGGGGACGTACACCTGAACATCAGCTCCCCCGGGTGGGCCAAACACGCCTGGAGCTGCTTCTTCGCGCCCTGGATCGCCGAGGCGACGATCTTCGTGCACAACTACGGCAGGTTCGACGCCGGCGCGCTGCTCGCCCAGATCCGCAGGGCGGAGGTGACGACGTTCTGCGCACCGCCGACCGTCTGGCGGATGCTGATAAAAGCTGATTTGTCGGGTGGGCCGGGGCGGCTGCGGGAGGTGGTCTCCGCCGGAGAACCGCTGAACCCCGAGGTGATCGAGCAGGTCCGCGGCCACTGGGGGCTGACGATCCGCGACGGTTTCGGACAGACCGAGACCACGCTCTCGGTCGGCAACGTGCCCGGCACACCGGTCAAGCCCGGCTCGATGGGGCTGCCCATGCCCGGGGTCCCGGTGGTACTGGTCGATCCCGTCACCGGCGAGCGCGCCCAGGAGGGGGAGATCTGCGTCGACCTGGGCGAGCGTCCCGTCTCGCTGATGGCCGGTTACCGGGGTGACGAGACGCGCAACGCCGAGGCCATGGCGGGCGGCTACTACCACACCGGAGACGTCGCCTCCCGCGACGCGGACGGCTACATCTTCTACGTCGGCCGCACCGACGACGTGTTCAAGGCCTCCGATTACAAGATCTCCCCCTTCGAGCTGGAGAGCGTGCTCATCGAGCATCCGGCCGTCGCCGAGGCCGCCGTGGTGCCCGCGCCCGACGAGCTGCGCCTGGCCGTGCCGAAGGCCTACGTCACGCTGGCGGCCGGGTGGGAGCCGGACAGGGAGACCGCGCTGGCCATCCTGCGTCACGCCCGCGAGCGGCTGGCGCCGTACCAGCGGATACGGCGCCTGGAGTTCTCCGGGCTGCCGAAGACGGTCTCCGGCAAGATCCGCCGTGTCGAGCTGAGGGGCCGCGCGGAACGGGACGCGGCCGAGGGCGGCTCCTCCGGTGAGTGGCGCGACGACCAGTTCCCCGAACTGCGTTCCTGAGGTCCGCCGTACCCCGCTCCGGCGACGGTGGCGGTGACCGGGATGGTGACCGGGAGTGGACAAACATGTCACCCATTCACGAATAGTGCCTGGTCCACGGGCGGGGGGGGGGGGGGGCCCGCCCCCCCCCCCCCCCCCCCCCCCCCCCCCCCGGCGGGCGGCCGCCCCCAACAAAAAAAAAAGGTGGTTTTTTGTGTGGGG